>CAYXGW010000074.1:0-29491 GCA_964464595.1 uncultured Deferribacteres bacterium
GTGAGCCTGGCAGGAATCGAACCTGCGACAAACGGCTTAAAAGGCCGCTGCTCTACCAACTGAGCTACAGGCCCAACCAAATGTATTCCAAAAAAATGAAGTATGAATATATATTCAAAAATCCTGCATTTCAAGCTTGAAAAAAACTTTTTGTCACCTGATCAAATTAATATTACAATAATCATTCAGCCGTCAACGAATCACCATTTCCCATTCATTAAAATTGTTTGGCTTCGTTCACTCCCCACAGATATCATTTTTACAGGTACGTCTGAAAATTCGGAAATCTTCTGAATATAGTTTTTCGCATTTTGGGGGAGATCATTATAATTTCGAATTGCTGATGTATCTTGTTGCCATCCGGGAAAAGTTTCGTATACCGGCTCGCATTCTTGCATGACAGTCAGATCAGTAAAATATCCGTCGATTTCTTTCCCATTCAAATGATAAGAAGTACAGATTTTTAAAGACTCCAGCGAATCGAGTACATCCAGTTTGGTTATCGCCAATTCACTTAATCCATTTATTCTGGCGGAAAACCTGGCAAGAACTCCATCAAACCAACCACACCGCCGGGGTCGCCCTGTGGTCGCGCCAAATTCTTGCCCTAATTTCCTAATGCGATCACTAAACTGATCATCAAATTCAGTCGGAAAAGGCCCCTCACCAACCCTGGTGGAATAGGCTTTCATAACGCCGGTCACTTTGTCTATTTGTGTTGGGCCGATTCCAATACCTACACAAGCACTGCCGGCAATTGGATTGGAAGAAGTAACATAAGGGTACGTTCCAAAGTCAACATCCAACAATGTTCCTTGTGCACCCTCCATAAGTATTGCACGATTATTTAAAATATCTTGATGAAGTAAGACAGATGTATCAGCAATATATTCTTTTAATTGCCTTCCGTACTGAATGAACTCCTCAAAAATGGATTCCAGTCTTTGAGAATCTTCTGCCAAATGCTCGGTCTTGGCTTGCAAATTCAAAGAGATTTTATGACGCAAAGTATGGGGATGCAAAAGATCCAACATACGAATCCCGATCCGATCTACTTTATCGGTGTATGCAGGTCCTATACCTCTGCCTGTAGTCCCGATAAAACGGCTTGGATCACTTTCTTTATTTTGATCTAAAACCATATGATATGGGAAAATCACATGTGCATACCCGCTGACAAAAAGGCGGTCTTTGACTGAAATATTTTTGGATTCAACAAACTCAATCTCATGAAGAAGGTTAGCGGGATCGACAACAACTCCGTTGCCAATATAGCAAGTAACATTTGGATGCAGAATACCCGATGGAAGAAGGTGTAATATGAACTCTTCGTCATTCACTATTACAGTGTGTCCTGCGTTTGCGCCACCTTGATATCTTGCAACAACATCACAATTGGCGCTGAGTAAGTCCACAATTTTTCCTTTGCCTTCATCCCCCCATTGGCCGCCAACAACAATATTAATAGACATGGATTCTTTTTAAAATATTACTAGAAGAAGCTTTGTTTGGCCGATTCGATGGAATCAAACATTTGGAAAACTTGATCTAATTTCATCATACGGAGTACATCGGACACTTTTTCAGATGGTGCTGCAAGGTGTAAATCCCCACCTTGACTGCGAGCAGCAGTAAGAGACCCAATTAAAATCCCTACCCCTGAGCTGTTAATCAAAGATACACCGGACATATCCAATATAAATTTATCGTGACCTGATTCGAGTTCTTCATGAATCATTTGATGAACCTGGTTTGCATCTACCCCTGAAAGAATATTTCCACCAATTTTAATGATTACCGCTTGACCATCAAAATCTTTAGTGATATTCATACCACTCTCCGAATAATTAACGCTTATTTCTAGTAGCTGGTGTGCCACTGCGTTTTGATTTTCGTTCTTCCCATTCAACTAGAATTGGGCTTGCAACAAATATGGATGAATAGGTTCCAATAATAATCCCTATCAACAAAGCGAATGCAAAACTATGAATTACATCACCACCATATAGGAAAAGGACCAATACAACCATAAATGTTGTAAGAGAAGTTACAATGGTCCTGCTTAAAGTCTCGTTAATGCTGCGATTGATAATATTCACATAAACTTCTCGCCTCAACACAATCAGGTTCTCGCGAATGCGATCAAAAACCACGATCGTATCATTTAAGGAGTACCCCACGATAGTGAGGAATGCAGCAACAACCGGAAGTGATATTTCATAATCCAGTAATACAAATACGCCAAGTGTAATGAATACATCATGAAACAATGGGATAATTGCTCCAACAGCAAATCTTAATCCCTTGAACCGTATTCTTACATAACCCAAGATGCCAAATATGGCAAACAAAATTGAATAAATTGCTGCTTGACGTAATTCGCCGCCAATTTTAGGTCCTACTGTATCAATGCTTCTTCTATTTACGTTTTCTTCACCAAATTGCTGCTTTAGATGGGACATTATCTCTTCGCCTGAATTCCCTTCGACAGAGCTTAGGACCCGAATAATAAACTCTTCAACAGTTTCGCCATTTGAATTTTGAATGGACGATTTTTTTATTTCCGCATTTCCATATCCAAGCTCAGAGATTGAAGTCCTAACAGCATCTACGTCTACAGCTTGTATAAATTGAACACGAATTGAAATACCACCAATAAAATCAACACCATAATTGGGGCCGCCGCGAAAAAGTAAACTACCCAGTCCGAGTATGATTAGAGCAGAAGAAATGACATAACCGATTTTTCGGTTTCCGATGAAATTCAGGTTCGTATTAGCAAAAAGCTGCATTTAGGTCTCAAACTCCTTTGTTTAAATGCTTAACGTTTTAAAACTAAATTTTGAAGTAAGAAAATCGAATATAACCCGTGTTACGACTAGAGCAGTAAATAAACTGGTTACTATTCCGATTGAAAGTGTAAGGGCAAACCCCTTGATGGGTCCTGATCCAAACTGGTAAAGCACTGCCGCTGAAATCAAGGTAGTAACATTTGCATCCCAAATTGCCGTTTTGGCTTTGGTATAACCGGAATCAATCGCTGCACGCACCGTTTTTCCGGATCTTAGTTCTTCACGCACTCTTTCGAAAATGAGCACATTCGCATCAACAGCCATACCAATCGTCAGGATGATTCCCGCGACACCGGGCAGGGTTAATGTGGCATGGAAATAGGCAAGAATCGCAAAAATCACAATTAGATTCATTAACAATGCTATATTTGCTACAACGCCACTTAATTTGTAATAGACCATCATAAATATGACAACTAAAACGAATCCTACGATAGTCGATGTAGTGCCTTTTCGAATTGAATCTTCACCCAAAGAAGCGGTTACTGTTCGCTCTTCTATAATTTGCACGGGAGCAGGAAGAGCTCCTGCACGTAATACGATGGCAATTTCTTGCGCTTCTTTCATCTCATCAATGCCTTCAATAATACCGCTCCCCCGTATTTTCCCTCGTATGAATGGCGCTGAATAAACATTATTATCTAAAACAATAGCCATTCTTTTATCGATATTTGCACCAGTCAGCCTGGAAAAAATACGTGCACCTTCTGAATCCAATTCGAATTGAACTACAGCCTGCCCGGCATTCTGGAAACTATTCCCTCCGCCAATTTGTACATTGGCATCCGTGAGGTATTTTCCGGTAAGACCCGGTTCTTTCTTCACTAAAAACAGTTGCCAAAAACTATCTTCCTGGTATTTAATCGGCTTATCGGACCAGAGAAATTTTGCATCAGTTGGGATTATTCTCTGAACATCCGGTTGTGATAAGATTTTTTCTACAGCAAAGCGATTTGCTTCGGGTACAGCAACCTCACCACCCTGGCCACGCAAATCCCGGAGCAATGCTAAAAAGGGATTTTCGCCAAAGAATTCTTCATTTACATTTAAAGCGCTGGTATCGTTGGCAGCAATTGCCGAATCGGTTTGAATATTGGCTGTTCCGAATAAATCTTCCGCCCGAATCACTTTGCTACTTGCTGAATCCGGGTCAGTAGATGCCAGATTGGTTGAGTCCGGTGTTGAAATACTAGAAGTTGTAAAAGTGGAATCGGATCTATTCTTTTTAATCGTATTATCAATTTCAATTAATACATTAGTTGCTATGTCGCTGTCAAGCAAGATCGTAAATTCAAGTTGGGCGGTTTTACCGATCAATTCCTTCGCTCGTTCAATTTCTTGGATTCCAGGAAGCTCAACAATAATTCTCCGGTCTCCCCGCTTCTGAAAATTTGGCTCAGAAACACCAAACTGGTCAATGCGGTTGCGCAAAATCTGTAAAGATCGATCAATTGCATCGTCGGCTTCTATATTTAAATCTGCAATTATTTTAGTATCATCATCCAGGCGGGTACCAAAATACCGGTTAAGTGATATATTTAGAGTGGCAAATTGATCTTCAAGAACCTGGAAAAAATCAAGTGTCAGATCCTTACGAATCTCCTCCCTGCAAATCTGGAGTATTTGTTCGAATTGCTCGTCTTTCCTTACAGCTAAATTTTCAGTAAGCTTTGCAAAATCAACCTCAAGAACCAGGTAAATGCCTCCCTGTAAGTCCAGCCCTCTTTTGATGGCTCTTGTTTCCAGATCGTTATACTTCCCTTCCAGCTTTAACTGCTCAATTTCTTCCGTAGTCAGCGTTTGCATCTTATAGGTGGGGTACAAATTCACTACTGACCAAATCAATAATACAAAAATAATAATAGTCTTGACAAAATTTTTACGCTGCATTCAAATTCTCCATATTGTCCTTCACGACTTCCACAGGGCAAATTTTTTACTCATCCAGATTGTTTCAACTTCTTTATATGGTTTTATAACTGGTTGATTGTTAACAAATTGTTAAAAATTACAAAGCGTAAATATATAGGTTTTGTGATGACTAATCAAGCAATATTTAGTTATTAAGGAAGGCTTGGTTTTTTACTATTTAGGATGAGTTTATATGGAAGTGTGGAGTATTAATTGTAGCTTATCCTGGCATAGATAAAGTACAATCAACGATTTAACGATTGATCCATTGATCCATATATTTGGCTTTCTGAATTCTGCTTAAACTCCTTGATTCCTTTAAAAATGGTCTCAGCAATTTTTTGTCGATAGCTCTTTTTTCTCAAATTACTTCTATCGCGAGTATTAGTAATATACCCAACCTCTACATAAATTTTTGGCATTAATGTACCAACCAATACTTGAAAAGGTCCTTGTTTTACTCCTCGATTTTTCGTTCCCAAATCTTTTTTTACAAAACTTTGAACCCTTGCGGCTATATTTTGACTTTCAACTTCAAACGAATTTCTTGCCATAGCCACTAAAATTGAATTTTCATTGCTAAGGTCCGAATATGGTGCCCAGGAATCTCCATACTTAATCACTGAGTTCTCTTTTTCGGCCAATAATTTATCTTCCTTTGTTCTAGCAGTTCCGAGAACATAAGTTTCCACTCCATACGCTCTTCGGTGTGGAAAAGAATTGACATGAATACTAATAAACAGCTTACCTTCATTGTTATTTGCAAAGGAAGATCTTAAGCGGAGATCAACAAACTCGTCTTTGTCACGTGTTAGTAACACCTTAACATCGAGTTTGTCCACCAGAAGTTTTCTTAGTCTTTTTGCAATATCCAGAACAATATTTTTCTCGTACAATTTCCCGGGGCCAACGGTTCCCGGGTCTTTTCCACCATGGCCCGGATCGATAATAATTTTATCGATTAGCCATTTTTGTCTTTCCGATGCCAAATCAACTATGATATCTTCCGGTAATTCTTCGGATGTCCGAATTGACAGAAGTATTTCTTTCTCGGAACTCGAAATGGAAACATCATCTATTTTAATCTTTTTTCGTAAATTAAACGATAATTGGGCAGATTCCGGAAATTGCACTGGGATCATCTTTCGTAGCAACTTATTCGATCCTAGTACTTGTAGCCCGGTAGTATCTACAACACCCCCGACAACATCAAGGTAAAGCCAATCTTCGATCAATCGAACTGCAAGCTCTGAAGATTGGAAATACTTAAATGTTGCGATCCGTATCAAATATCCATTGATTTTTTCCTCAGTAGTAATCAAATAGACATTAGTACCTTCCTTAACCATTGAAATGATTGAATTATCCTTTTGGTAGGAAATAGGTACTGGTGAGATATCTTTAATTAGATTAAAAAAATACTTAACAGGTACCCAGATACCATCCTGGTCAAACTCGGTACTGATTGGCATTTGGTAAATCTTATCATCGATCATTACATATGGATTAAGAGCAGTTACTTTGATCTTATGATTTCCAAGGTATATTACGATCTTCTTTGCTAAATCATTGTAGTAAGTCCTCGCTTTCACTAATTTGGAAAATGCGTTAACCTCAATAAAATCCAGGCCATATTTCTTTATTGCAGGAACGTCAATATCCCTTTGCTCAGAACCATAAACGGTTAACTGAATTTTTTCCTGCGCTGATAATTCACTTGTTCTTAACAGAATTGAAGCGAAGAGAATGATCCCCAGGAAAAACATTGTTGTGGGATAATGTAGATTCTTAGTATCCAGGATATGAAACCTATTTTATTCAGAGTCAGATTTTTTAGAGAGGTTATCGCTTGCTCGTTTCAAAATATTCTTTTCGGCCTGCGTTAGTTTATCATAACCGATTTCATTGATTTTATCTAATATCTCATCCACTTGCTTTTCGGAGGATGGGCTCTGTTCGCTTCGATAAACCTTCATATTCGAACCAGGGGTTGGTTTACCCTTTTTAAAGAACCTTTTCATGGTCGATTCAATTCGCCAATCCGCTTTAAAGTAGAAATAGCCGATTACCAAACCTCCTAAATGAGCAAAATGGGCAATCCCATCACTGGTGCCGAAAAGATTGGTGAGTGCGGAATAAACCGAAAATAACGTAATGATTATTACTAAATGTTTGGCTTTTATGGAAACAGGTAGAATAAAAAAGAGCAAGAACGTGATTACACGTTCGGGAAACAGTATGGCGAAGGCCAGCAAAACGCCATAGATTGCACCGGACGCGCCGATTATAGAGACATCACTTCCAATATTGAAAAGAAAAGCTATAATCCCGGCTCCGATCCCGGTTATGAAGTAATATTTTAAGAATTCCCGCGTTCCAAGGGTTCTTTCCACTTCACTGCCGAACATCCACAAGATAAACATGTTAAAAAATATGTGAATTGGTCCACCATGTAGAAACAGATAGGTGCCGAATTGCCAGATCATAAAATTGTCGATAACCTGTGTCGGTCTTAATCCGAAAATGGCATTTAATCCTATGAAAGGAAGCTGTTGCAGTAAAAACACACAACCATTGGAAATTAAAAGCCATTTAACAGCCGACGTCATTCGCCCGCTTAAACCTAATTGATATGATTCGTATGGGTATCTCATTAAAACCTATAAAAATTATTTCTCTTAAATCGGCAGAATTTGATGAAATCTTTGGGAAACTTTTCGGTTAACAGTTCAATTAATCTTACAGATACACTATTATAGCTCTACTTGTGCATACTTTTAAGTTTAATTCACATAATTGTTTCAAAATTAATGGATTAAAATCGCTAAAGGATAAGAAATTTTACAAGTATATTCAACTTGAAATTTGGGAAGGTATCCGAATCGATTTTTGAGGCTTAAGGATGTTTAAGCAGAATAATGAGAATGGATTTTCATTCAATGTTTTTACATTTGAATATCCTCGACATTTTGTAACCCCTCCTAACCCTTCTTTGTAAAAGGGAAGGAATTTCAAAACGCATATTACTTAAACTTTTTGATATAAATTGTGGAATAATTTGGCAACTGGCTTGTTAGTATTAATTAAAATTTTGAATCTATTTGTTATTTGATATTTTGCAATTTGAAAATCTTCACCATCTAGTAAAAAGAAAGTTTTCTGCAATTAATCAACAATCCACCTCAAAATTTCTACTTAACTAATTGCATTTGTTTGGTTAATTCAAATCTTTCAGCACGCATTCGAACGAAATATGTACCACTGGCATGATTTGTGGCATTCCATATCACCTTATAAATCCCGGCATTTTTTCTTCCTCGATCCAAAGTCGCTACCTTTCTACCGAACGAATTGAAAATAACTAATTCAATGTCAGATGTATTCTGAAGACCATACTCGATTGTGGTCGTTAGATTAAACGGATTCGGATAGTTTTGCTTAAGGTAGTATTCATGCGGCGGAGAAGTACGATCTGAGGCTCTTGTAGTACCAGAAATAATTGGCAAAATCTCAAATGAAGCGCCCAATACTGCATTGGCATCGGTTCTTAGCCATGTTTCCAACAAAGTCGAATAAATTTGCCTGAAATCATAATTATGTTGCAAATCTCCGTTAACAAGGTTATCCAGGTTCGGATGTGAGCCAAAAACTCCACCTTGAACCGAATTGCCAAAAATAAACATTGGCGCTGCGGTGCCATGGTCGGTTCCGGCGCTGGAATTTTCTCTCGGCCGGCGCCCAAATTCTGAAAAACACATCCCTGCAACACGGTCTGCAATACCCAGGTTTTCCAAATCCTTCTGGAATGTGGAAATTGCATTCGCTACAAACTGAAGTAAGGTACTATGCATACGCAGCTGGTTGGCGTGAGTATCGAACCCTTTAATTGAAACAATATAAACCCGTGTCGACAACCCTCCCGCAATTAGTTTGGCAACAATCGCAAGCTGGGCAGCGAGAGATTCATCAGGATAGGTTACCGAATTATTCGCTTGTTCAAAGGCTGCAAGGATTTCACCGGCGTATGCAAAAGCAGAAGCTGATGTTTCTCGTAAAAATTCCAATTCCTTCTGAGCTGTGGTTCTAATTTCCGGGGTCGGATCTCCACCATGTTCTCCTTGACGTGTAACAAGATTATAAAAGGCCAGTGGATCGTTTAGTGAAATTCCCTTTGGATTTCTGCCAAGCAAAGCCAGTGAAGAAGTTAGGCCAATTTGAATAGCTGGCGGGCCATAACTACCGCAGGTTGTATTTCCTTCTTGATCCGGTGGACAAACCAAATCAAAATAGCGCCCTAACCAACCGGTATCTTTAAGGTCGTTAGAATCCGAAGCAGTCAACCAAATGTCAGTTGATTTAAAATGAGAGCGATTTGGATTCGGGTATCCCACACCCTGTACAATTGCAAGTTTTCCGTTGTCATACATGGGTCGCAAATTTGCTAATGATGGATGAAAACCAATTTCTCCATTAATATCAATAACTTCGCTTTTTTTAACCGCCAATTGAGGTCGATATTCATAATATGTATCTTGATTATAGGGCACAATTGTATTTAAGCCATCATTTCCGCCGGCGCATTGTACCAAAACCAACACCCTGCCGTCATCTGGAAAATCAAGGAATTTCCGTAATCCTATAGGCCCATTTAAAGTATTGGCAACACTCCACATCGGGTAAATGATCGGAAACCCGGCAACTGGAAACATACATTGAATAAATTCACGACGTCGCATTTGATCTCCTTATTAAACTGATCTAATTTTCTAAATTCTAAATTCTTATAATAACTGGTATTCCGGTAATCTTAGAATTTGAACCAAGCAACGACTCACCCGGGTTTCGACTCCTTCATAATTCAACGACCAATCTTCTTCAGTAGCGCCATCCAAAAGTATATCTAACAACAGATCTCTGGCTGTATCATCAGTTCTTATAGGGAGTAAATGTTCAATCCACAGATCGAGAAGCTGTCTGGGCCTTTCTTCGCTAAAAGACCTTGCAAATGTCATCACATCGACCCCAACGAGATTGTTTCGACTGTTGGCATTTGGTCTATCTATTCGACCACCGTTTAGAGCGGTCTCGCCAAATTCACCCCTTGTTGGTAAAGTAATTGGGCTAATCCAATTTCTTTGACCAGGCCATCCTGCTACGTTTGGAGGAAGAAATAAAGCCTGTCCCAAAACATGTAATGAATTGTAGATATAAGTTCGATTTGCTTCCAAAGCGGAGAAATGCCTTACCAGGCTGAATACGAATTGCGCTGGACTCTTTATAATTGCTCCAACATTTTCTTCATCGTAAAAATAGTCGCTTTCGAAAATCGCTCGCAGAACCGGTTTGATTTCGTAATCATGGGTTCGAAAAATATCAGCAAGCGTCTCGACTCTTTCATCCACCACATCTGGACTGACAAGAAATTTATATAATTTTCGACAAATAAATATTGCAGTAACATCTTGTTCAAAAATAATATCCACGATATCGTCACCATCAAAATTGCCGGTCTGCCCAAGAAAGGTTTTTGTGCCATCATCATGTCTGTTCGGCAGGTAGTAGGTTTTTAGGATCTCTTGATTGATCTGCCATCCGGTAAAAGCTCGTGAAGCTTCTTTAACGTCCAGTTCAGTGTAATTGTCAATCCCCATTGTGAATAATTCCAAAAGTTCTCGAGCAAAATTTTCATTGGGATGTCGCGTATCATTCTCTAATCCATTTAAGTAAATCAACATCGCCGGATCTTTGCACATCTCTTTTACAAAAGTACGAAAATTTCCCAACGCGTTTCGACGAAGCGTATCATTATAAATGTAAAGATATTGAGCTACTTTGACAGTTGTCCTTTCTACAACAAAATGACCATGCCAAAAAAGGGTCATTTTTTCACGTAAAAAGGACAGATTTTTACGTCCCGATTCTGTAATTCCATGTGAAATCATCTGATCAATCCACCATGTATTTAAATTACTAATATTTACACCATTCTGCCGTTGTTTTTTTTGTTTTTCTTCCAGAGAAAGACCACGTAATATGTACGGCTCTGTAACCCAATCACCTGGAGGATCAGGTAGGGGTTTGTCTTCAAAAAGAATGTTGATCATATCTGCTTTACTTAAGACTAATGCTTGTAAAATTTCTTCGCGTGAGGCACCAAACCCTGTTCGCATTAATAGATATTGCGCCTGGGTTGATCCCCAGGATGAGAAAGATGAATGGAGTTTTGATTTTTGATTTAGATTTGACTTTTCTCTGGTTGAGTAAGCGAGATTTATTGGATGAGTTTTATCCATGGGCGCTCCTTACAATGGATACAATTATTTTAAGGCTGCAAAATATGATTTTATCGCAAAACATGTACCAAATTTTTTGAAGTGACCTAAATTTAATGGTATTAGTGAGTTATCAACTTGAAATCAATTACAATTATCTTAAAATTGTACTATTAAGTACATAAAAAACACAAAAAATGTCCTTATTTGATCATCCAATAAACAAACTACTTCTGTGATTAGATATTATTTAACATATAAATATACATAGTATTGGATATAATCCAAAGATGTTTTTTGAATTATGTTTATTTAATTATAGGGTATAAAAGAATTGATAATTAACACACCAGATATTTTTCATCAAGGATTCATATAGAGGCGCTTGAGCCGGTGTTGTTGTAACGATAAAATTACAGGTTGAGGTTACCTCTTCTATTGCTTGAGTCGTTTGAATTGAAAACCCAAATGGTTACATTTCAATCTTATATTGATCCAATCTATCCTGGTGTCTACCCCAAACAATCACTTCTTTGCAATCGAATGCCGGGTTTATATACTCAAGCTGCATCCGACCTTGAATTCCCGCACTATAGGATACCGATACGATGAACTGATTTTGGCTCTAAATATTTGGCCACAATTTTACCTGCAATTACAGTCCAAATATTAGTGAGAAAACCTTCATCTTGAAGAATACAAGCGAGTTCTCTGATTGCTTGTTTAAACACCAGCATCAAACCATTGCCGGAAGGCAGGTCTAGTATTAGATTCTCAGAAAATCCCGATGCGATCTTGATTACATAATATTCATCGCCCTTAATGTAACCATATTTAATGTGAACATCTCCAGGCGGAATTTCGAAAACTATAAAAATAAGACATGAATTATATTTTTTCAATGGGTAAACTATATAATATACCCTAGAGGATTCAGGGGTTGTTTTTTATCCCAAAATTAATCCATGTTTACTGCTCAACAACAATAGTTTTAATATCTCTAAACACTATCTTTGTGTATTGATCAAACAAAAATAATAGTTATATTCTATTGTCTCCCAAAATAAACATTGAAAAATATTAAATGGAGAAATCAATGAAATCACTTAAATTATTTATTTTGTTAATGTTAAGCATACCATGTATTATCCACGCCGATGAACAGAAGGGTCTTCAATTCGGCATATCGTTTTCCACAGAAATCAGCAGCCAAGCACTTGACGGCCGTATTTTGCTGATGATTTCAACAAGAAACAACAATGAGCCAAGATTCCAGATCAATGATGGCGCTAATACCCAGCTCATTTTTGGAATCAATATAGATGATTTAAAACCGGGTGAACAGGCATTCATGGATGCAAGTGTATTGGGTTATCCACTTCAAAGTATCTCCAAAATTCCCGCCGGTGAATATTTTGTACAAGCGTTGCTTCATAAATATGAGACTTTTCACCTGGCCGATGGTCATGTGGTAAAACTGCCAATGGATCGTGGTGAAGGACAACATTGGAACCGGGCACCGGGAAATCTTTATAGTACTCCCGAAAAAATAAAAATTGATCCGAGTAAACACGAAACAATTATGATTAGAATGGATCAAATGATCCCGCTTATTCCGGAACCCAAAGATACAAAATATATCAAACATATTAAAATAAAGAGTAAGCTGTTAACGGCATTCTGGGGCCGGCCTATGAATCTTGGAGCAGTTGTGCTGCTTCCGGAAGGTTTTGATGATCATCCCGAATCAAAGTATCCGCTGGTGATAAATCATGGCCATTTTCCATACTCTTTTAGCGGATTTCGTGTCGAACCTCCTGATTCCAACCTAAAACCAACCTATAGTGCACGTTTTAACCTTGAAGGCTATAATAATATTGTTCAGGATTATTCACATAGATTTTACAAGGACTGGACCGGACCTGATTTTCCCAGGGTTATTTTGGTTAAAATCCAACATGCCAATCCTTATTATGATGATTCCTACGCAGTGAATTCAGCCAACCTTGGTCCTTATGGTGATGCGATTACTTATGAATTGATTGCATTTATTGAAAAAGAATTTCGCGGAATTGGTGAAGGTTGGTCGAGATTTTTGTATGGTGGTTCGACGGGCGGATGGGAAGCGCTCGCTGTTCAAGTCTTTTATCCGGATGAATACAATGGCTGCTGGGCCGCGTGTCCGGATCCCATTGATTTTCGTGCATATACAATCGTGAATATCTATAATGACAAGAACGCCTATTATGTTGACAGTCCTTTCAAGCGTACACCCAGGCCGGGTCGACGAAATTATTTGGGAGAAATTAGCGCTACTTTGGAAGAAATGAATCATCGCGAGTTAGTTTTAGGTACAAACAGCCGGTCAGGAGATCAATGAGATATCTGGCAGGCGGTGTATAGTCCTATGGGTGAAGATGGTTATCCCAAACCAATCTGGGATAAAATGACCGGTGAAATCGATTCTTCTGTAGCCGAGTATTGGCGAGAAAATTATGATATCGGTCATATTCTCCAGCGGGATTGGAGAAGAATCGGTGCAAAATTAGCCGGGAAAATCCATATTTATTGCGGTGATATGGATAATTACTATTTGAACAATGCGGTTTACCTCGTGGAAGGAATCCTCAAAAATACCAAAGATCCTGTTTACGATGGAGTCGTTGACTATGGCGACAGGGCAGAACATTGTTGGAATGGCGACCATGATAAACCTAACGCGATTTCCCGGTTGCGCTATCATCAAATGTTCATCCCCAAGATCGTGGAACGGATCGAAAAGTCAGCGCCAACAGGCGCCGATTTGACCAGTTGGAGATATTGATTGTTTTTAAATGTAACTTTTACTCTGCACCCTTCGACTCCGCTCAGGGAGTTTATTTTTATGCCAAGGTATAGATAAGAACTATGAATTCGCTTACGTGGAATTCATTTAAATTTAAGGAACTGATTGATATAGAACACATATTCAATAAAAAACAAAAAACCACCCTGAGCGGAGTCGAAAGGTGGGATAGTTATCTAAAACAAAGATCTAAATAAAAGGCTATGTTTACATATTAATATGTTCAGACAAACTCATATTATATTGGATCTACTCATAATTTTGAAAAAAGAATTTAGAAACACAAATCAGGCAAAGGCTTAATTATACAATGAGAAAACTTCCCATCAAAGAAGTTTTGTTTCAGAATTTCCTAATTATTATGATGCTTTGATATTTGAGAAACAAAGTTAGTCAAGGAAAAAGAAAAAAGCTCTAATTAGTGGTAAATTTGATTTGTTGCCAAAATTAGCAGAATGTAAAAGTGAAGTCACTTCAAAAATTTATAAGAATAAATCTTCGACTCCGCTCAGGGTACTAAGATCAATTTGAAAAATATGGGAATATTCAACTTAATTAATAATGTTGTATTATAGAAAGCTCATATTCGATAAAAAAGGGAATGCCACCATGATTCGAGTTGAAGAGTGGTCTGGCCTATTTCAATTTTATATATTTAAATTAAATAAAAATATCTCATCTTATATTTAACCATCACTAATAAAGCTTGAATGAAGACAAATTGCCCTAGTTTATAACGGTTTCTTTGTTATTTTCCAGTTTGTAACAATTTTTATAATTAATTATTTACAAATTTATAGAAAGTCGATTTTGGGAGTTTGTTACTCTTTTACAGAGTATTCTTAAACACTTACTATTTTTGGAGGATCAATTGAACAAAATTACTGCAACTACAGTTCGTATATTCATATCTATCTTACTCTTCGGTCCTGTTATCTATGCGGAAGAACCACTAAAACCACTCAGAACCAACCGACCCCCAGTCATTGATGGAATTTTAAATGATCTTGTATGGCAAAACGCACCTTCAATTACAGGTTTTAAGACTTTTAGTCCTGATTTTAGCCACGATATGGCTGAGAAAACCATTGCATATATGGCCTATGATCAGGAAAATATGTATTTTGCTTTTCGGTGTTATGACAGCCAACCCGATAAAATCAAATCTTCAGTAACACGACGTGATAACATTCGGGCTGATGATTGGATTTGTATCAATTTAGATTCTTTTAACGATCAACAAGGGTTATATGGTTTTTACATTAACCCTTTTGGTATCCAGGGTGATACTCGCTACGCGGGTGGTATAGAAGATCCAGGTATCGACCTGGTTTGGTATAGCAAAGGCCAAATTGATGACGAAGGCTACACTCTTGAGGTGCAAATACCCTTTAAAAGTGTTCGATTTTCCAATAAAGAAATCGTTGAGATGGGCGTCATTTTTGAACGTAAATTAAGCCGAAGATCCGAACAGGGCACTTACCCTCCCCTTAGCCCTGACAAAGGATTATTTTTTCTCACCCAAATGCAACCGATGATTAAGAACATTAAACATTATACGTTATTTGAGGTTCTTCCTGCGGTAACCTACGGCCAAAGAAGTGAAATTGACCAGGGTAGTTTATCCTCCCTGGGATCTAATGAAGATTTCAGTTTAACTGGAAAACTTGGACTTACATCCGATTTAATTTTAGACGGCACCTACAATCCCGACTTTAGTCAAGTAGAAGCCGATGCCGGTCAGGTAGACTTTAACCAACGATTTGCCCTGTTTTTTTCTGAAAAGAGGCCCTTCTTTTTGGAAGGTCGTGATAATTTCAATTTTTCCGGCAGTAGCCATGGAGATCCTCTGATTTCCATAGTGCATACCCGAACGATTGTAAATCCGATTACCGGTACTAAATTGTCCGGGAAAATCGGAAAAAAGAATACCATTGCTTCCATTTATGCATTAGATGAATTGCCCGGCGATGATCCGGATGGCGAATATGCGCATTTCGCAGTAATGCGCTACAAAAGGACATTAATCAGTGACAGTTATATTGGTGGCGTATATACAGGAAGGGAAGTAGATAATGGCCATAACCGGGTATTTGGCGCAGATGGATTGCAAAGGATCAACCAGTCAAGTGTAATAGGGTACCATTTATTATATTCCAATCATAAGGATTCCGAATCTCTAAATAATGAAGATGGGCACGCGCTCGGTGTTAATTATGATTATCAAACCAGGAAGTTAAATCTTGCATTTGGTTATCATGATATTGGAGATCGTTTTCAAACTGAAACCGGTTTCATCACCCGCACGGGCATAGCCAAATTCAGGGCTTCGTTTAGACCCAAATTCTTCCCGGAATCCAAAATAATTCGTAGAGTCGACCCGAGTATTTTTAGCTCCCAGACTAAAGACAAGTTAAGTAATTTATGGGAAACCTATAATTCAGCTTCTTTAAGCTTAATATTTAATGGCAATGCAAGGATTTCATCTAGTTATGTCTATTCTACGGAAATATTCTTGGGAAAGAAATTTGACACCAATCGATGGAGTATTTCGGGGAGCAACCAGTTTAACAAGCAATTATATATGAGCTTATCATACAACAATGGCAAAGCGATTCGTTACATAGAGGATCCTTTTCAAGCAAAAGGGAGTAATGCTGGAGTCACTATAATATTCCAGCCTTCCGATAAAATCAATGCAAATGTACGCTTAACTTTTACAGACTTGTTCCAGGATTCCAATTCAGAACAAATCTTTGACATTACGATTCTGAGGAATAAGCTTACTTACCAGATGAATCAATACCTTTTCTTTCGCGGAATTGTTGAATATAATTCATTCCGGAAAACATTGCTAACGGATTTCCTTGCTTCCTTTACTTACATTCCAGGAACCGTTATGCATTTCGGCTATGGATCATTTTACGAGAAACTTAAATTTGAGCAAGGAGAATATTTGGAAAGCAACCGTTATCTGGAAACCAAGCGAGGGTTTTTTGCTAAGGCATCCTATTTGTGGCGATTGTAAATCCAAAACTGATAGATTTAAATATCTCTTCCCTAAAATGTCACCCCCGAATGCATTTTTTCGGCGATATTACACTAATGAATGGGTTAATAGTAAGCTATTCTTTTCAGGTTCCTCCTTGAATGATGTTTGGTTTCTAAATCTTCTTATGAATTATTGTCATTTTTGCATGACAAACGGTTGAATCCAAGCTGCTTCCGTTTCGCCTTCTTTATAAGGATTCTCTTTTAATTTTGATGAGATAACTTTAGCTCGAACATAAATTTCATCACCTGAACATGTATAACTTGGCGAAATCCCCTGCACTTCTAAAAATACTTCACCGATTTCGGCGCTATAGTATCTGGTTACGCTGGCTGTTTCAGTTCCCAAAGTTGCTGCAATGGACGGCATGTAACCTTTCTTTGTCCCAATAAATTGAGTCGAATAAGTCACTCCTTCTTCGGTTTGAATACTTATGTAAATCGTATTGTCTTTATGCTGGATATCCTGTAATACCACACCGGATGTGGAATAAAACTCGCCAGATTCCATGGCAATAATAATTGCTTCCGGAGTGAGTTGATCGGTTTGAACCATTACCCATCCCCGGCCCGGATTGCTATGATTGCTATCAAGATCCCGATAATTATGGGCGTCATCAACAGCGATGCCGTATAACGGCTTGCCGCCTCGTTCAAGATTTTCCGTCAGAACGATGTCCCACATTCGCGCTGTACTGGGATGAAACTCATCTCCTTCATTATGTACTGCAGGATGGCCGTTATACACTTCAAAAAATCGTTCGCCTTTAAGAGCAATGATATCTTCTAATTTAACCGCCCAGCCAAAATTAGGGTGATTGAGATGTGGGAACATCAACTGGCCGGTACGCTCTCGCTGCCGTAACACTGCATTAACATTATTTTGCATGACTTCCATCACACTATTGCCTCCCTGCGGAGGAATAAATTCAGCTAAATTAGTCGCATTCACATGTATTGGCTTTCTCTCAAAACGATCCGTAATTTCCTCACTTGGAATAATCAGGAACTGGCCGGACTTCTCAAATAGGCTGTCATACTCACTTAGCGTTTTTAGTCGAACCAGAAGTAGACTATCCCGATCCTTCATTTCAACCCAGTCATCACCGAACTTCTCAAGATACTCCCGGTAAACCAGGTAGCGATTACTTTCTTTATGAATCTCAATCCATCTTTCTTCCGCCGGCAGAACATTATGATCCGACAAGGCAAGAAAATGATAGCCGTTGGTTTTGTACCAATCGATTATCATTTCAGGAAAATCGTCACCATCACTCCACAAAGAGTGAGTATGAAGGTTGCCTTTCAACCATATGGATTTTTTAGAAGACTCACAGCTGGGGAAAAATATTAAAACAGACAAACATAAAACAAATGAGATTTTGGATTTATTCATAAAATTCCATCCAATCCTTTGAATATAATTTACTGATAGACGAACATAAATTGCATAAGTGTTACTGAATTATCAAGTAAATAATAACAATAAAGAATGCCATATCCAAAAACGGCTGATTCAATTCGGTCTTCAAGCATTCCGATTTATATTTTCAAAATGATTTAAAAAAATCTGCCCATTGAATTTTTATATTTTAATTAAACTTATTTATGCTATATTAATTTAAAAAATGTGAAGAAAATTTTAGGTGAAAGAAATGGATATATCAGTGAAAGAAGTGGATTCGGAAGTTCGAATCAAAATTATCGGTTCTGTTAAGCAAAGTAATGTGGAAATCCTGAGAGAAACTTTTGATGATGTTCTTACAGCAACGAAAAAAAATGTGCTGATAGATTTGGGTTTTGTACCTGCCATGTCAAGTTTGGGGATTGGCAAATTAATTTATTTCCACAATGAATTAAGAATGCAAAATAGAAAATTGACGATTGTTGACATTAATAAAAGTTTACATTCACTTTTCAACTCTATGAGTTTGAACCAGATATTTAATTTTCAAGGTTAATCGTTCAAACAGAAAGGATCTCCTTTTAACTTAGATAAACCTGCCGGTCTAGTTTACACTAGAACAAATATGATTTATTTAGGATTTACTTTTTTTTAGCCAGGCCATACATTGTAGACAAATAAAGTTCCTTTTTGAACTTTTATTTCGACAGGATTACTCACAATTTCATTACTAAGGCCATCATTTACGGCCCATTCCATAGTACCATTTTCTAAGGGATATTTTAAACCTCTCACTATAATTCCTTCCGCTTTTCGAAACGCGAAGATACTGACTTGTTGTCCAATTTCCCCGGAAAAACTAAATGTATCATTTACAAAAAATCCCGAGCCAAAATCATCAATGGTTGTAATGCTTAATCGATCGCTAAACTTTTCAAGAATATTCAAATTGCAAATTTGATGATCTAATCGATCACCCATTAATCCAATCACTGTAATTGTAGTTACTTGTTTGCCTAAGGCAAATTGAAGCGTCTTCTCCAGGTCTGTGTCAAATTGACTGGGTTTATGAATAAATCGTTCCTTTGGCAGTTGCTCCTTGGTTTGCATGGTAACAGAATCGAGATCGCCAATAATAAAATCGGGTTCGATACCTGCTTCTAGCGCACGATTTCCTCCACCATCTGCGCAGAGAATTAAATCTGCTTGTTCCAAAAAATATTGGTATTTACTTTTCGGTGGGAGGAGAGTGTTTAATATGATTAAAGCAAACATACAGCATTACTGAAAACAAGGTGGTACTCATTAATGCTCATTTGCGGCATTTATGATGCGAGGAAAAGGAGTAATATTAAATAACTCTGCAATGGTTAGCCCAACAAAAGTGTTGTCATGAAGTCCCATAAATCGCTCTGCATTTGGACCAAATGCAAAGATGGGTATATTTATACCGGTGTGCCCGCGAGTGGTCCAATCCACTTTTAATTTTGAACCATCTACAAGTCCACCATTAATAGTTAAACCGCCTGTTTCGTGATCAGCCGTAATAATGACAAGGGTATTGCTGTCAGCAAGGGCAAAGTCCATTACAACTTTGATTGCCTGGTCGAAAAGCAACATTTGCCGGAGTGCATATAGTGGTTCATTGCTGTGGCTGCCCCAATCAATCTGACTTCCTTCAATCATTAGAAAAAATCCATCCCGATCCTTGCTGAGGATTTCTATGGCTTTCTGGGTCATTTCGGCAATTGAGGGTTCCGGAGCATTCGTGGTCAATGGTCCAATTTGAAAAAGTCCCAGTAAATGGTCCGAAGTGGCAAACAACAGTCCTTCCCGAGTGTCGATGAAAGAATAGCCCATATTTTTTGCTTTCTCGATCAGGTTGGGGTGACGATCCAAAGAATCTGCCGGATTAGGAATGAAATGACCTTTACCACCGCCCAAGATTACGTTTACTTTAGCATCTACCATATGCTTGGCTATTTCTCTTTCTTCTTGCCGGGAAGGCACATGGGCTGCAAAACATGCAGGCGTCGCATGCGTTATAGTAGAAGTCGCAATTAAACCTGTAGATTTGTTTTTATCCCGAGCTCCTTCAAGCACTGTATAAATCCTTTGACTATCCGGAGTAACCGAGATCATGCCATTATTGGTTTTTATGCCCGCAGCATACGCTGTAGCGCTGGATGCTGAATCGGTAATCAATGCATCTGCCGCATGTGTTCGAAGAAAGCCGGTTACCGGCATTCGGTCAATATGTAAGAAACCATCGGCCCCTACAGCCCGAATTCGGGCAGCATTTATTTGTGCCAATCCCATTCCATCGCCGATCATGAGAATGATATTTTTGATGTTCTTTGGAGCTGCAAGAGGATAAGGCTCGTGGTCAGTTGGAGCAGTGTAAAAGCTAACATCAAGCAAAGATACATCATGATGTTCCGCTTCCTGGGAATAAAGACTTCCCATAACCATGACGTTTAATATAATAGCGAAAAAAGCTATCTTTCTCATCCGAACCTCAAATAAATATCTTGAAAATTATACATTCCGGATTTCTAAATAACGGGTTTAGCCAACTTGTCTCTTGTTACTTTTGCTACCATGCCTGTTAAAAATATTAGGCCAATTAAATTGGGCGCTGCCATTAGCGCATTGCCAATATTTCCCAGGTTCCATACAATATTTAAATAATTAGAACTTGTGCCAGCGATAGGGCTCAAGATTGCACCCACAAATAAGAATACGATAAATGTATAGCGGAAGGGCATAATGACCTTATTGCCGCCCAAATATTCGATACATTTCTCACCATAATACGACCAGCCGATCAAGGTTGTATATCCAAAAACAAATGAAGATATTGCAATAACAGTACCGCCCATACCCCACGGGATTGCACTGTCAAAAGCATGTTGGGTTACCAGAATGCTATTTAAGTTATCTTCCATCACACCCCGCCAGGCCTGAGTGTACTGATATGCCCCGGTTAATACGATTGTTAATGTAGTCATAGTGTTAACCAAAATGGTATCTATAAAAACACCGGTCATGGCGATAAGGCCGTTTTTGGTGGGTTCTTCAGAAGTGGAAGCGCCCTGGGCAATTGCCGCAGAACCCAGTCCTGCTTCATTCGACAACAATCCCCGGCTAACGCCATTTTGTATGGCTAAGCCAACAGTAGCGCCAACTAAGGGTTGAAGTCCAAAAGCTGATTTAAAAATAAGAACATAAGCTTCCGGTATTAGAGCGATGTTCGGCAGGATGACCCATAATGCGAAAAAAATGTAGAAGAAAATCATTGCGGGGACTAATTTTTCGGAAACACGCCCAATTTTCTTAATTCCACCAATGATGACCATGCCTACCAGGATTGCAATCACGACTCCGATAATGTAATAGTAAAAAGCCGGCGCTTGTTGAGCAGTTTCTGCACCATGTACAATTTTATTAACAGTACCCGCCAATGAAACCGCCATTGAATTTGATTGCGCCATGTTGCCGGTTCCTATCAAACAAGCTATGGTGCCGCAGACAGCAAATGCCGCTCCCAGAAATTTTCCAAGTTTTTTATTTTTTAAACCGTTTTTTACATAGTACATGGGTCCTCCAGCCATGGTCCCATTGGGCGCTATTTCACGGTAACGCACGCCTAAAAATCCCTCGGCATATTTTGTAGCCATACCGAATATACCAGCGATCCACATATAAACAGGAGCGCCCGGACCACCGATAGCAATTGCAGTTGCAACACCGGCGATATTCCCATTTCCCACCGTAGCTGCTAAAGCTGTCATTAAAGCAGCAAACGGTGAAATATCACCCTGCCCTTTTTCGGATCTTGATTCTTTTGAAAAAACCAGCTTTAGGGAAAGCCAAAAATAAGTAAACTGCAGCCCCTTTGTTCTAATAGTCAAATAAATACCAGCACCTAATAATAAGGCTATCATAGCCGGACCCCACATAACATTATTAAGTTGAGTGGTCCAATTTAGAATGTTATCAAAAATACCTGGATTTTCGTTCATGAGGAATTCCTTCTTTTTATTTTAAATCCATCAATATTTCATCATCACAATTTGATTAAAGAACATTAATATACCCTATTAGATCAAAGAGTCAAGAAAATTAAACGCTAAATTTTGCATCAGGATAATCGAAAATTTAATTGTAAACGGAGTTGTATTAAATCGTAATGGGTTGATTAGGATTTTGATTTAAACGGCAATGAACCTGATAAAGTTCATCCCAATCCTTAAAAATTGACCTAAACCAATACTTATGAAGAATATTCATCTGAGTTTTAAGGAAGAGTTGAATTTCACAATTACCTTTCTACATTAACATATTAAAATAAACTAACTTTACATTACTGGAAACTGGTTGCTTAATTTTGAATAAAATCAATTTTGTCTCTAAACATCTTAGAAAACAGCATCCGGAATATGTCTGTTTCTTGAATGAAGTCCAAGTACAGAAAATATAAAAATTACTTAGAAAATACAAGAAATGATTCCAATTTTGTTTGAGATTGGCCCTTTTCGGGTTGGCAGTTTTGGTTTAATGATGGTAATCGCCTTTTTGAGTTGTGTTTATTTTATCCAGAGAGAATTTAAGAAATCCGGGTTTAAAACTGAATGGGCGGTAAACATTGTTTTTGTAGGGGCGCTCAGTGGAATTGTTGGAGCCCGCCTGTATTTTATTCTGGAATATTTTAGCGAATTCCTTCGGGATCCACTTAGCATGCTGCTTAGCGGTAGCGGACTTACCTGGTACGGCGGATTCATTGGCGGCATTTTGGGCATCGTTTGGATGATCTACCGATTACCCGCTCCGACTATGAAAATGGCGGATATTATCGCTCCGATTGTTTTATTGGGACATGGGATAGGAAGGATCGGCTGTCTTTTGGCTGGTGATGGCGATTATGGTTTCGCCACTGATGTACCGTGGGCTATGAGTTTCCCAAATGGATTAGTGCCAACCGAAGTTGCCGTTCATCCTACACCAATTTATGATGCCTTAATGTCAATTACTGCATTTCTAATATTGTGGAATCTACGCAAAAAAATAACGATTCCCGGTTTCATGGTGAGCGGTTTATTCTTTTGTTATGGTATTATTCGATTTATTTCCGAGTTCTTCCGAACCACTCCCGAAGTTTTGTTTGGATGGATGAGTATGGCCCAAATTATAAGTGTTTTCTCGATTTTGTTTGCGATTCTTTGGGCAATTTATTGTAATAAAAAAGCGTCTCAAGAAAAAGTCGCGGCGGCCACATGAGTGTGTAAATGACCGATTTTAATTGATATATTAAAATGGCTATTTTACTAAAAGTGTTTGGAAATCTTAATTTCATTTCTCGAAACCTGTTTCTGACAGGTTTAGGCGTACTAAATAAAATTCATCATTAACAAAATTAAGGAGGTTTTATGGCTGACAGTGTTTATAAAATCATTGAACTGGTTGGAACAAGTACTGTATCCTGGGAAGATGCGGCAAAAACTGCAGTTGAAAGAGCCGGTAAGACCCTTGAAGATTTGAGGGTCGCGGAAGTGGTTGACCAGGATATGAAAATTGAAAACGGTAAAGTTACCGCATTCAGAACAAAAGTTAGATTGTCCTTTCGTTTTCGCGACGAATAAAGTTCTCTTCGATTAATTTCCCGGTACTGCAATTCTGGCGATTGAATTCTCTTCCAGGCTGCCTATGTACAACATTCCATCATTCTCTTGTACGCTGGTAGTAACACGATAACAATCTGGCGAACCATCTTGCAAATTGTGAATTACATCTCCGTGCAAGTTTAGCCCTAAAACGAAACTGTGATATACCGGAGACGGTTGAAGGAAATCAGGCAGTCTCATGATGATTTTGCGAATGAACGGCTTTGGCATTAATGCATCAAGTTCCGGCTTTCTGGGAGAAGCAAAAGCCAGCCAGAACGTTTTCATTTTCGTCGGATGAAATTCCATCTGGGAAACCTGGTAGGTTTTCAATAAAAATATCAGATTTGCCTTGATCAGAGCCGCTTAACCAATACCTGGTTATTCGATATTTACTTAGTTTCGTTTACCAGAACAAAGCTTTGATCGGGACTTATTGCAACTCCGTTGGCAAAGTACAAACTGTCCAGGATTACTTTGGTAACTTTCGTTTTTGGGTCAAAAGAAAGCAGCCTGCCATTGGGTCGATGCTCGAGCAAATCTGCTTTATAATTGCGCTGGCCAAATTTATGCGATGCATCGCTAAAGTAGATCACGCCGTCTGCTGCAATATCAACATCATCCGTAAAACCAAATGGGAGGCCATCTGCTTGCGTGGTGAGAACTGTTATTACCCCTTCTTGAGAAATTGACAATAAACCTTTTTGAGAATCAGCTACGATTAGATTTCCAATTGCATCGAAATGCAAGCCTAATGGTCGGCCTTGCGTGTCCGCAAATACTTCAGGACTGGACCCATCATTTTGGAAACGAATGATGCGGCCATCTTCATAGCCACCATAGATTCTACCTTTATCATCAATAGCCACATCCTCCGGGCCGATACCACTGCCCACACCTATTCTCTCAACATCTTTCAAATAATCATTAGCGGCATACTGCCCTTCCAGCACTGGCGCTTCAGGAGGTGTCCAGGCAACAGGATCGATTGGCACAGGCCAAATAAGCAGATACACTATAACCAGCACGATAAGTATTGCGAGTAACTTTATTATTTTTTTCATAGATAACCCTGCTTACAATGATCAATGAACTATGATCAACTTCAATGAGGCAATTAGCAACTTTCTCAGCCTCGGTTAATAATTATCCGGCAATCATTTGCAAAATATTTCCGCCAGCTGGTTGGCGGTTTTGCCATCCATTTCATTGGCTCTTTTCGAACCGGGTGTTCGATCTCAAGCGCGTAACAATGCAATGCCAGGTTTCTGCCGTCAAAGGATCTTTGTGCACCATAGCGTAAATCACCTAATATCGGAAACCCAATGTGAGCTAATTGTACGCGGATCTGATGCGGCCTGCCGGTTTTTGGCTCAACATCTAATAATGAGTTTTTGTCCTGGTCTGTAATTCCGATCCATTTAAGCTCAGCATATTTCGAATTTTGTTTTTCTTTCTTTACAATTTTGGTGGTTTGATTTTCCTTCAGTAAATAATCCCGACACACGCCTTCACCTTTACATTTTCCTTCAACGATGGCCAGGTAGTACTTTTTTATAGAATTCTCACGAAATTGGTTTGAAATACGACTCGCTGCTTTGGATGTCCGGGCTAAAACCATCACTCCGGAAACAGGACGATCCAGGCGATGGACCAGGCCTAGGTACACTTTGCCAGGTTTGTTAAATTTATCTTTTATATAGGATTTTCCTTTTGAGAGAACATCTTCATCACCCGTAATGTCAGCCTGGGACAAAATACCGGCTGGTTTATTGATCACAAGCAAATGGTTATCCAAGAATAGAATTTTTAGATCCATAAGGTTTTAAAACCGACTTTCTTCATCAATTCTGAATCATAATTTTTAATAGTGTTTTTGAAAGTAGGTTTTTACAGTTTAGTAAATTATTTAAATTTGATTCTTTGGAAATCGCTGCATTTTCTTTTATTTGGATCCCCTGGTTCGATTTTCCAAATATGATCGTATTCTTGTATCAAAAGCCATGTGGTTTGATCAGACGTGACTATCCCGGCATCCTTATAACATTCACCCTGTAAACCTGATTTAATTAATAAATACGGGATGATATTCGAATGAGAGAACAAGACGACAGATTGCTCGGCTCCGAATTCTTTGTTTAGTTTTTTTAAAAATCCATCGATTGCAGATGTATCCATGCAGGCCTTTTTTGTCAGGATTGCAATTTTTTTGCTTTCCGATAAAGGAAAAGCGGTGTGCAACGTCCGTGTGGTTTTACTGCTGTAAATACCATGGATTTTTTTGGATTTAAAATAATTGGATACTATCGATGCAGTTGCAACGCCTTCTGCACTAAGCGGATGATAAGCATCAAGCTGCCGTCCAGCCCATTTAGGAATTTTTTCAGCATGTCGAACCAAATATATAGTAGGTTGTGCATTTATATTAATAGCAAATATAATTGCAGTAAAAAAAATCAGTAAAGCAAAATAGATTAACCTTTTCATAAGACCTCTATTGTTAATAATCAAAAAAATTAGTGTCTTTGGGTGTTTCCTCTTCATGAACCATAAACCCGATTCCCTCCAGCAGTTTCTCATTTTCATCCAACACCTCGACGCGCCACAGTCCCGGTTTTATTCGAACGGATGAATACGTTCGCCAGGATTTAGAAATCCCAACTTTTGCTTTCATCGAATGATAATGCTCATTTTTGTAAAACCACCGAAATGTTACGATAGTCTGTTTTCGTGTATTAAAAACACGAATATAACAATATGCACGTTTATCATCCGAAGTGTACATTTCAACGATATTCACCGGCTCGCGATGTCGCACACCCTTGCACAACACAATTTGCTTTATAAATAAAGGTTCCATTAAAGCTTGTTTTTTCAGATCTTGCGATATCAAAATTTTTGGAAAAATAAGGAATCCCAAAATGACAAATAAGAAACTTCTTTGGACTGTTGAGTTCAACTTTTAATCTATCCTAAGTAAATTTTAAACCAATATTTGTATTTCATCATTCTCGCGAATCATTCCCGATTCAAGAATCTGGGCTCGCAAACCACCCCTGTGAATCAAACCATCTTTTACCTTCAGTTTAACCAGACCTTGCAAATAGCCACAGGGCTCGCAAAGTTTAATCCCTTTACAAACCACTTCACCAACGCGAAATTCCTTGCCGACCAAATGGTTCAGTGCAACGCCCTTTGTTACGATATTTCTTCTTGCCTCTTTCGCATTAAGCGCAACCTGGTAATCCCTTTCGAGAGCTTCAATCGCTTCTAATTCGATAAAGGTAATTTGCCGATCCGGCTTATCTTTTTTGGAAAATGTACCTTGCTTTAAATAGTAGCGATCACCCTCAAGCCCCTGTTTTGCATGTGCTTTC
This sequence comes from uncultured Deferribacteres bacterium, assembly GCA_964464595.1. Classification (GTDB taxonomy): domain Bacteria; phylum Zhuqueibacterota; class JdFR-76; order JdFR-76; family DREG01; genus JADFJB01. Next base: position 27,377 of record CAYXGW010000074.1, read on the forward strand.
ACTTCCGGAACAGATTTAATTTCAGCTCCGTCCTTCTCTGCAATATTAATTGAAACTACTTTTCCCATATTCTACTTGCTCCAATTCTAAGTTATCAAAATTTGATTTTCAACGATTCGATGTTAAATATGTTAAATAAATTTGTTTCAATCAAGTCCGTATTCAAACATATTTTGATATGATGTTTTGATTTAGTGACTCGTAAGGTTATATTAAAATTAATAATTAGTCAGAATAGTTGTCATTATACTGTTAAGAAAATCATTTCATTATATTTCACAACGATCTAATTATACAAATAGAATATTATATTGACATAATAATCTATTGATATTTGATGCATATATTGCTATATTGGTGCATAATTAATATGGAGTTTTTTATGAGGACAACCATTGATATTGATGCTGAACTACTTGAGGAAGTTTTGAAAGAAACTAAAGCGCCATCGAAAAAAAAGGCAATTAATATAGCACTGCAAGAATTTTTACAATCAAAGCGTCGAAAAGAATTAGCCAATATGATAGGAAATTACGAAGACTTTGCCCTCACTCTGGAAGAACTTGAAAGAATCCGAAGTGAAAGCTAAGAATATTTTGGTTGATACGTCGGTTTGGATAGCCAGTTTCAAAAAGGATGGTGATTTACAGTTGAAACAGTTCTTAAAAAATACCATCACAACAGACATGGCGGTTACATGTCCGATAATTATTCTGGAACTCGTGCAAGGGTGTAAAACACCAAAAGAAAAAGATACATTGTTAAGAAGATTCGAAAGCCTGGAAAACCTTTCAATAACTTCACAGCTTTGGAATAAAGCTTATGATATTGCTTTTCTTCTCAGAAGAAAAGGATTAACAATTCCAACAGTTGACTTAATTATTGCGTCTGTAGCCATTGAAAATGATTGTATTCTTTTCCATAAGGATGTGCATTTTGAATTGATTGCAAATAATTATTCAGAACTTCAAACAAAATTTATCGATTCTATTAATTAGCCACCTATAAAATTTAAAAATGTAACTCGACTATTCTAATGCAATTCGAAAGATATCTACAAAACGCTAAAATCATCCTTGCCGAAGGCTCCATTTACGAGCGGCTTAGAAGGCATCATTTGGTGAAATTTGATCCTGAATTGGCACACGCAGCTCATATTTATAATGATAAAGGATCTGAAATTCTAGCACAAATCCATCGAGAATATATTGAAATCGGCCAAAAGTACGAACTTCCTATGATTGTCTTAACCAATACCTGGCGAGCAAATAAAGAACGCATCAAACGCTCAAAATTCAAAGATTTCAATATAAACCAGGATAATGTTAATTTTATTTTTGAAATTTGCAAACCTTATCGAAATGACCGCAATCCGATATTTATTGGCGGAGTTATGGGCCCCCGTGGGGATGCTTATAAAGCGGATCAAGCTATGAATGCCAGTATAGCTGAATCCTTTCATGCAGTTCAAATGCAAGCTCTTTTGAAAACGCAAATAGACTTTTTGATGGCAGCAACTCTTCCGGCTTTATCTGAAGCGCTTGGGTTAGCCCGGGCAATGGCAACTGCAAAAATTCCATATTTTTTGAGTTTTGTCATTCGCAAAAATGGCAGGCTGCTGGATGGAACTCCATTAGACCAGGCCATAGAAAAAATTGATACAAATACACCTGTACCCCCTACTGGATATTTTGTGAATTGTGTTCATCCCAAAGTTTTATTGTCTGCGTTAGATGTGGCCGGATTTCAGAAAGGAAATTCGATAGAGCGAATTGTGGGTTTCCAGGCAAATACATCAGCGAAGAGTCCCGAGGAGTTAGATGGATTGGAGGAATTAGAATCAGAAGAGCCTGAAATATTTGGTAGTCTAATGTTGAAAGTCTATAAGAAATATCAAATTCCCATTTTAGGCGGTTGTTGTGGAACAGATACTCGCCACATGGAATACCTTGCCAAAAAGCTAAAAGGGATTTCGGCATAAGCTAAACTGTTTGTTTTAATTTCTGAGATAATATTTATGCCTTAATTAATTAACCTGACCGATTCATAAACCTTATCACTGTCATCCCGTCGTGCAGGCTGTCGCAGAATAGCCTTCAGCCCGATGAGTCATTC
>CAYXGW010000075.1:0-28951 GCA_964464595.1 uncultured Deferribacteres bacterium
TAGTGAGATAACCAGGATGATTCATCAGGCCAAAGGCTATTCTGCGACAGCCTGCGTGGCGGGATCGAAATGACAAATATTTGGTAATATATTAGACGAACTGTCATTCAGAAGGAATCTATTTTGATTTATATAAGTTGCTGTTTTTCAAATAGATTCTTCCTGAATGACATAAGGTGTGTTTTGAAAAACGTTAAATCCTAATTTGCGGATTCCATTTTCCAAAAGATGATACCGCCTGCTTGTTTGCCAATTTCTGCCGTGCCAACATGTTTGAGTGTTTTTAAATCAAAAACATCGACAACGCCGGCTTCGGCGCCTTTCCCTTCGGCAGACACAAATGCATAACGGCTATCCGGGGAAATTGCAACCCCATGGGTAACCTTGCGGCTGTTTGGCAGCTTGGCCAACTCTTTGCCGCTTTCCAAATCCCAAATTCCAGTTGCGCCAACAGATTTGTAGCTGACCACAAGTATTTTGCCGTCCTGGGTTACTTCCAGGTTGTAGGGTCCTTTATCGGTTGGAAATCGACGGGTTACTTTCCATTCGTTTAAATCCACTTCTGCGATTTCCGCCGAACCATTGTTGGCAACGTAAACAAATGGTTTGCTAGGATGGGGATAAACCCAGGTTGGTTTGGATATCGGTTTGTGTTTCATTCCTGATTTCATATCGTGCTGCATTCCGGCATGCGATTGCATCCCTCCCATCCCGTCTTTGTTCAGGTTGAGGGTTCGACTGATTTCGAAGGATACCACATCGATTTCGAAGAGTTTGTCATCCATCATGGCAACTGAATAATGATGCAATCCATCCGGTGAAATTCGTGAGCCATGGGGCATCACACCGGTTTCTATCCGATCGATTTCTTCGAGAGTTTCCGGATCGACGATGGATACCGAGCTGGGAACATGGTCGCCATGAAGATTAAAATTTACAACATATAGTAGGCCGGTTGCTGTTGAGATCTGCAAGGTTGCGGGGAACAAGTCCAATTCAACCCGGCCAAGCATTTCATCCGTACCCGTGGCGAATTTATAAACGTGTCCGTAAGGAAAACCATGGGCCATAGAAAGATACCAATACTTTCCATCCGGACTAACGGTAATACCGTGTGGGCCTTCGATCTCCACAGGCCAAACACCAACGGGAATGTTTTTCACAACTGTAGTGGTTTTTCCATCAAACCGGATCAAAGAAACTTCGTCTTCGGATTCAGCAGTTGCATAAACATAATATACATTTGATGATTCGGGTACGATGGACACGGTGGATGAGGCACATGAACTTAAACTCGCAAAAATAACCGGGTAAAAAACGATTGAATAAATTCTTCGGAACATTAATTAGTTCCTCCTTCATTTTTTGGAACAAGACGTACGGCCCAAAGACCGCTATTCATATCCGCTATATAAATAATTCCCTTGTGTGGTTGTGGCCCCCAAACCATAGGTGCATTAGGAATAAAAGCTTCCGCGTGCGTTGGTATGAAGGAAGCAATCTCGCGACCTTGTCGATAGAGATCGCCTAAAAGTTCACCTGAGATATCCACGACACGAAATCCGCCCTGGTAAAATGCCGCATATAAGACATCATCTTCTACCCAGTAATTGTGGGAACCGCCATAGGGCACCTGGTACCTGGCGGCTTCATGCGAATTTTTGGGATCTGTGAAATCAACGAAGTGAATCCAGCCGGTCATTGTTGGGGGAATTTGTTCCCGCATGCCGGTACCGTAGATGTTTTCGCGCGGCCTGGCTTCATCGCCGGCGAGCACGTAAAATTTATTTGTAGATTTACTATAAAAAGGGAATGCCGCATGATTCCAGCCGCTGGGGTATTCATAGTTGGCAAACTGGACCGGATTCGAGGGTGAACCACCTGCAAAAAACGGGCTGGTAATTTCCGGCATCGGGACTTCTTCATACTTTTTAAACGGCCCGCCGGTAGCAGCAGTACCGATGTCTACCAACTGCAAGCCATCCGCCCAGTTGGAAGAATAGGCGATTCCATCCTGGATCCAGACATCATGGACACCATGGCCGGGGGTATCCAGCTCAAAGCGTCCAACTCTGTGCGGATTCGTTGGGTCTTCAATATTAATGATGTCATAACGACGACCATTATTGACAGCGTACACATGATTCGCATAGATAAACAAATTGTGGACACCACCGGTGAGTTCATCATCGTAGGTCGATAGAATTTTTACATCATGTGGATTTTCGATATCCAGGATTACAATGCCATTGCGCCTGTTGGAGGCACCTTCCCGGCTGATCACGGCAATGCGGCCATCTTCGGATACTTTAACGTCATTTACGGTTCGGGCATCTACAGTTATTGTGTCTATAATCGTCATTTTCGAGGGATCGGTAACATCCCAGAAGTAGGCTTCGCCGTTCGCATTCCACGTTCCGGTTACGGCATAATCTCGTCCGTCAACTCCTTCCCAGACCCATAAGTCAGATGTTCTAACCTTTAATACCTGCCCATGGCCAACAATTTCAATCTTTTGTCTCACATTGCGGGGTACGATTCGGACGGTTGTCGATTTCAAGTGAGAGCCGGAATTTGCCGTGATTGTGTACAACCCCGGTGTTTCCGCCACGAAACGGCCATCATCCTCTATTTGGCCAGAAGCAGCAGGAGCCAGGTTATCCACAGGTATTGCAACAAAAGCATAATGTACCATTGCATCGGCAACTGTTTCTCCACGTTGATTTTTTGCTACAGCATTAAAGTGGATGACATCGCCGGTTCGGGCTTCCAACAAATCACTGCTTAACTCAAGGCTAGTTACCGGGTCGGATTTCACCTGAATGTCTAGCCTGGATTCCAAACCTTCACCTTTGGCAATCAAAGAAACGGTTCCGGATTTATGAGCTGTTAGAAATCCAAAAGTGTTAAGTGATGCAATTTCAGGCTTGGAACTGGTTAATTGAACTTTCACCTCTTTGCGTTCCAAGTTGGCAGTATCAAATACTTTCGTGCGGTAAGCAATGGTTGTGCCGGTGTAAAGCTTCTCTTCGGGATTGATAAAGGTAATTCTATCTAGCGGTGGGAACGCAACCGTAACTGGAATACCAGCTTGTATTCTTTCATTTCTCGGTGCAACGGTTCTTGCCGTTAACGTAAAGGAACCGGGCAAATAAGCTCTTACTTTAGCCGTAACACTACCGGTCGGATCACTTCTTCGCGGGGTAATCTTTAAAGCTCTTCTGGCTTGCCTATTCGAACCTCGGGCATAAAGAGAAAAAGACATAGGCTGAACGTTATTTTCTTCATCCAGATATTGAATTGTCACATTTACTTCATCACCAATGTTGAGAAATAATGAATCCGGACTAAATTTGAAGTGAAATGTACTGTCGGCTTCTTCCGGGTCTTGCGCCCATGAGGATGAGACCAATAATAAAAAAGTAATGCCAACAGTGCAGTAAGATGACAATCTTTTTCTAGCGTAATCCATAGCTTCCTCCGATTTTTAAGGTTCATAGAACCGCAATTTAAATCTAATATGTTATTCTGGTCAGCCAGTTGGCGGAGGAGAATCTCTTGATGATTGAATTGAAAACCAAGAGATTCTTCGCTTCACTCAGAATGACTATTTTTTGTTTTCAGAATTCTTCGAATTGTCAATCAAAATTATATTAAAACTCGCTAATCAGTTCGTTCCACTATCACTTCTTGGAACCAAACGGACACACCACAAACCGCTGTGCAAATCAGAAAAGAAGATATTACCTTTATAAGGTTGAGGACCCCAAACCATTGGTGCGTTTGGAATCAATCCTTCCGGATGCGTGGGCAGATACCAGGCAATTTCCCGACCCTGGCGATAAAGGTCACCCATCAATTCACCGGAAATATCCACAACCCGTAAACCGCCGTTGTAGAAAGCGGCATAAAGAATATCGTCTTCGATCCATAAGTTATGCGAACCGGCTTCGGGCACCTCGTAGCGGGCAATTTCATCCGGGTTGCCGGGATCTGTAAAATCTACAAAGTGGATCCATCCGGCTGCTTTTGTCGGCTTCCTTTCCCTGAGGCCTAATCCATAAGGGAAAGCTTCGTCTCCAGCCAGAACATAGAATTTATTGGTAGATTTGCTATGAAATGGGAAAGCTGCGTGATTCCGACCAGAGGGATAGGCATAACTGGCAAACTGTACTGGGTTTTCCGGCGAACCACCTGCATAAAATGGGCTCTTAATTTCAGGCATTGGGGTCTCGACATATTTTTGGAATGTGCCGCCGGTTCCGCTGCCAACGTCTACCAATTGCAAACCATCACCCCAGTTTGATGAGTATGCGATCCCGTCTTCGATCCAAACATCGTGAATGGAATGACCCGGTGTATTTAACTCAAAACGACTTACGCGATGAGGATTCTTTGGGTCTTTGATGCTGATTACATCGTATCTGCGTCCGTTATTGACTGCATATACGTGATCTTTGTAGACGAAAATATTATGGACTCCGCCGGTTAGTTCATCACTATATTCTGAAAGAATTTTAACATCATGAGGATTGGAAACATCAAGTATAACCAATCCATTTTTACGGTTAGATGCACCCTCCCGGCTGATTACACAAATCCGGCCATCTTCCGATACTTTCACGTCGTTAACGGTTCGGGCATCTACGGTAATTGTGTCAATAATCGTCATATTGGCTGGATCGGTCACATCCCAAAAATAGGCTTCACCATTTGAACCCCAGGTACCCGTCACAGCATAGTCTTTTCCGTCAACTCCTTCCCAGATCCAAAGGTCAGAAGTATAAACCTCAGTCACCAGGCCGTGTCCTACTAATTCTACTTTTTGCGCCATATTACGTGGAGAAATGCTGACAGTTTGTTGGCTGATATGGTTGCCGGATTTAGCTAGAATCGTATACAACCCGGGCGTTTCTGCCACAAAACGGCCATCTTGTGAAACCTGGCCTGTGGCTGCAGGTGCAAGATTATCCAGTGGTTTAGCAATCACTGAATAATGCACCGGGGCATCTTCTACGGTGTTGCCGTTTTTATCTGAAGCGGTTGCTTCGAAATGAAAGACGTCACCTGTTCGTGCTTCCCTTTTATCTCCTTTTAATTCCAGGTTGGTCACTGGATTCGGAATAACCTGAATATTCAATTTTTCTTCAATATTTTCAACTTTAGCAATTAAAGAAACTTTGCCTTTCTTATGAGCTGTCAGGTTTAAAAATCCATCAAACGATGCGATTTCCGGATTGCTGCTGGTTATGGTAACTTCAACATTTTCACGCTCGAGTTTTGCTTCATCAAATACTTTGGTCTTATAGGCGACTGTTGTATTGGTATATAATTTTTCTACCGGATGAACAAATGTGATTTTTTCAAGAGGAGGATAGGGTATTTCAATATTCAAACGGCCCTGAACTCGCTCGTCTCGAGGAGCAACAGTTCTTGCAAACAAGGAAAAGGCGCCGGGTTTGAAGGCAATCACTTTCGCAGTGAGTCGACCGCTTTCATCACTGCTTCTGGGTGTAACTTGAACGGATCTTCGACCCCGGGCAAAAAGCAGAAATGAAATTTCCTGGACTTCACCTTGCTCGTTAACTACTGTTATCTCTACTTCGGTCGTATCACCAACGTTGAGTGTTAAGATTTCAGGGTCAAATTTAAATTTCATGTCTTCCTGGCCCCACAGCGAAAAGGGAAGAATGAATAGCAATATTGCCAGAACTGCGATAAAGCTTCGAAATTTCATACTACCTCCACATATTACAGTAATAAAATAAATCATACAGTAATAAAATTTATAGATGTAAAAATGGGCGACAGAATTCTAAAAGTCAAGCAGAAAACTTGGATTGCTAAAAAAATTATAATGAGGCTGATGCTGAATGCTTAAAGTGTCGTCCGGATATCAAGATTCCGGACTATACGGATAAAACTAGATTGGAGTTCCAATTTCTTGATATTCTTTGTATTCAAGTGTAGCTTGTTTGCTGAGATCGGTGCGCGGGAAAACTTTACAGAATTTGCCAATCTTTACATGATCCGGCACGATGGCATCTTTCCCGATTAAGCAGAGGTTATCCGGGTTTGCAGCACTATCCCCAAGAATACATCTATTGCCAATTTCTACATCTTTATCTATGATACAATAATCTAACAGTGAACCATTCTTAATGTGAGTATCATGTAAAATAATGGAATTACGAATCACTGTGGCTGAACCGACAAGGACCCCGGGGGATATAATTGAATTTTCAACCGTACCCATAATTTTACAACCCTGGGCAAGCATCGAATTGCTGATTTTAGCCTCTGAAGAAATAAAAGCCGGCGGACGATCCCCAACTCGTCCTTCTTCGTCAAAGTTCGTTGCAACGTCCCATTCTTTTAAATTCAACCCGGAGCTATCTTGTAGAATATCCATATTGGTTTCCCAATAAGCTTTTACGGTTCCCACATCGCGCCAATACTCCTTAAATACGTAGCCAAAAGCGTTGTATCTTTCCATGAAAACCGGTATCAAATCATGGCCAAAATCATCACCGGAAAGCTTTTGTAACTGTTCAATTAAAAAAGTTGTTGAAAAAACATAAACGCCCATAGAAGCCAAATTACTCGGGGGATCTTTCGGTTTTTCAATCCACTGATCGATCTTCCCATTCGAATCCAGTGTACCGATACCATACTGATGTGCTTCATCCATTGGTACTTCGATCATGGCAACCGTCACATCTGCATTCTTATCTTTATGATAATTTATAATCTCGCCATAATCCATTTGGTAAATATGGTCGCCGGAAAGCAACAGGACATATTTTGATCCGGAGTGTTGAATATGATCTAAATTTTGCCGTAAAGCGTCCGCCGTACCACGGTACCAGTCCGAATCTTTTTTACCGGTGCTGGGCGATAAAATGCTGATGCTTCGCGTTCTTCCGTTAAAATCCCAGGGAACACCAATACCAATATGTTCAACGAGAGAAAGTGGGCGATATTGAGGTAGAACAGCCACGTCATTAACACCTGAATTCATCACATTACTGAGCGTAAAATCGATAATCCGGTATATACCGCCAAACGGTACAGCCGGCTTGGCCCGCAGCTGGGACAATATACTCAATCGCTTACCGATCCCTCCCGCCAAGATCATTGCTAACGTTTGACTCATTCTATGGCTTCAATCCCTTTTCTCGCCTTCTGATATGGCCTTTAACTCCTTCGGATTTGCTTCCAGGTTGGCCTGGTTGCCAAATTCCAATCCTGATGAAATCGTTACATCTACATCGATAATCGAATTGTTTAAAAATACGTTATCACCGATCTTACTGTCGAACATGATAATTGAGTTGTAAATTTCAGAGCCTTTACCGATAACCACCCCCGGGGAAAGAATACAATTCTCAACCTTTCCATGTATAACACATCCCTTACAAACCAAACTATTTTTTACCGTTGAACCTTGTTTAAAAACTGCCGGTACCCGGCTATCAATTCCGCGGTGTTTTAAATTTGTGCGAACTTGCCAGAACTCGAGATCTATGAATCGGTTATACAAAACATCCATATTCGAGTGCCAATATTCCGAAAGTGTACGTGTATATGCCCAATAGCCTCTAAATTTATAGCCATAAATTTTATCAGATCTACCGGTATTGTTCACAAGTTTTGGAAAAATATCTCGGCCAAATTCTATTGTTTCGGGAGATCGGTCTACCGGGATAAACTCTTCCAGGCATTTGTAAAGAAATTTTGTGTTAAAAACGAAAACCGTCATGGAGGCCCAATTAAAAAATTTTTCAGCGGGTTTTTCATAATATTTCAATACTTTGCCACCAGTAATGCCATCTTCATTATCGATATCTGCAACGCCGAAACGATAAGACTGGCTGGGTTCACTAGGGACAAATCCAACGGTTAAATCCGCATTCTTTTTGACATGATAATCAATAATATCCTGGTAGTTCATTTTGTAAATATGATCACCGGATAAAATCAGCACCATCTCAGGATCAGCCATTTGAATAAAATTCAGGTTCTGGTTCACGGCGTCCACGGTGCCATCGTACCAATCGTTTTCTTTGGCTCCCAGAAATGGCGGCAATAAAGTTAAGGATCTTTTTTTGCCCGACAAATCCCAGGAGCTGCCGTCCAGGATATGGTTGATCAGCGGCGATGAGCGGTATTGTGATAGCAAACCGACAACCGATACCCGGGAATGCATGAGATTGCTGAGAGAAAAATCAATGATGCGATATACCCCGCCAAACGGGACGGCTGATTTGGGGAGATACTTGGTAAAGGGATGCAGCTCGTCTACCCGCCCACCCGCCAATATTAACGCGACAACTCTATGCATAATTATTTGGCCCTTGGCTTTTAGCCGTTAGACTTTAGCTTGCTGATGAGATTATTTATCATTTTTTGTTCACTATTTAGCTGATCCATAATCACTTTTTCACTTAATTTTGCCAATCCCGAAGCGTCGGGAAGCAAATAACTGATTTGAGAAAATTTAATCTATTGGCAAAACAGTTTATACGCAAGACAAAACTGGGATTTCCTGCGGAGTTTTTATTGGAGGTTTGAAAACAGTGAAGCAAAAAGTATTGACTTTTTGAGGATGGGTTTTTTTATTATTTGTCTAACCGAAATGACAATAAGCGATATGGTTATAGAAATTTCGTTTAGACACTAATTATTGTCGCTCATTCCATTTATAGATGCATTATAAAGTTGTTCATCCAAAACAACAATTTTTGATTTTATTGTGAGCGGGAGTAAAACCCGCCCTTACACGATGATGTTTGAACAGTCGTTTCAAGAGTCCCTACAAATCACTTTTGGCAGCCGCAAGCTATTTTATGGACCCATAGCGGTGTTGTTCAAATGTAGGTTTCAGTTCGGTTGGCAAGGGGTGATGCCTGTTTGTGTCGGGTAACTACTTGGCGGCGGAGGTAATGGTTGTGGAGCGGGGATAGCCGTGCCAAGATCGAAAGAGCCGTTACCAACGAGCGATGCTTGGCTGATTAAAAACAAAATGGTGTTGAAGTAAGCGTTTGATTGGGTTGGAGCTTTGGACGGTATGTCGAATAGAATATTGTAGGTGTCGAGTAAGTTGGTTAATGTTGTCGCATATTGATCTTTCATAGCGCTAGCGGGGAGGACAAGGGGAGCGATGAGTGCTGGAGAGAGGATGAAAGTAGCTGTGCTGCCTGAATCGCACACAGGATTGCCATTGAGGGCATAAAATCCATTGGATGGCATGAAGCCTTCTGGGGCACTCTTTTTCATGAAGTTGATGATGTTTTGGACAGGCGTCGGCACAGCATCGCCCGTTGCCAGGGCGTTTGACCCAACCCAGAAGGGGTAGCGGACAGCGTCGTAGGAGAAGGAGTTAGACCAAGTGGTTACTGTAAAGCCATCGTTATTGGCTCCGAGGGTGTAATTACCATCTAGTTGGAGAACATTGGGAACAAGGTCTGCTTTATTGGTGGTTTGGAAGCTGGTGGCAAGGTTGTTAACGTCGGTGGTGACCGAATCGAAGCCTGGTATAGTGGTAGGAGGCCATACCAGAGAGACAGCGACGTTGGTACCATTTGTAGCAACTCTGGTCCAACCTTGGCTGCCAAAGGGCGGATTGGGTTGAAATTTATAATTCCAGGCGTTTTCTTCCCAGGTAAATTGGATGTTGACACCGGGGTAGTTGCCTGACTCAACACCAAGTGCCTTTTGCAGGAAGGTGTTGTACTCGACTGGATATTGATTGAGTTTGATGGTGAAGTTGCTACCGTTTTGTAATCCATTGGTGGAAGTTACAGTGAAGGGATTAGACGTATATCCGTTTTGCATTGAGCCGCTAGGGGTCGGACTAAAGGTGAGGTTGCCACCGCCGATGTAGTCGTAGTGGGCTTGAACAGCTGTCGTGTTTTTTACCTTGACAGTAAATTTGTGGGTGTTTGTACTATTACCGATAGAAGGCGGTGGGGTGGCGGGGTTGCTACCGGTAGGGAATGCAGAAAGTGCTTGTGGCGTGAGGTAGCCCGGATAGAGAACTGCTAAACCAGTTGATCCCCAAGCAGAGCCGGGTGTGTAGAACCATTTTCCCTGGCTTTGATAAAAGTCGAAAAATTCAGTTTCTAAGAGCATGTTATTGAAGATTTCGGTGTAGGTTTGCCCATCGACGGTATCTCCAGGCCATCGTTGTGAGGCGAGGTAGACGGCATAGGCAATTTGGACGTCAGCGTCGCTGGCTGATCCAGCCGTTGAGTTTCCGTTTAAGGTAACGGGGCTACCTGCGTCATTGACGAGCCAGGGCATGAGGTGTTTGGTGATGACCTGGCATTGACCTTGGTAGAATGTGGAACAGCCTTGTGCGGTTTCGTTGACGACGTAACGCAAAAAGGCGTCAAAGGATTTTTGGTCGTTGGCCGCATAGGCCAGGAGTAGTCCATACCCCATGCCCTCGGAGACGGTAGGGGTTTGGGCGGTCCCTTCATAAAGGCCAGCGGCAAAGATAACACGCATACCGGGTTCGCTGGGGGAGTAGGGAGCGTTGGTAAATTGGCTGACGTAGCCGTTGCTGGGGTCAATCCAAGTATTATAGTTGTTGCTAAACCCCTGTATGCTATTGAATGGTTGTAATGTGTTTGTCGTTTCCATACTGGTTTCTCCTTTTGAGAATTGAGATTGGGTAGGACTTGCTAAAATATAATAATAGAATAGGGATAGCGCCATCAGGGAAACCCTGAAAATGGGGTTCGATAAACCTTAGGGTATCATAAGGAAAAACCTTAGGTTTGCGACAGAAAAAAGGAGCGTAATTACCTTTAGTGCATCATGATCGTTTCGGTTTGAATTGTCGACTCAGGATGCATGGTGAGTACTTATTGGGATTCCTCCGGATGCTTGTGATGTATACATTCATAACAATGCCAATTCGGACACATTAATTTTTGCCAATCCCGAAGCGTCAGGATGCCATTAGCTAACCTCCAAATGCCAATAACTGATTTGAGAAAATTTAATCTATTGGCAAAACACCATATACGCAAGACAAAACTATTGGAATTCCTTTGGAGATTTAATTGGGGGCTTGAAAACAAAGAAGCTCAAAAGCACTGATTTTGAGTGTGGGTTCATTGATTGGAGTTCAGTTGGGTTTGGCAATTGTGGGTTTTATTGAGAGAAAATGGTTTGTGGTTGTGAGTGAAAATGTCTAATTCAAAAACGTTGGATTAAAAACTGCAAAAGTCTCTTTTAAACCAATTTTTGATTTTAATAAGGGAGGGCAGGAGAAAATCCCGCCCTTACCCGATTAGCTATTGGGTCGCTGCACCCAAATTTACATAACTGTACAACAAATTGAATTCAAAAAACCTATTTCATAAGTGTTAACTTTCTTGTTTGAGTGAATACTTTTTTCTGGTCCAAAGGAGTTACAGTAATTCTATACAGGTAAATCCCACTCGTAACTTGTTCACCAGAGTTATTCCTGCCATCCCACCTCATAGTATGAAAATTAGCAGGCTGAAACTCGGATACAAGAGTGCGTACAGGTTGGCCTAATAAATTGATAATGATCAACTCCACATGACCGGCTTCTGGTAATTCATACCGAATTTCCGTTGAAGGGTTAAATGGATTGGGGTAGTTTTGCTGTAATTCAAATTTCTGGGGGATTTGTGCTTGTGCTGTCTCACCGACGCCTATTTTGAATTCCTCACCACCTGACACAAATACAACGAAAATATCTTCATCGTTTTCACTGCCTCTGGTGACTTCAACTTTTAATTCATTGTAGGTACCATTTTCATAAAAAGTATGCGATTGGTTCTGGCTAGTTCCCAGGGAATTCCAGGTACTGCTGCCCTCATATTTTACATACCACTGGTAGGAGATGCTGCCGCTTCCTCCGCAAACATCCGCTGTCCAAATATTTGATTCATTCGTTATAACAGCGGATTGGCCGTTCATCGTAACTGTGAATGTGCCAACGTTCAAGGCAGGGATGATGCCATGTTTCGTTTGGAAAGCGGCGATAATTTGATTGTAATGCGGCGTTTCGTCACACAGCTTGCCGTTGTTATCGTCTTGTAGAATAACATTGTCAACGAATTCCTGAAACGTATCGGGGCGCGGCGTCAGTTGCATGGCTTTGAACACAAGTTTACGAGCATCGTTCTCGATGATGCCGCCATCCTTCTGCAAGTCCCAGCAGGCGCCGGCTATTATCAATCCATTTTGATGCCTCTGATTTGCATTAACAAAGTCGTAATCATCAGGGAAACTCCTATCCGGCGTAGAAACATTTCTTTGCACAAAAGGTTGCAGTGAAGGGTCGTTGGTAAAAGAGGTTGCGAAGTAATCAGGGAGACCTTCATCCATCGCCGAAGCTTGGTTTGCGGAATTGTTGCCGATAAAGTTGTTTCCATAGATATGATAGATTGTATTATGCGTATACTCATGATAAATCACAGAGCCTTGACTGTGCCACAAATTACCGTTCCGTGTGCCAAAAAAGATGTCGATGCCATCTGCCTCCGCATCGGTGCCGGTGCCATTATAAGCGGTGCCCTGCATCCGGTAATCCATGCTATTGTAGTTGAACGGGCTGCCTTTGAACCAGTCGTGAATTTCGTTCATGTGAAAGTACAAATTATAGGCGTCCTGGTCCGCGCTGAACTGCTTGTTGTAGGTTGTTGTGCCAGAGACCAAAAACGATACAGTGCTGGGCACATTTGTCACCTCTGCGTAGCTGCCTCTTATTCCGGCATTTAGAGCCAGTAAATTGCGGTGGCGCCAGTCCACGTGATGCTGTAATTGCCACTGGCATCGATGTAATCCGTACCTACGGTTTGACCCGGGCATTGGTCACCTTGAGTTGGTGATAATACTCAGGTGTTTCGGTTACTTGTGTGCTGTTGATGTCCTTTGGCCAATACTTGCCGCTGATATTGCCTTGAATGGTTTTGTTGCCATGTCTGAACAAACTGGTTTCCTCGATTACTCTGCCGGTGTGCGCGTCTACAAAAATCCTTTTGCCGGTAAATTGTGTATGGTTCATGGCATCGACCCGGTAAGCCAGGTAACTTTTTACCTCGGTATCCGAGCGTTTTGGGTAGATGACTAATTCCGGCTTCCCGCGGATGGACAGTGAGTCCGTATCCTCGGTTCTTACCTGTCTGAGAGCGATGCCGTTCGCCTCGGCTTCTGTGACAGACGGCCTTGTCGCAACCGCTAAGTCAGGGATAGCTTTGGAACCAATAGCGATGACTTGGCCGAACTCATTGATGGTAAGCCCCGTTTCTGCGCGATAAACCGGAATTCCGTTATAAACCTGTTTACCGGTAATGTACCATTTTTCGCCATCCGTTTCGATCTGCAGTTTTGCAAATTCTTCCGGATTGATTTTGAGCAGTGTATCATAAAAGCGAAGAATTTTCGGGACAATTCTTTCGACAGCTGCTTCATCAATAGCAGCCATGCCAATGAATGACCCATCACCGGCAGTAAGGCTGCTATCAAAAATGGAAAGAACGAGGCGCTCATTATGCCAGATTCTTTTCGCCACGCCGGTAACGGCATCACGATAGACGGTCACTTCATTTCCCACTTTATCCTGTTCAACAACTCTAACGTACTCTTGCCCAAATGCCGGGGAAAGAAAGCACAGGGCAAACAAGAAACAGCTCGCGATTATGTAAAATAGGGTTTTCATTTTAGATCTCCTTGTTAAAAGTTTCCGGGAATAATCAGATTCCGGCCTCATGCCTGTCCCTGCCTGTTTCAAGCAGAGAAGATTGCCGGAACCACAGTAAGGCCGATTTATTTTGGGCAATCACTACGTAAAGCCACTGGGCCAGAAGAAACCATAAGCCAGGATTAGGCTTGCTTTTTGCATGATTTGTTTTAACTTACGGTTAAACAAAAAGGGCGTATGGATGGCTTTTGCGCGTGCGAAGCCTCTACCTCTTTTTGTTGATTCGAGGCGTATCGGAATGGCTCTGACAGGAGTGCCGATACGCCTTTTTGTTATTAGTTTTGCGATAGAACCCGACTTTCTCAAAGAAAAGTTGGGTTATCGGTTTTTCATGAACTGCCTACCTCCATCGCCAGTCAGGCGCATTGTTTATTTGATCTTTCGCACTTGCACTTGTAAGTTTTTGTAGTCCGTTACCATTGATATTGATGATATAGATATTTACTATGTCCAGCGCACCGCCCACACCCTGCCCGTCAGAAACTGAAAAGACAACTCTGGAACCATCCGGCGACCAGGCTGCAGAGCCGTTAAATATTTTGTCATCGTTGGTCAGGTTTCTTTTATTGCCGCCGTCCACATCCATTACAAACAGGTCCCAGTCGGTACCGGTGAAGGAGGAGTAAACAATTTTGGAGCCATCAGGCGAGAATCTTGCTCCTACGTCATGGACTTCGTTATTTGTTAACCTGGTGAGGGAGTTATTATTATTTAAGTTCAGCAAGTACAACTCATGGTGAGCGCTCTGATTATCTGTAGTATCATCCGAACTAATCACCAGCCAATTGCCATCGAGCCCCCAATCATAAACATTGTCATGCGAATCCGGATTTTCTCTAATGTTGGTTTCTATTCCAGTTTCTATATCCAGGATATGGATATCATAATTTCCGTGCCCGCCGTACCGGGGATCTTTTGAATATGCAATTTTTCTCCCGTCAGGTGACCAAACAGCCCCGCCCCCCATACCTGTTATCTGAGTGATAGAACCGGTTTTTACTTCCATTATGAAAAGCGGCACGCCTTCCGGGCTGGTTCTGTTTCTTGTAGAATTAAATACCAGTTTGTCGCCATCCGGCGACCAGCGTGGCTCAATATAAGCGAATGAATCATTGGTCAATCTTTGTACATTAGAGCCGTCTTGGTTCATGGTAAACAGCGCCATGTTGCCGTTTTTCTGTCCCATGTTTGATGTGAAGACAATCGGTCCCGGCTCCGGTCGCTTTTCGGAGCCAAAAGGGTTGCCGCAACCATAAACTGCAAAAATGACAACGAATCGTAAGAGTTGTTTGTACATATCAATTTACCTGCCTTCAAAAAAGTAATATTTTCTCTGCGTATGTAAGACGAGAATGGTCGCGGATAATAGTTTTTTCCACATTTGTTTATTACTCCAATATTTTACGAAAACTACAGAATGTATTTATGACGCTAACTTGTGAAAATGGAATTTTAAGAACAGTACCTAAAACTGACTTGACATGAAGTATTTTACAGTGAGTAAGTCAGCCCAATACCAAATGCCGTTCTTCGTACTGTTGATTTGTAGCGTTCATTCTGGTTGGCAAACGGATAATATTGCTGAAAATTTCCTCTCATGCTAAATCTACCCTGAAGCGGAATATGCGTCCATATGCCTACCTCAACCGAGTTAGTCCTAACCGCAAAATCCTGTCCGCTATTTCCTGCAAAGTCTTGGCCACCAATGTAATTTGCCTTGATGAAATGCCTGGAGATTCCCGTGAATATACTTATCGGCATTGGAAATTCTTTAAGCTTCATCTCAAAACGTGCTCCCACTATATGACTGCTATATGAATACGTAAAGCAGTCAGCACAATTTCTTGACAAATCATCAATCCCATCGTTCCAATAACCCCAGTAAATGTTTCCGCCAAAGGATACAGCAAGTTTGTCAATAAAGTGGTTTGATAACTGCACCTCAGGATAAAATGAATATACCGGTTGATTTGAAGCATCTTGGTACTTAATCAAACCAACTCCAACGGTAAGAGTTTGGCAGTAGGAAATTGAGGTACTAATAAGTATAGCAGTCACAAGTACAATAATGAATTGAAAAGTTTGAAAATTAGATGTTTTTTGATATTTGGGTTGTTTGAAATCTGCCTTTTTGGTGGCGGGAAAAGACATTGTTTATCTCTTTTTAACTGGATTATAACAAGCTTACAACAACATAATATATGTTTATTCTGCTTAATTACACCATTTCAGGCGAAAAAAGATTCAATGCACTATTCAATGGTTTGGTTTAATCTGCATAAATACCCGAAACTATTTTAGTTGCTAAATATAATCACATCATGAAGATAGTGCCATCAGGGAAACCCTGAAATTGGGGTTCGAAAAACCTTATGTTACTGTAAGGAAAAGGAGAATTATTATCTTTTGTGCATCATGACCATTTCGGTTTGGAACGCTGTCTCAGGATCCATTTGTGTTAAAACTCAATGGGATTTCTCCGCATGTTTAGGATGTACACATTCATAACAATGCCAATTCGGGCACATTAATTTTGCCAAATAAATAAAACCTTGCTGGTGGCAGGCAGACAATGCAGGAGTGGTTTCTTTGGATTTGTTTTTGAATACCTGTTTGTCCATTTTGCGGGTGAGTTCATTGCTTTGGTTTTTTGGCGCTACGAGATAGGTTTGTTTAACCAGTGACAAGAGTTCGTAATCTTCGGTTTCTTCCGCATAACCGGAAACAACCGGCAAAACCACATTAATCACAATTTCCCGGGCCTTGCTGGTACCAATTAATGTCAAAAGCTTCTTAGTTGCAAAAACAGCTTCTTCAAAGCGAACATGATCCTGCCAAAATCCATAACCCGGCACAAAAAATTGCTGTTGTAGCTGGCTGAATATTTTCTGCGGCTTATTTTTTAAATCGCGAAATATAGACAGAACCGGTTCCATAAATCCAGTCGATCGTTTAAGCAATAGCAATTGGCAAAGACCCGCAAGACGAACCGTCGGGAAATTGCTCGGCCGGAGTCGTAGAAACCGCCATTCGCTTTTATCCAGATGGGTCATGGAATATTGCTTATTAAATTCAACCCAATGAGAATTTAAAGCATCAATAAATTTTCGGGTCGATTCGGGATAGCTTTCTTTTTTTTCATTGGTCTGCTCCAAAAAACCGGCTGCCCCAAATAAAACACCTTGTAACTTTTCTAACATCAATTCATGATCGCTATGTGATAACAAAGTCCAGATTTTATCCAGGTCTAACAACAGCGCCAACTTAAGAAACGGATTTTGGTTCTTGCTATACCCCAGCGCTTCACATAATCCCTGGTAAAAAAGATCATTAAATTGAAAATAGGAACGTTCTTCCAAAAAACGCTGCTTTTTTTGATTTAGCCGCTCGAGTCCCCAAAATTCCAAACGCTGCAAAATTTTCGGGTTTTCTTTGCCGCTCAAGAGACAAACATCCGGCCAGCTTTTCGGGGGTTGTGTATGTATTTTATCAACGCGGGCTTGCAACCTGGAAAGTGACTCATCCAGGAAATCACCCAGGATAAGTGTCGGAGGAATTTTGCCGGATTCAGTCACTGCCGGTGATGGTTTTGCAGGCCTTTTCAGCACTGCATGCAAGATTACATTATTGTAGGCAGCATCATTATGATGGTTATGATTAAACCAATCTCTAGTATTTATATGGATTTCAACATCCCCTTTGATTAACGATTCATCAAATTTTATGATGGCGCCAAGAAAATCGGGACCCGAATCCATATTCCATTTGCCGCGATGGATGATCTCGATGCGCCTGCCATCTCTGGTCTTTAATTCTTTAAGTCTTAAATGAAGTCCATCCCAAATATGGTAAAGGAAATTTTCGCTTAAGTTGTCAAATGGTTGATCCAGTTTTACCCCCAATTCGTTTAATGGAAATTAATCCTTGTTTAGGTGCTGCGTTCTGTTGCCGGCACTCTTTGATACAATTTAATCAATCGGCGAGTTAATTCTATCGCAAGCGTTATTCCGATTATTATACCTGCAATTATTCTAGGATGCGCTAATTGGATGCCTAAAAAAGCAATCAATGTTAACCTGGGGATCCTGCCGAGCATGGTGGCGAGAAGAAACTTAATTTTGGGATACCTTCTGGTTATCGCCATGATTCGAATGAAATCAATAGGCAGGGGAATTGATGAGGCAACCATAATGCTGGTAAATGAAAATCGATCGAAATAACCCGCAAATTTTTGATATCTCCTGGATTCTGTTAAGCGGGCGATGCGATCAAATTTCATGATGAAATCCACAACGTTATATTCAAACAAAGCGGATATTGTGGCGCCGATTGTGCCAACCAACACGATTGACCACAATGAATAATCATGTGAAATGTACAGAATTACTGCATAGGTGGGAATGGGTATTAAATTACAGGCGATACACATTATAAGGAAATAACTGAAGAGTTCATGCTGCTCTCTTGGCAGAAGCTGAAAATAATAAACCAGGTAGCTAAGAATTGCCAACCCCAAAAAAATAAATATTTTTAGATAATTTAATTTGTTTTTTGAATCAGTACTTAACCGGGAAAATTCTGGTTCCGGCTGTCTGGGAGAATAATTCAGATTTATTCCTTTCAATTAATCTCATCAAATCGAATAAGAACAAGAGACGGAAATTTTTGATTTGTGTTGCCAATATAAAGATTCAAAATAATAAAAGCAAATAGAATATAACAAATTTTTAACAAAAATTTACATTTGATGCGAATCTTAAATAATTCATGTTGGGTGAAGTGCTAGTTGGAAAAGGTGCCGCAAATATTAGGTTTCATCAACAGTATTCAACGTTACTTTAAAACAAAAAATTACATCATTTGGATTTACCGGCCTTCTCCAGCAACCCTTCAATCTTTTCAAGGTCTGGCAATTTCGCATCGGGCAATTCTTTGGCCAATTCCAATGCAGTTCTCGCTAGAGAAGTATACAACTCAATCAAACCGGGATGCTGGTTTTTAAGCAAGTTTATATGGTGAAGTACGGTTTTTGCATCCCCACGAGCTACAGGCCCGGTTAACGCCTGGGCAAGACTCTGGTTCGAAATATTTTCGAGGGCATTACTCATTAGAGGCAATAGGATTTTTTTTGCTTCACTGCGTGGCAGTCCGATTGGTTCAAGTAAATCGGTGGCCATCTTCATCAATGCAATCACATAATTCGAAGCGAGGATACAGGCAAGATGATGATTCGATTTATGTTCCGGTTTCAATTCAAACCAATTGGCGCCCATTTTCTCAATTACTGTTTTCAAAATCGGTAACGCTTTTGTTTCACCCTCCAGAGCAAAATAACATTGACGAATACTCAAAGCGTCTTTGTTGGTTCCGGAAAACGTTTGTACGGGATGCATCGAAGCAAGGAGTGCACCTTTCTCTTTTAATGGAGATAGTTCGGCTGAGGAAAGTGCACCACTGGTATGCGCTGCAATAACACCCGATAAATCAATAGTACTTCCGGAGATTTCTTTTGCTACAGGATTTATCTCATCGTCATTTACGGTAATAAATAAAACATCCATTGCCGGCCAATCATTCAATTGCCAGGTTACCTTTACTTTAGGAAACATTCGCTGCATAGTAAATAGCAGTTTACGATTATTGTCAACCAAGAGCACCAAATCGATTCCGGAGTTTGTTAAAGCTACTGCTAACGCCCTGCCTAACCGTCCACATCCTATGATCCCGCATTTCATTGGGTTATCCTTGTTTTTTGATTTTCGTCCTTGAGAGTTTGAATTTACATTATGATTTTCTACAAAATAGAGCTGGCTACAATGTTGGCGATTTGGCTTCTTAGTCGCACAACAGCCGATCCATGCTCGTCCTTGGGATGAACACGGTTGGTTAATAAGATCACAATTGTTTCGGTAGCCGGGCTAATCCAGATCGATGTACCGGTATAACCGGTATGCCCAAATCCTCCCGGCGGAAAAAGATCGCCGCCATTGGATGAGTATGCTGATGAAATATCCCAGCCAAGGCCGCGGCCTGCCTCCTTTGTCGCCGGGTATATTGAAGTCATCATTTCAACGCTCAATCGACTCAGGATTCGAACGCCATTATATGTCCCGCCATTCAGGAACATCTGTGCGAAAACGGCCATATCATCTGCGTTGGAAAACAAACCGGCATTACCGGAAATACCGCCCAGAGTTCGAGCCAGAGGATCGTGAACCGTTCCGGTAAGGGGCATTCCTTTAAAGAGTTCTGTCGGTACAATCAAATCAGGAAATGCCTTAATTAAATGATTTTGCGGATCGGGGGATGTTTCATTTATCTGTTTTATGAATCCAGTGTGTTTTAATCCAAGTGGTTCAAAAATATGTTTTCTGGAAAATCGGGTAATATCCATGCCGCTGACTTGTTTGATAATATTTGCCTGGGTGATAAAACCAAGGCAGCTATAATGAAATTCGTCGCCAGGAGCATTGCTTTTAGTAAGTCCACCCATAAAGGTAACAGCAGAATCGATTGAACAAACATAGCCGTATTTTATTTGCAGGCTATCGGCATTATAATAGGGTGGAAGTCCGGATGTGTGGGTCATTAAGTGAAATAACCGTGAACTATTGGTTGATGTTCCATTGGTTGCACGATAAGCCGTAAAGTCAGGCACAAACTCTGTTACTCGATCTTGTAAACGAATTTTGCCGTTCTCAACAAGAATCATTATCGAAGTTGCCGTTGCCATGGGTTTTGTGATGGAAGCGAGATCGAATATCATCTCAGGGTCCATCTTCTTTTTTGTTGGGTTTAACCGGGCATACCCGTAAGCTTTGCGAATAACCACTTTACCTTTTCTTGCTACCAGCAGAACTGCGCCGGGAATATATCCTTTCCTTATCGCATCCTCTATGACTGGATCGGCTCGTTCCAACCTCTCGGCAGACATTTCGACTTCAGCAGGTTTGGCTACAGGCAACGATTGGGCTAAGGAATTCTTTGCTGAGACAAAGAGAAGAGTGGTTACTAAAAAGGGTAAGCAGTTTTTAACCTTCATGATTTATTCCTTGTGAAAGTGGCTTATTAGACCAAGTCGCTTTAGAATTGTGATTTAGAATTTTTTTCTGAAATCCTAATTTTTAAACTGATTGATTTTATTATAATCTGAATAGTCAACTAAAAACACTAATTATTTTCTTTTAAGTACACCAACGTTGCTCCCCAGCCGCCAAGTTCGGCTGGTGCATCGCGAAAAGATTGAACTTGAGAATGTTTTTCCAATTCACGCAAAACGGTCCATTTTAATTTACTTTTTCCTTTTCCATGAATAATTCGAAGCGATAGCAGGTTTAGCCTTTGTGCGTTAAGTATAAATTCATGCAACATTTCCGGGATTTGCTCCGGAAAAAATCCATGTAAATCCAATACATCTGTTACAATTACCGAATCGGGTAATTCCGGTTCATCTTCATCCAATTCCTGTACCAGTTTGTTTTTTTTCTTTTGCCAAATTGTCTGCCAAAAACCCATTTTTGTTTACCTTGGTATAATACGACCATAATTTCTTTTAGCTATCCATTAAAAGCAATACTTTTTTAGTTAGATTAATGGCAATTTCAAATGATAAAATTTGAAAACTAATATTGTTATTTGCTGCATTTTATAATACATTAATGGCCGATTTTTTAAATGATCTAAACTGAATTAGCTTTGTGGTAACTATTTTATAACATTGTTACCCTCTTTTTCAAGCTTAAAAATCTACCAATAATACGATTGAAATACTGTCTAATTCATGATTGGGAGGGAAAATGAAATTATCTGAACAAGCTATCAACGAACAACTTGCAGAACGAGAGGGCTGGTCGTTGGAAGGTAAACAGATTTGGAAGCGATTCGAATGTAAGAATTTTCTTGGCGCGGTCGAGTTTGTTAATCGATTGGCAAAAGAAGCTGAAGACATCAACCATCATCCGGATATTCTGATCAGCAATTGGAATCGCGTAACAATACACCTAACCACCCACAGCCAGGGGGAGCTAACTGAAATTGATTTTCTTTTGGCAACGAAAATTGATAAAACTTTTAATTCAATTACATAGGTATTTTCCAAATTGTATTTCCTTAGTTTTTTTAAAATCCCCTCTTGAGGGGCTGTTGCAAAATGTGCAACATCTTCTGAAATTTCATTCTGAGCGCCAGGGAAGAATCTTGCTGGTACTGCCCTTAATAACCTGATTATATGAGAGTTATACCGAGTTTGTTTCAAATAAGATCCTTCACTCGGCTTCGCTCTGTTCAATATGACAATTGCTGGCTTTTTGCCTATTATTCAACAACCTGTCAAGAGGGGACTTTGGAATCCTAAATCCCAAAGAATATTCCCAAACAACTAAAATGGTCAAACTGACCCCCCGGTTTTCGGAAACTATATTTAGAATTTCATCTAAATAAAATCAAGAGATTCTTCTCGCGCTCTGCCCTTAGATTGATAATAAATAATAACAGGTTTAAATTTGTTTTTAGAATTTGAAATTTATTTGTCATTTGTTTATTGTTATTTGAAGATTCTTATAGAGCCAATATGCCTCATGCTTTTGTAAAAACTCAACTTTCAATATTGGAATTGATTCAAAAACTCAAGGAAGAGACTTTAATCATAGAAGATATTGTCATTAAGTTACACAAGGGATATATTCATACAATTACGGAGGATGCATTACTTCCTTGTATTGTCATCGAACCCTTTAATAAACAAAAATTTTATATTCAACTATCCCGGAAAAATCGCTCTAAAATACTTTTACGAATCGATCCCCTGTTAAATGTTAATAAAACGGTTGGTGTTCGCTTAAGCCTGGCATTTTTGGCCAGGACAATGGCAGCATTTGAAACGGATTCGGCAATTGAAACCTGCAACTTGAAATCTTATTTTGATTTCTTCAATGTTAAAGAATCCCAACAATCTACGGCTTTACAATATCTAAGGGGAAAGCTTGGCGCTTATTTACGGGCAGCGGAACGGAGAACGAAAGCCACACAGTACATCTTATCCCTTGCTGGAAGGACGCCACCATTTGATTGGTCTGAAATATTCCAAAACTCAAACCCGGTGGAAATCGAAATTGGCTCCGGGAAAGGAAAATTCATTTTGAATGAGGCGGAAGCCAATCCGGATAATAATTTCCTGGCTATTGAATGGTCACCAAAATATCTCAAATCCATTAAGGAACGAATTCCAAGATTGGACCTTAATAACATCAGATTACTGCAAGCGGATGCCCGTATTATTTTGGCGGAATGGATCCCGCTGAATACAATAGCGAAATTCCATATTTATTATCCGGATCCATGGTGGAAGAAGAAGCATGAAAAGCATAAAATATTTACTCAAATGTTTTTAAAAAACATGGAAAATACCCTGGCCAAAGATGGCATTTTAGCGCTAGCTACCGATGTCGAGGAGCTTCTCTTTACAGCAAAGGACAGGGTGCGGGATTTTACCCAATTAAATCTTATTCATGAAAAAATTTATAAACCAGGAGGATCGCCTCCGCCGGGCCGGACCAATTTCGAAATTAAGAAATGGCAGGAAGGAAGTCAAATTTTTGAAGCCAGTTGGCAGAGGAGCGATTCATGAATTGGCCGTTTCTGACAGATCCCGGGTTAAAACTTTCCGGCCAATTTAAAAGCAAGCCGGAAGATTTTATTGTGGAAGAAATTCCGCTTTACTTGCCGACCGGCATCGGTGAGCATCTTTATTTGTTTATTGAAAAGACCGGTATCACCACGGATCAATTTATTCAGCGGGTGATGAAAAAACTGCAAATTTCGATCAAACGAATCGGTTATGCTGGAAAAAAAGACAAGATCGGAATTACTCGCCAGTGGATCTCTATATCAAATGTGGAAAAGGCTGAAGTTGAAAAACTACAGAATCCCGGCATAAAAATTCTCAAAATGGAATTCCACAAAAACAAACTTCGCCTAGGACATTTGCATGGTAACCGGTTCCAGATTATTATTCGAAATGTACCTGGAAATAGTGAAGAAATAGCCAACACCATTTTAACCAGGCTGGCAACGATTGGAATCCCAAATTATTTTGGACTACAGCGATTCGGAATGCGCGGAGATAATGCATTGGTTGGATCTGCAATTTTACAAAACAATTGGAATGAGGCCTTTTCACTTATTCTCGCAATAAACTCCTCAAGCGATGAAGGCCCTAGTTTTTCGGATGATAGGCTTCACAAAATGATGACCTCAAATATTTCCAACAATTCCCGGTCTGCAGCACAAGTTTTGATGGAATCTAAAGGCAGGTTTGAAGAAGCCGGAAAAAGGCTGCCAAAGCATATTACCCGATTTTACCTGAATGCTTTACAATCTTATTGGTTCAATGCTTCTTTGGTTCGAAGGCTTCCCGATATCCATAAAATTTGGCGAGGTGATTTGGCTTATCTTCACAAAAATGGCGCCGTATTCAAAGTTGAAAATGAATCAGTGGAACAGAGCCGGGTGGATAAATTTGAAATCAGCCCGTCCGGTCCGTTATGGGGCCATAAAATGATTCAACCATCCGAACGGGAAATAGTGCTTGAAAAAGAAGTATTGCAGGAATCGGGAGTAGAACCTGAACAGTTAAATTCTTCCATGCAAATATTAAGATTGCAGGGGCAAAGAAGAAGCTACCGGGTGCCATTGATGAATTATTCCTTCAAACAGGAAAAGACAGATCTATTTTTGGAGTTTGATTTACCCAGCGGAAGTTATGCGACTTCCGTTGTGAGAGAATTAATGAAAGACAATTTCCCGGAAATAGAAGTATTAAAGCCAAAATTTGAATCCAAAACCATGGAGATTACATGAGTTCAAATAATCTTAACAGTAAACCCATGAGAAATTCCAGGGTTGAAATGACAGAGATGGTTCTTCCCGGCGATACCAATTCCCAGGGAAACATCTTTGGCGGCAGGGTGATGCAGCTTATAGACATTGCTGCCAGTGTGGCAGCTTTACGCCATTGCCGAAAACCGGTAAATACGGTTAACATCGACCAACTCGATTTTAAAAAACCGATAAAAATGGGGCACATTGTCGTGCTATATGCACGAGTGGAATATGTCGGAAAAACATCCATGGAGATTGGCGTTGAGGTTTTTTCCGAGAATCCGCTAACCGGTGAAAGAATACAAACAACAGTGGCGCACCTGGTGTTCGTTGCCCTTAATGAGAAAGGCAAACCCACCGAAGTTGCTCCGGTTGTTCCTGAATCGGATGATGAAAAAAGGCACTACCAGGAAGCCAAACAGAGA
The DNA here is from genome assembly GCA_964464595.1 of uncultured Deferribacteres bacterium. Classification (GTDB taxonomy): domain Bacteria; phylum Zhuqueibacterota; class JdFR-76; order JdFR-76; family DREG01; genus JADFJB01. The sequence continues at coordinate 25,051 of CAYXGW010000075.1, forward strand.
CGCGAAGCCCGCAAGAAGCAACCATGAAATAAAGGGAAGCCACGGACTTTCACAGACTGAGTAAACCACGAAGGCACGGAGGGGATTGTCTGTCAAAGAACCCCAAAAATGTCACCCCCGAATGTTTTTATCGTGGGTCTATTTGTATGAGTAACAAGATTCCCGCTCAAAAACAATGCGGTAATGACAGAATTATAAAATCATGAACCTGTTCTGCAACAATATGTTAAGAGCGCACTTGCAAACTCCTATCCATATAAGTGTTGTGTATATTAGCCATTATTTTAAAATAAATGGATGGGTAACACGAATGGATAAACTACCCTTTCAAGGATGTGTTATACTTAAAAGGGGAAGATGGTTTGTTAGGCATTTTTTTTACTCCACATTTTTTACATCCATATGGGCTTGGCTTTATGCTGTTTCAAGATTTGTGCTAGAAATTATTTCTAGGACACAAAGAGGTTTATCTTTCCTGCAGGATAAATTGGATGTTGATAAAAAACCATTTCGAGCAATGGGATTTACCTTAGTGCTTATTATAACAGTCTGTTAATTTATTGGAGGTCTTTATATGGCCTTATTTTAGGGAAGTAGTTCTCTACAGATACATCTCTCAAACTCTTCGAGGCTCAAGACACATGCTCAAGTGGCTTTTTAGTCTGTGAAAGTCTGTGGCTATATTCTAAATATTTAATCATAAAGAACATTTACCTTGAATAGGATTCGCTAAATCTTATATATTTAACTTAAAGTAAACTGCTCTTTTAAACCCAGGAATCAACCGGGTAAATCGTTGTCCGAATAAAAGTTTTTTGAGGTAAATGAAGATTTTTGTATGTTGATTTTGTTCTGTATATACCCTCTAACCTGGCGGCGTAGGAAATTTCTACCAAAAGGAGTGAGGAAGAAAAATCCTACTAAATCTGTTAGAAACCCGGGTGTTAAAAGTAAAAGTGCGGCAGAAAGGATGAAAAGACCATCAATCAGGGCATTGGTCGGCATTTTCCCCATTTGTATTTCTTCACGAATTCGATTCAAGGTTGCAAAACCCTGGATGCGGGCGAGTGTGGCGCCTGCAATTCCGGTGAGGATAATGGTTAAGAGGGTTGACCCAACGCCAATAGTTTTGCCGACTTCCAGCAAAAGGATTAATTCGATAAAAGGAACGATGGTAAATAACAATAACAAGCGGTAAAACATTTAAACTCCGTGATAAACCTAAATCATAATTGCTTAAATATATCTTAACATCAGGCTAAAATCATACTATTTTTATGCAGGCAAACAGACCATCAACCATTTATTTCATACTGATTTTTATTTTCGGTATGGGCTGTGACAATCCATTTGCTTCAAGAGAAGCCGAAGCTCCGGAATCCCAGCAAGCAACAAACTGGATTCCACCGACCACAGCCAGCGATGTGTTGGACAACCTGCAAAATGCAATCATAGACCAGAACTTAACCAATTATTTGAATTCGCTCACAAACACAGCATTGAACGGCAGAAAATTTAAATTTCGTCCGGATGAAAAAGCGTTGATTCGATTCCCCGGTGTCTGGGACGCCTGGAATTTAGACATGGAAACGACCTATATTATTAACGTATTTCAAGCGGTTCCGGATGATTCAACTTTAAGTATGATATTTTTGGGTGAGGGAACAGAAGCTCCATTTCCCGATTCGACTGTTATTATCCGCGATTATGAATTGTATATTCCCCATATAAGGACTACCGGCCAGTTTCCGAAGTTAATTAAAGGCCGGGCGGAATTTCACCTGGCCATTAATGCCGAAGGTTTCTGGGCCATTTTCACATGGATCGACGACAGTTTTGAAGAGGGTTCTTCCTGGAGTGAATTAAAGGCATCTTTTACCCAATAAATATGCGAATTATATGAAAAGACAATTTAACACAAGTCCAACCAAATCCCGTGGAAAAACAGGATATCCTATCCTTTCCAAATTATTAATGACGCTCGGATTGAGCATTATTCTGGCCATATCTGTGCTGGTTTTCTTCGAGTACGGCGAAGCCACCATTGAGCAACCTCCCCCGGAAATCACAAATAGTACATTAACTACTAATCAAACCTGGACACGGGAATTTGAGAGCTTAATGCATCAGTTTCATTTCTCTCCCGCTTGGGCCAGGGGAATAGAAAAAATTAAAAATTCCGGATCTTCCAATTCTAATCGATTTTTACTCTCATTAAATTACCCTGTGGAATACCGAATTCATAAATTCATTTTTTCTGTGATCCAAATGTCAAAAAGGAATCATTACCAGGTAATAGAAACGTATGAAAAATTCAACCCACGCGAAATTAGTGTCGGGATCTCTACTGCAAGGGGGGATTACATTCAGATGAATTACAAAGAAAATTCCGATCTGGAATGGTACAGCGGAAAAATCGCCATCATTATCGATGATTTTGGTTATCGTTCCGATCATTTCGTAAACGCATTTTTTGAAATGCCATACCCGATAACCATTGCAATCATTCCTGGAACTGAGTTTGCCAAACAGATGGCAGAGAAGGCCAATCAAGCCGGATTGAATGTGCTTATCCATCTCCCGATGGAGCCGCTTCAGGGAGAAGTGGAAAATAAGGGTTATACCATTTTCACAGGAATGTCACAAGAAGAAATCGATTCGACTGTGAAACGTGCATTGGATAATGTGCCCGGCGCGATAGGGATAAACAATCATATGGGTTCTAAAGCAACGGTGAATCGAACCACCATGCAAAGATTGATGCGAAGTCTAAAAAATCGCAATCTTTTATTCATAGACAGCATTACAAATCGAAATAGCGTAGCCTATCAACAAGCATTGCAAGCTAAAGTTCCCACATTGCAATTAACTACTTATATTGATAATCCTGAAAAAAACATGCAACTGGGAACTATCATGCGGACTATAGTGAGCCGGCTTTCACCCGAGAGTCCTGCGGTTCTAATCGGACATACACGGGATGAGACCAGCAGAATATTATCCGCTGAGATGGCTAAATGGGCAAGAAAAGGGATCTCCTTTGTAAGTGTCTTTGATTTGTTGGAAAAACAGTAAATTTTGACTATATTCAAAATTTGATTTTTTAAGTAATCAAGTGTTAACCAACAAGAAGAAACATCTGAAGAATTACAAGAATGTCATTTCGACGAAGACATTCTGCTGTACTCAGGATAAACTCGGCGAGGAGAAATCTTCTTTCTAATAAGTCATTTTTTTTGTAGGACCAAAAGATTTCTCGTCGTAAACTCTTCGAAATGACAGTATTATATTTATTTTTCAGTAGTCTCAAGAAATTAAATCTCTATGTGGAGGTAAAATGATCCGGCTCGGGGTTAACATAGATCATGTAGCGACAATTCGGCAAACCAGGGAAGGACATGAACCCGATCCCATAGCAGCAGCCGTACTGGTTGATTTGGCCGGCGCAGATGGTATTGTCTGTCATCTTCGTGAAGACCGGCGGCACATCCAGGATAGAGACTTAAAATTGCTTAAGGAAGTCGTTAAAACTCACCTGAATTTAGAAATGGCTGCGACTTCCGAAATGGAAAACATCGCAATCAAGATATTGCCAGACATGGTTACCCTGGTACCGGAAAACCGCCAGGAACTTACCACAGAGGGCGGTTTGGATGTAATCGGTCATTCTACCCGTATTGCGCAAATGATTTCAAACCTGCATACGCACAATATTGTCGTAAGCCTATTTGTTGATGCGAATATCCACCAAATCAAAGAAACATCTCGTATTGGTGCAGATTACATAGAGATCCATACCGGGGAGTATGCCAATGCCAGTGATTTGAACACGCAAAATGACGAACTTGAAAAAATAAGTACCATGGCTGCCGCCGCCACAAAGCTTGAATTGGGTATAAGC
>CAYXGW010000076.1:0-28757 GCA_964464595.1 uncultured Deferribacteres bacterium
TCTGGCCGTCTGGTTTCTTCGCCATCCGCAGTTGCCTGCTCAACGTAAGGCGTTTTGGACCTCTTTGGCGCTGCTTGTCCCCTTAGGCTTCCTGCTCGACATTTTTTTTGGCAATGCCTTCTTTACGTTCCCCAATCACGACGCCGTCCTGGGTATCGAGATTCCCTCCGTCAACGGAGACATTCCAATCGAGGAATTCATCTTCTACATCTCAGGCTTTTTCGTGGTGCTTTTGCTCTATATCTGGTGCGACGAGTACTGGGTAGGCGCCTATAACCTTCCGGACTACAAAGCCGCTGCCAACCAAATCCCCAGGCTGCTCTCCTTTCACTGGGGCTCGGTGATCGTTGGTCTGGTATTGCTGATTCTGGCAGTGGTTTACAAGAAATTCCTTTCTGGGGATCCGGAGGGTTTCCCCTGGTACTTCACCTATCTCCTTGTTGGTGCGGTGATTCCTTCGGTCGGATTTTTCGCCGCGACCCGGGACGCGATCAACTGGCGAGCCTTCAGCATGACGTTCTTCTTCCTCCTGCTCGTTAGTCTCATTTGGGAAGCAACTCTGGCTGCTCCTTACGGCTGGTGGAGTTACAAGCCCAATGCCATGATGGGGCTTTTTATCGGTGGATGGTCCGGTCTTCCCCTGGAAGCAGTGCTTGTGTGGTTGGCGGTGACCATCACCACGGTGGTAATCTTCGAGGTCGTAAAACTTTGGCAGGCGAGCGGCAAGAGTCTCTGGAAAGCCATGACCGGCTAATTTCTCCTGGTCGATCGGAAGGGTGAAATTGACCCCAATCACATGTATATGTGAAAAATATCTATATAATAACATTATAATATGATCAATGTATACTGTTACAAAAAACAGTTTCCTAAGTTTTATCTCATTAACCATCTCCCTGGTTGTAATCCATAATTCATAAATAGTAATATTTGTATATTCGATAAAAGTGCTAGTTCTCCAAGTTCCGGATGAATGACTACATTTTTATTTGAATATTTGTAATAAATCAATGTGATTTTTCTACTATTTGTTTAGAGTTAACTTTACATGATTTAAATGATGGAAGAAGCTGCATGAAGAAAAGGATGGATGAGAATGAACAGAAGCGGCTATTCGACGAGTGTTTGAACAAGCACAAGGGCTTGTTATTTAAAGTCGTTCGTGCTTATGCATTTAGCCCTCACGATCAGGATGACCTGTTTCAGGAAATCTCCGTTCAAGTTTGGAATTCCATTCCCAATTTTCGCGGCGAGTCTGCCGTCACAACCTGGATTTATCGCGTGGCGCTGTATTCGGCCATAGCCTGGTCTCGGCGGGAGAAAAAACATCACGATGGCAAGCAACCTCTAACTGAAGTCGAACATACACTGACCGAAACCGCTAAATTCAAAGACAGCCGCCTGGACTGGCTGTATGAACAGATCGCTCAATTAAATGAAATAGAGCGCTCATTAACACTGCTTCTGCTGGATGGTTTCAGCTATAAGGAAATGGCAACTATTCTCGGAATTTCCGAGAGCAATGTCGGTGTAAAAATTAACCGCATCAAGAAACATCTGACACAAAAATCACAGGAGACTATCAATCATGGAGTTTGAAGAAATGAAAAAAATCTGGGATGCACAAAACAATGAACAGATCTATGCGATTAATGAACAAGCGCTCCACCGCCGGGTGACCCGGAAGAACATCGGCATAAAACGGATGGCAAATATCAATGAATGGGGGATGCTCATTATATCTTTACTATTAGCCCTTTTTATGATTATTAAGGGCATACTCGATAATGAAATATATAAATTCCCCCAAGGTGCTATATTTTTAATTGTGGCCGGCTATATCTACTGGGACCGGAAAAAACGTCTTAAAGACGAAGGCCACTCAGATCGAACACTACTCGGTGATTTGGAACAAGCAATTCGAACGATTGATTATCAAATCAGACGCCAACGAAATTTCCTATGGTGGTTCCTGATGCCAGCGGCCGTCTCTATACTAATCAATACGACCTTCTCCTATAAAGGAAAATCCTGGTGGGTGTGGCCGTTTGTGGTGGCGTCATTCGCATTATCATACTGGCTCGTAAAAAAAGAACTGCGTTGTAAAATCTTACCGAAAAGAAAGAACCTGGATTCCTTGCGCAATTTACTTGTTGGAACGGAACAATAAACTGTTGCTGATTCTGCAGCGCAATAATAATCAAATAACAAACCGAAGGATAGTAATAATGGCTCGTTTAAAAAAATAGTCTGCTATAAAACGAAAGACAATTCTTCCATATTAACCAATGCAATTGTATGGGCTGCCGTTATGATCGGAACTTCTCTTACACTTGTGCATCTTGGCGCTGACGATGTAAGTATGTTTGTAATAAATAATTTTCTTGTTGCAGGCTGGTATGTTACTCATATAAAGCTGCAACGAAAAAAATAATCCACTTTACTATAACGATTAGCTTTTGTCGAAAAATTCAAGCTGCATCCCTTCTTAAATATAAAAAGTTATCCGGTTTTAATATATTACCCTGTTCGTGACATTATACAGATAACCATAGCTAAAATGTAATGTACTTTGAGAAAATTATCTTGTGAGTCAGTGTTAAAAATAATAATTTTGGGAAATGGGCTGAACTATGGAATAACTTATTATGTTTCAAGGTGAACTATGGAAGATTGTAATGAACTTTTAGTAAAGGTCGATTCTGGTGATATCACACCACAAGCGCTAGTCGATTGGGCTATTAATGAACTCCAAGAAGGGAAGGACTCTGAGAGTTTATTAGAATTAGCATGGCAAACTAATCCAGAAAAGTCAGAGGCGAGAGATTTGTTCAAAAAAGCTATTAGAGAACTAGATTATGAGCTTCTGTCTTCTTCAGAGAGAAAACTTATTCTTGCTCGTATGGTGGCACAGAAAATAGTAAACGGTGAAAAAGATATAAATCAAGGGTGTACTGAGCTTGGTGAAATAAGCAGAGAACTAGACAGCCCTAGCAATTTATCGGTATTTGAGCTACTGGCCCACGAACAGTATGATCACGAAAATCTTGGCATCACAACAGAGAACATCAGGCCATCAATACTTGAAGAAGCGAGAAGGTTATTAACAAAAACATAACAAGACAAACCACGCCGATGCCAAAAAGCGGTGCGGTTACAACACAAAATTGCAACGGGAAATCAGTTTTCTTGATCAACTCATCCACGGCTGTTATTCTTCATTTTCTCAATTTGAGCTTTTGGTCGATTTTAGTATGTATTATTTTGCCGGCGCCCACTGGAGTGAGACACAGGCTCGCAATGGAGCTGCCACAACTTATGACGAATTTCTCTTTTCACATCATGAGCCGTTTCGTGACGCTGTCAGGCACAGTTACCAGGCTCTGCTTAAACTTAGCGGGAACCGGCAAATCCCAAAGGAAGCCATTTTAGATTTCAAAGAAACAATAGCGAAAGACATCGCACCCTATAACCTGGCCGGACCTTGTGACCCTAATAAACAGAACATATCCATTTGCAGTAGGTGAATCCGGAAATACTATTTGAGAGTAGAATGATGAATTCAGAGTCAAACGACAAAAGAGAAACACACGGCCAGGTTGTATGATTGGTATTTTGATCGCTATTGATCTTAATACTTTTATTCGGGTTTTGCGCTAGACAGGAGAAATTGGAATGTGAATCAATAGTGGCATACGTTAGCTGCTACATTCAGTGGATATTTTTGATGCATTAAATTGCAAATTTAAAGATAAGATTATACTTGAATTTGCTACGAAGATGTTGTATTGTGTTGGCAGTTGTTTCTACAGAATAACTTTTAAAAGATTTTAAAAAAATGGTGAAGATATTTGATATTGATTTAAGAGAAATTGTTAATTCCTACAAGGGGATATATTAATGGTACCTTATCATAATTATATAAGCCCATTAAGATATCCAGGAGGAAAAGCTAGAATCTCAGCTTTTATAGAAGACATTCTTTTTCTTAATAATTTAGATAATTGCACATTATATGAGCTTTACGCTGGTGGAGCAGGTGCGTCTTTGAATATACTATTAAATGGTCTTTGCAAAAAAATTGTACTCAATGACCTTGATTACCATATTTATGCTTTTTGGTTTACGATTCTAAACCATACTGAAGAATTTATCAAGTTAGTAAAAGACATAAATGTTGATATTGAAAACTGGTATATGCAAAATAGAATTTATGAAAATTTCAAAGAGTACAATATTATTGATGTTGGTTTCTCTACATTTTTTCTAAATAGGTCAAATAGATCAGGAATTTTATATAAAGCTGGGCCTATTGGGGGCAAGGCACAAAATGGAAGCTTTAAAATTGATGTTAGATTTAATAAATCCGATTTAATTAAACGAATTGAAAGAATTGCTCAACATAAAGATAAAATTGTATTATTAAATATCGAAACAAAAGAACTTATAAAAGAAATATTTATCGAACCACAAAATAATAACTTTGTATTTTTAGACCCACCATACTATAAGCAGGGTGAAAATTTATATCTAAATTTTTACAAAGATTCAGATCATGTCGAACTTAAAAATATTTTGACTAAAAACAAAACATCTAATTGGTTTTTAACCTATGACAATTGCGTTCGAGTTAATGAACTCTATAAAAATTGTAGAAGAAGTTTTCTGCCAATGTCATACACATTACAAAGTAAAAGAAAATCGAAAGAAGTTATGATATTTTCTGATAATCTTTATTTACCTAAGAAATTGAGAGTTGGAGCTAAGTCTATCAATTTCAATTTAATAGAAGAGTATATCTGATGTCAGAGGTTATTAACGTAGAGATATCGAAACTAAAGCTCGATTACCAAAATCCAAGATTGAGTGAATTTGGTATTAATGAAAAAGCCAAGCAAGAAGAAATTTTGGAATTACTCTGGGATGAAATGGCTGTTAACGAACTAATGTATTCCATAGTTTCTAATGGCTTTTGGGATTATGAACCTTTAACTATTATGAAGGTTCCCAACACCGATTCATTTCTTGTTATTGAAGGAAACAGAAGACTTGCAGCAGTTTTATTAATACATAATCCTGGTTTAATTAAAAAAACTGTACCAAAACATATTACAGATAAGATTAGTGAAAATGATGAATTACTGATAGAAACAAAGAGTCTTCCTTCAATTATAATTAGTAAAAGAGATGAAGCCTGGAGATTTGTTGGTTTTAAACACGTGAATGGACCTGTAAAGTGGGGAAGTTTCGCGAAAGCAAAATACATAGTTGAAATTCATAATGAATATGGTATTGCCCTAAATGATATCGCCTACCAAATTGGAGATACAAATAATACTGTTCAAAAACTCTATCAAGGTTTTATGGTATTAGAACAAGCAAATCGAGTTAAGGTATATAATTACGATGATATACAGGATAATCGAATTTACTTTTCACATTTATATACAGGTTTGCAAAGAGAGGGCATTAGGGAGTATTTACAAATAAAAAATGCGGAAGACGAGTCTCCATCTCCAGTGCCAGAAAGCAGATACAAAGAGCTTGGCCAATTGTTAGAGTGGTTGTTTGGAAGTAAAAAAAATGATACTCCGAAAATAATAAAATCCCAGAATCCTGATTTAAAATACTTAGATGAAGTGCTTCAGAGTAAGGAAGCCACCATGGCACTTTCAAGTGGTGAAGCACTCTCATATTCCTATGAATTAAGTCGGGCATCTGATGCTTTATTTGAAGAGAATCTTCTTATTGCAAAACGAAGTTTGCAAAAAACAAGAGCTTATTTGACAACGGGTTATAAAGGAGAAGAAAATATTTTAAAAGTCGCGGGTTCAGTTGCAGAGCTAGCCGATGACTTGTACGAAGAAATGGATAAAGTTAGTAAAAAACTAAAAGAGAAAACTAGGAAGAGTAGACTTACAGAGTAATGTCTTACAAAATATCAGGTCTCCCAAGCGCACGAGCATATAAAGAAGAAACTGCAGATTTTTGGGAGATTCAAGCAATTCGCAACCCTGGACAATTTATTTCTCAGACCCATATATCTAGGATTATTTCTAAAGAACTCGATCAAATAGGGCATGAGGGTATTGAAAGCGAAGACGATCTATTGGATGATAGATTGGAAGATGTCTTCATTGAGCTTCAGAGACGAATACAATTTACATTCGAAAAATACCCTTTTTCATTTCAACGATATTCAATGAAGTTGTATAGTGAATCCAGTTTGTCCAAGAATATATACTTATTTTTGCTCCTATGTACAAGATTTAATATGCGAGATCAAAAAGTCCAAAATGGAATTGACGGGACCCTTCTTTTTGAAAAAATATGTGCAGTTGTTGCTCGAAACTATTTTGGAAGTTCATCAAAGAGTTATGTGTTTGGTACAGCTGAGCCTGGAAACTTTGAAAGTAAGGTTAAGGATCTAATTACGAATATTGGCGAAGGACAATCATTTGTAAATCCAAATAACAATTCACCGACGAAGAATGATGACTCGCTTGATATAGTTGTATGGCGAGATTTCTCGGACAAGCGTATGGGTAAATTAATAGGTTTCGGGCAGTGCAAAACAGGAACTTCGTGGCATGACGAAATTCTCAAATTAAAACCCGCTAATTTCTGTAATAGTTGGTTATTACGACAGCCCGTTTTTTCTCCCTTACCACTTGTTTTTATATGTGATACTTTGAATGAAGATTTTAATTTTTATACTATTCAACAAGGTTTTTTGTTGTTTAATCGCTTTAGAATAATTGAGTATATAGGAACTGATTTAGATAAAGCTATTCAAACTGAACTTGATGCTTGGCTTTCTGGTGCATTTGTTGTTTTAGAAATAAAAAATTAGTTAAATATTGTCCCTATACAATCATCGGTTTCCAATGCCGTAGATTATCCGGAATTTCAGCAAATTCTTTCACTGGAGAAAAGGGAATGCATATCAATCGTGGTATACGTTAGCTGGTACATTCAGTGCATATTTCTGATGCAACAAATTGCATTAATAGATAAGATTATTCTTGAATTTGTTACGAAGATATTGTATTTTATTTACAATTTCTTTTTTGAGTACAATTTATACTCAATATTTCCATGGGATTATAATGATAAAAACACCAATAACAATATATATCTCATTGTACACTGGTTCTTTCAGAGTTATAAGAATTTCATAATTATAAATGTTATAACAACCGTTTTCGCGGGGTCTATCTAAACTTTAGACAAACTGTGTGAATAAACAAAGAATTAAACATACAAATAATGAGACTCCTTCCAACGGTATAACTCATGGCAATCAAACATCATCTCGACATCCTTAAACAAGGAGTAAAGGTTTGGAATCAGTGGCGGGAGGAAAACCCGGGAATCGTCCCAAACTTAATTGACGCGAATCTTGCTGGGATGAATCTTACCAAAGCTTATCTTGATAGGGCTGATCTAAGAAGAGCAACACTTGACAAGGTGAAGCTATACGAGGCGCTGCTCGGGAATGCGAACCTTTGTAAGACAATCCTTAAAGAGGCAGGTCTTGGTGGGACCTCTCTTTATAAAGCTAACCTCCGTAGGGCTGACCTCAGTGATGCAAATCTAGTTTGGGCTGATCTTAAGTGGGTAAAGCTCAATAATGCAATACTCTGTGGAGCAAAACTAAAAGATGCCGACCTCAGTGAAGCTGATCTCAGAAATGCCGACTTTAGCGAGGCAATTGGTCTATCTCAAGAGCAAATTAATGAAGCACTTGGGAACAACAACACAAAATTGCCTACAGAGATAAGAACGCCTACGCATTTGAAATCATTTTTTGGCAGAGTCAAGTTCATTATACCCTCATTGCTTAGAAAAACAATAATACGTGTAAGATACTTTTAATTTTGAGTAAATAGGCTCTTATTCACATATGTCGGCAATCTATAATGTGCAAAACAGATGAGGAAAAACTATGTGGGATGTAGATTTTAACAAAATTGTTCAAGAAGAGATAGAAAAAGCAAAGAAGAAGAAAAGTAGAAGGCTAAATATTCACTCTTGGAAATTTGATTATGTGCCACACGAAATCGAAGAACTGCAAAGCCTAAAAGAATTAGGCTTTGTGAGTAACGGCCTGAAAGAATTTCCACTAGAGGTTACGAAATTAGTTACTTTGGAATCACTAGCGATAACACACAATGAACTCGTTGAAATACCACCTGAAATCGGAAATCTAGCGAATTTGAAAGGTCTATATCTATATCTAAACCATATCAGATCGTTGCCCACAAGCATTGAGAAGCTACTCAATTTAGAAATATTAGTCATTTGGAGCAACGAATTGTGTGAACTACCTTCATGTATTGGAAAACTTCGGAATTTGAAAGAATTGTCGATTGGTTCTAACCAAATCACTGAGCTGCCCCTTGAAATCGGAAAGTTGAGCCAGCTAGAAGAATTATCCTTAGAGAATAACAGAATTAAGGAAATACCCTTGGAAATCGGTCAGTTGACAAACTTAAAAAAACTGGATTTGACTAATAATCAAATTGAAGAATTGCCTTCAACAATTTCGAGATTAACATCCCTGAAAAGGATAAAACTGAAAAACAATCCACTTAAGAGCCCTCCAATCAAAATTGCACGAAAAGGAATGAAGGCAATTTGTAAATACTTTGAAGGATAATCAAATAGGTTATTGAACGAGAATACTCCCGACATTGGAGCTTTACGATTTTTCTCAAATTATCGATTCTTGTCATTAGCTCTTGATTCTAAATTGGGTTTTGCCAGAAAGAGATCGGCATATGCAGGGGAAAGCAATAATACATTCTGAGGTTACAGAAGTGCACAATAATTGTCTAACTGTGCGAGCTCTTGCCCTCTCTAGCGACTTCGGTTTTGCGAGGGCTGGTGGTAGTTGCGGAACAATGTGGTATTGTTGAGTGTTTACAGGAAACCCGCTTGGCAAGAGACGCATTCGTTATAAAACACTCCCTTAAAGCCAAAACCCACCAAAGCCTAAAATAATTCCCCTACTCTACCAGCGGTTTCCCATGCCCCAAGTTATCCGGAATTTCAGCAAACTCCAGAGCCGCTACGAATAACGGATCAAAATCCTTGAATAATTTGCCAATTAAACCATCTGTGATAGCAACAGTCTCAACGACACGACTCATTATTTTTTAGACAGTTTTTTATATTCGCCATATCCTTCCTTTTCTAAATCTTCTTTTGGAATAAAGCGCAGTGAGGCCGAATTTATGCAATAACGTAATCCTGTCGGTTTAGGTCCATCGTTAAACACATGTCCAAGATGAGAATCCCCATGTTTGCTTCTCACTTCTGTCCTTTTCATAAAAAGACTTCCATCTTCAATCTCGATAATATATTCGGGATTAAGTGGTTTTGTAAAACTTGGCCACCCCGTACCGGACTTAAATTTGTCTCGTGAACTAAAAAGCGGTTCACCCGAAACTATATCGACATAAATTCCTTCTTTTTTATTGTTCCAATATTCATTACTAAATGGCCTTTCCGTACCATCTTGCTGGGTCACTTTATACTGTAATGAAGTCAATTTCTTTTTCAGTTCCGCATCCAAGGGTTTATTGTAAGCATTAGTGTTACTTTGGATCTTCAAATCTTCTCCCCATATCATTTTTATATAATTATCACGACCGGAATCAGATCTATAAGATTTATATTTTGTAGGATTCTTTTTGTAAAAATCGTCATGGTATTCTTCCGCTAAAAAGAAAGTTGACGCATTGAGAATCTCTGTGACGATGGGTTTATTAAATCGCCCGGATTTTTCCAGCGCTATTCTCGACTTTTCCGCTAATCTTTTTTGTTCGTCGGAATGATAAAAAATGGCTGCTTTGTATTGTGATCCCCTGTCAACAAACTGTCCACCCATATCTGTTGGATCGATTTGCATCCAAAAAACATCTAGAAGTTCGGTAAATGTAATTTTATCAGGATCATAAGTTATCTGAACGGCTTCCATGTGGCCTGTTTTTCCGGAAGTTACTTCTTTATAGGTTGGATTTTCTTTATGTCCACCTGTATAGCCTGGTACTACTTTAAGAACACCTGCCAAATTTTCATAAGGTGGCTCCATACACCAGAAACATCCACCTGCAAATGTTGCTTTATCGAACATTGTATTTTTTTCTCCGCTTATGCTTTGAGCTTTTTGAGCCTTGTTGTATTTTTTATTCAAAGCAAATGCACTTATAGCAAATAACACTATCAGTGTGATTATTCCAAAAATGGCTTTCATAATTCTCACCTCATTTATTTTTTAAACATGCATTACCAGATATAACAGTTAACAGGAACTCAACATTTCATAATTATTAAAGTTTCCATTAGTCTTTTTTGAGAGCAAGAAATCGGCAATCAACTACTCAACCTCTATCTTCTGTAAAATTTTGTGAAAGACCTAACAATTAATTTGTTTTACCTATTAAACAAAAAAGACTTCACAAAACTATCACAATAAGATAAAAAGTTAGTCAACTGTCTTTCAAATATATTAATCACCCTACAATCAACGGTTTCCCATGCGCTAAATTATCCGGAATTTCAGCGAATTCTTTCACCGCTGCAAACAACGGTTCAAAATCCTTGAATAAGTTGCCGATCAAACCATCCGTGACATCGCCACGCAATTCCGGATGTTTCTCGAATAAAGTTCGAAAACTGAATTCCTTATCATAAAATGCATAAACCAGTTTGCGCATCGCCTCAAGACCCTGGCAAAATTTTTCCCCATAATCAACGAATTGATGCGCTGAAACATCACCCATCGTAAGAGCTGCATCCACTGCATCCGAGGCTAATTCCCCGCTTAGCAGGGCGAGCAGAAGTCCGGACGAAAACACAGGATCGAGAAAGGCGAAGGAATCTCCGGTCAGGATTAAACCGTCACTGGCACAATGCTTTGAACGATAGGAATAATCGCCGGTAATTCGAAAAGGGCAGTCCTGTTTTCCTGTTGCAAGATGGTCTTCAATCCAGGCATTTTTCTTTACTTCCCTTTTGAAAATAACTTCAGGATTTCGCGTTTCTTTGTATAGATAATCTTTGTCAGCAACGACACCGACACCAACCACATCATCCGGTAATGGAATATACCAAAACCAGCCCTTCTCCGGCAGGTAAGCAATGGTTGTCGCGCCTTCGTCCAGACCGGGGTCACGTTTGGCGCCACGATAATATGTCCAGATCGAAACTTTTTTGAGAGTTGGATCGTCGATTCGCCAACCATTCCGGACAATCGACAGGCTATCGCGACCACTTGCATCTATGGTCATTTTTGCTTTGAACTGCTGCATTTCGCCTTTGGACTTCTGCGCCTTCACACCGGTAACCCGGCCATTCTCACGCAGGAGATCTTTTACTTTCATGCCTTCGATAACCTTGGCGCCCTTCTCACGAGCATTGTCAAGAAGCATCAGATCAAACTCACTGCGAACCACCTGCCAGGTGGTGGAAGCTTCATGGTCGAAATGCTGGAAGAAGTAAAATGGCGTCGATACTTTACCATTGGTACTGGTAAACTGGACACTGAATTTTTTGGTGAAATGTGATTGTTTCATCTTGTCGATTAAACCGAGCCGCTGCAATGGGAAATAACAATAGGGGATCATGGACTCGCCAATCTTGTAGCGGGGAAATCGCTCCTTTTCCAGAACCAGAACATCCCATCCGTTCTGTGCCAGTAAGGCAGCGGCAGTCGATCCGGCCGGACCCGCGCCGATTACGATAACATCAACTATCTTATCGGTTTTCATCAAATTTATCTTTGGGTGGCAATATTTCGACTACACTGGCTAGGGATAAATCCTGCAGGTTTCGAATTTGATTCACCCGGCCAAACAATAAATGTGAACCCTGCAGATTTAGGGATCGATTGATGATTTCGTCAGAGTTTATTTGGAAATAACCCCTTGGATTACTTTTGTATTCGACCTGATACTTTTCCAAAATTGCCCCGAAAGGAGTATATGAATTCCGGATTTCCATTCTTGCCGCATCGGGGAACAGAGCCATATTAATTTCAATCGCACCGAATTCGACAATTTTATGATCTTCTCTTAAAAGGGAAACTCTCCTCAGTATAGAATTGCCATCTTCGATGAACTCGATTAAACCCAGGTGAATTTTTTGTTGATGATAACTTTGTAAGACACTTGTCATATCTTCTTTGTGGCACAATAACTGATGATACGGTTCCGGGATTGAGTCCGGCTCGACGAAAGTAAAGGGCGGCAGTTTAATTTCATTTCTTTTGTAAAATTCATCTAAAGGATATAGTCCATCGTGTTGGGTGCTTTTTTCGTTCATAGATTTATTGTTATCTGATAACTAAAATGGAAAGTTCATGAATTTTATCAATGCTTTCGAGATAAGAGCTTTCACCATCTTTAATGTTTTACATTCAGCTTTTTTATAGGGTTGGAAATAGATCATTCCAGAATGACAGTTTTAGAAGTTTTAATTTTTAACCACGATTCATACCTCTTGTTCTCTGCGCAATCTGCGATTAAATTCTATTTTGTACCTGAAAACACCAAATGATAACTTAAACACTTTATTCTTCTTTAATTTTTCCTTCGATCAATTTTAATTGTTTTGGAAAACGCCCGGCCAACTCCAGGCTATGGGTTACTACAATCAAAATATTTTGTTCCTCCCGATGTAATTCGAACAGCAGGTCGGCGATGGCATTCGCATTGGTGTGATCCAAATTTCCGGTTGGCTCATCACACAACAGCATAGTAGGCTGATTGATGAGTGCACGGGCAACAGCGACACGCTGTCGTTCTCCGCCGGAAAGTTCTGCAGGAAGATGATCCAGCCGGTGGGACAACCCAACTTTGTTCAGCAAATCTTTAGCCCGACTTTCGTAATCATGGCCGTTGGTCTTGAATGCCAGGGTTGGGATCAGGACATTTTCCAAAACCGTGTATTGAGGCAGCAAGTGATGATCCTGGAAGATAAATCCAATACCTTTGTTCCTGAATTTTGCGAGTTCCGCTTCCGGTAATTCAAATGGCTCCTGCCCGTTAATTTTGAGTTTCCCTGATGTGGGAGTGTCCAAAGTTCCAATAATATGTAATAATGTACTTTTCCCCGATCCGGACGGACCAGTGACTGCAGCAGCAGACCCTCCTGACATTTCCAATGAAACATCTTGCAGGACATTTACGATATGACTTCCCGTGTCAAAGTGCTTGTACACATTTAAGACATTCAGAGAAGGCTTTTCTAATTGATCTGACATTAATCCTCTAAATTTTTAATGACTATCTATTTTAGCAACATTCATTTTCTGTTTTTCAAAAGCACTTAAATACTGCTCAAAAACTGCTAATGTGTCTTCTGCCATTCGATCATCAGAAAAAAATTCATGAACAGCTTGCTTGCCCTTTTTTCCCATTTCATTTTTGTGGTCAGGAAAATCTATGATTTTTTGAATTCCTTCAGCTAAGTCAACAGTTGAACCCGGTTCAACCAAGAGCCCACCTTCTGTCGCTTCAATAATCTCCGGGAAAGCACCATGCCTGGGCTGCACGACAGGAACGCCATTGGCCAACGCTTCCAAGACGAACAGACCTTTTGGTTCTTTGTAAATCGTTGGCACCGAAAGCACGTCAATACTATTCAAAAACTTTATTTTTTGTATTCGATCCACTTCACCACAATATTCAAAATCTCCGGATAAATCCAAAGATCGGATCTTTTTTTGAATGTCTTCAAAATACGGCTGATCTTTCTTACCCAGGTAACCCGCTGCTTTTAGCTTAATTTTCAGATTTTTATTTTTTGTTGATAATTGATGAAAGGTATCTACCAATTGATGCAAACCTTTTTCCGGGCAGATCCGGGCCAGGTAACCTATCGTGAAAACGCCATCTTCAAGCTTTTTTTGTTTATCTCCATGGCCTTGAAGATTGATGCCTAGTTTGACTTCATGAATTTTTTCCGGTGCCACCTCCAGGTAGTTGGCCATGAAATCGGTGTAATATTCAGATGTAGCAATAAATCCATCCACATCTTTGGATTTATCCCTGATTAAATTGAAAGCCTGGGTTTTGTAGGGTTCGATCAGATCATCAAGAAAAATATCTTCTCCTTGCATCGCGCAAAGAACAGGAACATGCAATTCCTGTTTTAGATATTTGGCCACCCCGACAAACATCGAATTGGTTAATTGAACAATATCCGGTTGATAGGACTCCTTTAACCATTTTGCCAGTTTTCGCAATTCTTTATTAAAACTGCCGTTTTCGCCTTTTAACATCGAAATCGTTAATTCACCCAATTCTTTCGCATCCGTATTTGAACTAAACCTAGAAATCCAGTTGAGCAGTGCAGGCGAATCGAACAGCTTATCCAAAAACTCAGGCGTTTTGCGAAAGACTGCTAATTTCTGTTGCAAGTAAATATTGATTCCACCAAAGAAAATTCGATCGATGCTGACGCTTTCCTCGTCAGTTCTGATCGGGGTATAAGTCGGAATCAAAGCGACTTCATGTCCCTTTCTAATTAATGCGGCTGCCAGGGTGTTATCGTGAATACAACTGCCACAATACATTCCCGCTGCTCCGGCTGCAATGTAAGCGATTTTCATGGTTTAAAGTTGAATATATTTAATATCAAACAAAATATTTTTGTGTCTTTTATTTTTATTCTTTCTAATCGTCTGAACCGCAGATTGACACTGATTTTATGATTACACAGAATAATCAGCGAATTAAGGTATTTTCCACAAATTAATTGACTAAGATCAGCGAAATCTGTTAATCTGTGTAAATCAGCGGTTCAGACTATTTATTACTCTTCGAAGCTCCAAACTCTTCGCTCCAAAATTAATCAGCAGGCCGATTTCCAAATGATATGCTTCTAAATAATTAATTGCCTGAGCCAGATGTACATCTTCCAATTTTGTTAGCGCTTTCAATTCCACCATAATCTTTTCATCAACTAGAAAATCTACTCGCCGAGTGCCAATATTCTGATCATCATAATAAATCGGGATCTCTAGTTCCCGTTGAAAAGACAAATCCTTTTTAATCATCTCGATAGCTAAAGCCCGTTGATAAATCACTTCTTGAAAACCGTTGCCTAGTACTTTGTGTACTTGCATAGCACAGCCGATAATATTACCTGTGATATCCGAATGTTAATATTCCCGTTTGTCCATATTCGCCTGAAGCAGATTTTACTCAGATTAGTCGGGAAAAAATCGTTTAAGCCGATGATCTTCCGGTGGCTTGGTAAGCAATGAACCAACAATCATTGCTAAGGCAGATACAACTAACATAACGCCAACCGGCATAATTCCACTTTCGGCAATCGTGTAACCCGGATTTTCCCAACCTTGTTTAAAAAAGTATATCCAAAGAATTACAACACTACTGATCGAAGCCAATGCGCCGTATTTAGTGCTTCGCTTCCAAAAAACGGCTGCAACAACAACCGGCAATAAAGATGCAAAACCGGTGAATGACCACACCGCCAATCTGAAAATACTTCGTTCCATTACCAATGACAAAATATAGGTAATACCTATAATAAAAAAAACAAAGGCTCGTCCAAACAAAACTTGCTGTTTTTCACTCATTTTGTTATGGAAACCATAATGCCTGACAATATCCTGGGTGAACATGGTTCCTAAAGCGAGGGTTTGCGAATCCAACGAAGACATGATTGCGGCAAACACACCGGCAGCTAACAGTCCGCCTAAAAAGCCCGGGGCATACAATGCCACCATTCTTATTAAAACAGAATTCCCTTCAGCGCCTTGCAGATCAGGAAAATCAATATTGCCGAATATTCCTAATAGTACACTTGGAACCCATACGATTAACATGCATACCGGGTAAAACATGATCGGGTAACGAAAGGTTTCTGCCTTTTTAGCAGTAAGCCAATGCATAAATAAATGTGGAAACATTGCTGTCGAAACAGGAATTAATGTATACGTCAATAACTTAAGTGGCTGGATATGTTCGCCCTGGATGAGTAAATCAGGATTGGATTTTGAGATGGTTGCTATGGCAGTTGATAAGCCGCCTAGTTTATTCACAATAACAACGAATGACACAGCTCCTAAAACCATAAATACCAATGTTTGAAATGTATTCACCCAGGCGGTTCCTCTTGCTCCGCTATACGTTACATACATCATAACCACCAGACAAACCAGCAGCCCTCCCACCCAGGCAGGAATCTGATCACTGGTAATCAGGTTCAGGGTGATACCACCTCCCATCACACCGATCAAAAGATAAGGAATAACCAATGCCACCAGGACAATGAAAAGTAACAAACCAAGTTCATCAGAGCCCCAACGATCTCGAAAATATTGAACCTGGGTTAAATAACCAAACTTTTTTCCCAGTGCCCACAATCGTGTACCTATAAAAAAAAACACAGCTGGAATCACCAACGCTGAAGATGAAGCCAGCAACGCAAAAACTCCGATTCCTTCCCGATAGGCTTCTCCGGAAGCCCCAAGAATTGCGAATGCTGTCATATTGGTGCCAAAAAGGGACATCAACAATATAAAAGGACCAATACTTCTGCTGGCGACAAAATAATCTTCACTGGTGCTTTTAAAAAACTTATGGCTAAGAACTCCAATGAGCAGGACGAGAATTAAGTAGGAAAAAATAACCGCGATGATCATGATTCAGGTTCCTTTTCTGCAGACGTCTCAAGATGTTTAGGCCAGAAATACTGCATTGCAATAACCATTAACAAGGAAGCAGCAAAGCAGAAAAGGATATGGTAGAACAGGCTAACCGGAATTCCCAAAACCAAATTAGAATTATACCGTAGCCAAAAATCATTATGCAGCAAATACAAAATGATCAATGACAAGAACAACATCCACGAGGGTATTGTTTTTTTCATAGGTAAATTTCGTGTTAGTCTATTAGGTTCTTCTGGCTTTAAGTTACTGGTTTAATTTATATTTTTTACATAAGTTTAGCTCGTGTTATTGCGAGGAGTGCCGTCCGGACGGCACAACAAAGCAATCTCCTACAATTACCAAAGGAGATCGCTTCTCCCGGCCAGCCGGGATCGCGATGACACTTGTTTATTGAAAAATAAAGCTGATCAGAATTATTTCTAAATACTCCATTCTGCAGAAAAGTAAAGTGATCTCGGATTTGCAGGGATCACTGATCCCTGCCCAAATCCCCGCATTTCATATTCTTTATTGGTCAAGTTTTTAAAATTCAGACCGAACCTCATTCCTTTGTAATTATAAAAAACCGTTGCATCAATAAGTAGATAAGAATCAATTTCAAACGCATTGTCCACATAAATATATTGACTACTTAAATATCGACCACCGACACCAATTCCAACTCCATTTCTGAACTCTCGCGTGACCCATAAATTTAGAATATGATTCGGAACAAAAGCAGGTTTGTTACCACTGCGATCAATAACCATAAATATCGGGCTAAAGTTTTCATCAAATCCCACAATAATTAGCTCGCCAAATTCTGTTAATTTTGCATCTGTATATGCATATGAAAATAATGCCACCATGTTTCTATGTGTCCTAGCCATCACCTGGAATTCAATGCCTCTCGACCGCTGGCTCCCTATCTGTTGTGTAACGCCGTTATCATCCGGAATGGCTATGTTGTCCTTTTCCAGTTGGTAAAACGCAAGCGTTGCATTCAGTTTATTTTCAAAAAATTGTTTTTTCACACCTACCTCAAATTGGGTGCTTTCTTCCGGTTTTCGATCTCCAATTACCCTGCTGGAAGGCGGTGCAAACGCTTTTCCAGCGTTGCCATAAAAAGATAACGAATTAATAGGCGAATAGCCAAATCCGAACATGGGGCTGAATTTTTTGTAACTTCGCTCTGTCATATTGATTTTTTCGTCAAATTCAATCACATCATATCGACCGCCTGCAAAAACAATACAGCGATCTAAAAACGAAATTTTGTCGACAAAATAAGGAGCATAGACTGTGCTGCGGGCATCCCCTTTTTCACTTTGAAGCGGAAAAGGCGGTAAACGCGGATCAAACCTTTCAACAGGATTAAACAGATCGATTGTTGGCAATAAAGACGCAAGCAAACTGAAATCATCAGTCAATCTACTGATTTCGAAACCAGTTAATAATGAATGTTCAATGGATCCGGTTTCGAAGGAAAATAGCGCTTCAAGTTGATTACCGAGTAGTTTTTGCCGGTCTCTGAGGTCTAGAAGGAATCGATTTACGATCGTATTTGAGGGAGATGCCTGAAAAGCCCCATCAAGAAGGGTTCCCTTTGAAATCCACTCCAAATCTGTAAAATAGGTTCTGTTCTGAATTGAAACAAAATCATTAATCTTGGTATTAAAATCAATTTGAGTTCTGGTAATTTGCTGTTCTGATAGATCTACTGGCGACTGGTAGGAATTGGTTCTTGGTACGTCCGGAATGATTCTTCCTTCGGATTGAAAAAGCAGCGGCAATCCGGAATCAGGCCGATAGCTGCTCCTTACATATTCAAAATTAGCCGTCAATATACTGCGATTCCCGATTCGTAGAGTTAGTGCCGGATTTATACTTTTATTTTCATTCGGTTTATCATCGCGATAATTATCAGATTCCTGGTACAAAGCGTTCAATCGAAATGCAAGATTCATCGATGGTTTGTAAACATTCAGATCTGCAGTACCTCGGAATGTAGCATAATTGCCATAGGAGCCTGAAAACCGCGAAAAATTGGCAAACATGGGTTTTTTTCGAACAAGGTTTACGGTACCGGATAATGGGTTCCCACCGTATAAAAACGCACTGGGACCTTTTAGTACTTCGATACGCTGAACATTGTATAAATTATAGAAAGAAACTTCCGGTTCTGCGGTTCCATCAGTTAGTACCAAACCATTGGTGAGCGAATCAAAACCCCGAATGAGAAAATAGTCAGTTGTGCCAAAATTGGATTGAATATTTACACCACTTATATTCTTTAGTGCATCACCCAGAACAATTCCATCCTGACTGGAAAATGTGGCACTGGTTACAACTTCTACACTGGCAGGAGTTTGTTGAATAGAAATAGGAACTTTTGTGGCAATAGAATTATAGATCGGGAATTTCGACACTCTTTCCGCTTCAACCACAAGGGAATCTTTTAGTGAGTATAATTTAATTTCTTCTTCCTGGCCAAAAGCCATTGAAGTCGTTAGCAACATGATAAAACCAATATGTAAATATTTAGTCATTTTTAACCTCTTTTTAAAATCCAAATTTTTTAATAATAATATTATTTACGATCATGAACTAAGATCCGGATACATCCAAACAAATTATCTCACTTTGATTTCTTAAGTATAATTTCCCGCCGACAAGAGTCGGCATGGTCCAACATCTACCCTTTAACATTTGCACGCTGGCTTTTTCAATATATCTTTCCGGATTTGCTTCAACCAAAGCCAGCTTGCCACGTTCACCCAATACAAAGAAGTGTCCGTCGGCAAATAGTAAAGAACCTTTTTGAAAACCCCGGGTTTTCCACATTTCTTTGCCGTTGGTTGTATCAATACATTTCAGCAAAGAATTATCAAATCCATAGATATACTTTCCATGCAATATCGAAGAATTAAAATGGTTTCTCATGACACGATTGCGCCAAACGGGTGAGACTATAAATTTACCATCTTTTTCTTTTATTTGCAGCACTGTTGCCCCAACGCCGTAGTTGGTTGAAATAAATACCTTATCCGGTGCAATAAAAATTGGGATGGCGATATTCGCATCCCAATCTGTCCTCCATTTGTAGCGCCAGAGAAGTTTACCATCTACGGGTGAAATGCCATGAAGCCCACTGCCGCTAAAAAATAGAATTTGCCTTGTGCCATTGACATCAATTGCAATGGGTGAAGAATAACCGGGTCGATCCGAATGAGAAGTCCAGATAACCTGACCGGTTATTTTGTCAAATGCCGCATATGCGAATTTTTTTCCGGCAACTTCAACCAGGAGTTTATTATCTTCGATCAAAGGAGAGGATGCGTATCCCCACCTGGCTACCCTACCGCCGAATTCCTTTACAAGATCATGCCCCCAACCTTTTTTGCCATTCTCAACATTTACTGCATGGAGTTTGCCCTTACCGCTAATGGCATATACCCATTCCCCATCAACGGTTGGACAAGAACGCGGGCCATTTCCTTGATCGTTATAAAAGCTGCTCCCAACTTCATAACGCCACAACTCCTTACCGGTTTGCGCGTCTAAACAGATTAAATACTCATGTCGACCTTCCACCCACATAGTAAAAAGCTTGCCTTTAGAAATTGAAATAGCGGAATAGCCATCGCCGGCTTTCATTTTCCACATCAATTTCGGACCACTCTCAGGCCAATTTTTCATTAACCCTGTTTCAGATGAAATACCATTCCTATTAGGGCCACGGTATTGTGCCCAATCATTTTTTGTATTTTCGTCTATAACAGAATCTGGCAGATACGTACTACCCAATAGGGCAATAAACAGAAAGATGCTAAAAAACAGAAATAGTACGCTTTTAATTTTTATTAACTCCATTGATTGCCTTTCCTTAGTAGGTGTTAGTAGTTGTTATTTCCCAGGTCTAAACAAATGATTTCTTTTTCGTTTCTTACATAAAGCTTGCCGTTTGCGAAGGATGGCGGAGTAAAACATCTTCCAGAAAGTAATTGCATTTTGCCTATTTCATCATAACGATTTGGATTTGCTTTAACCAAAGCCAGTTTGCCACGCGTGCCCAAAACAATTAAATAACCATCAGCCATGATCAATGTGCCTTCACCAAAACCTCTTTTGCGCCATCTTACTTCACCATTATCAGCATTAATGCATTTTAGAATAGAACGATCCGTACCATATAGATAATTTCCTTTTAAAATGGAAGATGAGAAGTGATTTTTCATTACATTGTTTCTCCAAACGACCTCTACGTTTGGCTTATTATTGGTTTTTATTTCGAGAACAGCCGAACCCTGATCTTTCGGATGAGGAGATGAAAAAAACAATCGATTGCCTGGTATGAATACCGGAGTGGCAACATTTTCAAAAGAATCTGTGCGCCAGGGAAAAGTCCAATAGACCTCTCCATTTTTTGGAAAAAGTGACGCTATTGAAGTGCCGGCAAAATAAATCACCTGTTTAAATCCATCCACATCAATCAAAATTGGTGACGAATAACCAGGGTGATCACTGTAAGTGGACCACTTCAATTTTCCGGTTTCTTTATCTAAAGCAACAAAACTGCTACCTTTTCCACTTGCGGGCAATAATAGTAAATCGTCTACTATTAACGGTGAATTTGAATAACCGAGATCTGGCAATAAAAAACTGCTGGAATTGTTTGCCAGGTAATGCTGCCATTTGATTACTCCAGTCTGTACTTCCAATGCAAAGACTTTTGCTTTTGCGCCAACAAAATAAACAATATCACCTTCGACTGTTGGAGTCGTACGTGGACCATTCCCCCAACTATTGATAAATTTCTCATCTGTTTTGACTCTCCAAATTTCTTTTCCTGTTATTGCATGGAAACACACTGCATACTCATTTTTGCTATCGGCAAACATAGTATAAGCAAAGCCGTTTGAAATCGAGATACCGGAAAATCCCTGGCCTAATCGAAATCGCCATAAGACTTGTGGCTTATTCGCTATCCAGTCCATATTCAAGATACTCTCCTTTGATATGCCATCACGGTTTTTCCCGCGCCATTGGGGCCAATCATCTATTTTAATATTAGCTGCTAATAACTCGAAAGAGATTAAAATAGTAAGCAATATAAAAGGTAAGTTTAGGTTTTTCATTTTACTGATTGTTAAAAGCTATCTGAATATTTTTACCAATTTTGAAAACAAAGTGTCGATAAGAGAAAAATCATTCACCTTCTTTAATGAATGACATCATATCAACAGGATTCGGACTCTCAAATACGGATTTTGGTAATTTAGCAAAAACGGCAATATCAGAATGTTTGCGTCCGCCGCGATCATCGGATAGCATAATATTATCCATCTTCTGCCAATTTTTCCACGGCATAGTAAAACGAGGTTCTTTATCAGAAGCATCTCTATAATAGGACCACTGGGTTACCATATAGGTTTCTTTATCTACACAAACATCGTATTTATTCTGTGGAGTTTTACCAACATTTTTAAAAGTTAACTGCAGCATGTGGGCTTCTCTGCCGTCTTCAGTTTTGCCTTCGCCGTTATATGTTAAAGTGACTCCTGAGTCCTTTAATTTATAAGGCATAAAAACCCAATAAGAATCATTAATCCATGCTGACATACCTTGGTCTAATCTTTTTGCTAACGAATCAGGGTTTGTGATCTCAACACTCTTCTCCCAGACTTTACCTTTCCTCGAATGTATATTCATCAATGTTACGCGATCTCCTGCTTCCACCCTTATATCTCCGGTCCATTTATCCCACACATGCATCCTGCGGCCAAAGAACTTCCAGGTAACATAGCGGGTATTATCCCAATTCTTTCGTCCGCCCAATTCTTGCATAACCCGGTCAGCAATCTCAATGGCAGATTTATCAGATCCTTCCAGATCAAAGCCTTCCATTGGCGGATTGGCTGATTTTTGGGCTAGTGTAAATTGTGGATTTACCAGCGTAAAAGAAACCACCCCGATTAAAATCACAACAATTTGAAGATAGGAATTTCGCATCCTGTTCTCCTCCCAGTTAGTTTGTTGATTTTACAGTTAATTGATTTCTTTGGATCTCTTGGTTCCTGAATCGTGAAATCTTGTCTTTTTTTGGTAAGACCTGAAATCACAAACCGCAAAAGCCAAATAACAAATAAATTCCAATGCCCAATTTCTGAAATCTCAAACAAAGACAAAAATCTCTTGGTAGTTGTTGTTTTGTTTATTGTGATTTGCAATTTGAGTTTTATTTGGAATTTGATTTTTAATATTTGAAATTTCCGGCTTGTCCGGGTTAGGTATATCGTGAATTTCTATATTGGTCATCATAAAACAAGGGTAATAATCCATCCACACGTAACAAACCCTTACGGGTTAACTTAATTTCAGTTTCATCAAAATCTAATAATCCGTCAGATTGAAGCTTTTGATAGATTGAGTTGAATTCAGAAATAACATTAACATTAAATTTACTGTAAAAATAGGAAGGATCGATCCGACCGGATTTTGTTTGCAGAATTAGTTCCCGGATTAGCCTATCCCGAACAGTTGTTGGAAACACTCGGTTTATTGGCAGCTTGCCATCATTTAATTTCTCAACATATTCATTCCAATTGGATGTGTTTTGATAATGAACGCCACTCAAATGGCCGAAGGATGCGACTCCTGTTGATAGCATATCACTACCCTGCCAGAGGGCATCTCGATAAACGAATGAAACGTCCTTTTCTTTTTTAACCAAAGTATAAGCGCTGGAAATTTTATAACCGGCCTTGATTAACTCTTCAATGGCATAATTGTGCCATTCTCTTTTGGTTTCCCAATTGGCTACTAATACTTTGCCTTCTTCCTCCATTATCTTTTTCGAATACACCGTGTTAAATGGCAATTCCATCTGGTAAATTGTTACACTGTCAGCATCATAATCGATGGTTTGCTGGACCGTATCTTTCCAGGTGTCCCAGTTCTCGCCAACCATCCCCGCGATCAAATCAATATTCACCTGGTCAAAATCCAACTCTTTAATCCACGGAGATACCCTGAAGACTTCCTTTACTAAATGTGCCCTGCCATTCTCCTGAAGAATGTTATCGTTAAAATTTTCAATGCCAAGGCTTAATCGGGTTACACCAATTTCTTTGATGGCTTCCAATTTGGTTTGTGTTAGGGTTCCTGGCTCACATTCGAAGGCAACTTCATCCACATTCTCCCAGGAAATTGCTTGCCGTGCACGATTGACCAATTGCTTTAAATGTTTGGCGCTGATAAATGATGGAGTGCCTCCGCCAAAATAAACAAATCTTAATGAACGATCTCTAAATGCCGGTTTTTGACTGGCAATGTCAATTTCCGTTGACAATGCATTTAGATATGTTTGGATTTCAGAGCTATTTTTGCCGGTATAGACCTTAAAGTAACAGAATTTACAACGTTTACGACAAAATGGAATATGCATATAAAGCCCAAGCGGCGTAGAATGTTTGGGGCTGGATTGTAATACTTTCTCAAATTCTGACATGTAATCCTGGTTCCAAAATGAATAGGCTGGATAATTGGAAACAAAAACACTTCCAATTTCTGTTTCTTTTCTAAACTTTCCCGACGTTGCCGGATCGGCTTTTAGCGTTTGTATCGTTTCACTCATCTTTTCTTTATCTCAATAAATGCTACTAAATTAGTCCTATTTAATTATAAAAAACAATCCTCATAATTTCGCATTTTAAATCAATAGTTAACACAGTAAATAACAAAATTTAATGTGGAAAAATATTGTGTGCTTGTAAAAAACATGATCATTATCTGATTTTTTTCTGAAGAATTAAAGGGAATAAAATTTTGATTTTCAAAACTATTTATTATTTTTTCTTTCCGAAGCAATATAAAACCCCATCCAATGAGCCAATAATTAACTTTCCGTTGGCTATGGTAGGTGAAGCATCTATACTGCTTCCGGTATCATATTCCCACAAAATCTTACCGGTTTCTATCTGCAGAGCAAAAATCTGTCCGCTTAATGGAGCAACGATGACACGATCCCCGACAATAACCGGAGATGAATCAATCTTGGATTTGGTCATGAAATCCCATAAGGATTCACCGGTCTTCGAATTAAGTGCGTGCAGCATTTTGTCTCTGCCAGCCGCCAACACGATATCTTTTGTAACAGCGGCGGATGCATAATACGGGAAATGCCTTTTCGCGTGTTCGTATACCCATACGATATCTGCCTTTTTTAAATCAATACAAAGCACCTGGTTGCCATAAGTGCCAATATAGGCGCGATCGTCTAAAATAGCGGCGCTCGCAGCAGCTTGAGAGCCCATATAAATGCTATGCTTTTGCTTACCTGTCTCCACATCAATGATTCGAAAAAAACCATCACATCCCGAGATCATCACATACCCATCATAAATCGCTGGTGTGGCATGAATATATTGTTCGGTTTCAAACTTCCAGATCAGTTCTCCTTCTGTGGACAGACAATAAAGAAATTGATCATAGGAACCAAAAATGACATGATCTTGATAAAAATTAGCCGATGAGATTATTTCGGAATCAGTTTGAAAAGTCCATTCACTTTTACCTGTTTTTCTGTTCACTGCATGAAAAATACCCGTTTCGTCGCCGAAATAAATATTGTTTTTATAAACCGATGGCGATGACATGATTGCATCTGTTGCACGATAGCGCCATTTCAATTTCCCAGTATTTAAATCAAGTGCATAAAGAGTGCTATCGATAGATCCAAAATAAACATCGTTTCCCAGTATGGCTGCAGCGGAAGTAATTTCATCTTTTGCTTGAAATGTCCATAACAGTTCTGGTTGATCAGGAAAATTACCTTGGACAACACCGGTAAGTTGCGGGTTGCCGCGGTAAATGAACATTTGCTTTGTCTTTTTATCGTTTGGATAAATCGACGATTGCAGAAGGAAAACTACAAAAACAGAAATCCAGTATACCAAATATCGATGATATTTCCGGTTAACGATGAAACTCAAAATGCCGCCTCGTAAAGATTCAGGAATTCACTTTTGCTCAAGGGACGGGGATTAAATTTCCCGGTCCATTGTTGATTTGCCTGTTTCGCAAGATTGCTTAAATCGTCTTTCGCTATGGAGAATTGCCGAAGATTATTTGGCACGGCGGCAAAAGATCTGATTTCTTTAATCCGATCTGACAAAATTGCCGCACTATTCAATCTTTCTCCATTGTTCAAACCGGCAGAACGAAGTAATTCCTCATAAGAGCCGTTTACAATCTCGCTGTTAAATTGAATCACATGTGGAAGCATGAGACCGACTGCCAGTCCATGGGTAATTCCGTAATTTGCAGTTAATGGATTAGCACATGCGTGGGCAGCTCCCAACATCGAATTTTCTATGGCTGCACCGGCATAATGAGCCCCAAGAAGCATTTCACCCCAAGCTTTAACATCATGATGTTCCTGTATTACCCGTTCAAAATTTCTTTCCAATAAACGCCAGGCTTCCCGGGCCAACATCTGTGAATAGGGTGTCCTTTTTGTAGTGACATAACTTTCTACAGCATGAGAGATTGCGTCGAGTCCGGTTGCAATAGCAACCTGGTCAGGAACGCTTTGAGTTAAAGTTGGGTCCAGGATTACTATTTTGAAGCGCGCTTTTTTATCGCCACAAGCCATTTTGATATGCGTTTTCTCCTGGGAAATCAACGCATAAGATTGGGACTCACTTCCGGTTCCTGCTGTGGTGGGTATCCCGATCGATGGCAGCATAGGTTTTGTTGCTTTGCCAATGCCCCAATAATCTTCCATCTTTCCGCCATTGCTGTAAAGAAAATTAATTCCCTTGCCACAGTCCATAGAACTGCCCCCGCCAAGACCAATGATTAAGTCCAGCTTTGGTAAGCTTTTGGCAAATTGAACTCCGTTTTCAACATGTTTTGTCGTCGGATTTTCTTCTACTTCATGAAACACATGATATTCAAGCGATTCCTTTTTTAATGAAGCAGTGGCTCGCTCCACATGTCCGGCCGCAACAATTCCAGGATCAGTGACCACCAAAATCGAATTGGCCTGCAAAGATTTTGCTAATTCTCCCAAACGATCTATGGTGTTTTCTCCGAAAAAAACTTGATTGGTTAGTTGAAATTCAAAATTCATAATTATTGTCAATTATTCAAATTCAAGATAATCCTACTAAAATACATTATATATCCCATTAGCAGAACCTTATCACGGGAATGGATCATCAATAAACTCCAACGACAACAGATTGCTGATACTCTGAAAACAGACGTAAGTTGCTTACGCCATCCCAAGGATAAAGTTCTATAGGTTCTTCTCGTTCTCCCTCGTCTCTTTCGGCAAACCGAGGCATAAAAAATTCTTTTGTGAGGGTTGTTAATAAAACGCGTCCTGTCGCACCATAATCTACCGGCTCATCTAAATTTTTTGGATTTACGATTTCAAAGATGGCCCTTGGTGAGGGCGGGTAATACGTAATTTTATAATCGCCACCAGGTTCATACGGCTTATGACAGGCCAGTCCCATCAACGTATTGCCGTAGGTTGGAACGAAACCAATACCTGGCACCAACTCCTCCCGTGCAAATCGATGGAATTGTGCATTCATTTCAGTGCCGCCGCAAAAGATGCCTTTGATTCCAATCTTTATGAGCGCGATTTTCTCGCAAAGCGCTTCCAGGAGTTTTGGTGTTGTGAATAAGCATTGAATATTATCATGAGTTCTCAATATGTTCAAGGCTTGTTGGATCACATGATTTTTGTAATCTTCCATTTCCATAAACTTCTGATACCTGATCAGGCGATTCACCCAACGGGGATCCAAATCCACAAAAAATGCAATGCCTCTTCTGTGTTGCGCCAGATGTTCGATTGCGAGCCTGAGTCGTCTGGGACCAGTTGGGCCGAGCATAAGCCAATCGCTGCCAGGCGGAAAACTTTCATCAGATAGGGTTTTACTAAATAGTTCATAATCAATTTGAAAGTCGCTAATATTGATCCTGGACTTTGGTACACCGGTTGAGCCTCCGGTTTCAAAGACATACACAGGTTCATTGGCAAGTGCTTTCGGCACCCATTTTCTTACCGGGCCACCACGCAACCATTCGTCCTGAAAATGGCCAAGGATTTTTAGATCATCGAAGCTGCTGATCTCTTTTGTCAGATCTAAACCAAGATTTTCCGCATAATCTAACCAAAAAGGACAGCCAGACTTTGGATCAAAATGCCACTGTACCATCTCTCGAACATGCGTATCCAATTTGTGCTTCGCTCGTTTGATTTTCTCGGATAAAGGTTTAGAAATGATTTCCATATTATACAGCAACTTTATTTTTAATAATGATTATGAATAACGGAAGGTTTACAGTCAGAATAAATCAAAAGATGTGTATCAATGAATTTATTAAACTCCTATCGAAATACAGATAATTGAATTCAAAGTTTCTAAAATATTGAACATCTTTTGAAATCTAACTCACCTGAGGTTATTAGGTTTTAACCGTTATTCTTTTTCTTGTATTGCAAACAATCTCGTCCTGGTAGCGATGTATAGAATGCCATCTTTTACATGCGGTGTTGTATATACAGCGCTGCCCATATTTGTTTCGTAGAGAAGATTCATCTCTTTGCCTGCTTTTAAAACAGCCACATCACCGTCCTCATCACCTAAATAGATTTTACCGTCGGCAAACATGGGAGAACCCCAAATAGCAGCGAATGTATCATAAGTCCAATATTTTTCACCGGTTTTAACGTCAAAGCAATACATAAAACCACTTAAATCGGAAACATACAAAAGCCCCTCGTGGATTGCTACAGTTGAGATACTCCGGTTATATTTTTCACCACCCACATGCCACACTAAAGCTTTGTCTGTCACGTCTCCTTTCATCGTTGCATCAATACAATATAAATGCCCGGGGCCTTCGCCATGCTCCGGATCCTGTCCCACAGAAATAAAGACTTTATTATTATATACTACCGGGCAGGAAATTAAATTATTCTGGGTACCGCTACCTCCCAATTCCCAAACAGCACCAGGAGGGTTACAATTAAACTTCCAAATGAGTT
>CAYXGW010000077.1:0-4658 GCA_964464595.1 uncultured Deferribacteres bacterium
GCTGGCTTGTCGCCATCGGCTTTATCATCGCCACACCTATATCTTGGGTGGCCATGAACTTTTGGTTGCGCAATTTTGCTTTCCGGGTGGATCTGTCGTTCTATCTGTTCGTCTTCGCCGGTATCACTACATTTTTGATCGCTTGGACGACGGTGGCCTTTCAGGCGTTTCAGGCCGCGCAGACAAACCCGGTCGATGTTTTGCGCAGCGAGTAGGCTTCACGTACTTAACATGAACGCGGAACGTCTCGCAAAGGAAATTATGAAAAATTTTTTGTTATTACTGATAGTTGTGGTTTTTATTTCATGCTCAACTTCAAACAAAGAAGTGAAAACATATCCGGTAGGGCAAATAAAAACGACAAAAGGGGAGATGCTATTTTGGTTATATGATGCAACTCCGATCCATAAGGCAAGTTTTATCAAGTTGGCAAAAGAAAATTATTGGGATTCTTTTACGTTTAATAGAGTGATTGAAAATTTCGTTATACAAGGGGGATGTCCCGACACGCCGGAAGGATTTAGCGATTCTCCCTATTTGCTGGAACCGGAATTCAATAATAAAATTAAGCATGTTTATGGAGCGGTAGGAGCAGGTCGGGATGACAACCCGAAAAAATTATCAGCTGGCTGCCAGTTGTATATCGTTCATGACAAGGATGGCATCCCTCGATTAGATGGAAATTATACGATTTTTGGACAAGTGTTTAAAGGGTTGGAAGTTTTGGATGCTATTGCCACGGTTGAAACGGATTCTCTGGATACCCCATTAATAGCATTAGCGCTTGATATTGATGTAGTTTATCTAACCAAGGAAAAACTCAAGGAATATGGTTATGAATTGGATGATTAAAGGTGGCCAGGGACAACTTTAATTCTAACAACGCCTTTCATACGGACCCCCAAAAACGGATCCGGTGAACTCAATATTAGAAATTTCAGAAAACAGTTGACTAATACGATGCTATGTCGTATAATTAAGTCATGAAAGTAACCGCACTTATACCCGACGACTTAGTAGCTGATGTTAAGCAATTGACTCAGGGAAAAAATATCACCGACTCCTTGATAAAAGCATTATCCGAATGGGTATCTATTCAAAAAATAAAATCTTTAAATACCCAAATTGCTCAAGCTCCTCTTGTTTTCAAAGAAGGATTTAGTGGCTCCTCTGTAAGAAAGCTTAATAGACAGTGATTGTTATCGATACGTCAATTTGGATTGACTTTTTGAAAGCAAGTGATCCTGTGTTTTCGCGCATGCAGGGACTACTGGAGAATGGACAAGTACTTGCAGTTGAATGTGTATTTGCAGAATTGATGCAAGGCGCCAGAGAAAAACGGGAACGTGATATAATATCTGAATATTGGCATAATTTACCAAAATACACTATGGATGGGATTTTCTTTAAAGCAGGTATAGAATCTAGTCGAAGTAAATGGCTCATCAAAGGTGTTGGACTCATTGATTGTGCTATTTTAATGTATGCAAGAGAAACAAAAAATCAGGTTTGGACTTTGGATAAAAAATTGTTGTCAATTTCAACAAAGGAAGAAAGGTTTTCATAGCCCTTAATAGTATAAGTTGTCTCCTTTGTTGAACAGCGATATGGCTGATTTTAAACAAAACAGAAAGATGCTGTTGTTTGAAATAAAGTAAAAGGGGAAGGAAAAAGGAAAAAGGGGAAAGAAAAAATTCTTGGATTGCTAACTGTCAACTTTTTGCAGGACGACAATTTTGGAATTTGGTATCTCGCAACATCAACACGCTGCAGCCTCTGTTGGATAACATACCTATTTGAATATCTAGCAGAAGGCCTGGATAACATTCACCAGACAAACAATATTTAAAAAAACGCAACACTTTTTATTGTTGTTTTAATTGATATTACATAAATTAATACTTAGCAGAAAAACTATTTATTAACTTGTTGGGCAGTGGAAAGAAGTTAATACAACGTACTTATCATAGAACAATGCATGATCAACTAATTCAGTATGTTTTATAATATATCAAATATCTCTCTGGTAAGGATTGTGTCATGTCTGAATTTGAATACATAAAAGCCAACGACTTAGATAGAGCATGGTTGAATTTCGAATTAGATTTACCATTAGAACCAGGAATAGATGGTGGTCCTAATCCGTTTTACGTTGATCCCCCCGGGAACCCTGCAGTACGCCTTGAACGAGAACTTCTCCGTGAGTATCGAAATGCCCCTAAGTATTTTTTTTCTGGTCACCGCGGTTGTGGAAAATCCACAGAGCTGCGGCGACTTGCAGTTAATCCAAAAATAATTGCAAAATATTGGCCTATACATTTCAGCATTCGAGACGAAACTGATATCAATAATTTAGACTTTAAGGATATTCTATTTGCTATTGGTGGTCGTTTGTTTCGTGAGTATCGCAAGAAAAAAAGAAAGCTGCCTAAAAAGCTGATGGAGGAGCTTGAAGGGTGGCGCGGACAAGTCCAAAGTGAGTTAAAGACAATTATTTCTGGTCGAACTAAGGAGTCCGAAATAGGAGCCGGGATAGATGCTTTCTTCGCAAAAGCTTCAGTCAAAATGAAGATTGAGCCAGCAACCCGTCATGAAATGCGACAAGTCTTTGAACGTAATCTGGTCGAACTGGTAACGGTAATTGACAAAATTGCAATTGCCATTTCTGACAAAGAAAAAAGGCCTCCGCTTATATTGGTTGACGATTTAGACAAACCTGATCTTGACACTTGTAGAGATATTTTCTATGGTCATCGAGAGACAATGCTTCAATTAAATGTGCCAATTATTTATACAGTTGCCAGTTCTCTATTCTATAGTCCAGATTTTCACGCTATTCGAAATAGAGCAATTTTTCTTCCTAGTGTCAAACTTCATGAACAAGGCAAGCCAGATACCCAAGATTCTGATGGATATCGGACCTTACGAATGTTTGTTCAAAAGCGAATGAGGACTGAATTAATCTCAGACGATGCCCTTAATCAAGCCATTCATGTCAGCGGTGGGTTATTTCGTGAAATGGCACGCGTGATGCGTAGTGCGATAGATTATGCGTCTGTATCAGATCAGGCACAGGTAAATATTGACCATGTAAACAAGGCTGAGGCTGAAATCAGAGGTGAGTATCGACGATTTCTTACACGTGAACAGCGAAAAGTTCTTCGTGCTGTGCGCAACCATAATCAATACGATGAACCCGAGAAGGTTGCCCCATTGCTGCAGATTCTTGCTATTCTTGAATATTCTAATGGTGAGCCTTGGTGTGATACACATCCTGCCTTAAATAAATTGTTGGATGAAACTGACGATGAAGATGATGTCTTCTGAAAACAATCAAAGTTCCGTCGAGACAATTGAAGAGCGTGTGTCTATCTTTTTCCGCGAACTTGAAAGAGCCATTAGATGGAAACGTCCTTCAATCTTACTTTCAATATACTCATCTGAATTTATTCGTGATGAAGCCGAGGAGAGGCTCGCAGAAAAATTACGCTCTCTAGGTCAAGCCACTATTCACTATCGAGTTAGCAGTGAATCCAACGCAGATATACCCCTAAGGTTGGATCGACAGTCAAAGGCAGAACTTAGTAATACAGTATTTATGGTTTCGGGCTTAGCGAGAGGGGGAGGCAAAGATGGAAGAAATGCTTATCGGGCACTTAATATTCGGCGCGAGTATTTTGTTGATCACAAAATAAGGATTTTGTTTTGGTTATCTGAAAGAGAGGCTACCAATCTTCCTCATTGGGCACCTGATTTCTGGGCTTTTCGACATCGTGTAGTTGAGTTTATTGAATTGGTTACCCCAAAACAAAACATAACAACGCATGGTGATTATTCTCCGGGTTATATTGGTGGAGATTATTCGGTTCGGATTGGAACCGAAAAGCTAACAATGAGCGATGAAATTTTTACTGATTTACTTGTTAAAAATAAGCCATTATATCTAAAAATAGAACTCCTCATTCAGATCCATAAAGCTAAAAAGATTAGCGAGGCAGATAATAATTTATTGCATATAGTCCTTGATTTATTAAGAAAAGATGAGAATACAAAAATGCTCCAAAAGTGTCTTGAAATTTTATCATCTCTTGATGACAAACTGATTCAAGCAAGAATGCTGATTTTTGTTGGCGAAGCGTACCAGCGGCAGGGTAAGTTTGACGAAGCGGTCGAAACCTTCCACCAAAGTTATGAAATTTCAAAAAAGTTAGACGACGAACACAGCTTAGCAATGGTTCTGAATTCGTTGGGCGGGGTCTATCAACTCCAGGGCAAGTTTGACGAAGCGGTCGAAACCTTCCAGCAAAGTTATGAAATTTCGAAAAAGCTAGAAGATGAACGTAGTTTAGCAATAGTTCTGAATTCGCTGGGAGGGGTCTATCAACGCCAGGGCAAGTTTGACGATGCCGTGCAAGCCTTCCATCAAAGTTATGATATTTCGAAAAAGCTAGAAGATGAACGTAGTTTAGCGATAGTGCTGAACTCGTTGGGCGGGGTCTATCAACGCCAGGGCAAGTTTTACGATGCCGTGCAAGCCTTCCAGCAAAGTTATGAAATTTCGAAAAAGCTAGAAGATGAACGTAGTTTAGCAATGGTTCTGAATTCGTTGGGCGGGGTCTATCAACGCCAGGGCAAGTTTGACGATGCCGTGCAAGCCT
>CAYXGW010000077.1:4758-13124 GCA_964464595.1 uncultured Deferribacteres bacterium
CCTTCCAGCAAAGTTATGAAATTTCGAAAAAGCTAGAAGATGAACGTAGTTTAGCGATGGTGCTGAACTCGTTGGGCGGGGTCTATCAACGCCAGGGCAAGTTTGACGATGCCGTGCAAGCCTTCCAGCAAAGTTATGAAATTTCGAAAAAGCTAGAAGATGAACGTAGTTTAGCGATGGTGCTGAACTCTTTGGGCGGTGTCTATCAACGGCAGGGCAAGTTTGACCATGCAGTTCAAGCTCTCAAACAAAGTGCTGGAATTGAACAGAAAAATAACAACCAGCGCGGTCTAGCGCTGGTGCTGAACTCATTGGGCGGCGTGTATCAAAGACAAGGCAAGTTCGATGAAGCCGTCGCTACATTCGAAAAGAGTTCTGAAATCGAAGTCCGACTTGGTAATATCCGTGGGCAGGCGATGATTCTCAACTCTTTGGGCGGCGTGTATCAACGGCAGGGTAGATTCGATGATGCTGTTAAAGTTTTCTTGCGAAGTTCAGAAATTTCCGAAAAGATAAAAGATGTACGTAGTAAAGCAATGGTTCTAAATTCATTGGGTGGGGTGTATCAAAGGCAGGGGGAATTTGATGATGCTGTTAAAGCATTCTTGCAAAGTTTAGAAATTACCGAAATGATAAGAGATGACCGTAGTAAAGCAATGGTTCTAAACTCATTGGGTGGGGTGTATCAAAAACTGGGGAAGGCAAATGATGCAGTTGATGCCTATCGGCAAAGTTATGAAATGAATTATAAGCTAAAAAATGGACGCGGTATAGGAATAGTTACGCCGAATCTAATTCGAGTACTACAGGAACTTGGTCAATCCCAAACTGCTCAGAAATTTCTTAAAAAAGCACTCAATATCATTCCTAAGGATAATCGTATAATCCAATTGATGAAACAGACTAAGGAGATTCATATAAAACGGGGTACGATTAAACGATTAGCCCGTAATTCTACAGGATATCTATCCGGCTTCATTGCTCCAGACGATGGAGGGAAGGACATATACTTTGTTGAGGAGGCCGTGGAGCCGAGTTTACTTCCAAAGATGGTAGAGGGAATGTCGGTGGAAGCAGAGGTAGAAATGACTAATAAAGGTTTGCGGGCAAAAAGTGTGCTGATTGAAAACGATCTAACAGAATGAACTCACGGACGTTTGTAACACTGTCGCCGCCCGCTTTTACCTAACACAGATGCTGTGATGTAAGCAGCACAAAAACAAGCAATTCCAAACGATATTTCGATCACACACTCCGCACGGGTAAATGCACTTACTCGTAATGGAAATGTTCTTATATTAGTTTCTGATATTCTTGGTCGAACAGTAGCTACACTTTTGGATGAACGAAAAGAGCCAGGTTCCTATTCTGTTCAATGGAATGGTCTAGATAGTTCTGGAAAAGGAGTCAGCAGTGGATTATATCTTTATAGTTTAGAAGTAGAGAACATTGCCGGAAAGAGGCTAATTGGCTCAAAGAAGTTGTTGCTTCTCAAATAGTGGACAAGTGAGCGTGGATCAGTTGACAGAAGTTGAGAACGCATAACACTTTTTTGCAGCCGATTTGCGGGGTTGTGTACAATTTCCAGTTTTGTGCATTTTCGAAGTGCCGTATCAAAGGCAACTTCAGTGCATTGAAATCCCGCAACGCCTGAAAAACACGTTATGCGCACACAAAAGGAAGTTGGATATGAGGATATACATGAAATCACTTATCTTTTCTAGTATAATAACTCAAGATAATCCCCCGGTTGTAATGCCTCCCATTGTCTTAGAAGCTGTTTGAATTTAGTTCGGATTTTGTCTAAGGCAGAATTCGTTAGCTGTTCGGGAATTGGAATATTTTTAGTCGCAAGGCTCTTTTGAAGTTGGTCATTGAAATCTTCGAGTGCAGCACCGTCCGAAAGTTCTACCTGCAGCAATCCAACAATATATTCAGTTTGTATCGCTTCAACAGGGATTTCGGTACCGCGCTGTTTTGCCGGCTTATTAAATTCATTGATGTCGATCCCGCTTGCTACCTGGCCAAAAAATGATTCTTGCAATCCAAGCGTGGTTTCTACGGCATAATGCATTAAATCATGCTGGAACATATTGGGGTGAAGGTGTGTCCAGGTTGTGCTTTCGTCAGACCGAATACATGTGAGCGTGTCCCGCTTGATGTCTCCTTTGGATAAACGAATGATCATATTTTAAAAACATACATTATGCTTTACTGCTGTCTTAGTCGATTTGTCATTAATAGTCATTCAGTCAATGACAACAAATGAAGTAACTATTCAGGTGTTTAGACTGTAGGCTGTAGGCTATAAGGTTGTTCCTACTACAGCCTAAAAAGCTACAGCCTATCTACCTGAATAGTTACCAAATGACTAATGACAACAAATGACTTTGATTACACTAAATATTGTATTCCTGTGCAAAACGAACCAACGCCTGTTCGAATATTTTCATTGGCGGCCGCACCAAGCCTGCACCAATTTGACCGATGCCTGGTTCCTTATGGGCGATGCCTGTATTTACACGAGGAGTTATACTTGTTTCAACCACCAGGCGTAAATCGATGCCGGTGGGTGTCCCGCGAAAATCCAGGGGAGGAATGGTAAAATACTTATGTTCCCGGCAAGTAATTTCATACATTTCCAGAGTTGCGTTCAAAGCGTCTTGAGCCGAGCCGCTTACAAAAGTTACGATTGCCGGGGCGGAAGCCATAGCGAATCCGCCAATACCTGCAGTCTCGGTAATTGTGCTGTCACCGATATCAGGATTGGCGTCGTCATCACCATAACCCGGGAAGTAGAGTCCTTTGGGAATCTGCGCCGGTGCGGTGAACCATTGATCACCCAATCCACTCACTCGAATGCCGAAATCCGTACCGTTCCTTGCCATTGTTGTAATTATTGTACTGCTATCAACGCCGTGGGCAGCATCTGCCATAACTTTACAGGCAGCCATTACCGGATTCAGGACACTTAATGCATTGTCTCCAATTGTTTGCAGAACATTGGCCGCGGTTTCACTGTCTTTGCATACTTTAACAACATAGGGCGCCAGCGCTTTCAGGTAAAGAATGGATCCTGCTTTATTGCGGTTATGTCCTTCATCGCCCATGTGAAGCGCCTCAGAGAGCAGGGCCTTTATATCAATACCTCCCGCTGATTGTATGGCATCGTGCAGAACCGGAGCCATAAAATCCTCCAGCCATCTCAAACGAGTCTGGACTTCCTGGTCGTACGCACCATAACGCAAGACTTTTCCATATCCCTCATTCAGATTGGAAAATGCACGATTACCATAAGTTTTATTTTCAATTATATAAACCGACATAGACGGCGATGTAACACCCGCCATGGGTCCCACGGTTTGGTAGTGATGACAGGGTTCAAGTTTAAATTCACCACTTTCGATGAGCGCTTGCGCTTCCTGTTCATTTTTTACTTTATTTTCAAAGATAAGTGCACCGGTGATGGCTCCACGCATGGGTCCCGATGCTCGATCCCAGGTAATGGGTGGACCGGCATGCAGTAACAGGTTATCCTCCATTCCCGGAATTACATCACGGGCTTTTCCCAAACCGGTAAGTACGGCGCGGGATTCCATCATTTTTTCGGTTGCTTCCTTGTTCGCTTTGTCAATATTCATTAATACTCCAATTCATTTGGCTGAACAAATAGTGAATAGTCAACGTCACAAAATCAATGCTATTAACTTTTGGTTTTTTACAACCCGTGTTTTTATTATTGCCTATTTATTTTTCATTCGCTGTAGAATTGCCATTAAATCCTCATTGCCTCCAGCAGGTGGGCGCCAATCTACTTGCATGACTGTTGCATCTTGATGCTGTAGACTTTCAGTGAACGACATCAATCCGACATTGATGGCTTTCATCGGCTGCTCAAGAACCGTTAAATCGACTTCCGGATAAATTTCCGGATGTGATAAACCCTGCAAACGCTCACCGACATATTTAGCCGCAGAACTAATATTAGTCTCAACATGTGCGCCGGCATCTTTTAATTGTTTCATTTGTGAATTTATATCTTGAGAGTCCTCATCTGTGCCAACCAATACAATCACGAATTCCAACTCGCGTCCGGCATTTTTGGCGTTAGCGCGAGCCTTTGCAATAGCAGGAGATAATTCACCGGCAGGATCCGGGTGAGATCCATGTCCCAGAACTACATCCAAAAGGATCATGGCAACCTCGGGATCGTTGGCTTCTTGAGAGAGACGTTCTAAACGTAGAGTATTATCGATCATTGGATGGGGGCGTCCAACTGTAAATTCATCTTCACCCAGATCAATGATCGTATGCTCTTTGCTTGATTTTGATTCCGGTAACTTGAATTCTTTCTTCAAGGGAATATTAGAATATATGATGGGTAAATAATTTTGCAGAATGAGTAATGCTTCATAAGCTAAGGTGCCACCGGAAAACAATCCCCGGACATAGCATTTCTGTGAAGTGAATTCAGCCAATTGAATTTGTTTAGTTGAATCGGAATCGATCTTGGAATTAACAAGTTTAGTGGCTAGTTTTGCTGTTTCTTGCAAAGATGTGGCAAAGTGAATATTGTTACCCATTCTTGCATCGGGGGGAATAATATGTCCGATGAAATTGATCACAACAGGTTTATTGATTTTTAGTGCAGTTTGTAACAATTTTGCAGCAATCTTTTGTGATGGAGGTTTTGAGATGAGAACGATGATCTTTGTTTGAGGATCACGATTAAGCAGGTTAAGTGCCTGGAATGCGGTTATTCCGCCAATACCCTCACTTAGGTCTCTTCCCCCGGTTCCGATAGCATGAGTAATTCCGCTGCCCAATTGGTGAATAGAAGCGGATACCTGCTGTAAACCGGTTCCCGAAGCACCCACAAGTCCTATGGGTCCTTGCCTGATTTGATTGGCAAAGCCAAGACCAACCCCGTTGATAATCGCAGTTCCGCAATCCGGACCCATAATTAATAATCCCTTACTTGCAGCTTCTTTCTTTAGAGATAGTTCGTCTTTTACGGAAACATTGTCGCTATATAGAAAGACGTGCTTATGCATGCTCAGTGCTTGAAAAGCGACATCAGCAGCATATTGTCCAGGTACAGAAACAAGTACCCAATTTGCATCTGGTAACATCTTGGCTGCTGCTCCGAGGCTTTTGGGTAAATAATCTTGATCTAAACTACCGCTTCGTTTAGATAGAAGTCCATCAATTTGTCTTAATGCTGATTTGACGGCTGCTTCATCCAAACCCTTTACGCTGATTATGAGATCGTCAGCTTGAGCAGACTCAGCTTCGGATGTTAATAGGCCATTCTGCTTTAGTATGTCTTTATTTATTGCGGTTCCCATCATGACGCCGACATTCTCGATTCCCGGCAGCGAATTGAGGGACGCTTGTAACTGCATTAGCACAACAGAATCATAATAAGCGCCCCTGCGAATCTCTGTGATTGTTTCAGACATTTTGATTTACATCACTTGTTCGAAAATTCATAATAGCTTATTTTTAACTTGAGAAAGTAGGAGATTGCCACGTCGCTTCGCTCCTCGCAATGACACCTGAATTAAGCATCCAGATCATATGCAATTTTAAACCATTTTTTTACATCATCATCAATATCTTCAATTGATGAAATTGCAATTCGGTGAGTAATACGATCTCCCTTTGCAATTCCTCCGGTATCAATCAATCGATCCGGAAATGAATCCTGGTATTTTTTTAATGCTAATCCGAAATCAATCCGTGTGCGGGTTGTGGGCTTAATTTGTGCAAAAACATTTTGGTGATAAAAAGGTACGATTGTTTTGCAAGGACAAATTTTGACGTCATTGCCAAGAGATTGGCCTAGTTTGATCAATTTTTCATGGATCGGACGAAGCCCGGATTTAGGGCCTGCATACATTTCTTTCACATAAAATTCTGCAGCCTTTAAATATTCATTTGAATCCGTATCTTCGGCTGTCTTACCTACGGAACGTTCTGCAATCAACATGGCAGTCGTTCCCCCGAATTTGTGTTCTTTTTTCAGCCAATCTCGGCGCTCTTTAGCCCCATTTACCCCGGATTGATTTACAAGCTCAATCCAATTCTCGATTGACTTGCCGGTCTTATCCGGAAGATTCCTGATAACTGCCTGTGCATAAGCTACGGAAGGGTGGATACTATAAATTGGATGGGCTATTGTTGTTTGCGTTGACATCGGTTGACCTCTTAAAAATAAAGAATGAGAATATTTTGATTTTCATAATTTAGAATAGTGACAAGATTAAATTAATGGTTGGCCCAAAGATATGAATATTTTCATTGGTTTTAAAGCAAAATAGTGTTCAAATTAGCCTAATTGAATAATAAGAATTTAAATCCATGTAATATCATCATTTCTTGAAATTAAATTTGATCAATGAAAGTTACGAGATTAATTTACCATCAATAAAAATATCCACTTTCAAATGAATCCTAGAAATTTACGAGGTGAGTTATGTTTGAGAAAAACACTCTAAATGGGAAATCGATACTTGTCACAGGTGGCAGCAGCGGATTGGGTTTATCCATGGCAAAACATTTTGCTGAGTTTGGCGCTAAAGTGGCGATTTGTGGTCGAAACCAGGATAAGCTCAACAAAGCAGCTGATGAATTAAATAAAATTGGATCGCAGGTATTTGCGTATTCCGTAGATGTTCGTAATTATGATGATGTTGGAAAAATGATAGAGCGGATAATCGACGAATTTGGGGAATTAAACGGATTGGTAAATAATGCTGCGGGAAATTTTTTGAGCGCGACGGAAGATTTAAGTCCCAATGGGTTCAAAGCCATTGTTGATATCGTTCTTCATGGTACATTCAATGCGACACATCATTTCGGCAAACAATTGATCGAATCAAAAAAGTCCGGGACAATTATAAATATTGTAACAACATATGCTGAAAGTGGTTGTGGATTTGTACTGCCATCCGCGTGTGCAAAAGCAGGTGTGCTTGCCATGACCAAATCACTGGCTTTTGAATGGGCAACTTATGGAATTCGATTAAACGCGATCGCTCCTGGTCCGTTTCCAACGGAAGGAGCGTGGACCCGGTTAATGCCCAACAAAGAAACGGAAGAAAAATTCAAAAAACGGATTGCCATGGGACGTTACGGTGAACATTATGAATTGGC
Organism: uncultured Deferribacteres bacterium; assembly: GCA_964464595.1. GTDB lineage: Bacteria > Zhuqueibacterota > JdFR-76 > JdFR-76 > DREG01 > JADFJB01. The sequence continues at coordinate 11,917 of CAYXGW010000077.1, forward strand.
CAACCTAGCAGTTTATTTGATGTCGGATCTTTCACCTTACCTGACAGGTGATTGCATTACTATTGATGGAGGAGAGCGGTTACTGGCCGGGCAATTTAATTATTTGGCTGAAATTGCACCGAGACCGGAATTGAAAAAAGCACTACAGATGATGAAGCCGAAGAAATGATTTACGAATGGGGATTTAGGATCGCGGAATAACTTATCTAATAGGAGGGAATTATGAAAAGGGATATCCAATTCAGAACCAAACAATTTGCTCTTCGGATTATTCGACTTGTTGAAGCATTGCCCAAAAATAAAGTTTCTGATGTAATCGGCAGACAATTATTGAGATCTGGTACATCCGTCGGTGCCAATTATAGAGCTGCATGCAGAGCAAAATCGAAGGTAGATTTTATTTATAAACTTGGAATTGTCGAAGAAGAAGCAGATGAGTCGTTGTTTTGGTTGGAATTATTGGTTGAATCTAAAGTTATTTCTGTTGATCGAATTGCAGATTTGATGGAAGAAGCTAATGAAATATTATCGATTATTATTGCATCAATTAAAACTGCAAAGAAAAATAGGAAGTAAAATCAATAAAATTTCCAAATTCCAAAATTAAATAATAAATTCCGAAATCCGAAATCTAAAATCCGCAATCAAAACCGGCTGCCTGCAGAGCAAAATCGAAGGCAGATTTTATTTATAAACTTGGAATTGTCGAAGAAGAAGCAGATGAGTCATTATTTTGGTTGGAATTATTGGTTGAATCTAAAGTTATACCTCAGAATCGAATTGAAGATTTAATGGACGAAGCTAATGAGATAGTTGCGATAATCATTGCTTCAATCAAAACTGCAAAGAAAAATAAGGAATAAAATCAATAGAATTCTAAATTTCCAAATTAATCGAAATAAATTCCGAATTCCGAAATCTAAAATCCGCAATCAAAACCGGCTGCATGCCGAGCAAAATCAAGAGCAGATTTTATTTATAAGTTAGGCATAGTTGAAGAGGAAGCTGACGAATCATTATTTTGGTTGGAATTATTGGTTGAATCTAAAGTTATACCTCAGAATCGAATTGAAGATTTAATGGACGAAGCTAATGAGATAGTTGCGATAATCATTGCTTCAATCAAAACTGCAAAGAAAAATAAGGAATAAAATCAATAGAATTCTAAATTTCCAAATTAATCGAAATAAATTCCGAATTCCGAAATC
>CAYXGW010000077.1:13224-28502 GCA_964464595.1 uncultured Deferribacteres bacterium
TCAATAGAATTCTAAATTTCCAAATTAATCGAAATAAATTCCGAATTCCGAAATCAAATATCCGCAATCAAAACCTAGTTGCGATAATCATTGCTTCAATCAAAACTGCAAAGAAAAATAAGGAATAAAATCAATAGAATTCTAAATTTCCAAATTAATCGAAATAAATTCCGAATTCCGAAATCTAAAATCCGCAATCAAAACCGGCTGCATGCCGAGCAAAATCAAGAGCAGATTTTATTTATAAGTTAGGCATAGTTGAAGAGGAAGCTGACGAATCCTTATTTTGGTTGGAATTATTGGTTGAATCTAAAGTTATTCCCGTTGATCGAATTGGAGATCTAATGGAAGAAGCTAACGAAATATTATCGATTATTATTGCATCAATTAAGACTGCAAAGAAAAATAAAATCAATAAAATTCATAATTCCAAAATTTAATAAATATATATTCCGAAATCCGAAATCTAAAATCCGCAATTAAAACCGGCTGCATGCCGAGCAAAATCGAAGGCAGATTTTATTTATAAACTTTGGAATTATCGAAGAAGAAGCAGATGAGTCGGTATTAATATATATTCCGAAATCCGAAATCTAAAATCCGCAATCAAAACCGATATGAAAACTGCCCCTCAAAGCTTCTGTAGGCGTAAAATTTGGAGCCATAATCATGATAGGAAATTCTTATTAAGGAAAAATTATTGGGTTGCCAGATAAAATTTGCCATCCAGTTATTGGCAGTTTCGCTCCCTGTCTGTTGTGTGAGGGAATAACCTGCTTTGGTTATTATTGTTTTCCCCAGTTTAACCTGAACACTTGGGCCGAGAGATCGAGTCCAGAAATTTTTAGGTGTCCAATAAGGTTCGGATTCCGGGTAAAAAATATTCATATCCTGGTAAGCATAAACTGCATTCAAGAATAGGGATGGGTTCCCGGAAAAGAATTGATATTCAGATTCGACGTACAATTCCAGCTTTTGATTATTATCTGAATACCAACTTTTCTGCATGTCGCCACTGATTAATGTTTTAGTATTGGGTTTCCAATAAATGTTTTGGCCGATTCTTTTTGCTTTTAACTTTTGTCTGATAGCTAAAGCTCCATCCAGTACTTGATTATATCTCGCATAAGTAGATGAATAGATTTGTCCCGGCCACCTACTTTTCTCCGAAAGGGTTTGTTGTATCTTAATTTCAAACAATCCAAAGTTTTCTTCCTGGTCGAACCGAATATATCCGCCGCTGGCTACAAATTGCGTTTTCGGATGAACAAACCATGTCCCTCCCAATTTTAGACCTTGTCCATAAGAAAGCACTTTGCCGAGTGATTTATTTTCTTCAAGTTGTCGATATATTGTCTCAGCTTGTAATTGCCACCGGGAAGTGATATATCGATTATGCAAAATTGAGACTTCGGCTAATTGTAGATTGTTTGAGTCATCCATATATTTAAACGTTGAATTCAAAAATGGACCATGATCTTGTCGAATTTCCTGGAGAAGTTTAATGCTTTCCTGATGATAGGGATCTACAGACAAAATGTGTTCGTATAATTTCTTCGCTTCAATCCATTGAAATGGCCTATATTGTCTAAGCTGGGCCAAATAGAAGCGTGCTTTTTGATTTTCAGGTTCAAGTTTTAGGACTTGACGAAAACTAATCATTGCTTCAGACTGGTGATCGCTCCACATAGCTGTCTCTCCAAGCAGGAAAAAAGCTTCGGCATTTCTTGGATCCCGTTTAATAACATTCTTAAACGCATTAATGGCTTCGTCATTTTTATTTAATCCTTGTGCTTGAATTCCATGTTCTTTCCAAAGATTAATATCACCGGGATTTTTCCTCAGAATAACTTTCTGTATTGCGAAAGCTGCTTTAGGGCGGTCATTCCATTGGTATTGCTGGTAAAGTTGGCGCAATGTGCTTACATCACCTGGATCCAGGGAAACTGCCTTTTCATAGGCATTCATCGCTTTTTTCGGTAGTTCATTCCATGAATAAATTTTCCCAAGTTGCAGCCAATACTCGCGTTTTTTTTCATTATTTTTGATTAATTCTTCATAAACATCAATAGCTTTTACGGATTGATCGGATTCGGTATAAAGTTCGGCCAATCTTTCTAAGAGTAGGTGTGAATTTTGGTGATGTTGCTTTTGTGTATCAAGTAAAAAAATTGCCTCGGAGTAAAGATTCTCTGCCTCGAGTAATTGGCTTAATTCCAGTAATGAATTAAGTGGTATGGATCCTGATTCCGCCAGTGCTCGAACTTTGCTTTTGGCCAGGTCAAGCTCACCATTTTCAAGTAATAACTTCACAGAATTATATTTATCATCTCCAAGAGCAAAATTTGCTGTTAAAGAAATGAACAGAAATATGGTTCCGAGAACTTTGAAATATTGTTTCATTTTTCTTTCCAAATTTATGAATTAATTTCTGGTTGTTTGTCTTCCACTTCCGTTTCATGTGCATCTTCATCAACTAAAATCTTGTTACGCTTGAACGTCCATTTCTCATCAGAACTGATAACAGATTCAATGGGTTGGTTTGCGAAAATGTAAAAATCGATTCGTTTCATTGAATACATTAAAAGCGGCCAGGCAATTGCGGTAGTTAATATTCCGGCGAGCAAAAATCCAAAGCCAAAATATTGGATTCCCAATTGAATTGAAATATAGGTAAAAATACAGTTTAGTGCTGCGAACAAAATAGTAAGATATAAGGCTCTTGTTCTCATTTCATAATAGAGGAAAATGATATTAATGTTCATATTTAATACATGAAAGAAAGCTCCAAGTAGTAAAACCCGGAATAGCCAAATCGAAACCCCATGATAGCCCAGGAAAATAAGGAGTTGCTCAGCAAAAACAATCAGGAGTAGAGTCGTAATACTCTGTAATCTTAGCATTCCAAGCATACCCTCTTTAAGGGTAGTAATCATATCATTTTTTCTCTGCTTTATGAGTAATAATGGCTGGCTAAGAATGTCCTTTATAAAGGAAGAATAAGCTTTGTAGAAGTTGGTTTCCGTTAGAATTAAAAAATAAGCCATCGCCGGAATGATGCTAAAAAAACTCAAAAAATATGGGACATCGTAATAGTTGTAGGTGAAGAAAAAAGAGGTTCCATTGGATTCTTCGAAATGATTCCAAAATAGAAATTTGTCCACCCATATTCCTACGTTAAAAAAGAGTCCGATTAAGGCAATGATATGGTACTTTTTTAGATAGACAAAATATTCTTTACGCCAATATTGCTTTTTTTCTAAATTGAATGTGGTTATTCGGTATAACAGTACAATGATTAAAAGTTGACCCGAACAGAAACCGGCCATCCCGCCTGCTACAGAGATCGAAGGGATTAATAAAAAAGCAACGAGAATACTGACGATGGTTCCGAATAAATATGACCAGGTTACTTTTTGATATTCTTTTGTCGTGCTGACAAAGCCCATTAATTGCCAAATGATGCATTGAAAAACAAAAGCAGCTATGCCAAATATTTTATATAAAGTTAAGTTGCCAACCGGAGTCCTGACTTCCAATAAGACGTAAAATGGGACGGCAAGTACTAAAGCCAAAATGATAACTAATGAAGTGGAAGTAAAGTACCCGGGATAAACATCCTTAAATTCTTTGATAAAATGTTTGTCCGCGACATATCTGGTGAATACAAGTTGAAATGGGCCGGTGAGGATTAATGAAAATGCAAAGGTGTAAACGATGGTTACTGAGAAAACTTGAAGTATACCCTGATGTAACAGACCATAACTGATCCAGCCTATTATCCCGATACATAAGACTGTCAAAATCATTGGACCGGCAGACAACACAGAACCAAACATAAATGCCTGTATTGTAGAGACCAAAGTACCTTTTCGAATTAGCTTCTGTAACTCAAAGCCTATGCCAGCCATTTGGCTTTCTCCTGAACACTATATTGTTCATAGATCTCTTCATATCGGTGAATAAGTCTGTCAAGATCGTAATCCAAAATGGCTCTTTTGCGACCTCGTTTAATACATTCCGATCGATATTTGGAATTAAGTGCGAATTTCACCACGCCATCAGCCATATTCTCCGGACTTTTTGGCGGCACAACTATCCCATCATCTAACAAAATATCTTCGACATTACCAACCTGGGTTGCAACGATGGGTACACCTGCCACGAGAGATTCAATTAAGGCAAGCGGTTGGGCTTCCTTAATGCTTGATAAACAAAGAACATCTAAAATCGGGAAGAACTTTTTCACATCAACCTTGCCGGTAAATGTAACCGAATCATTTAAATCCAGGTTTTGAACCAGAATCAGCAGTTCTTTATAATAATCCGTTTGTTCTTCCTGTGGCCCAATTAAATAGAAATGGGCATCTTTTATTTGATCCTTTATGATTCGAGCCGCCATAATAAAACTTTTAACATCCTTGATAGCAACCATTCGACCTATGAATCCTACATTATAGCCTTTATGTTTGTGAGGCTGAATGTCTTTATATTGTTCAATGTGAATGCCGTTTGGAATCACTTCACATCGGTTTTGCTGCGCCCCTAAATGGATTTGTAGTTCCTGGTTTCTCTTGAATAAAGCTATGATTTTATCGGCATGGACATATGCAATCTGTGCCAGGGAGTGAAACATTTTCTTCCACATTCGATTATTATAACCGGCATAGCTCTTGGATTGATTGATCTCAAGTTCACGTTCTTTGGCATAAATGCCATGCTCTGTTAAAATGAATGGTTTTCCGGTATTGACTTTAGCGATAGCGCCCAACAAACCGGCATAACCGGTAGAGACTGCATGGTAAATATCAGCTTTCGGAATATCAGCCTGGAACATTTGCAATAACGGTAAATGGGTAGCCCTCCAACTCCAGTAATAATCAACAAAAGGCATGATTGGGTGATTCTTGTTGTATTTTTCCGTAAGCAGTTCCCAACCTTGAAAATCTTTAAAAATGTTATCAAGCGATAAAGCATTTGGTTCATTATTGGAAAATTGCTTATAAAATTCAGCAAATTGACAGATTTCTCCATTTTCCATTTTGTCATGAAATTGGTGAATCGTCTTCCAATGTTTGTTAACACGATATCTTTTTGTATGATTTTTTAGTTTGTTCTCTAACACAACTTCATGCATACCGACAACGTTCTTTGGAAATTTAAATTTCGATGGTTGGTTTTTTTTCGGAACAATTGTCCATAGAACGAATTCCACTTCCGGGAGATTGGATATTAATTGTTGCAGCCAGATGGAGACTCCGCCAAAAACGTATGGATAAGCCCCTTCAATGATTGTACAGACTCTAACTTTTCTATTCTTTGCCATTTTTCTTATTCTTATTCAAAATATAAGTTAACAGGTTGAATTTATGGATCCGTTCCATTTTGATCTGAACCAGGATGAAACCAAAAACAGCAGCCAGAAAAATCCAGTACTTTGATTTCAAAAATATATAATTGATTAACGAACTTGGCTTTAATACAATTTTTCCATAGTTTGTAATGAACGATTCAAATGAAACAGTTCCGTGCTCATCACTTTTAAAATATTGAATTGTAGAATAGAGGAACTCTTGTTGTGAAAAAGCACTAGCCTGTTTATAATTGTTCAATCGAGAATTTACAGGTAACTTTTCTATTGAAAAGTAGGCATTCGGGCGAAGATTTTTTAAAGTAGTACGAAAATTGCCATAACCTCGTATATACAGGGTTAATTCCTCTCCCTGGGTTTCCAGAGAATCCACCAATTGATTGGCATAATTGAGATATGGAATGGTTTTAGTGGGTTCGCCAAAAACGAGTGTATGCTCTTTTCTGGCATTTAGATGTACCAACAAATCCCCTTTGTCTTTCGTGAAACCTATAACATTTTCAGAAGAAGAAAGATTAACTTCTCTTATCTCGTTCTTGAATCGAATTGTCCGGAGATTCCCATCATTGGAGATAATATACTCATTTTCATCTACCCGGTAAATTTTTATATCAATAAAGTCCTTGACTGATTTTATATAATCGGACGTATAGACAAAAGTTAGGTCTTGCTGTTCAGCCCACTTTAGAACCTGTCTTAGCGATTGCCAACCTTCATTCCATTCAACAATATATGGATGAAAATAAATGTTTACAGGAGCCACTGGTCTATGATTTCCGGTGAATTGAATCGATTGAATTACTTTAGAGTAGCCATCATATGGCCACTGCCAACCGTTTGTAAATTCAAATTCGTTGCTGATTCTGGAATTAATTCTGATTTTCCTGCCAACCTGGCCATAAGGAGGATAAAATGTACTGATTGATGGCCGATCCAAATCCAATTTCCCAGAGCCGCCATTAATTTGCATGAAACCTTGATTCTCCAGAAGATCAATTTCTAATTGATTCGGATTGCACATCCCAGTCCAAAAAAATAGTTCTACCGGTTTTCCCGGTGGGACCAGGTTCTCCTGAATATACTTGATTGATCCTACAGTTTCACGAACCGGATCATAGCTATAAGAATCGACTTTCAAGGAAAGTTTACCCATCCTCCAATCATGTGGATGTGCAAAGCCATGGCTAGCCGGTTCTACATTTGGAAGCCGGAAAATTTCTCGTGCCGCTTCAAAAGTATCTTTGTCTCCGTTGTAGGCCGGACTAACATCAGATACTATCACAGAAAATGAGAATGGGAATGCAAATTTGGTTAAGATTCGATTCTTGGTTAATTTTCCACAATTGTGCCATCGGTTGATCTTGGAGATAGTGCTAAATCCATCACCATCTATATGAATGAAAGCAGTTCGATAACCACCATTTGAATTGATATCTGCAATAGGTAAATCATCACAGTGAAAAGCTTTATCGAAGAACTTAAAGGGATCGATGTACCATTCTGCATGGTATGTTATGGTATCAACCTTTGAAATAGCTCCTTGCTGAATATATCCACCATTTGGAGATAAAATTGCGATATCACTTTTTTCATTGTCCGCCTTTAAGGATAGAAGGACTTGGTTTTGCGGATCAATGGAGACAATGTTTTCGATGCTTTCAGGTTTAAATTCAGTGAATTTTGCTTCGTAATCATAAAACTGATCATCTTTAAAATCAATTTGAGTATTTTGATTTTTTATCTGGTTGTAGTTATAGATCAATCCAAAGTAATCACAAAGTTTTTGAACTTCCTTATCATCCTTTTCAGTAGATGAAGCCCCCAACTCATAGTGTGCCCCAAGATTACCCAGGATTACAACATATTTTCCGGATTGCAGCATTTTCATCAACCACTTTCTGTAACGTGCAGCCTCTTTCATTTCGGAGCTTCCAAACCAAGTGATAATTCCCCGGTAATCATTCATCTCATCTAGTGTCGGAAGAGTCCCTTCTGCATCTGCATAAGTTACAACCAAACCCAGGTTATTAAGCGGTAGTTGTGCTCTAAAATAGATATTGTTTTGTTGTTCGGAGTTCTCTTCACTGGATTTGTACAACGCTAGAATTTTACGAGGAATCAGATTTGATTGCGAAAACGCGTTAACGGTAAATCCCAGGAGCGCCAAAAACAAAACAAAATTATAGAAAATGTTTTGAATCTTAATGTCCCCAATATAAATGTGCATAATATTCCTCAACCTGGTGATGGTGTACCGGCATGGTGTTCATAATCTTTTTAACAAAATCGTATCGTCCTCGGAGAAAGTAGATTTCTGCCATAACGATATAAGCCAATATCAAACTACTATCATGCCGAATAGCTTCTTTTAAATCCATTAACGCCCGGGCATAATTCGATTGCAATTGAAATGCCCAGCCACGATAGAGATAATGGTTGGCGTCATTGACGCCGTCAATAAAATTCTTATTTAATAGCTCGATACCTTTTTTTAAGAAGAATTTTCCCAGGACTTCACTGGTGACCAATAACCTGGTAAATTCGATATAGGTTTTAGCCAATTCGAATCGATTTTTATGATCGCTTTGATCCTCTTTAAGAGATTCTCGAAGCTTATGTATTCTCTTTTGCATTTCGTCTTCTAGTCGATCCAATTCTGAAGCCGAATACAAACGGACTTCTTCATCTTCATCTAATAACATACCATGGAGCATTTGGATTGACATGGGTGTTCTATGTTCTGCAATTCTGCGGATCGCCTCTTTGCGAATATCCGGTTCAGGATCATGCACCGTATCTAGTAATGGCTCCATACCCAAAGAGTATTCCACATACTGACTGATATCATGAACTCCAAGTGCCAGCGCTTGTTTGGCCTCGCTTTGGTTTTCCGGCAGGAATCTAATATCCGATTGTGTCTGCTGGCGCTTGAGTTGTAGGTAGCGTTCCCAATTCATTATGAAGTAATTTTTTCTGCCTCTGATGTTACTTGTGAAGCTTCTGAATTTAGCTCAAGAGAGTGATATGCAAGATTGAGCATATCGCCAATCGATTTTATTGACGGATGATATGTCGCAGCGCCAAATGAAAGTTTTATATATTTATTCCAAATATTATCTAAACCATCTTGAGTTTGAATTTTCTTAATTCTATCGATTACCGTTAATAGACCGTCGGTATTTGTAAATGGCAGAGCCATAATAAACTCACTCGAATGTTTACCACTGGCTAAAATATCAACTGTTCTTAACAGTGTTTTGAATGTATGACTTTGCCATTTTGCAGCTTCAACCCGAACTGCATGGCCAAGCTTTTGCTCAACGACTTCAAAGCCGTCAACCTTAATGATTAGGATTGCAAATTCAAGCTTGTATCGCACCGCTTTCGTAAATTCAACTTTTGCCATTGTTTCGAAAGAATCAAATTTTGGTAAATTTGTAATCGGATCGATCTTGACCATATCCTGAAGATCCTGGTACTTTATGATATTTTTTAGAGCCGGAACGGCAAGTTCGGCAATCAAAGATAGAATTCTAATGGTCGAAATATTCAATTTGAGAAATGGAATGTCATCGACAGTTAAAATTCCAACGATGACCGAACCCATGGAAATAGGCACATAAGCATAAGCTCTATTTTTGGATTTTTGCCAGGCATCAAATATCTTATCATCATCCGAAATATCTTTTATAGTCATGAGCTTATTTGAATTAAGAATGACTTTGAAAATATCGGATTTGAGAGGTAGTTTCTGGTACACATCTTCAGAATCCTCGTAACCGTACCTGGCTACACGGATTACATTATCATTTGGATAATCAATAACATGAAGTGAGACTTTTGTAGCCCCGGTAAACCTGGAAGTTAGCTGGGTTAGCGATGAATAAAATTGTTTCTCATCTAAAGTTTCCAGGGATTTTGTCGCCTGGTACAAGGAGTGAACGGTTTCTTCTTGCCCAACGATTCGATTTTCCAGTTCCTCCTTTATTATTGTAATAATTTCCAGCTGCTCTTTTAATTTACTGTTTTCCTGTTTCAGTTCAGAATTTTCTTTAACGATTGCCCGTTCAAAACTTTTATTAAATCCTCGCATTTCGCCAACAATCAAGGCTGCAAGGAAAAATGAAACTAAAGATATCAGGAATGATGATTCTGCGAGCATGGACCAATGAAAGTATGGAGCGCTATCTAAATAGGCGTAAACAACCAGAATCAATCCTGCAATGAAGGTAGCCATCAGGCCTTCCCAACGGCCAAATCGACCTGCAACAAGCAATACTACAATTAAATAAGGATGGGGATTTAAACCCTGAAAACCGGGTGAATCCGGAAACAGAAAAATATTCATGCTAATAATCAGCAGAAAAAAAGTCAAAAGACTAAAAGAAACATCTTTCAAATATCGGTAATTCATGAATAGATTCCTACTTTTGATAATCAGTCAGGAATAAGATGTCCTCGAATTCTTCAGCTAAAAAGGATGAAGAATTATTTGCTTCCTGAGTCATTGTATTTTGAGTTACAGCTTCCCTTTTTATCATTTGAACGTTGTGTTTTAAAGATTTAACTGCTTGACTGGAATCTGGAAACTGGGGAAACAGGTCTTCAATGGAATACAACTTAAATAGTCGAGTGATGACGCTATCCCGATAAACAAGGATTATTTTTTTATTATTTTTCCTGGCAAATTTTTTAAGATGAATTAAACAAGCGATCCCGGTACTGTCAATATTTCGAATTTTATTAAAATCCAATATAGCAGCAGTTCGTGTTGAGAGATATTCCAACACTTTCCTTTTGAAAGGCTCACTATTCGTTGCGATCAGAGAATCCGGTTGTTTAATTCTTACTATAGAAAAAGTGTCCGTATGTTTAACTTGCAGTTTGAGGGTAAACGGATGATCCTTTGATCTGCCTGGTGTGGTTTTCTTTAAGGAGTTAGCTGCATCTTCTACAGAATTGAAAACTTCAAAAAATCGATGCAGCCTGGTAATTTGGAGTAATTTTTGAATTCGCTCACTTACATTGGTGAGTAGTAATTTTCCATTCATGCTCAAAATTTTCTTTCGAATATGAATGAGTGTTGTTAATCCGGCGCTGTCAATATATTCTAGGTTTTCGAAGTTTAGGATTACCGTATTGAATGGTTCTATGGAACCGAAAACCTGAAACTTAAATTCTTCCAGGTTGGTTTGATTTAAGCTGCAATTGCGCTTGAATTGTATAAATATGAACTCTTTATTATGTTGAATATCCAGATGCATATAATTTACTATTTTGTTATAATTGAATTACAGCCTAACTCATCAATTATCGGAATATCGTGCAGGTTTCATTAATCGCATTTTTAGCTTAAGACAGATTTTCAAATTACCCTAAATTTAGCGAATGATTAGCCCCTGCAGCATGCAAAAAATTTGCTTTTAGCGTCTTAAACAGCGCTAAAATTTAAAATGAAACTTCTTTGAAAAAATACTCTGGGGCTTAATGAAGAATGGTGTTTTGTGCTTGACAGGTGGTGGAAAAGATACTATATTTCTACTCCCATTTTTTACACGTGGCGCTTTAGCTCAGTCGGTAGAGCAACGGACTGAAAATCCGTGTGTCCCCAGTTCGATTCTGGGAGGCGCCACTACTTAAACCCTGTAATATTAAACTGTTACAGGGTTTTTTGTTTCTTTTCGATTTGACTGGTTTTGACTCATTTAACTTCAACTCTATATAAATAATTATTATCCGACCATATCTGAAACGAGTCCACAATCTAAAAAGTTATCTGTCCAAATAAATCTCCAAATATATATTCGAGGAAATCATTGATTTTGGATTTCTCAACTAGTAATATGTAATCCAGTTGTTTGATTGCTTTCATCTCATAGATATAAATTATGCACAATAAATCAAGCGGTTTCATATGGCAAATTCCCCATATAATATGCTTATATCGAGTTTTATACCGCTTTTCAGAGTATTATAAGATTTCATAATTATAAATGTTATAACATTTGTTTTCGCGGGTATACTTAATAGTTAGATCGCTCGTTCGGAGTACATTTTGGAAATATTTAACGAAAGGGTGTTTAAAAATTCAAACTCAAATCAAAAGGAGGCTTTTATGAAGACAAAACTGGTGATTGACTGCCGTGCAGTGCTCCTAATCATAATTATCATAGTCCTCGGCTGTGATCAAAAGACTGAAGAGAAAGAGACGTTCCCCTTGGTCCCACTTGTGGAAGAAACGAAAGGAGTTCCCGATTCAACTATTTTACTGCTACATAGGCAGCATCATCCACATAATGTACTTGAAAGACGTTCGTTGCCAGGGCCGTTCAAAGTACCTGGGATGAAATACTACGCAGAACACGCCGTGACACTGGATGAGTTGGTTGTGATTAACCCCGGACCCGGTGAATACGTACATGTGATGGAAGGACAACGGCACGGGTATCAGAATCTTACGATTGGTATAACCGAGACCATTCCAGGTGGTGCCCCGCCAATGCATACGCATGAGGGCGAGGAGTCGCATGTACTGCTCGAGGGGGACATTCTCTATGCCTTGGGCGATACGCTCTTCACTATAAAAGCACCGTATATAGTAAACATTCCACCAATGGTTCCACACGCATTTAAGAATATAGGAGACAAAACCGCAAATCTTGTTGTGATTTTTCCAACCAATATTTGGAAATACGATGTGCTAGATTATTTTCCTTTTGAAAAATAAAGTGCACAATTTAGTGATGTTTTATCAGCAATCAATACCTTGCAAACAGTGCAATCATTTTACGAATTTATTTATATCCTAGCAGTCGGTGTGAATGATCCATTGAATTGGGTTTGGATTTTTTGAATTGTTGCAGTGGAAAGTCGCGGCACTCGAAACTGTTGCTGGGTGAACGGCTCAAGAAGATGACATCCTCAAAGAACTCAAAAAAAAGATGAAGTAAAGTCGCTACCGAGTGAGTGTGAATGTGCGCCAGTGTGCCCAAACGTCGCGCTATGATTCATTCGAGAAGACCTCCATATTCGAAAGAGGAAGTCAAAGAGTTTTTGCGACAATCTAACTAGGCGTCAACCTGACCTCGCTAGCGGAGGCGATTGTGCTAGGGTTGGTGATAGCCTCGAAAAATTGTGCTACTAGCTGAAGGCTGTGCAGCAATTCCGCTCGGCAGGTTATGCAGTCGTTATGTGGCGCTGGTGATAGTTTCAAAATCAAGGAGAGTGAATTGTGAAATTAATTTATTATCGACTTTTATCGGTATTCTTAATAATTGATTTCTTATGCATTTTTCTTTTCTTATCGTTATAATACATTCTATTATTTTGGGTTTCTGTAGTTTTGTTTTTTGCTGCAATTTTTATTCAAATCACATTTTTGAAGTGTCATCATTGTGGGTCTAGACCAGGTTATAAGTTGTTGGCAATTTGGACACTTCTCTTTGATTATGAATTATTCTTTTATGATATTCTATTTTTAAAAGAATGCCCGAATTGTTCTAATGATTTAAAAGAGGAACCATAAAAATTACCACTTTTTCGACAGATTTGAAAGGGATAGTTTTCCTCCATAGGTTTGTCTTTTGTTTGGTTCATTTTTTTCACCGATTTAGTTGTTTGTTTATGTCGGTTTTCGATGAATAGTCTTGATAAAAAGGCAGTGTTATATTTTGTGCTAAATTTCAGTTTATTGCATATATTTATTTTTGGTGTAAATTTAATTTCGCCCGTAGGGGCATGAATTTCGTTTTGTGGTAAATTGGAAATTAATCTTTTTTTTTTAAAGTTCAGTGTAGCGGGCAAAACAGGTTATTTCTAGTCGTTATGTGTATAGTGTGGATAAGCACATTGTGTTTATCCTGCTAATATGGATTGATTGGAACAATGAGTTATACATTAAATTAGTTAACAAAAATTATAATAATAACTATAACAATTAGAAAAGGAATAGATATGGAAGCAATGACAGAAAAACAAGTAAACCCTTCTAAAATAATGCAAATCGGAATGGGATTTTGGGCATCAAAAACACTACTCACAGCAGTTAATATGGAGCTATTTACTTATTTAGCAAATGGGGAGTTATCAGGACAAGACATTAAGACAAGATTAGGCTTGCATGAAAGAGGTCTTTATGATTTTTTAGACACCTTGGTAGCATTAGGTTTTCTAAAAAGAAGTGGATTGAAGGAAACTGCTTTGTACAGAAACGCAGAAGATACAGATTTATTTCTCGACAAAAATAAACCAAGCTATGTTGGTGGTATGTTAGAAATGTCTAATAATAGGTTATATCCATTCTGGCATAATCTTGAAGATGGATTAAAAACAGGTGCCCCTCAAAATGAAACGAAAACTGGTGGCAAACCTATTTTTGAAGAACTTTATGCCAACGAAGAAAAACTTCGAGAATTTTTAAAAGCAATGGGCGGAATACAAATGGGAAACTTCATGACTTTTTCTAAAAAGTTTGATTTTTCCAACTATAGTACGCTTTGCGATATCGGAGGTGCTGGAGGGTATCTTTCTGCTCAAGTAGTTCTGAATAATGATCATATGAAATGTATTTCCTTTGACTTACCTCCCGTAAGCCCAGTGGCAACAGAAACCATAAACAACATGAGCTTGGGTGATAAAATAATTATTCAATCCGGAGATTTTTTCAAGGAAGACTTTCCAAAAGCGGATATAATTACTATGGGAAACATTCTTCATGATTGGGGAACTCAGGATAAAAAGATGCTCATCAAAAAAGCGTATGACGCCCTACCTCAAGGAGGGGCCTTAGTGGTTCTTGAGAACATTATAGATGACGACCGCAGTAAAAATGCTTTTGGTCTCATGATGTCATTAAATATGTTGATAGAAACACCTGAAGGTTATGACTTTTCTTTAGCGGACTTTGATAGGTGGGCAAAGGAAATTGGCTATAGAGAAACTTCTATTATGCCATTGACAGGGCCTTCAAGTGCCGTAATTGCAACTAAGTAAAAATAATTTTCGCAACACATGCCGTAAGTAATGGCGGTTTTGTTCCTAAATCAAAGTTTAGAACATTGAAAACCGCCCGTGGGGGGGATAAACTCTATACGCCGGATATTTTATTGAAAAAGTCCTTGAACATTTGGTAGCGTTGATTTTTGAAACCATGTTTTCATTTCTTACAGTTCTTGCTTAAACAACCCCTTTTTAAGCCCCTAAAAATCAAATAATATCGATTTTCAGACTTTGCAACAAGAAAAATACTCTCGGATGGAATTTATCCTCCCTACGAGTAAAAATATCCGCATTGCTCAAGAATTTGCTTGTCATCAGAATATAACAACTACTGAAATCTATACTCATGTATTACAAGAGGAAATGGACAAAGCAGTTGATGAAGCGTTTTAGAGATCCCCAGAAAGATACGAAAATGCCGCCTGATTGTGCTTCAAGCCTGCATCAATTAGATCTTTATTGGTGTAAGCGTCAACTTCAACACATCAAACTCATCTTTCTCACTTGCGAAAAAGTAGCTGTTCTTAGCTGATACAGATACACACCACTCGAAACCGGATTGCCCTGGTTGTCCATTCCATCCCAGCCCATGCTATGGTAACCTGCTCCATAATTGCCATTTACCAACCTACGAATCTCAAATTAGAGGAAAATGGACTCGAGTGTGGGGTAGCTCCAGTCGCCTACGGGCTACTTCCTTTTCCCCACACCAAAATTAGCATCAAGTGATTCGCTCGGTTAACTTGCATTACGCCTTTGTTTTGCCAAGCCATTTTGAACTTCTATTTTTTTTATTTCTTTTAGAATATTTACTTACAAAAATAGCATTTTTAAGCTCATCTGAACTATTAATACCAAAAAGAGAAACATAGGCGTAGTTTACTGGAAATAATGTATTCTTGCTTTTTAC
>CAYXGW010000078.1:0-27683 GCA_964464595.1 uncultured Deferribacteres bacterium
TTCGGAGGGCTAGTCCTAATTGGTAAGGCGGCGGTCTTGAAAATCGCTGGGCGCAAGCCCTTGGGGGTTCGAGTCCCTCGCCCTCCGCAAAGAACCAAAAAAATGGAGAGGTGGCCGAGTGGCTTAAGGTGGCGGCCTGCTAAGTCGTTGTAGGCGCAAGTCTACCGTGGGTTCGAATCCCACCCTCTCCGCTTATCTAAATCCCAATATTAACGGTATGTATGAATTAAAAAAAATTGATGTGTGGTCTTTGGTAAAGATCGTTTCAGTTCTGTCATTTGCACTTGGGCTTGTTATTGGTTTTATTTATTTATTGATGATGATATTTATTTCACAGGTCTCATCATCATTGATGAGTGAATTTGATCCCGAGATGATGCAAGTTGGTGGATTTGTTGGATTTTTCATGGTTTTTTTTGTTGCAATTTTAACCTCCCTTTTTTATACAGTTGTTACAGCAGTTTTAGCTGTCCTTTATAACGGTATCTCCGGATTTACCGGCGGCATCCGGATTCGAATGACCGTTGCGGAAGTGGAACAGAGCTCACAACCCAATGCCTGAACTTTCAGATAATAAATCGATTCGAGTAAGATTTGCACCCAGCCCGACCGGTAGTTTGCATATTGGCGGAGCAAGAACAGCTCTTTTTAACTGGTTGTTTGCCAAAAGTAACAAAGGTGAATTTTTTTTAAGAATTGAAGATACCGATAAAGAGCGTTCATCCAGGGAAATGGCTGATGAAATAATAGGAGGGCTACGGTGGTTGGGGTTAAATTCTATCGAAAACATCGTTTACCAATCTTCGCGGCTAGATATATACCGGAAATTTGCTTTAGAATTGTTGGATAATAACAAAGCCTACCATTGTTTTTGCGAAAAACCTGAAACAGAATCGGTGCAGCCTGGTGACGAATCCTCCGAATCGAACATATGTGAGTGCTATTTACTAACATCTAAAGAAAGAGAGGAACACTTAAACCAGGGTAAAAAACCCGCAATCCGCTTTTGGGTACCGGATGGATCCATTTGTTTCGATGATTTAGTGTATGGTACTTTGGAAATTGAAAATGCTGAGATGGAAAATTTTGTAATCTTACGGGCTGATGAGTCGCCTACTTATCATCTTGCAGTTGTGGTAGATGATCATGATATGGACATCTCGCATGTCATTCGCGGTGAAGATCACTTAACCAACACGGCAAAGCATATTTTGCTATATTACGCTCTTGATTGGCAATTGCCGAAATTTGCACATTTGCCGCTTATCCTGGGACCGGATAAAAAAAGATTAAGCAAAAGACACGGTGCGTCTTCGATTGAGCAATACTCTAAATCAGGGATATTGTCTGAGGCTTTGGTGAATTATATTGCACTTCTGGGTTGGTCTCCCGGAGATGATAAGGAAATTATGAACAAAAATGAATTGATAGATTTATTTTCCTTGAAGAGGGTTGCAAAAAAAAGTGCGATTTTTGATTCGGTGAAGCTTGAATGGGTGAATAGTGAGTACATAAAAAAACATGAAACAGATGAATTGGTTAAGTTAATTATTCCCCATTTGATTAATGCCGAATTGATAACCGAGGAAGAAATTCCGGCAAAACTAAGTTACCTGAAAACTGTGGTTGAAATGTTTAAATCGCGGATGAAGACTATGAAAGACTTATCCCGGTTGGGCAAATATTTTTTTGTAGATCCGGAAAATTATGACGGCAATGCCTTGAAAAAATACTGGACCCAGGAAACCAAAAACTATCTTGAAGAATTTAACAAAGAACTTGCTCAAGTGGTTGACTTTTCAGCCGAAAACATTGAAACTGTTCTTCGTGAATTTTGTACAAAAATTGGAATTTCAGCTGCGAAATTAATACATCCAATAAGAATTGTCATTACCGGTTTTGCCGTTAGCCCGGGGTTATTTGAGATGATAGAGGCAATAGGTAAAGAAACTGTAATGAAAAGGATAGAAAAAGGCATAGAAACCATTTGAATGTTTTGGGGAGTCGTCTAACGGCAGGACGATGGACTCTGGATCCATTGGTCGGGGTTCGAATCCCTGCTCCCCAGCTAATACCTTAAACGCGCCAGTGGCTCAATTGGATAGAGCATCTGACTTCGGATCAGAGGGTTGAGGGTTCGAGTCCTTCCTGGCGCGCTAATAAAAACAAAGACAAAAAGCCTGATTTATTCAGGCTTTTTTTTGTGGTAATAAAGTGTTACCAAAACGTTACTATATTTTATAAAAACTTGATTTTTTAATGATCTGGAATTCAAAATTGGAGGAACAATCTGGGCAATTCTTTAAGTTGCCTATATATTTATGAACATATATCCGAACTATTATAATAGTGATTAATATAATACTCTTGTGCCGCCGTTTGCAAAATGATCGGCTACTATAATAATAAACAAAAATTATCTTGTGAGTGAGTGTGAAATATTATAATTTGGGAAAACGGCTAGAACTACAGATTAAATTTGTTAAATTTCATTTGCATATAGTAAACTTAAAGATATAATGGTTCAGCAACGACATTTAAACAATGCTCCCATCACAGAAGCACTGATAGATATTCGAGCAAAACTTCCAGACTCATTTCAAATTGAAGAATTTATTCCTTTGAAGAAAAAACTTTCGAGAAATTACCCGACATTGAATAAACAGCTTCTATTTAAAGGACATCATGAAATCAAAAATGGAAAGTACATTGACCCGCATATTGAGGACTTAGGAATACAGGGATTTTTATTTAAAACAAATGATAAAAAACAGGTCGTTCAATTCAGAAACGATGGTTTTACCTTCAACCGTTTGAAACCTTATTCAGAATGGGTGGATATTCGCAAAGAAGCTCAGGAATTATGGCCTCTTTATATGAAAATTGCCAAACCTGAAGCTTTGACACGACTAGCTGTGCGTTATATCAATAAGATAAATATTCCGTTGCCTTTTAATGATTTTTCTGAATACTTAATATCTGCGCCTAATATTCCCGAAAAGCTACCACAGGCGGTTGTAGGTTTTTTGAATAGGGTGACAATTTATGATTCCACCCAAGATATTACTGCAAATATTACACATAGTTTTGAGAATGTTCATCAATCTAATTCTATTACAATAATTTTGGACATAGATGTGTATAAACAAGGAGATTTTCCCATTGACAATAAAGAAATGTGGTATATCTTTGAAAAACTTCGTGATATGAAAAATAGAATTTTTTTTAGTAGTATCACAGAAAAAGCAGCGAGGTTATTTGAATGAGCACTTTATGTTTAGTAATGGGAGATTACAACCCTATATTTAATCAATATGGGGACAGAGGTGTGAGCGAAGATGCTTCTACTTTGAAAAATCGTTTTGTTGGGAAAATTGAGGACTATAGTATATTTTTCGGATGGTCAAAGGAAATTATCCAAACCATAAATGAGGTTATCATGGATTGTTCATCTGATAATTGGGATGGGTATGGAGCGCAGGCAATTGATTTTGCTTCTTACGAGGAAACATTGCGATTCATCCATTTTTTACCAAAAACTATACCGGTTCCAGAAATAGCAGTAGAGCCTGATGGTGAAGTTGCATTAGAATGGTATCGCAGCAAAAATAGAGTGTTTTCAGTAAGTATAGGTGGAAAGGGAAGCCTAACTTATGCAGGGCTTTTTGGGTCCAATAAAGCACATGGGACAGAATATTTTGGCGATGAATTACCTAAAACAATTTTGGATAATATTCAAAGAGTTTTTGCATAAAAGGGGATCTGAACCAGATATTTTCCCTTTAAAGCCAACTGAAGATACCGAACCTTTAGGACGCTATCTTTTAAGCAAAGGGTATTTTAGTATTCAAAATAAAAGGGTAAAATATTCCGCCTTTATGCCACCGCCCTTAGATTTGCATTTGTCTGTTTTTAAAACACAAGGACTCACAGAAGATGAAATTTGGACATTGGGTGAAGAAGTTGTTAAGAAAAATCAACCTTCAAGAACTCTTTATGGAAGAGGAGAGATTATTTTATTGAATATAAAAGCTGTTGATTTGGAATTAGTTCCAGATAACAAACCCCCTCGACATGCGAATGTCATTGGTTGGCCTCAAGAAAAACATGCACGAATGCTAATTGCGCAGGAATTAGCAGCCGAGGCTATATTAAAGCTTAAGTAAAGAATAATTCACATCAATGGTAAGAAAAACACCCATTCAAAGCACATATTTACTGAATTATCTTTTGGCTGATATTGACTTGTTCGAAATCGTCATCGAATACGACGTTTTTAACTTGATCATATAGAGTTACTTTATTCACCGAACCGGCCCCGTAAAAGATATAATGCAAACCAATTACCCGGCCTGCAGGTTCCTGGTAAGAAAGAGTATAAATCTTCTCGCCATTAAGTGACAAGTTAACCTCTCGATTGCGTACTTCACAGATAAGGTTGTTCCAAACAGACATATCGCAGCCAAAATTGGACAAATCATTTTCTTTGCCATCCTGGTAGACATCTATAAATTGTAGGCTGTTATTACTTACACACCCCGCCATAGAAAGCGGTATGACCATTCTGCCATTCTCGCACATGACGATTACCTCAGCATACTGGCAGGTCAGGCCACCATCAGAAAGATCGTTCTTAACCTGTGATTCGAGCATAAAGTTGTCGCCGTCAATTTTGCCAAAATCATCAACGTAAAAAAAGCTAACGAAAAATTCTCCCTTTGATACTTGGACATTATTGGCCTGGAGAATTTCCGGGGAAGCGTATAACCTGGTTTTATCAAACATTTTATCACGCGGCAGATACACCGGAATTGGATCATCTAAAGAATGTCTGACAATTCCCAGCCATCCATCTGTTGTAATGTGAATATTTTTTTGCCGGATAATGGTATTATCAACAATCAATTTCGCTTTATGAAAACCAGGATAATAGTAGATGCTGGTATGATGGCGATTGTTTTTGGAGATAGCAGCTCTTTGTTTTTCATTCCATGATTGCTGAATAAAAACACTGTCTGATTTGATCGATGTAATGTCGTAGTCAAAGATAACTGAATTGGGGAGACCGTTTGTGATTGCCTTCTTACTATTAAAAACAACCTCCTCATAATTATGTTGAGAAGTGAGTTGATCGAAAAAAGCATAGAATAATAGAACAACTGTAATCAAACTCAGCAATGCAGCTGCCCTCGTTCGAGATCGTTTTAGAGGTTGCTTTTTCTGACCGCTGGAAAGAGGTTCACCAGTCTTATCCTTCCCCTGGTTTATGAAATTAAACTGGTCTCTCTTAAAGTCCATCCAATTCACATAGCCAAGAAACATGGCTAGCGCATTTAAGGTGCTTGGATGGGGAAGGCTGTCATAACCATTTTTCCACACTCTTTTAAGAGTGGATAGACTGAGCAGGATCTGGGTTTTGGAAAAGATAAGTTCACTGAGATTTTCGTAATCCCGCTGTTTCCAGTCCTGGCTGCCCTGCAAATTCAGCTTTTCTTCAATTAATACTTTACATCGCGCAATGTAAAGCTTCTCAGTTTGATTATTAAGTTTATCCATTGAATCTTTTTCCAAATTGCCTGCACAATATAAGAAAAATTTACCAGGTTAACGATCATAAATTACTTTTCTTTTAATTAAGCAGAACAGCAAAGTTACAAAAAATCAGGATGAACAACGTTTGAATGCAATTTGACCGCTATTTGAATGATTCCGCAGCAAACGTGATCATCGGCTTGGGCGTAAGTTTGGTTTAAATAAATCAGAAGTCAATCAACCTGGAAATTCACTTAATTAAAAGGAGATAGTATGAAAAACATAAAATTGTTTCGCTCATTTGTAATGAGTGTTTTTTTTGTTGTTTTAGGCTATGCGGTAACGATTCACGGGCAAAATAAGGTTGTCGAATTTGATACGAAAAATTGGGAAATGAAAAGAGCCAAAATGGTAGAGTATATGGGCAGGAAAAGTTTAATGGGGGTTGCTTATTTGAAAGATGTTAATTTTGAAAATGGGATTGTGGAAGTTGATATGGCAGTAAACGGCAAGCGTTCTTATCCGGGTATTCTTTTCAGAGTGCAGTCAGAGGATGATTTCGAACGGTTTTATATTCGACCGCACAGGTCCGGACTTTATAAGGACGATCTTCAATACACACCCAGTTTCAATGGCATTTCCGGTTGGCAGTTATATAGTGGCGAAGGGTTTACCGCCCCGGCGGTTTTCCCTGAAGATCAATGGTTCCGGCTGAAAATAGCATTTGCCGGCAAGCAAGCGCGTGTTTATCTCAATGACGGCGAACAACCCATTTTGACAATATCCGACCTGAAACATGGAATAAGCACGGGTACATTGGGATTATTAGGTCCGCAAAACGGCACGGCTTATTTCTCGAATTTCACTTACAGATCCGACAACAATCTCCATTTTGAGGCTGCCCCAAAAGTCGAGACACCTCCCGGGACCATTACCGATTGGCAGATATCACAATCATTTAAATCCGATAAAATTGATTATGAACGTACACCGAATGCGCAAGGGCTTAACATCACCTGGCGGAAAGTGACCAGCGAACCATCCGGTCTTGTGGATATTGCGCGCTATGTAAAAAGAATGGACCGGGAGCCTGATTTAGTTTTTGCTAAAACGACAATCTATGCGGATAAAGAAGAATCGAGAAAACTCCAGTTTGGCTACAGCGATGATGTCAGTATTTTTCTGAACGGTAAATTGTTGTTTGCTGGAAAAAACGGCTACCAGCAACGGGATCCTGCCTATCTTGGCATTGTGGGTTTTAACGATATGATCTATTTGCCTTTAAAGAAAGGCAACAATGAACTGCTTCTTATGATTGCGGAAACGTTTGGCGGGTGGGGGTTTATGTGTCAGGAAGGAAACACGGTTTACCATGCAGGAACAAAATAGTTAAAGGAAACGCGAGATCTTTTAATATGCCGGAGTCTGACCGCTCCGGCATTTATTATAGTTTCGATTCTTATCGTATGGCGCCGGGTGTCAATAATCCATCATTCTTAAAGAAAGCTGCCAAAAATAACAAAATGTCACCCTGATCCCGTCTTACTGGTTGTTACAGAATACGCTAATCTACCGAATTGTCATTCTGATCCCGCCAAAGCGGGAGAAGAATCTATTTTATCATCAGAATGACGTTTTTGTGAGAAAAGCGATTTGTACAACAGCCCTCCTAATAAGTAAATGTTTCTCCTTGTTAAATCAGTTAAAATCCTATAACTTTGCTATACCATAAAGAAACATAAGGAATAAGAATATGGACAAAGCAGAAATAACAATGATTGAAAACCTGCACAAAAACACAGGTAAAACTTTAGAACAATGGATTGAAATTGTAAGACAGAAAAATTTTGTGAAACACGGTGAAGTGATAAAATTCCTAAAAGAAAAACATGCTTTCACATATGGATTTGCCAATTTTGTCGCCCACAAGGCCAAAGCTTCCGACGCCGGGTCTGTGGTGAATAAAGACGAACTAATCGACAAACAATACAAAGGCAAAGAGCACTTCAAACCCATATATGATAAATTACTAACTGAAATATTAAAATTTGGCAATGACATTGAAGTTGCGCCCAAGAACGTTTATGTAAGTTTAAGGAGGAGGAAACAATTTGCCATTTTACAACCGGCAACAAAAACCAGATTTGAAATCGGTTTGAACATGAGAGGTCAGGAACCAAAAGGAAAACTCGAAAAGATAAGCGGTGCAAATGCGATGTGCTCTCATAAAATGATTTTACAGGCCATTGAAGATATTGACCCGGAAGTAATAGAATGGCTGAAAACCGCTTATGAAAAGGCAGGATGAATAAAACTAATGCTTAAAATATCAATCCTTTTGTGATGAAATAAATAAGGAGGAAACCGGTGAATGTAGAACCTCAAACGACGATGAAAGTTAAGGAAACAGTACCCCTGCTATTCGTGTCCGATATTAACAAATCACGCAAATTCTATTGTGACGGCCTAGGATTCCAGATGGCTCAGAAATGGGACCAGGAAGGTAAACTCGCCTGGTGCCGGCTTCAGCACGGCGGTGCGGCTCTCATGCTGCAGCAATCCGGCGCTGATGGCCCGCCCGCAGAAACCCGGGGAAGCGGCGTATGTTTCTACTTCATTTGCGGCGATGCCGACGCTGTATACCGCGAAATCACGGAACGCGGTATTGTGGCGAGTAAACCTGCAGTTGCGTTCTATGGCATGAACCAGACCTACATCACCGATCCCGATGGCTACGAATTATGTTTCGAAAACCTGACGCAAAAGGCCTGACAAATAAGTGTTCGCCTCCTGATCCATCCAACCGAATACCCTGATAAAGTCAAGAAATATATTGATTTTGAACTGTTCAATTTGTAAAATGCAATATTCGTAAACCACAAGTTCTCCAGGCTAAACCAAAAATTATCTTGTCGCATAGATCCGGGAGATTGATGCCAAATTAAACTGGTTATTGACTTTTTATTGTGAATAATGTGAAAATCCGGCTATACTTTAAACTTGCCCGCAAATAATATGAAAACAGCAAACAAACCAAAACAGTTAAAACCCGAAAAGAACCCGGCAGGCATGAAACTCCTGCGTACCTTGTCTGGGCATACGGGAAACATTTTTGAAATAGCTTTTAGTCAGGACGGTAAAAAAATTGCTTCGGGTTCAGCAGATAATATCATCAAAATATGGGATACTGATTCCGGCAAAAATACTGCGACTTTAAAAGGGCATACGGATAGTATTTATTCAGTGGCTTACAGCCCTGATGGGTTATTAATTGTTTCGGGTTCAGCAGATAGTACCATCAAAATATGGGATACTGATTCCGGCAAAAATATTGCTACATTAAAAGGACATACAACTTATATTTCTTCAATAGCCTTCAGCCCAGATGGGAAAAGAATCGCTTCCAGCTCTGGTTCTGATGATAAAACAATCAAAATATGGGATGTGGATTCTGGAAAAAGTATTGCCACTTTTAAAGGGCATACATCATTCGTTTCTTCAATAATTTTCAGCCCAGATGGGTTAAAAATCTTTTCCGGTTCTGGCGATAATACAATCAAAATATGGGATGTGGATTCTGGGAAAAATATTGCCACTTTTGAAGGCCATACTGACATGGTCTTTTCAGTATCTTTCAGCCCGGATGGGTTAAAAATCGCTTCTGGCTCAGATGATAAATCCATCAGAATATGGGATGTTCAAACAAATAAACTGTTGCATTTCCTTGAGGGACATACAAATATGATTAATTCATGTGTTTTTTCTCCTAATAGTCAGCTTTTAGCATCTAAATCTACTGATAACACTATACGACTCTGGCGTACAGATACCTGGCAAACTGTAGCAATTGTTGCTGAACTTGGTACTTCTCAATGGCCACTTGAAATGGCATTTCATCCATCAAAACCCATCTTAGCGGCTCATGGTGAAGAAGACAGGGTCATTAAACTGTGGCAGCTGGATTACAGCATATTATTAGGCAAAGATTTTATCAGTGATTCCGTGCCCTACACCACCGCTAAGATAGCCCTTGTGGGTGATAGCGGCGTCGGCAAGACCGGGCTGGGCTGGCGGTTGGCGCATGGCAAATTTAAGGAACACAGCTCCACCCATGGCCAGCAATTCTGGGTCATAAATGAGCTGGGTAAAAAACGTAAGGATGGCGCCGAATGCGAAGCGGTTCTATGGGACCTGGCAGGTCAGCAGGATTACCGTCTCGTCCATGCCCTGTTTCTCAAAGACGTGGATTTAGCCCTGGTACTGTTTGATTCGGGTAACCGGGAAAAACCGTTAAGCGGCGTGGAATACTGGCTAAAACAACTGAGCCATAAACAAAAAGAGACTCTGCAAATCCTGCTCATCGGCGCCCGCATGGACCGGGGCCAGCCCACAATGACACAAGATGAACTGGATGAATTCTGTGATTTCCATAACATACCCGGCGGTTACCTTGCCACCAGCGCAAAAGCCGGGGATGGCATCGACGCCCTGGTGAAAAAACTAAAGGCCATGATTCCCTGGGACGACATGCCGGCAACCATTACCACCACTACCTTCAAGCGTGTAAAAGAATTTGTGCTGAATTTAAAGCAGAAAACATCCCGCAAATCCGTACTTGTGAGTCCCCGGGAATTACGCCGTCAACTGGAAAAGACGGACAAAGACTGGGAATTTTCCGATGCACAAATGATGACGGCGGTCAAACATTTGGAAAATCATGGCTATGTCACAATCTGCACAGGTTCTAATGATGAACAATTCATACTGCTTTTTCCCGATATCCTGGTTAACCTGGCAGCATCATTTGTGCTGGAAGCGCGCGGCAATCCCCAGGGGCTTGGCGTGCTTGAGGAGAAAAAACTGTTAGCCGGAGAGTATAATTTTTCGGATTTGAAAAAAATAGAAAACACAGAGGAGCGGGAAGTACTGTTAGATTCTGCCACTTTGCTGTTTGTGAAACAGAATATCTGCTTCCGTGAAAGCCTGGATGGCGCACTTAAACGTTCGTTGCTGGTATTCCCCTCCCTCATTAATGAAAAGCGGCCCAAAATAAGTAACATCATAACAGAAGACGATGTCTCGTACGGGGTTGCCGGTTTTGTGGAAAATGTCTACGCTTCAATGGTAGTGCTCCTGGGTTATACGGAAAACTTCACCCGTAAAAACCAGTGGCAAAACCAGGCACAATATGAACTGCAAGAAAATGAAGTATGTGGCTTCCGGCAGAAATCAGAACATGAGGGCGAAATTGAATTAACCCTCTATTACAATGAAGCGACTCCCCATAATGGCCGCATGTTATTCCAGGGATTGTTTGAAACATTTTTGCAGCACAGGGATGTTGCAATCACCCGTTTTGAAGTAGTGCAATGCTCAAACTGTGATGAGAGGCAGGAGCGCGCTGCTGTTATGAAGCGGATTGAGAAAGGACAGAAAGTTATTTTCTGCAACAATTGTGGAAATGAGACAGCCATCCCGAGAACAAAAGAATTAACGCCTGTTCCGGGCGTGGATCGGGAAACAATTGTCCGCGAAGAAGGTGTGGTTAAACGAAGAACACAATTTGAAGCTGCGCTTGTTCGGGTAAAGGCAATCCTGCGAGAGCTTGGCGAGGAAAAAGAAATAGTTGAACCAAGCTGTTTTATCAGTTATGCCTGGGGAGAAGCTGCGCATGAAAAATGGGTGCTGCAACTGGCAAAAGATTTACGCAACGTGGATATTGATGTTTTATTTGACCGTTGGCATAATGTACCGGGAAGCAGCATCGCTAAATTTATTAGTAAAATTGCTGTTGTCGATTTTGCATTGGCTGTTGGCACAGAAAAATATCGTGAAAAATATGAGACTGAAGAAGCAGATCCGGTTGTGGATATGGAAATCCGCATGTTTGAAACCCGGTTGCGCAAACGAACTGAAATTCGTGAAACCGTGCTGCCCTTGCTTCTCGAAGGTACGCAGACGAGTGCGTTTCCGCCATTATTTGAAGATTCGGTTTATATTAATTTCACCGATGAAAAAAGATATTTCGTTGAACTGTTTAGATTGATACTTCGGCTTTATAACATTCCGTTTGACTATCCCGGACTGGTTGAATTAATGGATTCCATGCAGCCAAAAGATTGATGTTTTACGGAATATTTGTGATTAGAGTCATTTACAAAATTTGGGTAGGAGCGATGTAACACCAGAAGATTTACAAAAATATCCTCAGTTTAAAGTAATCAGTAAAAAACCAGCTTCGGACACTACACGAATATCATGGCAAAAATAAAAAATTTTTTCCCTTGACAAATTTGTATTTTTTGTTTAACTATAACAGAAATGTAAAATTTGTAAAGTTGTATATACAGGTTTTACAAATTCAATCTTCCCTTCCTATAAGGATTAGTTGCACCAAATATTCATTTACATAAAGGAGGCTTTATGAATTTCCATAAGGTTTTTTCTAGTGTTTTTACATTGTTGCTTTTATCTATCCTGCCTTTTTCACTTTTTGCAGATAAAATTGGTGAAACCGGTAAAATTGCCGGCAAGGTAGTAAGCAGCACTGGTGAAACTCTTGCCGGAGCCAATGTAACCATTGTCGGAACTATATTGGGTGCTAGCGCCAATGAAAAAGGCGAATATTTTATCTTAAAAATTCCACCGGGTATATATTCAGTAAGAGCGACTTTTATTGGCTATGCCCCCACTACAATTACAAATGTTCGTGTTATAGTCGATCAAACAACCACCCTTGATTTTAGCATGCAAAGTCAGGCGATTGCCGGTCAAGCCGTAGAAATTGTGGCAGCAAGGCCGTCGGTTGAAAAAAATCTCACATCGAGCAAACAAGTTGTTGATGCCCAGGCCATTGCTAAACTGCCTATTAGTACGCTGGATGACGTAATTGAGAGTGTGCCGGGCGTTATTTCCCACCAGGGTAAATTACACCTAAGGGGAGGCCGCGCTGGAGAAGAGCTGATTCTCATTGACGGCGCTTCGATTCGCGGCGGGTTGTTTAATGAAGCGATTACGCAAATTAATCCGAATTCCATTGCAGAACTACAAGTGATTACCGGAACCTTTAATGCGGAATACGGCAACGCATTGTCCGGTGTCTTTAATACGGTGCTTAAAGAAGGCGGAGATACATGGGCGGGGAATGTAACTTTCCGCACTTCTCTTGGCGGATTGGATCACTTTACGGGCGAAGGCGATTTTGATGGCCTGGATATTTATGACGATGTTTTGACAAGCGAAACCTTGGCCGAAAAAGGTGCGTTTGGAGATGACCCATTCAAGATAATGGAGGGAACTTTGGGTGGACCCCTTGGTGATAAAGTTCGTCTTTTTGTCAGTGGTCGATATTTTGATAACCCCCAAAGTTTTCCCGGCTTTGGTATCAAACAAATCAATATCCAGCCAAAGTTGACTTTTCGCGTGAGCAACAGCGCTAAATTATCGATACAGGCAATGTATTTTGATACCGAACGTCCATTTGATCCATCTTATGATATTAACAAAGTAAATGGTTCCGATGGCCGCCATAATTACTGGTTGTGGAAATATAACCAGGGCGCCTTCCCCCAAACTGAAGAAAAAGGATTCCAGATTGGTGCCAACTGGACACATACATTAAGTGAAAAAACATTTTTTTCACTTCGTATTGATCGCTTTAAAAAAGAAAGAGAAGATTTTGCAACAGATGCCAGCGGCAACAAAATCACATACGCATCACCGGCAGAGCCAAACCATAATTTGAGCGTAGAAACCGAAGGCGGCACCATTAATTATTTCGGAACAGACGCAGAATATGGAATCTACAATAATAATACGGAAACTGCTGTAACCTTAGACGGCTCTTTAACCAGCCAGTTGAATCAAACCAACATGATAAAACTTGGTTTTGAATACACCAGTTTTAACATTGACAGGTTAGGCAGAGACTTGTTTTTTGGCAGAGCTGTAGATCCTCTTAAAGTGCAAACCCAAAAGATTGATGTAAGCCCTTACGAAGGCGCCTTATATTTACAAGATCAAATCGAATTAAATGAAATGATACTTAACATCGGTCTGCGGCTTGATTTTTTTAATGTCAATGCAGATGATGGCATCTGGCAGGGTTTTAATCCATTTACATCTACACGCAGCTCAACGGAATCCCATGTGAATGTAAGTCCACGGTTGGGTTTCTCTCATCCCATAGGCGATAATCGGGCGGTTCATTATGCTTATGGTACTTTCTTTCAGAGGCCAAGTTTTTATGACCTGCTGGAAAATTACTTGGCCCAAAATGACGGCGGAACCGAATCAGGCTTTTTTATTTATATGGGCAATCCTGCATTGGAACCACAGATTACAACACAGTATGAAATCGGGATTCAACAATCTATAGGATCCGATTTTAAAGTTGATATAACCGGCTACTATAAAGACATTTCCAATCTTATAGCAATGGAAGAGATCTTCAATGCATCTGTAACGGATGCAACGGTAGATCCAAATCAAACTTTTGCACATTACTTTACCAAGTCCAGCGATCACTTCGGAAATGTGCGCGGTTTTGAAATTTCAGTAGAGAAACGTGCTTCAAACTGGATGTCAGGTAGACTGTCATACACATTCTCTTCAGCTAAGGGAACCGCTTCCGGCCCGGTAAACGAAGGCGCTGGAATCTTTAGAGAAGTAGAAGGTACTGTAACGGATAATACTCTATTTCTCACCACGCTTGATTTTGCCCGGCCACATGTGCTAAACGGCTATATCGATATTCGTTCTCCTTTGTCCGGGGGAACACTAAAAGAATATGGCGCTAATTTTCTTATTAACATCCAAAGTGGGTTACCCATAACGAGCCGTGTCGGATTGGCACAATCCGCATTAGGAGAACGTGCACCCGCAAATACCAATATCGATTTGCGGCTGGATGCAACATTAGACCTGGGTAGTGTACAGCCGAATGTATTTCTCTTAATAGAAAACTTATTTGATAGCCGAAATGTCTTATCTATAAAAGATCCGGCTTCATTCTTTGATGAAACCAGGGAAGGGCTTTTTCAAAACGCAGCGGGACCACGAAATGATTTAACAGCATATGACATCCCCCGAACCATTCACATGGGTGTGTCAATTGGTTTCTAAAAATGAAAATATTCTCAATATGAAAGCTCATTATTTTGAACTTCAGAAGTTTGATTTCCAGAAAACCTTATTAAAATTTACTTAAGTAAAGGGAAATAAAATGGTTAGATATATTTCGATTCAGGAAAAAAACAGATTTAAAAGACATACCTGGGTTGTTCGTGCAAAATGTCTGCTAGCCGTAGTTATTGTACTGATAACATTTCAGTTTGCCTTTTCACAAAATGCTACCGTTGATGATTACCGTGCTTTAAAAAGCAACCCATCTCTGGCGAAATTAAACCAGGACGGTAAAGTTTATCACACCAATGGAGCTCTGTGGAATGCCTGGGACAACCTGGGGAATACCGGCGATATTTCTTGTTCCGCCACAATACCGGCTTTTACCTATCCGGGTGGATCGGTTTACTACTCCTTATGCCGCGGTGGATATTGGATTGTCGCCAAATCCAACAATGAAAACGGTCTCGTGAACGCTGCCGGGGAACAGGCTACTTACCTCGAAGGTACAACAGGTGAATACGTACTAACACGCGGAACGATCCCCGGCCCTGTTTCAGAGGGATGGCAAAACCCAGGCAGTGATTATAATCCGGAACCATGGGTTAGTACTACACAATGGCATACTTCGGCTGGAATAAAAGTAGTAGCCAAACGGTATTCCTGGAGTTATCCGGGAATCACCAATAATTTTTTCCGCATCGGATCGCCAACCGAGTTTTTTGATTTCAATGATTTCATTATTGAGGAGATCACCCTTACTTATGATGGTGATTTGGATGGTGATGGTACTCCGGATGCAAATGCAGTTGCCACCCTTGACCAGGTAGTGATGGGCATAAAAGCAGATCACGATGTAACCTGGAATGTCGGCCCGGCTGGTTTTCTTGAAAACTTTTGGGATGATGATGGTGTTGATTACGATGAAGATACGTTCTCAACATTCGAATTGGATGGAGATCGGGTGTCAACTTCAGAAGATGATACTGGTATTGACGATCCGCTGCGTGAATGGCGTGGTGTTCATGTGGGACAAACGTGGATCTCATCCCCAGATGCCCAGATATATGTAAGTGGAAGTTTAATGACCTTTCCCGGCAACACGGTTTCACACTATTGGTGGACAGGTGAAAATGATCCGCAAAGTCCTTCCAAACGATTTGCGTTTTCAAGCTCCGTTTTTAATTCAGCTGATGAAGCGTTAACCAGCGATTTCACCTTTGATCCAACTCTCGAAGGTGATTTGAAAAAGCAAAACCCGGCTGTCACGGATATGCGTTACTTGCAAGCTTACGGCCCCTGGGTAATGAATAAAGGCGAATCTGTAACTGTGGTTACCGCAATCATTGCAGGGTCTGGTTTAGAATCCGCCAAGAATGCATCACGTGCAGCCAAGCAAGTTTTCGCCTGGGGTATGAACCCTCCTAAACCGCCAAGTGCACCCAAAATGTGGGGAGATTCACTTAGAGTAACATCTGATTTACGAGTAAGAATCTATTGGGAAAATGCAAATGAGAATGCTGTGGATCCTGATCTTGGTGTTGCGGATTTTGCCGGCTACCGTGTATATCGATCACAACTATCGCCGGAAAATTCCAGTCAAGAAATTCTCCAAGCGGAAGGTGACGGATTGCCTTCTAACATCAGTGTAAGCCAGTCTTTTGCAGGTGACACGGCCGGTCCGTACACAATGATTAAACAAATATCCAAATCCGAATTAGGCACTTACAGTATCGGATCCAATCGCTATGAATATTATGACACAAATGTCGTATTTGGATTCAATTACTGGTATTATGTTGCTGCATATGACGAAGGCGATGCTTCCATGACTGATTGGCAGGGCACCGCCTTACCCAATGGTCTGCCTCCACTGGAAACCTATTACACCATGAACTATCCATTGAATTCGTTAGGAACGCCCTCGACGCCTCCCAAAATTACAGTGACTCCGGGTCCATTTTCCAGTGATGATTTTAAATCAACAAATACGGTCGTAGCCGTTCCTAATCCGTGGCGTTCGGACAGCCCAAAGCCGACCATTCTTTTTACAGGTTTGCCAAAACAAGCCACAATTAAAATATTCGATATGACCGGAAATCTCATTCAAACATTAGAGCATGAAAGCACTCTTGTCGGAACGGAAGAGTGGGATTTAATCTCACGCACGCGTAACCAAATTGTGACAGGTGTATATTATTACCGGGTTGAAGATCACGAAACCGGTGAGGTTCAAACCGGCAAATTAATAGT
Source organism: uncultured Deferribacteres bacterium (assembly GCA_964464595.1). Classification (GTDB taxonomy): domain Bacteria; phylum Zhuqueibacterota; class JdFR-76; order JdFR-76; family DREG01; genus JADFJB01. The sequence continues at coordinate 16,909 of CAYXGW010000078.1, forward strand.
AATTCGCTAATCTTGGAGGAAGCATGAAATTTACATTAAAAATTATGACAATCCTTTTGATTGCAGGCTTGGCCTTCAATTCAGCCTATGGGCAATCGGAGGACGACAAAGTTGGTTCTGTTGGCTTTAACTTTCTTAATCTTGGCTACAGCGCTCGTGCCACCGGTATGGGAACAGCCTATACGGCCATGGCGAACGATGCCCAGGCTGTTTTTGGAAATCCAGGCGGGTTGGCTTTGGTTAAGAATATCAGCCTTAATTTCACCCACACAAGTTACCTGGTTGATACGAAATATGAAGCCATTTCCGGAGCTTATACTATCGAAGATATTGGTACATTTGCGGTCGGCATTGTGATCCTGGATTATGGCGATATTATTGAAACGGAATTTCCTTCAGTTGGTGATACTGACCCCCGTACAGGGAATATTCTGAAAGCTACCGATTTTTCTTTCGGTGTCTCATTTGCACGTAAGCTATCCGACAATTTTTCTATGGGTGGCACGGTGAAATATTTTAAAGAAGACTTAACCGGGATTACGGCAAGCGGCTTCGCATTTGATGTCGGAACTATTTTTGATCTCGGTTATCGAAATATCAAAATCGGGGCGGCTATGACTAACTTTGGCCCGGAGGCCAAGTTTTCCGGCAATGGGTTTGACGGGCAAGATGTTACTTTGCCTCAATCATTCAGGATTGGGTTTTCGATGGATTCCAGATCCTACAATGATAATGAGAACTTGCTTATTGTAAGTTCGGTGGACCTGCTTAAAAACGCTGATACTGTGCAAAGATTGGCGCTCGGTACTGAAATAACAATCTCAAAAACACTGATGCTTCGTGGAGGATATATTTTAGGATTTGACGAAGCTGCATACAGCTTTGGCGCGGGCGTGCATGTAGCAAAATTCAAAATTGACTACTCGGTTTCAAAACTGGATGATTTCGATACAACCGATATCCAGAGGTTCTCTGTTGGTATAGAGCTTTAGACTAGAATAAAAGAGCTTCAAAAGAAATCTTCTTCGCAAATACGAATTAAATCTTTGATTTAGAGGTACAGGGCAGAATGTTTTTCATTCTGCCTTTATTTTTTTAGTGAACTAATTTCTGTGGAAAAATGTCTATTCCTGAGCGATCTTTGAAAGTAATCTTTTTTTGAATCTATGTAAGTTGCTGTTTTCAAATGCCTGGTATTTTTTAACAAAAAGAAAGCATCCAATTGAAATCGAATCATTTTATTTTTGTCATCGTTCTCTCTTCAATCATATTCAGTTGTAATGTGCAACAACCAACAACTTTCCCCCAGGATGAACTAGAAAACAAATCCATTAATCAGCTAAACAGTTTAATAGATTATCATAACTTGGTGCGTGAATTTGATGATAAAGTTGTGATGATCAATTTTTTCTCAGCCCGCTGCAGCCGCTGTCGTTCTGAAGTCCCTATTTTACGCGATCTAGTCGATGAATTTGCCAACAAAGCATTTGTACTAATAGGGATTTCAATAGATCCTACTAAACCCATTGAGCTCGAAACTTTCAGTAAAGATTTCGGAATTAATTATCCAATTTATCAAGATAAAAATGGCAAGATCTTTGAATCATTGGGATTTCTTGGTACACCTATTCCTGTTGAAATTTTTTATGAAAAGGGAGGCCAACAAGCGGTAATAACGCAAGGTGGACATTCATTGGCAGAATTCCGACAGATTATAATCGATCTTCTAAATTTTTGATTCAATGATTGATATTTCAAATAGGAATAAACATGGAATTCTCTTTGTTGGTTTCCTAAAAGGTTAAAAGCTTTAAGATAAAATAATCTCATGAATTCCATTCACAGATCATTGGGAAAAATATTACTCGGGTTATTTTTAATTGGGTGCCAATCCTCACAAGAACAATTTATCCAGGGACCGACTGAAACAATCATCGTAGATGAAAGAATTTTCATCACTGACCAAACCGGGAAAGAGTGGGATATTACCCATGCTGCCAAATTCTATGGTATGAAACCTGAAAAGTTTCAATATGGCTTGGGGAAGAACTGGTTTGCACCGCTTATCCTGCCCAGAATGATTAACCCTGGCGAGCCTGGTTACCCTGAAGACGACAGTTATTTTGACGGGTTTGGAAGTGACCTGGTTCTTGGCGCTGAATTCGATGGAGACGCCCGTGCGTATCCTCTAGTTATTTTATATCGTCATGAGATTGCTGATGAAAAATTTGGCGACTCTTATGTGGCTGTTGCCTACTGACCGCTTGTTGATCTGACTGCCGTGTACAGTCGTGTAATTGATGGAAAAATACTTACGCTTGCCGCCAGCGGATGGACCTATGACGACACCTTCGTCCTTTATGACAAAGAGACAGAAAGTTTGTGGTATCACTTAAGCGAACAGAATGGCTTAACATGCATTAACGGTTTGTATAAGAATCGCAAACTTGAAGAATATCCCTCTGTAAAGACACGTTGGAGCAATTGGAAAGAGCAAAAACCCCATACTAAATTTCTTAAGTATTAGACTTTTCAAACTTACTCAAAATCTGACAACTTCTGCCGGGTAACCGCTGCAACAATTTTGGAAAGAAGCGCTTTTGCTTCTGAATTATGAGAATCTTTTTTTAACCCCTCCCGAATTGTCAGCAAGGCTTCTGAATATCTTTGTATGGTATATTGCCGCTTTGCCAATTCCCGGTACAATGCCGTGGAATCCGGCCGGCTGCTGATCAGACGCTGAAATCTCATGATATCTCTTTCCAAATCGCTAAGGCGCGTGAATGTTTTCATGGCTGTTTGGGCTTTCTTTTGCTCACCCAGCAAACGCCAAATTTGTCCAAGATTATAATACGCTTTCGTATGATTTACATTCAGTTTAATAACCTTTTGAAATGCGCTGACAGCCTCACCGTAATTACTCATTCTTTTCTGCGTCAAACCAAGATGATAGGAAATGTCTATAGCAGTTGAATCAATTTGGTACGCTTCTTTCAAAAAAACCAGGGCTGTGTAAAGAGAATCCAGGTTCAAGTGGATGAGCCCCAAATGGAATAGCGCTTTGGGGTATTCCACTGTTGTTTGTTGTACTTGTTTTAGCTCGTCAAGGGCGCTTTTATACCTGGTTAAATGAAAGTAGGCAACGCCTTTTTTAAAATGTATTTTAGATGAATCAAAACCGAATTTAAAAGCTGCATCATATTTTTGAATAGCTGTTTGATAATTCTCCTTTTCTTTATAAATATCTCCCAATCGATAATAGGCCAAAGGCAACTGAGAATCCATCGAGATTGCCACCTCGTAAAGCTCCATCGCTTGATCAATAAACTCCATTCTCAAGTATGCATCTCCAAGTCTTATTCGGTAATTTACATCTCCGGGTGCAAACCGCACTGCTCGCTGCATTGCTTCCAGAGATTTCATCCACTGTAAAAGGTTCTTGTAGCATAAACTGAGGTTGAAAAAGGCGGGAGCAAATCCAGGCCGGCCTTCTGTTGTAGCGATGTAATGTGTAATTGCTTTTTCAAAATTACCCAGATCGTACAAAGCGTCAGCCAGGTAATAGTGAGCTTGAGGATCTTCGGGTCTTAGGGTTAGGGCAGTTAATAATGGTTGAACTGCTTTTTCAGGCAAATCGGATTTGAGATACAAATAGCCCAGATTCCGGTAAGCCAAAAAATAGGCGCTGTCGCACTGAATTGCCTGCTGATAGGACTTTTCGGCCAATTCGAATTTGCCCTGAATACGGAAGATCGTACCTCTGTTGTTGATTGCACCCACATGACATGGTTCCAAATCTACGGTTTTTCCATATGCAGTGAGAGCTTCATTGTAACGCTTCATTCGGTAGAGTATATTGCCGTGAAAATAGTGATAGTCTCCATTATCAGGTGCCAACGAAGCGGCTTTATTTGCTTCAGGTAATGCCTGCTGCACCATATTTTGTTTATAAAGGACAACGCCCAACGAATAATAAGCCAGGGCACTGTTCTGCGATAATATAATTGCTTTTCGTAAAGAAGATTCGGCCGACATCAGCTCCCCTTTACTTTCCTTAACCTGGCCTAATAAAATATGTAGATCAGCATTTTCAGGATATTGGCCAATGCAGGCACGCAGGGTTCCAATTGCTTTCGTAAGTTCTTTCTTATCAAAAGAATCCTGGGCGGATTGCAAACAAGATTCTGCTTGATTTTGTTGAGCGTACAAAGAGTTAGTCGCAGCCATAATAATTAATGGAAGAAAAAGAGTCGCACATTTTTTCAATGCGGTTCTATTCCCTGGCTGAATGAATTCGATTCGTTTAGATTTTTCCATAGCCAAGTATTGTATTCAAAATTCTTATCAATTCTTTATCACTTCAATTTTCCCCAACCCTTCTCGAATCAATAAAATTTGATTTGCATTAATTCTAGTGAACGTTTCTTTTTTGCCGGATGGCCAGGATATTTCCATTTCTTCAATGACGGAACAATCACCAAGGCCAAAATGAGCCCGGATGTCATTGCTGGCCAGGTAACTGCCAGCGGTGGAAATTTCTCGCAGCTGTGTTACTCCCTGGCATTTTAATGAAATGTGGGCACCGATACCATCCCGGTTGGAATCATTTTGCAGATTTCCTTCAACTTTAATCAAAATCCAATGATTAAAATTACTGGAATCTATCGGACCATTTGTCGGATTAGACAGGGGAGGCCGGTTTTCGTATAATACCACCGATTCATTGGAGTATGTCATAATAACATCCAGATCGCCGTCATTATCCAGATCGCCAAACGCAGCGGCACGTGCTACACGGGGAGTTTGCAAGTCTGCACCTACCTGGGCGGTGATTTCCAAAAAACTTCCGTTTCCCCGGTTCCAAAAAAGCTGCGAAGGTTCTGCATAAGTTACATTCTCTTTAAAGATCGCTACATTATCAAGTACATGGCCATTTCCAATCAGGATATCCAAACGACCATCGTTATCAAAATCCAAAAATTTGGTCGCAAAACCTAAAAAAATAAAACTCGGCATTCCCAGGCCTGTACGCAGGGTAGCATCTGTAAAAAATCCATTTCCTTCATTATGATATAATGTGTTGGTTTCATAACTGAAATTGGTGACAAAAAGATCAGTCAAGCCATTATTGTCATAATCGCCAAAATCGCTACCCATGCCTGCTTCAACAAGTCCTTCGCCGCTAAATCCAACCCCGGCAAGCAATGCAACATCTTTAAAAGTACCGTCGCCATTATTTTGCCACAGGTTGTTCGGTGTTTTATCATTTGCGACATAAATATCAATATCACCATCATTATCGTAATCGCTTAGCGACACACCCAACCCCTTGCCATTATCGTTTGAAATACCCGCTTCCTCACTGACATCTGTAAAAGTACCATCCCTATTATTATGATATAGTTTATCAGGTACACCGTCATAGATATCGGGGTGACAATAAGCTCGAATGTTTGTTTTTCCAAGCCCGCATGGAATATGGTTTTCAATAGTAAAATTCACATAATTTGCAACATAAAGATCCAGCCAGCCATCCCGATCGTAGTCCAAAAACGTACAACTGGTTGCGAAATTGTTATCACCTATTTTTGCCTTCGATGTCACATCTGCAAAATGTCCATCATCATTGCGATAGAGTTTATTGGGGCCAAAGTTTGAAATAAAAATGTCCTGATCCCCGTCATTATCAAAATCGCCGACCGCAACGCCCATACCGTAATTACTGTCGATTAATCCGGCAGCATTTGGCACTTTTGCGAACCGCAGGGCACCTAAGTTCCGGTACAGCGCATTGGTTATTGGAAGCTTATCCTTATAACCTGGTAATGGTGCTCCATTCAATAAATAAATATCCAGAAGCCCATCATCATCGAAGTCGATTAATCCCACTCCCGAACCAACAGTCTCAACATAATACCGCTCTCCGCTACCGCCATGAGACTGCTTAAAATCGATTCCACTCCTTTTGGTGACATCCACCAAATGTGGGAATTTGGACTTATTGATCTTACTCTGTTTCTTATTGATAGATGTCGAAGGCTGGGCCGAAACGGTTTTGCAGGCGCTTGATGTAAGTAAGATGAGAATCAAGATAAATATACATTTGGGAATATAGGAAGGCGTTGTATTCATATAAAAACAAAATGAAATTTTGATGCAAAAATCAAGTTTTAAACGTTTGCAATCAACTGTCTGTTTTGATTAAATTGCTTAAATTATCGATATTCTATTCCAAATTTCAAGATCAAAATATAAGTGCTCAAGATTATTCTTGTGAGTTGAAAACGGATGACTAATTTGAGAAAAAATAGAAATATTTTCACCGACTCAATGTTTGGCACTGCACCACAGTTCGAGCCCACAAATTCAAAAACATACCAAAACGCTTCCATTTTCTAAAATTATTCTTATTTTATAGTTTGATACGGACAACAAAAATGAGTGCTAACACCGAAACAGCCACTCTTTAATCATAAAAAAGGATTGTATGATGAAATACTTAAACTTATTATTCATATTCGTTATAGGGATTTCCACGGTATCAGCACAGGAGCGAATTCTTGAGGCGGATTCTACCATAACAACGACACACCAGGTTACTGTAAAAGGTAAACGATTTGGCTATCGTGCGACTACAGGAACCCAGCCTGTGTGGAACGAAGACGGCAAACCGATTGCCGCTCTTTTTTATACCTATTATGAGCGCTCTGACATTAAGGATCGTGCTTCCCGGCCCTTGATGATTTCATTTAATGGCGGTCCGGGTTCCGCATCGGTATGGATGCACGTAGCGTATACAGGACCTCGAATCCTGCAAATTGATGATGAGGGATATCCCATACAACCGTATGGTGTGCGGGAAAATCCACATTCCATTCTGGACGTTGCTGACATCGTATTTGTGAATCCGGTGAATACGGGTTATTCAAGGATACTTGATAAAGAAGTTGATAAAGAAACATTTTTTGGTGTGGAAGCTGATATCAAATATCTCGCAGAATGGCTAAACACTTTTGTGACTCGAAATAACCGGTGGTCTTCACCCAAATATTTGATAGGCGAAAGTTATGGGACTACCCGGGTATCCGGCCTCGCCCTGGAACTTCAAAATGCACAGTGGATGTATTTAAATGGCGTCATTTTGGTTTCACCAACAGGTCTTGGAATCAGGCGAGATGGACCGGTAGCCGCCGCCAATAGATTGCCTTATTTTACTGCAGCGGCCTGGTACCAAAAAGTGCTTCCTGCGGAATTGCAGCAAAAGGATCTTGATGAAATACTGCCCGAAGTGGAAGCATTTACACTGGACCAGTTAATCCCAGCTCTGGCTCATGGCGGATTTTTAGATGAATCAAGGAAAGCTGAAATGGCAAGAAAAATGGCTTATTACTCCGGGCTTTCTGAAAAAGTGATCCTGCAACACAACCTTGACGTGCCGACGTCTTATTTCTGGAAAGATCTTCTGCGGGATGACGGATTTACAATCGGCAGACTGGATTCAAGATATCGAGGCATTGATCGAATGAATGCGGGTCAACGGCCGGACTATAATTCGGAGCTAACATCCTGGCTTCATGCGTTTACTCCGGCAATTAATTTTTACCTGAGAGAACATCTTAACTACAAGATAGATATCAAATATAATATGTTTGGCGCGGTTCGACCCTGGGATCGCAGTGATGAGACGGGCGAAAACTTGCGTCAGGCAATGGCGCAGAACCCATATCTTCATGTAATGATTCAGTCAGGTTATTTCGATGGAGCTACTCAATATTTCAATGCCAAATACACCATGTGGCATTTAGATCCCAGTGGAAAATTAAAAGATCGTCTAAGCTTTAAGGGTTACCGCAGTGGCCATATGATGTATTTACGCCAGGAAGATTTGGCAACTGCCAATGAAGATATTAGAAAACTCATTGTAAAATCAACGCCGGGTAAAAATCAGCCGGCGAAATATTGAATCTGTCGAGGCTTATATTTGGATTAGTGGATTAAAAATTTCGAGTTCTTCCGGAAACGAAAAAAGGCTAAAGCTCCGGTACATGGAGATTTTATGCATAAATGTGTAGCTATTATAACATTTAATCCTTTTCCTGATAGTTGCCTAAGGGTTTTCAACCCCAATTTTCAGGGTTTCCCTTATGGCAATATCAAAACAAATTAGTTAAATTCATAAATCATAATATTTATTTTCAGGGAAAGGTATGCAGTCAACGTACAATGAATTGTGGTGGGTCTTAATCGTCGGAACAAGTGTAATTGTAATTTTAGTTTTTGCATTTATTGCAACATTAATTACTTGCAACAGATTATTTAAAAGGCAGAAAAACTTGACTTCAAGCTTACCAGAATTAAGCAAAGCTGAATCAACACTTGTTGAATGCCAGGAAGATCTCCATTCTTTGGGAGCTGAGTTCAAAGCTGAAAGTAAACAAAAACTTCTCGTTGAAGAGTCAACTGACAAAATTCGAAAGGTTATCGAGTTTTTCAAAAGTGTAATTGAGAAGATTAGATGAATTAAGACTGCCGGATAATTCGGCATTACTTTTTGAAAGTTTTGTAAACTTAAACACTTCTTCCCCAATTTTCCCTGACATCAGAAAACCCAACTATCTTCTTTCCCATAAAGGGAATGATTATAGTAATATTATTATGATTTTTTATTTTCGAAACCATTCCTAATTTACCTTCAAATGTCTCAACAATATCCAGACATTGACACCAGTTAACCTCCTTGCAATTTTGGCAAGGTTCACTTTTTTTACCATTGTCTGAAGGGTTTCCACAACTTAAACATATACGTTTCATTTATTCTGCCTAAATTAGTATAATTCCATTACTAGAACCAACTCGGATAAATTGCGTCTGAAATGTTTATGATTATACAATAAGAGCTTCGGTTTTAAATCTATGGTTACAACTTATAGAGAAAATCGCCTCGCGGTGGTGCTCATAATGAGGCAGTATTTCCTCTACAGAGTACATCTTAAACAACCTTCTCAAAATTCTGTTATTGTAAACTAAAATAAATTCCTTCTCGTTTTGCTTTGCATAAATTTTTAAATCAATAAGCATCGCTATACCTTCATTGTCGATATTGCGGATATTATCAAGATTAATAATGATCGAAGAGTTTTGATTGGAATATTCTTCAATTTTTTTGAGAAATCGTTCGCAATTCCGTTTGTTTAAGAAATTTGGCTCTTTAATCTTTACGATTAAATAGGAATCTGTCCGTTTCAATTGCAAGATCATTACAGCATCTTGATAGAATTGTTTTCCATTTTTAGATTTTAAATAAATAACAGCTTCGGGTAGTGAATTGTAGATAGCAAAAAACTTTTCCAATCCACATGATTGAATAAGAAACAATATATTATTGTTTAGATTGGCAAAAGTTAGCCTGTTTGTACCATTACCTAATTTCTTGTGGAGATAGATCAATGCGGAAATACCCGCGCTATCAATCCTAATTACCCTCTCAAAATCGATAACCACCTTACTATCTCCCTGGCAAAATTCCAGCACCTTAGAAATAAAAGATTTATAATTTTTACTGTTTAAAGGTGCCCTAGATTTAAAATCTATAGTAGTTATGCGACGATGATATTTAACATCTAAGTTTAATGAATAGCCTTCCATGGCCATGAATGCTTCCTTGCTCTTAAAGTGTTTTTTCTTTAGCCACCATTCTTACTGTCATCAATAAGATTAGCTAGTTGAATTGTTATAATTAATTCGTTAATTTCTTTTAACTGGTTTTCCATTTCTTCCATCAAATCTTGCCTTTGCATTCCCAAAAGGAAATTATCATTATTATTTCCGCTACACATCAATTCAATCGTTGCTGATTGTATTTGGACAAGTTCTTCTTGCAATTTTTTTTGCCGGTCAATTAACCTTTGATAACTCATTTCATACGCTTAAGCCGAATTATTAAAATTGATAAAATCTTTACGTATGCTTTTTTCGATCTCAATTAAATCAGCTAACATCCTAATCCTGCATTTAAAAAGAAATCGATTGTTTGGAATGTAAGCGATCGAATTGAGTATTATTTTTGTAATTTCCCGGGTCAGACCATCCTTGATTTCAAACAGATCATCCGTATTAACATTCATTTTTAAGTGTATTAGATTGGCCATTTTAATGTGTTTTGAAAAAAATCCGGGTACAATTATCATATACACTAAAGCCAATAATTATGCCAAGAAAAGAAATGATTCTTTCATCTATTGTTTCCTGGATAAGTTATTGTTTTATATGAAATGGATCGGTTTTGTTATTCAACCTAACATTAGGAGTTCTTATAAATGCATTGCATTTTTGCTAATGGTGTAGTAAAAACACTATTATTTTATACGAGTCATTCCTGGTTTTTTAGACACAAGCCGATGAAAAAAGCTTTGAGACATAAACAAACGACCTCAATATATTCATAAATAAATGGTGCGATTATGTTTAGATAAATTTAGTCCGGGTCTATTATTGAGTATTTTAAATAAGAAACGAATTTGGATAAAAAAGTAAATGATTATTTTAATTTAATTTGAATTTTTAACAACTTTTCGGATTCGATTTTCCTTTTTTTAAAGGCTGGATAATTATGTAGATATAAATTCAGATTTTTTGGCTTTCGTCTTGATTTCTTTTTAGAATGAAACTACATTAAGTCTGCAAAAATTTGGAGACTTTTATTTTCCAAATAAATAACTTATGGCGCATTCGTCTAGTGGCCTAGGACGCCGGCCTCTCACGTCGGTAACACGGGT
>CAYXGW010000079.1:0-26401 GCA_964464595.1 uncultured Deferribacteres bacterium
CCATCCCGAAAAAGGGCTACAGGCTTATCGCACCGGTTCGCTGGAAAAGGAAAGCCGAGCTGAAAGAAACGTTCACTGTAGAACGGCCAGCCTTCGGAACAGATTCTGGTTTTAAAAGAGAAAGAACCCTCAGCGATACGTTACGACGTCCGTTCTTCTTAAACAAGAAGATGTCTCTGATTGCATTTGCAGGAATGCTGCTCCTTATTAGCGGTGGACTTTGGAGCGCATTTTTTCGAACGGCGCCCCACGCCTCCATGCCAGTCCGCACGATGATTTTAACTAGCTATCGCGGTGATGAGAGCCATCCGACGCTGTCCCCAGAAGGCAGTCATCTAACATTTAAGAGGGATAGTGATATTTATGTCAAGGTCATTGGCTCGGAGCCGCCATTACAGCTTACTCATTCAGGCGATGCTACGGATCCTGCATGGTCGCCTGATAGCCGGTACATTTCTTTTGTTCGGGAGTTAGAGTTTGGAAGTGCAATTTATATTGTTTCTTCGCTCAACGGACCCGCAAGAAAATTGGTCGAAATGAGGTCGAGGATTTTCGATCCCACCTGGTCGCCGGACGGCAAATGGCTGGCATATGCCTACCGCGAAAATCCCGGAACTCCCCAGAGTATCTTTTTGGTCTCGGCTGAAGACTTCACTATAAAACAGGTGACAGAGCCGAAAACATCTTCCACAGATGATAGTAAGCCAATTTTTTCGCCTGATGGTGAACAACTTGCCTTTATTCGAGCACAAAAAGATCGCAGGGATGTTCATCTATTATGGGTAGCGGACGGTCAAGTGAAACAGCTCACCCAAGGCAATCAATGGATTACTGACGTGGATTGGTCGCCCGATGGCCGCAGCATCATTTTCTCATCTAGGGAGGGCATTTGGAAAGTGTCATTCTCGAATAGTGAGCCCAAATTGCTGACGGCCAGCGCTTTGAATATTAACAATATATCGGTTGCTCGCAAAAGCTGGCGGCTCGCTTATGAGCAAGCAATCCATGAAGAGAACATCTGGCAACTCACTTTTGATGAAAAAACACAGAAAATCTCTTCACCGTCCATGTTGATTGGGTCCACACGAATAGATACCTACCCGGAGTTCTCGCCCGACGGCAAAAAGCTGGCATTTGTTTCCAATCGCACTGGTAGTTCGGAACTCTGGATTTGCGAACGGGATGGTTCAAACTCTATCCAGTTGACGAATTTAACCATGGGAAACCTAACCTCCCTGAGTTGGTCGCCGGATAATGGACATATTGCGTTCACGTCCGATCTTTCTGGTGATGAAGATATCTTTATCATTGACGTAGCCGGTGGAAAACCGCTTCGTCTCACGGCACCGAACAGTAGAAACAGGGAACCAAACTGGTCACGTGACGGACACTTGATCTATTTTAGTTCCAAACGCAGCGGAGAATGGCAGATCTGGAAAAAGGCGGTCAATGATAGTCACTCCGTACAAGTCACGCAGAAGGGCGGTTATAGTGCTATTGAAACCCTCGATAGCCGTCTGCTGTACTATGCAAAGGCTCATGAAGATTCAATGGGGATTTGGAGCATGCCTATTCAAGGTGGCGTGGAATCATTGGTCTTTAATTTACCAGGTGATCATTTTGAAGGTTGGAATATCTGTTCAAAGGGTATTTACTTTGCTTATCACGATGGAGATATAATTCTGAGGATAGGATTTTACCATTTTAAAACAGGCCAGATTTTACTATTATTAAACACCGAAAGAGCTGGTTTTGATTTTGCTGCCGCTCCCGATGGTCGGACCCTGCTCTTCACCCAAATTGATCAGCACGAAAACGACATCATGCTTTTGGAAAACTTTAGATGAATGGCGGCTCAGTGACAAAAACGAGGAACAAAAAATAAGCCTGTAATTTTATCAATTCAATTAACTGACTAAAAACGAAACAAGTAGGAATATTTAACAAAAATTTGCCTAGAGTCATTCAGAAAATCGTTTTGCGTACGGACGACCTCACCGCTATCTCCTGTTCCAATCAAGTTCAAGTTCTGATAATTGCTGTTCATCCCAAAATATAAAGCCGTCCAAGGGTTGATCAAGTATGTAACAAGAAAGTCCATGTTGAAGTTTTTTGTAGTCTGAAGCGAGGTCAAAGCGGAGTTTGGGAGTGTTATATTGTATTGGAGAATAAACCGCAGGGAAAACTTCGGACTAAACTGCCAGTTCCACTTGGCTCGAAAAATGTGGTTTGCAAAGATTTTGTTATTGCTTACAGGATCGCTAAACTGCAAGAAAATGTAGCGATTGTCAATCTTTAGCAGGCTGTTGGGTCGAACACTCAAATTAAATCTGGCACTGACCCGATCAGCCGGTAGCGGCGCCTGCCCTGAGGGTGGTACAAAGTTAATTGCCTTTCCCGCTGAAAAACTACCGTTAAAGGAAATTTCTTTGATAAAACTGGAATTTAAGTAGAATCCCTGGGAAGTTACTTGAAAATCGTGGTTTTCCGGAAGCAAAGAAAAATCTTGTTGCTGCAGCAGTTCCCGCGTTTCATTATAGAAAAATCTTATATTGGTTTGCCCTGTGAACTGAGCGTTTATGAAAATATTAAAGTTTTTATTCAGGCGGATTCCTTCATGGTTCCAAGTTCGCGAAACGAAAAGACCTGGCCCCCATGAAATTAGGAATTTTCCTTCGGGTCGGAAGCGGTGATTGACAGATTGGTGAACCCTGCGGATATCCAGTCGCTGAATGAAACCCGTTTCTGTACGAAATTCTTGCCCTATGTCAGTATAGTGTAAATGGTAGTTGAATTTGCGACCATTCCGGTTCAGTACAACATCAAAAGCAGGGCCGTTGAGATCGGTTCCACCGGCTAGTTTTGTCGAACTCATTAATCCTTGAAAGATCAGGATCCAATTTGGATTCAATTTCAAACGGCCATCGATTCCCCCAACTCTGTTGTAGCTTCCATCAAATTCACGGTCTGCGTAGATCAATCCAATAGTGGACTGCCTCATGATGTCGCGGGTGACGCGCAAGATCCCGAAGTATGCGCGTTTACCCTGCAGGGAAACGCCTTTGCCTGGCGATTCATCGTCCATCAATAAGGCCCCAATAGCGTAGTGACCAGTCTTCCCTGTAAGGCGTACACCAAATTGCGGATCCGCAATCCGGCGTGTAAAAACAAGGTTGATCGGCGAACGAAAAAAATTGGCGTTTTCCAAAAAAAATGGCCGTTTTTCAGGAAAAAAAACCTCGAATCGCTGGTTTACCGTGATTTGCGGTTCATCCGATTCTACTTGGCTAAAGTCTGGGTTTGCGGTAGCATCGATGACAATGTTATCATTGAAGACCAACTTTGCGTCCAAGCCAGCATCCGTATCGGCTCTATTGGTTTGAAAACCAAACGGACCCTGCCGATCCAGCAAACGAAAAGAACGGAAGGTCCCATAGGGTATTAATTGAACATTGCGTCCAGGAGAGATATTTCGCAACCCGGTTAATGAAGCTGCCTGATTGAGACGACCGTCAATCTTGACGGATACGTGAGGCCAAAAGGATTTCTCAACACTGCCCCTGCGAATTTCCCGGGAAAAAATAATGCCCCAGGATTGTTCTGACACAGGCGGAAATCTAAGGCTCTTGAATGGGATCGCCATCCAAACTATATAGCCCTTATCGGTTATTTTTCCTTTCGAATGCCACAAAGTATCGAAGGAACGATCAAAGCCTTGTCCTTCCGTCCAGATGGCATCCCATTGCACCCCAAGAGGATTGGTTACGAAGGCATACGCCCGTCGCTGGTCCTGAAAGGTATCGATCATGATTTGTACGACGTCGTCGCTGAAAACATCTTCCCGTCTGTTCATCCTGGCACGTACTTTGTCTGGCTCCGAATCGAATGCCAAGAAGACAACGTATAGATTTTTATCGTCATACCCCAAGTAAACTTCTGATCGTTGACTTGATGGTTCGCCGTCCTTGGGTTGGCGTTGCGTGAACCCTTTAACTTTAACCATTTGCCTTTCTATCTTGCCAATGGGAGCCATTTCCAAAAAGTTTTCCAGTGCAGGCGAGCGCTCCAAACGGGGAACGTCAATCACGGGCCTAACATCATTCTTTTTCACAATAGCCCAAAGAGAGAATGGAACTAAGAGTAGCAGAATCAAATAAGGAGTGAAGTACTTTAATGGATTATAAACCATAGTTTAATTCCTAGTATCGCACTATCATCTACAAAAAGACTTAGTACTCTTTATCAACATACCTCGCCAGCGTTTTTTCTAAATTCTCACCTGTTAGATCTCCCCCCGTAGCGAGGATAATACCATCCGTAGATACCAAAAAAGCCATAGGTACACCTGAAACCACGAAATTATTTGCAATTTGACTACCAAAGCCACTACTTAAGTGCGCGTTTAACCAGGGCATCTTCCACTTTTCATTGCGAAACTTCCTGATAATTTCGACATTGTCATCGAGTGAAAGACTTATCATAGTAAAATTCTTGTCTTTATATTTTTCATAAACCTTATGTAAATTGGGCATTTCTTCTATGCAAGGAGGGCACCAGGTCGCCCAAAAATCAAGCAAATAGTATCGGCCAGCAAAATCGGCTTTGCTAATGTTTCCCTGGCCCTCCAGCAAAGAAACGCTGAAGTCGGGTAATGGAGAATGCTTTACGACAACTCTGTTGGTATTCACCAGTTGAAAAATGCCTTCGCGCTGGGCATTGCGATAAAATTCGCCCATGATTGTGTCATTTTGAATCCTTCCCTTGAAAAGGATTTCGTCTCCGTTGGAACTCTTTCGTTTCAGCTCAATATTTTTGCCATTCAAAATAGTTTCGTAAAATGGCAAGTCAAATGCGTCAGAACCTGGCAGATCAAAAACTGTTCGCAGGCGGCCCTCTTCATTAAGAAAGTAAAATCGAACCTCATATGACGTTCCACTCTTTTGATTCACTAAACCGCCTCGCCATTCGCCTTTTAAGGCCGGTTCTAAGGCCAGTGTTGGGCTTGCGGTGAAGCTTACCAGACAAATAATGACGGTCAAAATAATCCTTTGCTTTTTCATTTTAGGTCTCCATTTCAAATTAAACATGTATTTAGTAGAAAGCTTAATTCAGCGGAAGTCTGTTAATGAGATCAATTAAGATATTGGGTCAATGTTTTTTCCAGATTTTCGCCCAGAAGCTGGTCATTCGTCGCCAGTATCTTTCCCTCTGGTGAGACGAGATAGATTGTCGGCGAACCTTTGAACTCAAACTTCTTGAGAAGTGCACTTTCCCAACTTTCTTTCAGATGTCCGTTTAGCCAGGGCATCGCCCATTTTTGCTTGCGAAATTGATGCACGAACGCGACATTCTCGTCTATCGACAGACTTAAAATTGTAAAGTTCTTATCTTTGAACCTTTCATACATCTCATGCAGACGTGGCATTTCCCCGATACATATGGAACAGCCGGTAAACCAAAAATCGATAAGGTAGTACTGTCCTAACAGGTCAGATTTCGAAATTGATTTGTTGTCATCGAGCAACGAAACATCGAAATCGGGAATGGATTGGTGCTTAACTACAGTGCGGTTGTGCACTAATTGAAAGCTGCCAAAAGCCTCGCCATGTTTTAAGTAATCCCCTGAAATGAGATCACCCTGGGGCCGGCCTTCCAAGCTCAGGCGTTCACCCCCGGAATTTGTCCACTCGAAATATATTTCGGTACGCGACAAGTTGATCTTGGTAATGGGTAGATCGAAAGCATTTTCCTTGGGATAGTCGATCGAAGCCTTAGTCTCGCCCTCTTCTTGCCAAAAATAGACTTTGACTGCACTCCAATGTCCTGGGCAAGTTGGGCCGTGCCGATACAGAATGCCGCCCAGCCATTCTCCGTCCACTGACCTGTCGACTGCTAGAACGACTTGTATACCAGAAATTACAAATGCACTTAGAAGAACAAATTTAAGAATGAATTGTTTTTTCATGTCGGCCTCCAAGTTTTAATTTATAGTAACATTCAATATTAATTAAAGACATTCATTCACTACAATATCGCTAATCCAATCCGTATTCTCACGAACTCACTAATTCTTTGATTGCTCTGTCAAGAACTGCTTTCTTTTGGTTGCCGACGAACATTTTAAACAACCGGCCTTCGCGATTGATCAAAAGAAAAGCTGTTGAAAAGCCATCATGTCGGCTTCCTACGGTCCTTTCGTTGCTTGTAATTGAAATTGTACGACATAACAATCCGATTCTTTTACTCATTTCATGTAAATCTTCTATGTCCGCGGTTGAGCCACTAGAAAAACACACCGGCAGAAAATTCATCTCCTGCTCAGTGTATTTATTGACAAGTTTAGTCAAAGTCGATAGAGTGTTGCGGTGATGCGGACAGAGAAACGCGATGACAAAGGGTTTACCGCGATATTTGTCTAGATAAATCGGTTCGCCGTGAATGTTCGACAAGTTAAATTGGGACGGAAAGCGTTTTCCACTCTGAACGGTTTCTTCGATATATGGCTGCAACCGATCTGCCGTCAATGTTCCATTTGGTAAAGTCATGCTGCTTGGTTTTTTGGAGCTACCCGAGCTTCCAGATTTTGGCGGTCACGTCTGTCCACTTGCGATTTGTAGATCAACTAATAAACTCAATAATAAAATAATGGAAATTCCCAAAATTTTGTTGTTTTGGATTTTCTGCATGATTACCTCTCTATTTATTTGAGTTAATTTTAGTTAATTTCATAGAAATTGATTTCTTTAAAATCTTGTAACAATAAAGCGCTTTATAGGCTAAATAGTTATAATAATGAAACCAACTGGGCTGGATATGTTACAAATTGCTGGTTAATTGCAACCAACTGCCGGGTCGCGTAAAATTAAAATATAAAACCGAGTTGGGCTATGTTTGTTAGAGGAAGAATAGAAGAAATTATTAGCATATTTGTGGGTATGAAATTCAGGCATAGACTACGGTAATCGGCAACAGCTATCCTCTGCTAAGAAAGAAACACCTGTCTTGAACCCTTGCTATTGCATGGATAAAGGTTGTTGTGAGAACAATTCGCACTGATTTTTGTGGATTTAAAGTTCGGATTGCAGTATCGAAGTAGTGCACAAAAGTTAACGTAGTATCCCCGCAGAGTTGAACATAGATTCTGTTTATCTTGGCCTAATTAAAACTTTGCCCCAAGAAATGTTTGTAATTGCTCTCGTCGAGAGCGTGTGAGTTTGAGGTGAGTGCCATCTTGCAGGACGATGATGTAATCGCCGTGAAAATGAGGGACGAGTTTCTTGATGCGTTCAAGATTTACAATCGTCGAGCGATGAATTCGGAAAAACATGCGTGGATTGAGTCGATTTTCCAATTCGGTCATACGCTCCCGCAAAAGATACGATTTTTTGTTTAAATGCAAACGGACATATACGCCTTCGCCTTCAATGTAATCCACTTCCTCAGCCTTAATCAAAATCGCTTCACCAAGCTCTTTGATCACAAAGCGATCAAGCACTTTTGTTTCGGCATCAGTTCCCTCACTGTTTGATTGTTCAGTTTGCGAGTGAATTAAATTTAATAATTTATGGTTAAATTCGTTTTTCTGTTTTTGCTGCATCTGCTTACGGGCACGGTCAAGAGCTTGTTGAAAACGCTCATCATCGAACGGTTTAAGCAGATAATCGAGCGCGTGCACTTCAAAAGCTTTAATGGCGTACTGGTCGTAAGCGGTTACAAAAATAATGATTGGCAAACGTTCTTTTGGCATCTCGGCAATCACCTTAAAGCCGTTCTTCTCCGGCATCTGGACATCCAGAAAAAAAAGATCAGGAGACTCTTTCGAAGCGGCCTCAAGAGCGGCAAAACCATCCGAACATTCGGCGACCACCTCTATATCCGCTTCCTTGGCGAGGAGATCGAGAATACGCCTTCGTGCCAGCGGTTCATCATCTACGACAATGGTTTTAATGGTATCCGACATTATTTAGACGCTTACTTTAGAGGTTTATTGCAGCAGAGGCGTCTTATGGAAGGGAAAAGATAAATTGACTTTTAAGCCGCCATCTTCAAGATTCTTTAACTCGAATTTATGATCCTGTTTATACAGTTGTGTCAGCCGTGACCTGGTATTTTTAAGTCCTACCCCAGATTTTTTTGATTTTTCTTTTCCATTTAATCCGGGGCCATTATCCTGTACGGTCATGCTAAGAAATCCGTTATCTCGTTTTGCACTTATTTTAATTATGCCCCCAGTTCGCTTTTGGTTGATTCCATGACGAATCGCATTTTCCACCAGCGGCTGAAGAATCATATAAGGTACCAGGGCAGTATGAGCTTCATGACTAATCTCATATTCGATTTTAAGCCGATCTTGAAAACGTATTTGCTCAATTCCTAAATAATGCTTCAGCAGCAAAAGCTCCTGTTCCAAAGTGATTTCTTGTTTATCATTCGTGCTTAATGTTAGCCGCAAAAGCTCGCTTAACCTGGCGATCATGCGTCTACTTGCAGTTGGATCCTTTTCTACCAGGGCTGAAATAGTATTTAGGGTGTTAAACAAAAAATGAGGATGAAGCTGTGATTTCAAGGCGTCTAGTTTAGCCTGTACCAATTGTTTCTCCAATTGACCAACGCTTGCCGTACGTTCCTGGAACCACTTGTAGTAATCGAATGCATACCCCATACCCAGAATAGCCGAGTAAATTAAGAACTTTAGAGGCATTTGAGGTATGATGTGAAATAATAAACTATGGGAGATCGATTTTTCATGAGTTGTACTTGTGTCGGTCAAAACACTAATGATTTGCTGCGGTATTGACTGTAACAAGCCAATAAGAATTCCTAAAACAAATAAAACAAGTACTCGACTTTTCCATTTTTTTACTTCAAATGGGAATTTGCTGCCAATGAGAAGAATGAGAGGGCTAATCAAAGCCCAGGTGCCGTAATTTGGTAAATCGACAAGAGAAATTGCTTCCAGTAAACTTCCACAAGAGGGCACATGCACTAGTTGGCTGCTGATAGATAGCAATATGATTAGCACCCAAAACCCAAGGATAAATATCCATTTAAAGTGCTTGCTTACAAAACCCTGAAAAGTATTCTTTTGATTTTCTGTATTCTCTATTGACATATTTTAGCTGTTAGTTCAATTCGTTTGATAGGGCAAAATTAAAACAATTGATCACCCATTAGCAATAAAAATTCAACTCACTTCGAAATTATTATTTATATTAATTTTCGATTGCTTGCTTTAGCCTCCTTATCACACTATCATAAAGCGCGTCAGAGCTAAGGTAATCAATCGAAGCTTTTCTGCATTATTACCTCATTTTAATTGTATTAATTTTGGTTAATTTCATAGAAATTGATTTGTTTATAATTTTGTTACAATAAATCGCTTTATTGAATAAAAAATCATGAGAATGAAACCAACTGGGCTCAATATGTTACAAATTGCTGGTTAACTGTAACCAACTGGCGGGTAGCTAAAATTGATAATGTAAAACCGAGCAAAATAATGGCATTATTTTGCATTTTTTAGCCACTAAAATTTAACTAAAAGGAGTTACCCTGCTCACTCATAAATGAATTAATCAGGGGTAAAACAATGCCATACAACTCACTGCGGGTTTCCTTGACAGCATTAATGTGCTCGATATTCTTAACCGATGCCCTCCACGAACAACTCCACACTGCCACTATATGGGCAAATATAAATATCAAAATATTCCCGATTTACAAACAGCTCACCTAAATTCCCAGAAAAAACCACAAATCACAATTATGTCGGGACAAAGAATAGAAAACCAGTATTAAATAAATATAAATTGGTTTAAGCAGGTGCTAAGCTGACTTCAACTGATTTTGAAGCAGGTGTATGACTTTTATCTGCGATGCTGCCAATGGGAACCAGGACATTAGCTTCGGGAAAATATGTCGCAACACATTTTCTTGGGATGGAATATGGGATAACTACAAAATTTTTTGCAATTCTTTTTTGATCTTGAAAATGGCTGGTAATGTCAACATACTGCCCTTTTTTAAATGAGGCATCCAGCATATCTTCCTTGTTCATTAGAATGACTCTTCGGCCATTTGCGATACCGCGATAGCGATCTTCTAGCCCATAAATTGTGGTGTTATATTGATCATGACTTCGAATTGTCATCATGATGTAGTGATCTTGCGGCAGATTGGCTTTATTTATGGTATGAATCGTAAATTGTGCTGCTCCGTTTGAAGTATTAAATGCCTTTTCATCCCGGACTGGATTTGGCAGATAAAAGCCACCTGGTCTTCGGACGCGTTTATTAAAATTCGTAAATCCGGGAATTACTCTTTCGATATGATCACGGATGCGATCATAGTCTGTACTTAAGTATTTCCATCTCACTTTACTTACTTTGTCCGGTTGATTTTTAAATGTTGCTTTTGCTAATTGAGCGATAATGCTTGGTTCGCTCCTGAGATATCTAGATGCCGGAGTAAGGTTGCCCGAAGAACGATGTACAATTCCCATCGAATTTTCAACACTTACGAACTGTGCTTTGCCATCTACCGCATCTCTTTCAGAACGCGCCAAACATGGAAGTATCAAAGCCTGCTTTCCTGTAACCAGGTGGGAACGGTTGAGTTTAGTGGACACCTGGACTGTCAACTCGCAATTTCGAAGCGCGTCAGCCGTGAATTCCGTATCCGGTGTGGCAGATAAAAAATTACCGCCAAGAGCAAAAAATACTTTGACTTTGCTTTCAGCCATGGCTTTAATTGCTTCCACCGTGTTATAGCCTGGTGCCCTGGGAGGTTCAAAATGAAATTCATTTCCCAGGTTATCCAAGAAGTCCTTAGCTGGCCTTTCCCAGATGCCCATGGTACGATCTCCCTGAACATTGCTGTGTCCCCGGACAGGACAAACACCAGCTCCTTTACGACCGAAATGCCCACCAAGTAAAAGTAAATTGACAATTTCTTGAATATTAGCAACGGCATTCTTATGCTGGGTAAGGCCCATTGCCCAGCACCAGATCATCCGCTTGGAGTTTATGGCAACCTGGGCTGCTTCATAAATCTGATCCCGACTTACGCCACTTTCTTCTGTAATCAACTCCCATGGCGTTTGTGTGATATCTTTTTCGAACTCAAAAAAACCACTTGTATAATTGTCAACAAAATTGCGATCAATAACACTACCGGGGTTTTTTTCTTCAGCCGTCAGCATTTCTTTTATGATGCCTTTTAAAAGGGCAACATCACCATTAATTTTGACTTGCAGAAAAAGTGTTGCCAACTCAGTTCCGGCTCCAACCAATCCTCTAATTTCCTGGGGATGCTTAAAGCGAATCATTCCGGCCTCCGGAAGAGGATTAATGCTAACAATTTTGCAGCCATTTCTTGCCGCTTGTTGGAGTGCTGTTAACATTCGTGGGTGATTGGTTCCCGGGTTTTGTCCGATCACAAAAATTGTATCAGCATAATTGAAATCTTCCAATTTAACCGTTCCTTTTCCGACACCAATTACTTCATTCAATGCTACACCACTGGATTCATGACACATGTTTGAACAATCGGGTAAGTTATTTGTACCAAACAACCGTATAAACAGCTGGTACAAAAACGCAGCTTCATTGCTTGTACGACCGGAAGTGTAGAAAACTGCTTCATCCGGAGTTTCGAGGCTGTTTAATTTTTCTGCGATGAGATCAAACGCATTCTGCCATTCTATGGGTTGATAAAAAGTCTCACCTGGTTTTAACCACATGGGGTGAGTGAGCCTCCCCTGTTTTCCAAGCCAATAATCACTTTGTTGAGATAATTTCGAAACGTCCCATCGCTTAAAAAATTCCGGGGCAATTTTTTTCATTGTGGCTTCTTCAGCGACTGCCTTTACACCGTTTTCACAAAATTCAACTGAAGTACGTTTTTCCGGATCAGGCCAAGCACAACCGGGACAATCATAGCCCTCGTGTTGGTTTAACTTGCTAAGTGTTTTGAGACTTCGAACAATCCCCATCTCTCTGATTGAATGCTTGATAGCTGATAAAACGGCAGGAATTCCACCGGCAATTTTTGCAGGTGTGACGGTAGAAATGTTTCGCTTTTCTTCTGGGGGTTGAGCTTTTATATCAGTTTGATTTTTCACGTCTAATCAATTAAAAAATAGTTAACCCTAACAAGTTTGCTTGGGATTGGGGAGCAGATCAGATTCATCTTCATCACCTCGAGGGGTTAAGCACGAAAAATCTTTTTCTACCAGAACCTTTACAAAATTATTTTCACTGATTTCTTGTTTTCCTTCAAGACCAATTTGATCTGAATTTAACCAATCCTTTGCCAAGGATTCAGGTAAACTTATTCGTAATATATTTTCAGAATAATCAACTTTTATGATGTTAATCCCAGGCTGATTTTGAAGAATGTATCTTAAAGCGCTATCTTTGCCAAACCGTATTTCTTCAATGAGTTGCAAATTATCCTTTAATTTTTTCACTTCTGATTGCGATATCCGAAGTCTTAATGAGTTTCCTTTGATTCTTAATTTCAATCTTAATCCTTTATGTTATACGCCGTGCGCCATTGTAAATGTTGAAACGATTATTTCGAACAAATCCTATGAGTGTAAGATCGAACTCTTTGGCTAATTCTACAGCCAGGCTGGATGGCGCTCCTACGGCGGCTATAATGGATATTCCGGCCATCAATGATTTCTGTACCAATTCAAAACTGGCTCGTCCGCTCAAAAATATTAAATAATTACGCAGGGGGATAAAATCCCTGAATAAAGCTGCACCAATTACCTTGTCCAAGGCATTATGCCTGCCGACATCTTCATGGAGCAGCTCAATTTCTCCCTTGTTGTTCATTAAGGCCGCCGCATGGTTTCCACCGGTTTGGTCAAAAATTTCCGATGCTTGAATCAAATTTCGCGGCAGCAGATGGATCAATTCAGCCTCGAAAAACCCTTCCAATTTTGGCATCTCAGTTTTACAATATTTATTTTGTGTTTTCAGCGCATCTATCGAAGTTTTCCCACAAACCCCACAACTGGATGTTGTATAAAAATTACGTTGCAGCCGTTTAAAATCAATCTGAACTGTTGATCTGAGTTCAACCCTGACTACATTACGTGATTTTTCCCCGGGGACTAAAGGTCCACAAAAATAAATCTGCTCAATATCATCTTGATGCTCGATAATCCCCTCAGTAAATAAAAATCCAGCAGTTAGTTCAAAATCATTTCCCGGTGTTCGCATTGTTACTGAAATATTTTTATAAGATCTCTTACCGTTCTCTTCAAAACCCAATCGTATTTCGAGTGGTTCTTCAACTACGAGAACGTCTTGCTCATGGGATATGTGTTTTCCAGCCATTTTTTGGATGGATATCTGATGGATCCCCAAATCGTTGGAATCAATAATTGGATTCGATCTATTCAAAATATATTGTTGAGTTGTTTGGAGATAGACTCAAAAGAGTAATTGTTCTCCAGTAAAAACCCAACCCTTAACTTTATTATATTTAATCGTTTATGCTTTAGTACCATTTTGCGATGAAAGTACATATAAGTAAAATCAAAATTGTTGGTTTACATAGTACAGAATTTCTATTCCTTTTACAAATATTTATGAATTTAACAATCATAAATGAGTCAAGTAAATCATGAAGAAAAAGGATTTATAGCTAGTGATGATGGAAATGAGGCAACGATACTCACAAATAAAAGATGACTTTATGTAAGTTTAATCCTCATAATTACAGAGTAGCCCCTTTCTTAAAACAGCACTCTAAGAATTACTTATCTGCGCCAACACCCAGTCCAGCAGAGATTGTATAAGCTCCGGGTCGAGCTCGTTCGTTCGCACGTCAATGAGGTCATGATTACTGAATGGCAATAGCAGAATCGTAAAATCTTTCCCTAAATCTGCAATTAATTTTTCAAGAATGGCAATATCAGCTTGAGTGGGATTGCTTCGATCCTCGCCACCGTAAAGCCACAGCCCTGGAACTGTCAACGCCTGCAAATGAGGAAGCGGGTCAAATCCGTGAACGCCTGAAAAATCCGGCAGCATTGCAATTACTTCATCGATGGACAAACTCAAATTATCTGCCAATAAATCGTAGTAATCGGATATCCCAACCGTATTCGTAGCACCGGAAGCACAAATTGTGAAGGCAACATCAGCGCTCTGTGAGGCAACCAAAGGCACAATCCATCCACCCTGGCTGGTGCCGAAAAGGCCGATTTTTTCAGCATTGATCTCTGGTCGACTTTTCAAAAAGCCAACGAGAGCAAGCACATCACTAGCCAAATCAGCAAAAATTCTGATGCTGGTCTCCGCTCCGGGTGCTTCAAAAACACCTGTCGATTCTCCAACCCCGCGTTTATCATATCTCAATACAGCTATGCCTTGCGGCACAAAAAGCTGAGTCGCCAAACTGGCGTCTTCCCGAGTGCTTCTTCCGGAACCCGGAACAATGATAATGACAGGATGCGGCCCTTGAGTTGGTGGCAGATCAAGTGTTCCGGCAATTTCTATATCTCCATTTGAAACGGAAAAATTCCCATTAGCATCAAGACCTGGACCCACCATAGAGTCATCAGAGTCATCGCTGCATCCGAATAGGCAAATTACTAAAACCGCAAATACCAAGCGCATTTTCATACTCATTTTTGTTCTCCTAATTATAATTATTTATTTAGTACATCTTCATGGAGAAAAATATTTCAGTTATTCAAAGCCCTCTTTTTCAAAACTAACATAAATGAATTGTCAAATTCTGATTATAATTTGCGCTCGATTCAATTTATCTTCTGTGGGATCGATAGCGGCCCCACATAAACTGAACGCCAAGTCCATACTCAAACCCGGTTCGCTCATGGCTGACATCGAAATCGATAACGTGATATTTCACATCTAAATTCAATCCGAACCAGCTGTTTAACATAAAATCAAATCCCCCACCGGCATAAACACCAGGTTTTAAAACTGTACTTATATTTACTTCTTCTTCAAAAAAAGTTTCTCTAACTCTTATATCGGTAAGCCAATAGGGGCCTCCGCCAAATGTTAAATATGGGTGAATTGCACTTGGATTGTGGGCAGATAATAGATACGATCTAAAACCCAATGTAACAGGGATTACAGCCGAAACTTCCACATCCTGGGTAAAGAAATCTGAGAATTCGTTCACAGAAACTCCAATCGCCCCGATGCCAAACTCAAACAGCATGTATTCATTTGCGCGTGATAAAAAATAGATCCAACCGCCACCGCCAAATTCAGAATTGATGCTTAAATAGTCGTAACGATTAATGAGAACACTCGCTCTATGGTCTACATTGCCCCAATAAGTGCCTCTTAAACCGATTCCCCCGGATCGAATTTTTCCATGTGCAATAACATCAGAACCAGTAGCAAAAAGAAGGATAACCAACAATAAAATTGACCCTATAGATTTATTTTTCATGGCTCTCACTCCTCATTTTTAGGGATAGATTATTTTATTACTCTTTTTTGACTTTTATTACTATTAATAGTTCCGTGATTGGATTACGAAAGCCGTCACTTTAATGTTTGGATTTAATAAAGGGATTGGGTAATTGAATAAAATAAAAATGGATGCAAAAGTAAACTTAATCTTGAGTATAGACCATGAAATCTTATTTAAGAGTATTCAATTTATTCACCTTCTTTTGAATTTTTTGCTCTTTGGTATGAGAATAATCAAACTCATACAATGCCGCTTCCCAGGAGCCATAAAGAGGGTTCGGGATTGTAATCCATTTTTTACCCCAATAGTTTTTGTACTTATTTGCAAGTTCAACTCTGCTTTCCAATGAAATTTTAGCACCTGAGACAAAATCATTTAGATCGTCACCAAAAAGTAAAATAATTCGATAACTTTGGGCAAGAAAACTTCTGCGTGTTGTTTTGTCGGAGCCCCAATTTTCTTTTTCATTTTTTGTAAGAATCCAGTCTTGTTCGTCATTCAAGGGAAAATCCAGTTTAACCAGGTTATTTTTAGTTGCTTCCTCCACATCATGGCTACGGTTGGTTGCATAGAAAACACTTACATTTTGGGAAAGGGCGAACTTTACAAAATCAAGAGCTCCGGGAACAACAGTGGCTTTTTCTTCCCTGACCCACTGATTCCAGGTACCTTCATTATATGATTTGTTTTCTTTTGCTAATCGTGCTTCGTAGGCTGAATTATCTAAAACTGTCTCATCCAGATCTAAAATAATGGCAGGTGGCAGTTGCGCATAATTTGATGTTTGTTCTAACGCTGCGGTCCAATCAGAGTTTTTCAATCCATCCATTAACTTAATCTTGGCCAACTCATATGCTTGTTTTGTGATCATCTGATATTCAGCTGATGTCTGCATCCAGAGGGTGCCCAAAAGGACTTCATGTGGGTTCTCGTTCTTTGTACATCCCCCCAAAAGTATGAATAAAATCACAATTTGAATTTTTTTAGAATACATGACAATTTCCCTTTTTACATTAATTAGGATACAATCTCTTTAAATTTATTTATTTCCACATTACCACCACAAATAACAATAACAACGTTGGCTTCTTTTGATAAATCTAGTTTTTCTTTTGATTGTATAAGACTAGCAACAGCTACACCAGCCGATCCTTCAATGACAAATCTATGTTGATCAAAAATCATCTTCATTGCATTTTTAATTTCATCTTCACTAATTAACACCCAACCATCTACATATTTTTGACACAAAGCAAAAGTAACCGCATCCGGTTCCATCCCGCCTGCTGTTCCATCTGACAATGTTGGTAAATCCTCCGATTCTACAATTTTTCCGGCTTGAACTGATTCATGCATGTTAGGTGAATTCTCCGGTGAGCAGCCAATAATTCTAGTACTTTGTCCAGTCTCTTTAAGGTAGCCTGCAATACCTGAGATCAAACCGCCACCACCAACGGCTATGAAAACAGCATCGATTTTGTCGAGTTGTCGATTTAGTTCCACACCAATCGTGCCCTGTCCACCAATGATCCGGGGATCATTGTAGGGAGAAACATAGACTGCATTTTTTTTCTGACTTATATTTCGGGCATGGATTTCGGTTTGAGAACTATCGTTGCCAAAAAAAATAATCTCCATGCCATAATTATTAAGCATCTCAATTTTCTGTTTCGAGGCAAATTCCGGCAAATAAACTGTTCCTTTTTCTCCCAGGGACTTCAAGGCATAGGCAACAGCCATACCATGATTGCCGGTCGAAGCCGTGATGACTCCCCTGCTCCTTTCATTCGCAGTTAACGACATGATCTTGCTTAAAGCTCCACGAACCTTGAATGATCCGGTAAATTGCAGGTTTTCCAATTTTAAATAAACATTCATTCCCAAAAGCTTGCTTAGAGGAAACGAAAATTCAAGCGGGGTTTCACGGATGTGTTGTCGAATACGATTTTCAGAGGATAAAACCTCTAGCTCAACGTTTATCATTTTTCTATTCCTGTTTCTAATCCCATTTGTTCTTTTATTGCTTTGTACCTTTTATTCATGAATGCCCAATAGATACCATGGGCAGGACCAATTAAGGCATAACTGAAACCCGCAATCGGTGAACTCCCTGATCCAAAGAGAACAATAATTAGTATAGACAGAATGCCAATACTCACATGCATAATATGGGCATGAATACCGGCTTTGGTAAAGAATATTTCTAATTCATCCAATTCAAGCTCAAAGCGTTTTTTGAAAGCATGATAATAAAGTAAACAGAAAATACTGAAGATAGCGATAAATCCGATTGAATAGATAATCATCAAAGATTCCATTTGGCCTCGTTTAATAACGCCGGAAAGTGATTCAAGGCCGAAATAGGCGTTGACTAAAAATGTAAATAGAAACTTGAGTGGGTAAATATAGAATAATACAACAAAGAGCAGTATCGCGTTAAAAGTGACGGTAACCGCATTTTGTAAACCGTAGCGACGAAAATAAATATAATGATTATACCAAATCCAGATGAGAAACGCGAAGCAGATGCCGAATGCAACAAATCCTTTTATAGTATATATTAAATCGTCGAAAGATTTAGGAACTTGCAAAGAAACGACCAGTAGCGTAATTGCAAAAGCAAACACTGCATCGCTTAAGCCTTCAATTCGGGAGACATTTCCGCCTCGCCATCGAAAGTCTTTCTCATAGCCCACCCCCCGTTCTTCAATCATATTTCGAATCATATTCACCTCTTTTTTTGATCGGTGTATATTTTTCTTTATTTATTTCTGTACACAATCGCCGAACCCGTAACCGCACCACAGGCAAGAAAACTGGCAATCATGCCTGTCAAAAGATAGGGATCATTTTGATATATACCGTGCAGAATACCGGTGACCTGCAAGATATTAAATCCGGCAAATGTGATTAGAGATACTTCCTTAGCACTCTTTGTTTTGATAATTTTAATTGCCTGGGGAATAAATAAGCCAGCATTCACCATCAATCCAAGTCCAAAAATGTAAGCTACAATTTCTTTCATGTCTGGTTCTCCTTTTTTTCTTAAAATGAAGATTTTATATGAAATAATTAGAATCGTGAAATTCGATTCGATGCGAGATGAAAGAGAATCTGAATACTCCAATCAAAAGAAACTGAATTTTGAGAATTAATTCAACCAGGAATTTTACTTCGCCGTTCCATCAACAGGGTATTTCTCCACTCATCATCCAGTTTGCCAATTTTCTCCCGATACCCCTCTATTCGGAAACCGCATGATTCATGCAATGCAATGCTGGCTTTATGTTCCGGAAACATGACAGCCTGTAAAGTCCAGATACCGTTTTTTCAGATTTCCGGACTAGCGTTTGCAATAAAATTCTGCCAACTCCTTTACTTCTGGCTTCTTCCGCGATATAAACAGATACTTCGGCTACGCCGAAATATACATCCCTGTAGGAAACCGTCGTCAATGCTGCCCATCCGATAACCCTCTCATTGTCTTCCGCAACCAGCCGGCAGATCGGCAAATGATTATTGTCCCAATCTTCCCAGGAGGGAATATTAACCTCAAAAGTAGCCAGCCTTGTTTTTATTCCTTGTTCAAAAATAGAACGAACAGAGGACCAGTATGATGATTGCATGGGTCTGATTTTGATGTTCATTTGACTAAATTTTGGTTCGCTTTGATTCTATTCTTTCGTTTTAGCATGCTTTTGTATGCCAACCAATAATCCAGGAACGAATCTTTCCGAGAAACCAGCTGTGAACGACCACATTACAACCTTTGCCTAATCCCATGCCTCTTTCGGTCGCCAATTCGCAACAAAATCCTGGAATGAATCGCAAACACCTTCGCCACACACAAACTCTGGAAACGCTGGGCCTATGATAATTTGCGCTGCAAATATAACAAATACAATCACGGCACCAATTGCTCCAACGAGTGGCGGAACTAGAGCATGAATCAACTGGTGGACACGCTGGAGTCTCAAAATGGGCGACTTCATGACATCGTCACTAATTTCTCTGAGAGGATTTAACCGAATGAGAACACTAATAAAACTTCCAAGCGATCCAGCTATTGCAACAACAGTCAGAACTGTAGGCCCCATAAAATATATACTCACTAGCACTCCTATAATTGCAACAAGAAATGTCATCAAAAATAGCCAAGTTACAATACGGCTGTATGTATCGAAGGATTGTATATTTTTAATATCTGAGTTATCTTGCATATAATTTGCTCCCATTTATCTGAACTAATTTATACGGCTAAATATCCCTATACATCATAATGAAAATGAAGTTAACAAGAAGGGTTCAAAAGTCAAGTTAAATTGAAGTAAGCATCCAGGTTAGCAATCCAATTGTGAGATGAGTTTACTGTTTATCGATTTTATTTCCCATC
The DNA here is from genome assembly GCA_964464595.1 of uncultured Deferribacteres bacterium. Taxonomy (GTDB): domain Bacteria; phylum Zhuqueibacterota; class JdFR-76; order JdFR-76; family DREG01; genus JADFJB01. The sequence continues at coordinate 19,865 of CAYXGW010000079.1, forward strand.
ATTTTGTATCCCCATTTAGGGCTTTATTTTCATTCTTCTTTTTCTTACTAAATCAATAACTAAAAACGGGCTATAGTAGATCAAAAAAACGAAAAACGCCACACCCATCAAACTTAAAATATACCACGGCCATGGACCGAGAAAAGTAAGCAGTGTCGTGCCATGGGGCTTACTCATCAAAAACAGATAGTTTGCGTCAAGAAGGATGTTCACAGGATATAAGATTGCTGCATACAGTAAAGTGATCAGAAAGACCTGGCCAACAGATTTAAGTGTGGGTCGATGTTTAAAGACAACAATTGAGTATAAAACGCAGACCATACTTAGACCATGAGGGATGAAGTAAAAGAAAAAATCGATATGCGGAAACCCAATTTGTAAATCGGGAGTCAGAATTGACTGTATGCCACCACCCAATCCCCAGAAATAACCAAGTTTAAACAAGAGACTGTTTTCACGAAGCAGGAAAAGAGCGATGGTAAAAGCGCCAATATCACATAACTGGAGAGGGAGCTGAGTTTGCCAAGCTTCACCAATTGCAATCCTGTAAATCGGTTCTCCAACCTTAAACACCAACAAAATTGAAGCCAGGATAACGGCAGTTTTTTGGGCTATTGACTTGGCTCTCCTGACGACAAGCGGAATAATAATCATTGCTAAAACAATGAGAATGGCTGAGGCGAAATGCTGGAACCCAAATTGAGTGAATGTCGGATTTTGGTCCAAATTCTGATTCCTCTACCTGCGAGCGATTTCTATTTACCCACCGCTGAGTTCAACATCGATTTATCACCTGTTAACTGCCAGTAGACAAGGGATACCGGAATCACGCCGGCTTTATTGAAATCATCCATAAAATCTTTCAAAACAAAATTGCCTTCACGCTGACGTGCATATTCAGCAATCAGTTTTTCAATTTCGATTTTGCCGGTTACATAGCTTGTGCCATAGGCCGGCTGTCGCAGGTAGAATTGTTCTTCCCACTGTATCGTACCTCCCTCAGCAGGCAGCAATCCCCAGGGCGTCCATTTTGAAGCGAATTTAGTAGCCTCATCGTGGTTCATTTCCAGGCCGTGCTGGTATAAGCCGCCAAGACCGCGGGCAGCGCGTTGGGCCAGCAGGATCCAGATCAACTCCCGGGCACGAGGTTTATCGTCTAGAAAACCAGCATGCATCATCATCTCTTCCATACCTGTGGCCATCCCTTCGGCGCGACCGTCAAATATGTTGTAGAGCAGCGGCGTACGGCGAATCCGACTTTTGTTTGGTTCATCGCGCATGCGAGCCAAATCGAACCAATGATAATGGTGTGTACGCATGATAATGGGACCTCGATAGCCAATCTCCGAGAAAAATCCACGCAAGCCGTCGGATGGTGAAAAACTCCCAATTCGTTCACGCATGGCCGTGTCCATATAATCCTTCATAGGAACGATTTCTTCTTCCTCGAGGAATTCCATGTATTCGGTTACAGCTTCGTTCAGAAAACGGTCATATTCTGTGGCATTCTTGATCAAAGAAAGCTTTGGTAGATCACGATTGCGATTCTCTTCCAATCGCAGCGATGTATGGGATCGCGCCAGTTCGCGCTGCAAGAGCAGTACTTCTTCCTCCCAGGAATATGGCAGAAGATGAACGTTTCTTAGATTCCAGGTATAGTTTTCTTTGCCTACGCCTGATGAACCCGTTTTCGAAGGCGCTCGCTCGGCCAGCCAGTCTGCAAATTGGTTCGATGCCTCTCGAACCTCAAGCGCCACAGCAGCAAGATCCGGATGTGTTTGAGCCGAAAATTTTGCCAGGGTTGCGAGGTCGTTACTTTGATCATGGATACTTCGGATACCGAGAACCCACAAATCACGGGCATTGCCCGTCAGGTTAATCCTGGCTTGCATAAAGACCTCAGATGCCCGGCGCAGCCGATCCGATATTTCCGCAGCATCATCGTCGGATAGCGGCCACTTGTAGTTCGGCAGTTCAATATTTCCATATGCGTTTGGTCCTTCACGTTCGGGAACATCCGTTGGAGATGGATGATACCAGACATAAAATGCCGGATCCCGCGACCATGGCTTCTTAACCCGATGAGCGAAATCCAGTCCGTTCATTTCAACCCAGATCAAGTACCAGTCGATCTGTTGAGCAATAGGCCATCCCGTAGTATCGAAATCAGCCAGGCGGCTCTGCCAGTCAGAAAGTTCATGATGTCGACGTTCCATGGCTTTTGTGGTGTAATCCGGAACGCCATCGATCATCTTTGGTGCATGAAATTCTCGCCATGCAAAAAAGAAGTCAACGAGATCGTTATGGGTCTCAGGTGAAGATGCAGCTTTAGATGCCAACATTGCACCATCTGGTTGTAAATTCGGTTGTGCATTTAACCCAACTATTACAATCATGACCAGCCCACTTACCAGCACAGTAAAGACAAGTTTTTTTATCATGTTGTTCTCCAGTTAATTAAAGTTTTTTCGTCGGTAAAATCCCCTCAGTATTGCAATAAGCTTGATAGATTCTTACGTTCTTCATTGCTCCTGTAATATTATGCAATTAAAATTAATTTGAATTGATAAGAAGTTAAAAGAATGATCCAAAAAAACAAATGGAAAATCAAAATAATATCAAGTAATTGGTACAAACAGCTTCCCTTTCCGACCAGATAATTTAACCATTTTTTCAAAGCGCAATCCCAACTTCGCGAGGACATTGACAGAAGCATCATTGTCCGGCGCTGTAATTGCCACGATTCGGTCGATGCCTAAAACATCCTTTCCATAAGCCATTACAGCTGAGGCTGATTCAGTAGCATATCCTTTGCCGCAAAACTGCGGAAGAAAGGCGAATCCCACATCGACATCTTCCAGGGTCTCTCTTTTCAACAATCCGCAGATTCCAATGGGAACGTCACCATCCTTCAACTTTGTCAAATAAAGCCCAAAACCATGCCGGTCATAGCTTTCCATGGGTCCATGTAAAATATAGTCACGAGCATCATCCTGGTTTTTCACGCCCTTGTCTCCAATGTAACGTAAAAATGAAGGATCATTCAAAAGTTCAAGGATAAATTCCGCATCGTCAATAGAGAGTTTGCAAAGGATTAAGCGGTCTGTTTCTAAAATATTCATAATAATTGTTTCTTCATTCAAATGATATTGTTAACACTAACTTATTTCGTGTTTTGTGATCTTCTAGCAAATTTATTTTATGATCAAAATTCGCTCAGCTACCGGGTATAACCATTCCACCCCACGGGTAGTGGCTACCCCATCGTCTTCGATAGGAATTCGAACTTTTGCTCCACCCCACTCGGGTAACGGAATATAAACAAAATACTCGATAGAAAAAAGATTATTGGGTTTGATTTCAAATTGCAGCCGGCGCGGGTTGAAGAAAGCAATAGAAGGACCGATTCCATGCCCGAGATTACCGACCGAGTGCGAACCAACGATCACATCCATAGCATTACCCTTTGAAGGTTTGTTGAATTCTTTCATGATGGCAAAGCCGTCTTCCTCGATCTTTTTGTTCACGATTTTATAGGTGGCTGCAGCTGTTTTTCCGGGCTTTATATTCTTTCGCAAAATATCACGGATGCTCAATGCTTTTTTGTAGGCATCAGTCAAATTCCTGGGTGCCGCGGTTTCTCCCTGCTTAAGAACATAAGCTACACGTTTGACATCTGTGTACATGTTGAGATACCCTAATCCCCAGTCCGTCATCATAAAATCGCCGCGTTGGATAATCCGTGTATTCGAGATGGCTTCGATCCCTTTTGGTCCTGTTATATATACAGAGGGCATGTCAAATGAGGTTTGCAGACCTTTAGCCAGAACCTGGTCCTGGATCCACCAGGCCACATCCTCCAAAGTTGTAACACCAGGAGTGATGACCTGATTCGATAATGCTGTTTCGGTGATCTGACGAGTGAGCTCTGCTGCTTCACCGAATGCGACGAGTTCCGAGGCAACTCGACGAGAACGAAAATCCGATATCAGTTTTTCAGCAGATTTCAATCGTGGTGCATAGGTCTCACCCAATTCTTTTTTTAGGAATTCATAACTGGAGTGAGACAATCCGTCGGCAGCGCCGATATAGTCGGAAATATTTATGCCAATGGTTGTCGGATTCCGATCTTGGACAAATTCACGAAGATTGACCCCTCCCAAAACCTGGTCGTAGACACCACAGGCTTCGAGCATATATCCGGAAATTCCAATTGCAACTCGTTCAATTCGCTCTCCGCCACGATCAGTGAATATATAATAACCTTTTGAACCTGCATAACCACGACCCAGATCCTCGTAGAGCGGATCCGGATTCCCCTCGCTCATCATTGTGATCCACATATCAATACCGTTCTCGCGCATGACTTCCGGCAGGATGAGGTCGAATTTCTGCCGCCGAATTTCACAAAGCCGTTCCCATCGGCGGCGAGCTTCTTGGCCATAACTTTCTAATACTATGCTCAGTAAACTGAAAGCAACCAATACCAAAGTCAAATACTTTCGGTTCATTTTTCTAATCCTCCGGTGGTATATTTTATTAAGTAGATTAAAAATTATATTTGAAATTCATCTAATTTCGCAGCTTAAAGAAACAAAAGATTTTAAAATGACTGTTGGAATTCACAAAATGAAACCCACGAAAAATAATATGATATTAATGAAGAAAAAACCTACAATTATTTTTAATGTTCGCTGCTTGAAGAAATGATTTCCTGGACTGCTCATCTTAAAAAGACCTAACCAAAACGATTCCGGAAAAAACCATATAACAATAATTCTAAATCAACATATTTTTCTGCGATTGCGTAATGATTCAAGATACTAATTCAAACAATAATAATATATTGGGTTATATTGATTATGGACATGATAATTCCAAAGAACACGAGATCAGTTTGCAATTTATTATTTCTATAAAAAAATAAAATAAAATTAATAGATAAAAAAACAAAGCATCAAATTTATAGATACTTTCTTGATTGCAAATATATTTTCCCTTTAATTTACAACAAAACCAAAAAAGAGGAGATAACACAATGAGAGGGTTTTCTACATTGTTCTCTCGTTCCCCATTTGCCCCATTACAAACCCATATGCAAAAAGTTGCAGCTTGCATTGACAAATTGGAGGAACTTTTCGACACTTATAAGGAAGAAAATTATGAACGAATAAGCCAGCTGGCAGAGGAAATTTCAGAACTGGAGCACACTGCTGATCTTTCTAAAAATAAAATTCGCAATAATTTACCCAAGGGTTTGTTTCTTGCAATAGACCGTGGGGATTTACTTCAAATTTTGGCTACACAAGATGCTATTGCTGATACAGCAGAAGATATTGCGGTTCTTTTTACATTTAAGAATTTGGAACCTTTGCCTAATTGTGGAAATGAGTTGGAAATTTTCATGAAGAAAAATATAGAAGCATTTCGAAAAGCTCATCAAATAATTCGTGAGATGGATGAACTTTTGGCGTCGTCTTTTGGCGGTAACGAAGCAGAAAAGGTTCGAAAAATGACAGATGAAGTTTCACTAATGGAGCATGAAGCTGATGTACAGCAGCGATCATTAGTGAAAAAAATGTTCAACGTAGATGATCAATATCCATATACCAGTTTTATGTTGTGGAATAACATAATCCGTGCAATCGCATCTTTAGGAAATCTTTCTGAAAATCTGGCTGATAGAATAAGGATGCTCCTCGATCTTAAAAAATAAAGCAAGAACAACACATAGATGAATTTAAGAATGTTAGCTGACTACTAGGATATCCGAATATGGAAGTTGAAACAATATTGCTTTTGCTCGCTCTTGCTTGTGGATTTTATATGGCATGGAGTATAGGAGCGAATGATGTTGCAAACGCTATGGGCACATCAGTAGGATCTGGCGCATTAACTATTAAAAGAGCTGTCATCGTAGCAGCTATCCTGGAATTTGCCGGGGCTTTCTTAGTAGGTACGAACGTATCAGAAACGATTAGAACGGGAATTATTAGCCCGGAAGTTTTCCAAAATGCCCCTTTGGACCTGGTTTTCGGGATGGTCGGCGCTCTATTAGCTGCAGCTATTTGGCTACAGGTAGCATCTTACTATGGATGGCCTGTCTCAACAACACATTCCATTGTAGGAGCCGTCCTGGGTTTTGGAGCTGTTGTAGGAGGTATGCATGCCGTTGATTGGGGACAAGTTGGATTTATCTTTTCCAGTTGGATCGTTTCTCCCTTGCTAAGCGGCACAATCGCTTATTTAATTTTTACATTGCTGCGCAGATTTATCTTTTACAGCGTTGATCCCGTAAAATCTGCCAAACGCTTGACGCCATATATTGTGTTTTTTGTTTTTGCAATACTCACTTTGACAATGGTTTTCAAGGGACTTAAAAATTTAAAATTGGATCTGGACTTTTTAGATGCGTCATCAATAGCTATTGGGGTAGGCTTATTAGCCGCTTTTGTAAGTTTTTTCCTGGTAAAGCGGATTCCTACTCATCAGATGGAAGATAGGATAACGATAAGACAACCAATAGTAGTTAACAAA
>CAYXGW010000080.1:0-26205 GCA_964464595.1 uncultured Deferribacteres bacterium
CTGCCGTTCGTAATTCCAGGCAGGTCCATCCGGATCAAAATATTTTTGGAACGCTTCTTTTGTAACTGCTAATCGTCCTGCCTTACCGTAAGGCCGCATTCTCATATCTATTTCAAATACGCCTGCTCGCTTGGCATGTATCGAATTTCTGATTTCATGCACTAATGCTTCAAAAAATTCAGCATTTGTAATTGAATTTGGACCTATCGTTTTTCCTTTTCCTTCATAAACCAACATCAACTCAATGTCCGATGCAAATCCCAATTCTCGCCCACCAAATTTCCCTAACGCGAATAAGCCTATCGGGCTTCTTTTACTGCCAACCGCCGGCATTCCATATTTCACAACGAGGTGTTTTTCACAAAAGGCAAATACAGTTTCAACAATTACTTCGGCAAGATCGGAAAGCTCTGCGGAAAATTGACCGAATTCAGTAATATATCCTTGAATATGGCGCATATCGATTCGAAACATCTCACGATCTTTAAACTCATTCAATTTCATTATTGTCTCGTTTTCATCAGCAGCTATGTTTTGAGATATTTCTAATTCCTTTCTCAAATCTGCTTTAGATTTTACGGTAGAAAGGGCTTCTAAATTCTGCAGGACAGGAAATAGATTGTGATGCTGTAGCCTGAGAAAATCAGTCCATAAGAAATCACTCACACCAAAAAGTTTTGCGAGGGCATCCATTACATCCGGTTTTTGGATAAAAACCAGCTCATTCATCCAATTACTCTGTTGAAAAAGTTGCTCGATGAATTCGCGAAAATGCAATAATGCAGATTCCGGGTTGGGTGCATTTGGTAGCAAACGAACAAAGTGTTTTACCAATGTAGTTGCGATTCGCAATTCCTGCTGTTTTGAGGGTTCGGTGATTTTCTGACCTTGTATATCAGTAACGAAAATGGTATCATGCAAACGATCTTCAATAGAGCTGATCATAACCCGCCAAATAAATATTCCATTTAAAGTTAGAGCATTTGTTAATTCATATAAGAATCCGATTGTATCTGAAGCATCAATCCTTAGAATCGTATGCTGTTCGGAGGCTGTATTATCAATATCAATTAATATTGGTTGTAATGAAGTTGTACCCTCGGTAGTTGTTTGATGCAGTCTATTCGCAACACGCTTAGCCAACTCGCCTTGCACTTCCTTACTTTGTTTTGCGCGGATCTTATGTAAATAATCTACAAGTTCGGTTTCATAGTTTTGCCAAATTTCTTCTGAAACATGTTTTTGAGTCGGAGTAACCTGAAACACATCAACAATTTTTCGTAGGGAACCTTTTTCCACATTAGAATATCGGGATATTCTTCCATGCCTTCTTCGATTACCTGGTCGTTTGGCTCCGGTTGAATCTACCGATTCATAAGTGAAAATTTGGCCGCTTTGTATATTGAATCCATAAATGAAGAGCAGTCCGCATATGACGGATAAAGCTCCTAAATAATCATAACCGACAATGACGAGCTGCCAGTTTTTATTGGTTAATAAAGTTGCTTCAATCTTAACCAGTGTATTCTCATCAAGAAACCGAATTAGTTTTTCATGTCTTTCAATTTCTTCATCTGAAAATATTTCACGGTAAGAGGCATTCATCCTGGAAACATGCTTACTTAAATCTTTCTCAACCCCATGAATATTAGAAGGTAACTGATCTAATCGAACCTGTTGAGGAGTTAGGGAATCGCCAAGATATTCTTCATAGATTTCTCGAATGGCTCTGCTATGTTCCAGATATCGAGTCATGAAGTTTTTACCGGCATTTTTTCCTGAAAATGCAAGTCTATTGGCAAGATAAGTGATATCATCAGCATTCGTTGGGATAAGATGAGTCTGGCGATAATGCATCATTTGAAAATGATGTTCAATAATACGCAGAAATGTATATCCATCTGTTAAGATTCTAAATTGCTCTACTGGCAAAAGATTACATGCGCGTAAACGAGCCAAGGCATCAAGAGTGTTGCGACTGCGTATTTCAGGTCGGTTGGCGCCATGAATAAGCTGGAGGTATTGAGTAAGGAATTCAACATCACGAATGGAGCCTTCTCCATGCTTAACTTCCCGTTGGTTTTCACGTCGTATGCGCAAATTTGCTTCAACGCTTTGTTTCATGAGGCTAACTTCATCCCGTACATTATGACTGGCTACATCGAAAATCAAAGGTTGAATTCGATTCAAAAATTCTATACCAACGCTTTCTTCGCCTGAAATAACCCTGGCTTTCAATAGAGCTTGTTTTTCCCATAACCGGGCCGTCGTTTCTATATATTTAAAATGATCATCTAAAGATGAAACCAGAGGTCCATCGCGGCCCCAGGGGCGAAGACGCATATCCACACGGTATAAAAACCCTTCACCAGTAGCTTTTGTAAGGGAATTGATTAAACTCTCACCAAGTTTGCGATATGCTATTGGAATGGATTCAACGATAAACAACAAATCAATATCGGAACTGTAATTTAATTCTTGTCCCCCAAGTTTTCCCATTGCAAGAACAACAAATCCTTCCGGATCAATTTGAGTTTTTTCAGCAGCTATTTCAAGACATGCACGTACCAAACTATCTGCAAGGTTTGAAATTTGTAAAGTAACCGTTTGAAAATCGAAAAGCCCCATTAAGTCACTGGCGCCAATGTGAAGCAATTCTTTCTTTTGATATTTTCGCAAATTGTCTAATTTTTCGGATGTATGTCCGGCTAGTTGAACTGACTGTATGGATTCGGCACAAAATTGATGGACGGATTTAGTCTGGGCTAGCTGTTTACGATCTTTAAACTGTTCGAAATACTCAGGGTTTCGAAACAAAATTTCTGAAAGAAATTGGCTGCCGGCAAAAAGCGTAATCAAAATCTCAACCATTCGAGGTTCATTATTCAAATACTGAAGCATAGCCGACTTATCTGAAGCTCCATTCAGAAATTGTTCAAAATTGATTAATGTCTGATTGGGATTAGCTGCTTTAGAAATAGCCTCCAGGAGAAATGGGTACAATTGATTAAGAATGGGAATCAACTTATCAGTATCAGCCATTCGTAAAAGACTTCGATAGGCAGCCAGCCAATCCTTGAAGTTCAAATTTTTTAGAAAGTTAGAAATTTGTTCCGGGTTTAGCTGTTCCCGTAAAAGGAGGTCTATTTTTTTATGATCTATTAAAGTGGTCACAAATGGGTCCGAAAAAAAACAACATATTTATTTTACCTAATTTTATAAACTATTTTATTTACAAGCAAACTTACAAGTTCACAAGGCAAGAGAATTTTATCAAATAATGATTAAATTCGGTAAAAAAAAACGCCTGGCGATAATCTCATCGTCCAGGCGCTCTTAATTTTGATTCAAGTTTCTTAAATATCGTAATACAAAGCAAATTCATAAGGATGTGGCCGTAACCTCATCGCATCCACTTCGTTTTCTCTTTTATATGCGATCCATGTTTCAATTACATCATTGGTAAACACATCACCTTTCAGGAGAAAATCATGATCATTTTCGAGGCAGTCCAAAGCCTCATTCAATGAAGCAGGTGTAGATGGAATTTCTGCCAATTCTTCCGGAGCCAATTCATAAATGTCTTTATCCAAAGGTTCACCCGGATGGATCTTATTAGTAATGCCATCCAAACCAGCCATTAGCATGGCGCTAAAAGCTAAATAAGGATTACAAGATGGGTCCGGACAACGGAATTCTACTCGTTTGGATTTTGGATTATTGGAATAAACCGGAATTCTGCAAGCAGCGCTACGATTTCTCATTGAATATGCCAGGTTAACCGGGGCTTCGTAACCGGGTACCAATCTCTTAAAAGAATTGGTGGTTGGGTTGGTTAAAGCGACAAGAGCAGGCGCATGTTTTAATATACCACCCATAAAAAACATGGCTGTTTCACTAAGACCGGCATAACCTGAACCAGCGAATAACGGAATCCCTTCCTTCCACAAACTTATGTGGGTATGCATCCCGCTACCATTATCGCCATAAAGCGGCTTCGGCATGAAAGTAGCAGTTTTACCGAATTTTTTAGCGGTGTTTTTGACTATGTATTTATATAACAGCATCCCATCAGCCGAACTTACTAATGGCCCATACTTCAAATCGATTTCTGCTTGTCCACCCGTAGCAACCTCATGATGGTGGCATTCCACATCCAGTCCGCAATCGATCATAGTAAGTATCATTTCACTCCGAATATCGTGAAAAGCATCGCTCGGGGGAACGGGAAAGTATCCTTCTTTGTAACGTGGCTTATAACCAAGGTTTGGACCTTCCTCTCTTCCCGAATTCCAACGGCCTTCCACGGAATCTAAATAATAATAACTGGAATTGGCGTTCTGGTCAAAACGGACATCATCAAAAATGAAAAACTCAGCTTCCGGGCCTAAGTAAGCCATATCTGCTATACCTGTTGATCTCAAAAATGCCTCAGCTTTTTGAGCAATATTACGAGGGCACCGGGTATATTTTTCTTTGGTTAAAGGATCATGAACATCACAAATCAAACTTAAGGTTGTTGGCAGCATGAATGGATCTATAATAGCAGTGTTTGGATCTGGAATGACAATCATATCACTTTCATTGATTGCCTGCCAACCTCGAATACTAGACCCGTCAAAACCGAATCCTTCGGCAAATACATCGTCTGTTAGTGCAGAAATGGGTGTTGAAAAGTGCTGCCATAAACCCGGAAAATCCATAAACTTCAAGTCCAGAATTTTTGCATCTTTATCTTTGGCCATTTGCAGGACATCCGCAATAGATTTAGCCATGTTGTTACCTCCTGTAAATTTTAGTATTTATTAATTTGATTAATGGTTAAGTGGTTAAAAGTTTTTGATCTATATCTCAAATAATTAATTTGGGTAAAATTGCAAATTGTATGCCATCAACTACCCTAAATGAATTTCCTAATTTATATTAAGTTATATGTATTTTAAAATCAATAAGATAGAATTTTCAATGATTAATTTGCGCATTAAACTTTGGAAGTAATTGGCGCTTTAAATATAGCAGGTTGCACAAAATTGGGCAGAGGTGTACAGAAAATGACCAGACTAAAAAACAGAACAAACCACTATAATTTGGAGAATTTGTTTTGGAGATTACAGTTGATATTTTTTCATTCGGCTCCGCAATGTATTGCGATGAATGCCAAGCATTTTGGCAGCTTGAACCTGGTTGCCCCTGGTTTTTAGTAATGCTTTGCTTATCAATAGTTTTTCAATGGTTGGTACCAGTTTCGGAGCTTCATTTCCATTACCATAATTCTCGATAATATTTTCTACTATTTCTTCAATATCTTTATTTTTTGAAACCCATTCAATGTCAAAAACGCTATCAAATTCCAGTTCATCAGAAGTAATTGTTACTCCTTTTGACAGAACAATGGCACGTCGAATACAGTTTTCCAATTGCCGAACATTACCCGGCCAATGATACTTAATAAGGGTTTGCAAAGCATTTTTGTCAATGTCCCGGATTTTCTTGTTCATCTCCCTATTAAAACGTTGAACAAAATAATGAACAAGCTCAGGAATATCAGATTTCCGCTTCCGGAGTGGAGGTACATAAAATGTAATCACATTCAAACGATAGAATAAATCTTCACGAAAATTCCCTAATTTAATCTCTTGTTCAAGGTTGCGATTTGTAGCTACAATTAGTCTCACATTTGAATGGATCATTTTTTGACCACCGACGCGAATAAATTCACCTGATTGTATAACCCGCAAAACTTTAGCCTGGGTATTCAGGCTCATTTCACCGATCTCATCCAGAAACATGGTGCCTAAATTTACTTGTTCAAATTTACCAATATGACGTTCAATAGCTCCGGTGAAAGCACCTTTTTCGTGTCCGAATAATTCGGTCTCCAACAAAGATTCCGGTAATGCGGCACAATTGACTTCAAGAAATGGTTGATTGTTCCTCTTACTGTGATGATAAATTGCCCTGGCAATTAATTCTTTTCCTGTACCACTCTCACCAAAAATCAAAACAGTAACATCTTGCTCCGCCACTTGTCCAATCAATTTGTAAATCTTCTGCATGGAATCTGAGGATCCAATTATCACATCCCCTTTGTTTTCAATTACACCGAAATCGCTAGGCAGTGAAACAGAACGGCGCATAATTTTTTCGTTAGCCAGCGCTCCATTTATTAGACCTCGCATTTTTTCGACATCAAAAGGTTTTAGAATATATTCATAAGCACCAAATTTCATAGCATTAATAGCAGTATTAACTGATCCGTATGCTGTCATAATTATTACAGGAATTTTGGCGTCAATCTCCTTTATTTTTTGCAAAGCATCTAGTCCACTCATACCTGGCAACTGAACATCCATAACAACCAGGTTTGGTCTGAATTTATTGATTTTTTCCAGAGCATCTTCTCCATCACACGCAGACAGAATTTCAATATCGTTTGGCAGTATTTTTTCAAACGAATAATGAATATTGGTTTCGTCATCAACGATTAGTATAGTGGACATTTTCTCAATTAAGTAACTTTATTATTCTTGTAAAGATATTGGCAAACCTACTAAAGCCCTGGTTCCTTTTCGAGTAGAGCTTATCAATTTTAATGTACCATTATGGGCATCTACAATCCTTTTAACAATGGAAAGTCCCAAGCCAAGTCCTGACGATTTTCCAGACACAAAGGGTGTGAATAGATTTTTTTGGATAAACTTAGGAATTCCGGCACCCTTATCTTCGATTGACACTTCGATCCATTCTGATTTTATTTTTTTACTTTTCACTAGAAGGTCACCGCCGGATTTTAAGGCTTCGATTGAGTTAAGTAATAGATTCAAAAAAACCTGCTGCATCTGTACCGAATCGACAAAAAGATTTGGAATTTGCGGATCCAGGTTTTTAATAATTTGAATATTTTTTTGTCTAACGGCATGGGAAAGAAGCAAAAGAACATTGGAAATAATAATATTCAAATCACAACTTTCCCGAATCGGATCCCTCGGCTTGGCGAAATCCAACAAATGAGTAACAATCTTATTCATTCGATTCAATTCTTCGCGAATCACGCGAATATCTTTTTTATTCAATAAACTTCCTGAATCAAAAATCATTTTCACAACGGTTAATGGATTTCTAATTTCATGCGCTATCCCGGCAGCTAATTCTCCAACAGCAGCCAACCTGTCAGCCTGCCGGATTTGCTCCTCTAAAATAACCATGTTTTCATGAATTCGTGCATTTTCTATTGCAACTGCGCACAGATCAGCAAGTGAAGTCAATAAAGTTATCTCTTCATTGGTAAATCGGTATAGCTTCGATTTATAAATATTGATCGCTCCAATGACCTCATTTTTCACAGACAGAGGAACAGATAATAATGAAAACAAGCCCTCTTTTTCAGCAAATTTTTTGTCTTTAAATCTCTGTTCTTTTCTAACATCCAAAACTTGGAGTGGCTTTTTAGAAACAATTACCTGGCCAATTAGACTATCATCGATATGAAAATTTTGGATCCTGGAATACCCGGCAGTTTCCCCATAATGTGCCTCAAGGGTTAACATTTCTTTTTCAATTGATAAAAGCAAAACAGAGCAAATTTTTGACCGCATCAATTTTGCAGTTCGTTGAACCACCTGATCCAGGATATTTTGCAATGATAATGAACTGGCAACCGCTTTATTGATTTCAATTAATGTGGATAACTCCTCAACTTTGCGTTTAGCTGTTTCAAAAAGTTGGCCGTTCTTTATCATCTGAGCAGATTGCTTTGACAAAAGCGTCAGCAAATTTACATCATCATCATCAAATGCATTAAGACGAGTGCTATCTACATTTACCACACCAATGATTGATTCTTCAATCTTCAGGGGGACAGCCAATTCCGATTTGATGTTTTTATTGAGTTGAACATACCTAGCATCTTTTGACACATCTGCGATTAGAAGAGGTTGTCCATTTTTAGCCACCCAACCGGTTAGACCTTCTCCCACTTTTAATTTCAGATTTTCGATGTGTTTTACAAACCCGCGAGAAACTTTAATATTGAGAATATTGCTCTCCCAGTCGACCAAAATGAGCGATGCAGTTGTAGCGTTTGTAATTTTCACAGCTGCATCGATGATTAAATCCAATGCTTCATTAGGATCAAGCGTTGAGGAGATCAATTGAAATAATTCATAAAGCTGGTAATAACGATCTTGTTTTGGTTTGATAGCTGGTGTCATTCCTGTATGATTAGATTGCGAATCAGACATTTTCAAAGATTAATTTATTGATAACTGATTAATATAACCTAAAACTTCAGAAATCGGTACACCAAATCAGTAAGATGACTATTTGTTTTGGCAACTTTATTTTAACCAGGCACCGTATAATTCCGGTCTTCGATCAATTAAGAAATGTTTTTTTGCGTGAGAATTTTTGACTTCATCAAGATCAATCTCAGCATACAGAATGGCATCCTCTGCTGCTGGAGCTTGGGCGATGATTCTTCCATCAAGAGCTGTGACAAAAGACTTTCCCTCGAACTCAATGCAGTCTTCTTTTCCAACACGATTACAAAGTGCAGTAAAATAGCCATTTTGAAAACCTGCCACCTGAAGTTCAGATTCAAATAACCCAGCAGGCCATTCTCCTACGGAACCGGCCTGGGGGACGATCACTAATTCTGCTCCCCGTAAAGCCAGTGACCGCATATACTCTGGATAATGTCGATCATAACAAATAGCTACTCCCACTTTACCGACAGTTGTTTCATATACGGGAGTGCCATGTTTCCCTGGTGTATAATATCCTCTTTCATGAAAACAAGACGCTTCAATTATGTGAACCATGTGTGTAGTACCAAGTATGGATCCATCAGAATTAATCACGGGCGAAGAGTCAAAAGTTTCATTGCCATTGCGTTCGAAAAGATTTAAAACGATAACAACACCAAACTCCCTGGCCAATTGGGAAAATATATCTGTTGTTTTTCCAGGAATGGTTTCAGCCAACTGCACAACATCTCCGGAAGCCGGTGTTTGGGGAAAAAATCTAGTAAATGCCAATTCAGCAAATGCGATAAGTTGAGCCCCTTCATATGCAGCATTCTTTGTTGAAGCTACAGCACGCTTAATATTTTCATCCATATCCAAAGAGGCATGCTGTTGGATTAAAGCTAATTTGGTCATCTTTTTAGTCCTATTAATTTTTTCCAATACATATCATCCAATTACAATATTTTCAATATGGAACAAACTAATGGAATTTGCAAACACCAATTATCCTTAAAAAAGGATTCATAAACAAATCCAGACTCTCTAAAGAAAATTCAACAAAATAGTTTATGGATTTCAAAAAAATTGCAAAGCCATTAATTATAACAATGAGTTAAATCTAAATTGACATAAATACAAAAAAAAAGCCCTCAAACAGGAGGGCTTTTTTAGTCTAAATTTATTAACTTTTATCAGTTAGAATCGTTTTTCTTCTTTTTATTTTTAGAACTTTCACCTTCCAATAGTTTTCGTAATCGTTCAAGTTCTTGCTCAGCTTTTAGCCGCTCTTCTTTGATTCTTGTTAATTCTTTTTCGGCTTTTTCAGTTTCTCTTTGTTCTCTTACAATCTGTTCAAATACATCACGACGTGTTTCCGCTTTTCTTACCAGAATATCTCTTTCACTATCTTGGTAGGAATTTGATAGAATATTAAATTTCACACCGGTGTTGATTCTCCAGTTTGGATAGGTGTCTGGTAACTCGCTAAAAGGTTGGGCTACAAAATTATAGTTCGTTGCATCTTCACCTGATGTGAGGAGAAGATCGGCAGCAACATTTAATTGCACCCAATTAAACAGTTTATAGGAAATGCCAGGAGTAAAATACACATAGCTCTCTCGACTATAAGCTGAGACTGGCGGCTGCTGAACAAAAAAACTTCCATGAACTTCCGCAGAAACATTCCAATTATCATAGGGTTGTCCAACACCAACAGCAAAATTCAGAGAAGAAGAAGTCCCATTGTTTGCTAAACTATCAGGAAGCTGTTTGTTTATATCATTCCCTGAATCATTATACAAATTAAAACCAAGATTGAAATGGGCATTGAGTGATTCATTAGGGAAAAGAACATCACTTGCATAGCTGCCTAATCCGATAAAACCAATTTCAAATGATCCAGCAGAGTAGGGTTCAAAAAGAACATTATGACGTTCGGCAAGAGGTATTCTTGTTGAAATTAACGCTCCATATTTAAATTTACTTGCAACAGGACCAAGAGAACCAATTTTTAGTTTGAAAAATAAATCATCTGGTATATTACTATCCACAAGAGCATCATCCTGGTATATGATTGGTTGAAAAGTAAATTCTACTCGGTCACTCAATCCATAGGTCAAAGCAAATGAGCCTTGAACATCCCATATTGTTAATGGACCGGACTCGAATTCAACTCCTTTTCCAAAAAAACGGGAATGGAAAAAAGCATTTAAACTTCCTTTTTCCAAGTTTCTTGCTGAGTGGGTATACATCAAACCTTGCCCACCAGCATGGAATTGTGCATTCACGAACGGCACTAAAGTAACCGTGAAGAACAATAAAAACAATAATGACACTTTTGAAACTTTCATCACAGATCTCCTTGCATGTGATTATGCTCGATAAATAAGTTCTTAAGTTAAGTTTAACTTGCTATTTGCAACTAAATGATTTGCATTGTATAAAGAATCAAAAGTCCCAGCATCTGTCCACCAACCATCTAAAATGTTATAACTCATTTCCTTTGATCGAATATACGCATTGTTTACATCTGTAATTTCCAATTCACCTCGATTGGAAGGATTTAGTGTTTTTATAATATCAAATACCCTGGAATCATACATATATATACCAACTACTGCATAATTAGTTTTTGGAATTTGTGGTTTTTCTATAATGCCCATCACTTTATCATCTTCGACTTCTGCAACACCAAATCTCTGGGGATCGCCTACCTCTTTTAAGAGAATTTTCGCTCCAGATTTTTGCTCTTTAAATTCATCTACATAAGGTTTTATGTCTTTTTCAAGTATATTATCGCCAAGTACAACAATAACTTTATCATTATCAACAAAATATTCTGCCAAATCAAGCGCTTCGGCTATACCTCCTTCACCCTCCTGGTATGTATAGTTAATATGCCTTAACCCAAACTCTTTGCCATTTCCTATAAGCCGTAAAAAGTCCCCAGCATTTTTACCTCCGGTTACAATCAAAATATCATCAACCCCGGAATTAACCAATGTTTCGATTGGATAATATATCATTGGCTTATCATAAATTGGAAGAAGATGCTTGTTTGTGACTTTGGTAAGAGGAGAAAGTCGCGATCCTAAACCGCCTGCTAAAATTACACCCTTCATTTGATTTATTTATCTCTTTCTATTCTAATTATTAGCCATGTTAAGTTAGCAATTATTGCTAATTGTCCTAAATATTGAAATGATTTAGCAATAAATGCACTAGTTGTACCTTTAACCATAATCATATCATTCGGCATCAATTGCGGATTAAAGGTCATATCGCCAGTTTCAAGGAATTTCTTGATATCAAACTCAATGATCTTCTCTTGCAGCTTTCCATTTGTGCCTTTAGTTTCTAGTTCAAAAGTTCTAACAATTTTAATTTTGGAAAGCTTTGCATTTTCGGCGGGTCCGCCGGCATAGGATATCAAAGAAACCAGGTCGGTATTGCGTGGAACAAGATATTGACCGGGAGATTGTACGAAACCCCAAATATTCACTTTTATGAGCAATTCATCGTCCGACCCAATTTGATATTGTGCACCTCTATTTTGAAAATTGAGGACCGATCTTTCCTGCGCATCTGCATTAGTAAGAATCACAAATCCAAGGAATAGACAAAAGATCAATAACCTTAATATGTAGAATCGATGAACCATTTATCCTCCAATCTTTAACGTTTCCAATAATTTTCAAACTGATTCTAAGTCGGAAAAATATCCTGGGGCTAACACATCCACACGCTAACGAAACCGACAGTAGTTGAAATTGAATCAATCAAAGCATTCCATTCAAATTATATTGGATTTCAGTGATTGAATCAAATGAAGTTGCAAGGGATATTTCTTGAAAATTAAAGTGCTTCGATTATAGAATTATATCGCTATTCGAAATCTAATTAAATTATTTTTTAAGTTAAACTATACCTCTAAATTCCTACCATTGCCGTTTCACAATATTGCCATTTCTCTGTTTGCCATCTCACGTTTCAGGGTTTTACGTCTTTATTTCGACTTAATCGATTGTTCTATGATTTCGTACAATTTCTTTTCATCCAAATTGCGATAAAGTTGACCATTCATAGCTACTGAGATTTTGCGTGTTTCTTCGGAAACAATAATGATCACAGCATCAGATTCTTCTGCCAAACCTACAGCTGCCCGATGTCTTGTGCCTAACCAAGGTTCTAATTTTGTCGATTCAGATAAAGGTAAAATACATTTGGCTGCTTCTATTAATTCATTTTGAATAATCAAGGCACCATCGTGCAAAGGAGATAGCGGGTTAAAAAGTGAGACTATTAAAGGTGATGATATTTCTGCCTGAATTGGTTGTCCTGTTTCGATTACCCGGCGCAATCCGGAATTTCTGCCAAGAACAATTATGGCGCCAAAACCGCGATTCGAAAGCTCTAAACTGGCTTTAATAATCTCATCAATTGCAAGTCCACTTCGAACAAGTACAAATTTTCGAATCAAGGGTAATTGACCAATGTTGAGTAAAAGCCTGCGCAACTCTGGTTGGAAAACAATAACAAATGCAATCAGCCAAATTGTTTTTAAATTATTAAATATCCATACCATACCGTTTAAGTTGAATAAATTGACCAGAGCCGACACCAGAAGAATGATTAATAAACCCACAGCCATTTGAAAAGCGCGGGTACCTCGTAAAAACTGGTATAATCGATACAGAATAAATGCAATTAACAATACATCCAGCACGTCTATTAGCGTGACTTTAATAAACCCAATCTGAAATAAAGTTATGTTAAATTTATTCATTGATTAATTGAACCATTTATGTGCAGAATTATTTTACCGATTAAATGAATCGGCAACAAGAGTCGCTTTCTTGGTTTCTTTTACATCATGAACCCGCACAATATGAGCACCATTCTTCACCGCCATAACATGGGACACCAGGGAACCCTCCAATTTTTCACCGGGATCCATTGATAGCGCTTTGTTCAAAAAAGACTTTCGCGAAGCTCCAACTAATATTGAAGCGTTCAATACCTGTAATTCTTGCAAGCGGTTTATCAAGTCATAATTATCAAACCACCGTTTGCCAAAACCAATTCCGGGATCCAAAACGATCTGATCAGAATTAACACCCATTTCCATTGCTTTATTCTTGCTATTACTCAAAAAAAGAAGAATTTCTTCCATTAAATTATCGTACGATAATTGCTGCTGCATATCCCTGGGTGTTCCTTTAATATGCATTAAAATCAATCCAGTTCCAAAATCATTAGCCAATTTTGCAATTCCAGTATCATTTCCTAAGCCGCTAATATCATTGAGGATTTCCGCCCCTGCTTCGATAGCCAATTTTGCTACTTTGGATTTTTGCGTATCTATTGAAATTGCGATACCACTTTGTTTTCTAATTGCTTCAATCACAGGGAGCACACGATTTATCTCTTCTTCTTCTGATACCGGCAAAGAACCCGGCCTAGTGGATTCACCTCCAACATCTATAATATCGGCTCCATCTTCCACCATTTGCAAAGCATGTTCTACAGCTTTTGCGGTTTGGACATATCTCCCCCCATCGTAAAAAGAATCGGGGGTTATGTTTAAAATTCCCATTATATGCGTTCGCTCATGCAATTGTAAAGAGCGTCCTTTAATCTTCCACACCCATTTAGTTTGGTTTTTAAAGATTCCCAATACTTCCGCAATTTCATTTGAGATGAATACAAGATCCTTTTGAGCTAACATTTCAGTTGTAAAATTGGAATATTCAGAGCAAAATCCTATCAAACTGAGATCAGAGTCCAAACTCTTGAAGGAAAATCTATTCCTCAATAAAATCTCTTTTAATTTCTTTTGTTTTTCAGGAATCAGATGTGTAAGCCTTAAACAAATCATCGGATCACAGGGGAATCCTTGAATAGAATGATTTGATAGAATCCGAACATGCGATGGTAATGCTGTCAATTTTGCAACTCTCCCTGTTTTTTTAAAAGTATAATCAGTCTTTTCCTGGCTTCTTCTTTATAGTGATCGTTTGGTCCGCGATTATACCGGATTCTGCTGCGTAAATATTCGATAGATTGTTCAATATCTTCCTCTTTCTCGCTTATGTAAGCAAGGTAAAGGAAAGCATCAGGATTCATATTTTGTGTTGCTATCCTGGTAAAGATTTTTTTTGCGTTAATAAAATCTTTCTGGTGAAAGTAAACGACACCTAAATTAAATTTAACAGGCATTTTATTAGAATAATTGCCGGACAACATTTTGCTGAAAATAGCATGGGCATCCAAGTAATTTTGTCGTGAAATATAGAATTTTCCAAGCGCTAGCAAAGCATCAAATTGATCCGGAAAAACCTCTATAAATTGCAAAAGGATTTTTTCACTTTCCTCATATCGACTACTCAAGTTTAGAAAGTCTGAATATTGGATTGTTGATTGATAGGAGGCGGGATTCACGAATAGCGCTTGGCGAATGAGCGATTCCTCGTTTAGAAATTTTAGATTTTGATAGCGGCTCGGATGTAACTGGGTTAAATCCAAATACAGCCTGTCGTTAAATCGATCAAGTCTATGACTCTCCTTTAACTTCTGTTCAGCAACTACAAAATTTTCCAACAAAATTGCATGCTCACCCCAAATTCTGGCTGCATCACCATTTATGATATTTTGATCTCGCAAATAGTAAAGATATTGGGTAGCTCGCGAAAGATGATTTTGATAATAGCCTCCATTGGCTTGTAGAATTTGTGCAGAATCCACATCCAATTGTGCCAATTCAATTTGAGCAGTATAAAAACCCTCATCCATTTTTAAACACTGCAAATAACTATGTTGAGCAGAAATCAAGTCCTTCGAAATATAAGCAAGTTTACCTTTAGCCCATGTTTTTTGTATTTGTTGAGGCCATCTGCTTGTATAGATTTTCGAATATTGTGAATCAATTGAAAAAATATCCAAAACTCCCTGCTGTAATTCAATTTCTTCAGGTATGCCGGTAAGAACATCCCTTGTAGTATCAAATCCTGCGGATTGGTTTTGAACTAATATATCTCCTGTAATTAATTCAGATAATGTTTCGTGTCTTATAAAAATGACATAACTGGCTCTCATAAACTTAGTGAGCTTGGTTTGATAAGAAGAATATTTTAAAGAATCCCAATTTGCAACCGCGAGATAACTATCCGGCTTATACACCAGAAACCGGCTCAAATCAATTTTGCTCTTTAGGAATTCATACAAATAGGTTTGATAGAGATAAGTTTGTGAAGAGGGGTCTGATAGCTCAGGATTTGTATCAGCCAGTATAAGAATCCGTTTGCGTTCATGTGGTGGAGGATACTTAAACCAATAATAAGTATAGCCTATGCAAATGCTTAAACTGCAAATGCCTCCTACTAAAATTAACCGATTAAGACGCAGTAACTTTGAAAAATGAAATACGAACCAAAGAACGAACCAGGTAATTGCCAGTAATGCAACGAGTAGAAATATTCCTCCTGGGACATTTCCAGAATAGTATTCTAAACTGGTTTGAAACATGCAAATTGATTCATTTTATTCACAATGAGTCAAAAAATAGTATGAGGCTAGTTAGTACCGGATTACAAAGAATCATTCGGTTTCTAATTCTTCTTCTACTTTTTTCTTTCTACCTGTAGTACCGGTAGCTTGCTTTTTTTGAGATTTCCCGTCTCCGGAATTATCAGATGATTTTGTTGAATTTTCTGCTTTTTTCGTTTTAGTTTTCAATGTTTTGCCGTGAAAAATCTGATCAACTTGGTCACCGTCCAAGGTCTCATGTAACAACAAAGCTTCAGCTAATGAATGAAGCTTTTCCATATTGTTTTTGATAAGTTTTTGAGCGCGATCTGAAGCTTCCTTTACAATTCGTGAAGTTTCGGAATCAATTAATAATGCCGTTTGTTCACTATAATTTTTGGACCTTGCAATTTCTCTACCAAGAAAGATCTCTTCAGACTCTTTTCCAAACGCAAGAGGACCGAGTTTATCACTCATACCCCATTCACAAACCATTTTTCGAGCCAATTCAGTTGCTCGTTCGATATCATTTCCTGCTCCAGTTGTAAAATGATTATATACAAGCTTCTCCGCTGCACGACCGCCAAGCAAATGCACTAGACGAATTTGCAATGTTTCTTTAGAATAGGAATGACGTTCATCTATAGGTAAATATGAAGTTACACCAAGAGCTCTTCCCCTCGGAATAATCGTGACTTTATGAACCGGATCTGATTCAGGAATTAATTTTGCAACCAAAACATGTCCCGCTTCATGAAAGGCGGTACTTCTTTTTTCATCCTCGGTAATGATCATACTCTTTCGCTCTGCGCCCATCATTTCCTTATCTTTGGCTTCTTCCATATCATCCATCTCTACGTGCTTTTTCCCTTTACGGGCGCTAAGTAGTGCAGCTTCGTTAACCAGGTTTGCCAGGTCAGCTCCGGAAAATCCAGGTGTCCCTTTCGCCAATGTGTTTAGATCTACATTATTTGCAAGTGGAACCTTCTTGGTATGGACTTTTAAGATGCCTTCTCTTCCGCGGATATCAGGGCGATCTACCACAATCTGGCGGTCAAACCGTCCAGGACGCAACAAGGCAACGTCTAATACATCAGGCCTGTTAGTTGCGGCAAGTAATATTACGGTTTCATCGGTCTCAAATCCATCCATTTCAACCAAAAGTTGGTTTAAGGTTTGTTCTCTTTCGTCATGCCCTCCACCAAGCCCGGCACCTCTATGTCGTCCGACAGCATCAATTTCATCAATAAAAATGATGCACGGCGCATTGCGTTTGCCTTGTTCAAACAAGTCACGCACGCGGGATGCTCCAACGCCGACAAACATTTCAACAAAATCCGCACCACTAATGCTGAAAAATGGAACTGAAGCCTCACCAGCCACTGCCTTTGCGAGAAGCGTTTTCCCCGTTCCGGGAGGACCTAATAAGAGAGCTCCTTTTGGAATCCGGCCACCGAGTCTCTGATATTTATCAGGAGATTTAAGGAAATCAATAATTTCTAAAAGTTCCTCTTTTGCTTCATCTGCACCTGCAACATCATCAAAAGTTACACGCGGTTTGCTCTCCACCATCATCTTAGCACGGCTTTTTCCAAATGAAAAAATTCCACCGGTACCACCTCCTTGCATTCGCCGTAGAAAAAATAACCAGAAAACAGCCATGATTAATATCCAGGGAAGCAGGTTGAGAAAGTACCCCAGCCAATCAACGGATTTCCTTTGGAAATTATAATCTACTCCATAATCGTCCCATTCTTTTAGCATCCAATCTTCAATAAATGGCAGGGTAACATAGAACCTTAATACTTTAATTGCCTTACGATCTATTTCAATGGTATCTTCATATTTTAATTCCCCGTGTAATTCATCACCTTCAATAACCGCTTTTTCAATTTTACCAGCCTCTAGGAAATCACGGTAATGACCATACTCTACTGCCTGCTCACCTCTACCACCCAAATTCCCGAATGCATTGGCAAACAAAACCGAGCCAAGGATTACCAAAATCCAAATGATTAATGAGCGAGATTTCCACTGGAAATTATCAGGTTTTTTCCCTTGTCCTCGGTTCGTACCACCAGTTTGTTTTTTTGAAGCGTTATCTTTTTTTCTTTTTTTATCCATAAACTATTAAGACTCCGAATTTCTTATTATTCTTTCATTATATAGACATTCTTAAGATTACGCAATTTTTGCTTGTAATCTAATCCATAACCAATAACAAACTCTGGTGGGATTGAAAAACCAACATAATCGATTTTACGATTTGGTTTTGCATTATCCCATTTTACCAATAACGTAACGAAACTAAGTGACGTTGGGTTCATATCTAATATTTTCTTATCCAAAAATTGTACAGATAAACCGGAATCAACAATATCTTCGGCAACAATTACATCCTTTCCTTCCAAATCACAATCTATATCCTTCATTAAATTTACGTTGCCGGATGATTTTAGTGCATCCTCGTAGCTGGAAATTTTAATAAAATCTACTTCACAATCAATTGAAAGTTGCCTGATTAAATCAGCTAAAAAAATAAAACTTCCATTTAATACGCCAACCAAAACAGGACACCGATTGACATAATCCGCAGATATCTCATCGGCCAGTTCTTTGATTCTATTTTGAATTTGCTCTTCCGATAGTAAAAGACGGTACCGATCGGATTCCTCAATTTCTTTTTTTAAATTTGGATATGTTTTCACTTCACTCATATTCTATTTTCAATTTAATAACTTTGTTGGTATTTTCTGTGACTCGATACCTGTGATCCAATCGATATCCGCAAACCCAGACAATTTCACCACCACAAGATAGAACTAGAATTTTTCGTCGCTTATGGTTTGGTACTTTATGATTTATAAAAAAATCCGATAATTTTTGTTTGTGGCCAAGACCTAATGGGAAAAAATAATCTCCATTTTGAATTGATCGAATCTCAATCTGACCGTTTTTTAGTTTATCTGCATCGATAAATTCAAAATTACAATCAGTTTCGAATGTAATCAGACTATCCTGTGAAAATCGGCTTGAAAATTTAAGCCTTAAATTGTTAAAAGAAATTTTTTCGCCAATCGTCACAAATCTATGAATAGGTTTCGGCTGATTATCTTTAAACAGGACTATCCCAGAATGATCTATACCGATTTTCCAACTTGATGGAAGTTCATACCATCGTCCTGGTTTGCGACGATGTATGATTTCCAAAACTTGATCTAATTGACGAAATGAAAGAACATTTTGTGTAAATCCAGACCTTGCAAGCATATGAAACAGAATATACTTTTGCAGTATTGTAAAGTAAGAGCAAAAACGTCCAATATCAAGCGTAAAATTGTCATCTTCTCTTGAAATCAAACAAGCCTGATATGCCTTATTCGCTTCAGCCTTAAAATAGTCGTGACCTTCCAGAAAAATGGCACTAAAATCATTAAGTCTTTTATGAATGTTAGAATTTAATTCCTTTTTGATCACTGGCAACAAATTATGTCTAATGTAATTGCGTGAATGGTCCATAGACAGATTGGATGAATCCTGCACATATTGCAAGTTCTGTTCCTTGGCAAATTTTTTGATCTCCCAATGATAGGCAAATAATAGCGGCCGGATGATATTTTTTCTTATCGGCGAGATTCCCGTCAACCCACTCCAACCGCTGCCACGAATAAAATTGAACAATACGGTTTCAGCCTGGTCATTTGCATGATGGCCTGTGGCAATTTTATCGAATCTTTTTTCTGCTTTAATTTCTTCTAAAAATTGATAGCGTACTTCACGGGCCGCTAACTCTAAACTAAATTTATTTTCTTTTGCATATTTATCTACATTGATTTGCTTTGAAATAAATTGTAATTTTAAGCTTTGAGCATATTGCGCAACGAATTTCTCATCATTGTCAGATTCCTCACCCCTCAATTTATGGTTTAGATGAACTACCAATAAGTTTAAATTATATTTCGAGGAAATTTGGTAAAAACAATACAATAAAACTATCGAATCCATACCTCCTGAGACAGCCACAATAATTCGTTCTTCATTTGATATTATATTTTTTTTTATGAGGTAATCCTGAAATCTATTTAGAAAAGTTGTTTGCATGAGTTAATAACACAAATTTAAACAAATTAGTATCATAATTATGTTATCTTATAACTGTAATCCACACTATTCTTGAATAAAATAAAACCCGGAATATTTTCCTGGGTTGGTTCATAAATATATTGGGAATAAATAATAGAAATGTATTAAATAAATTGAATTATCTTTGTATATCTCTAGCACTACTTATGAAAGGCGCCCTTTGCAAACACATTACCTGTTGAAGGATCCGAATAGAATACAATTCCATCTTTCACGAATCTTCCCCTATGAGTGACTAAATTCAATTCTATAGTTCCGCTTATTGTTGTGCGTGAATGTACAGGTGCGTTTGTGTGGTTTACCTGGGAAGTGAAGGCATCTCCAATCTCGCCGGGATCCGGACGAAAATGAAAAGGCAAGTTACTGTCCGAAGCAGAAAAAAACAGCTCTCCCCAACCTATAGTATCGAAACCATAAAGTAATGTCGACCACCAGGCATAATCAAATTTATCCCGGTCAAACGCCGAATCGTTTTCAGAAACGGTGGTAATGGTTGCCATCTGAGTTCTAAATTGGTTTTTATAAGCAAATGCCTTGTCGGATTTATTCGCCCAAAATGTCGAATCTTGAAACTCGCCTTGAATTATTTGAAAACTTTCATTCAGGTAAATATCGTTAGGACCGAGAGATGTTGGTTTACCTGTTGGATTGAAATCAGGATCGATTGCTGAACTGAAAACATCATCCGGATTAAAGGCATTAATGAACGCCCCAAGACCTTTGCTATGAACATAGTTTATCACATCATTCTGTCTCTGTCTGGATACTCCAAAGTCGTATCCTGCCTCATCGATGAAAATACCTTTGACTGCCATTGCAGCCCAATCATCGACACGACTCTGAATCTCTGTCATTGGCAAATTGACTGTTTCGGCAAGTAAAGCTCCAACAATTCCCCTTGCAGCCCAGGCATCCACACGATTATTAATTTCCTCCTGGGACAGGTTAGCTGTTGTTACTCCAATAGGGACATAACCGTATACTTCCGTATTTTTTGGTTGTGCCTTGAGATTCCTAATGATCGTTTCTGTGTTCGAGTGATCGGAATGCGCCGGATCTTCCAGTCCACTTCCAAATACAATAAGATCATAATCGCTAAACACATTTGAGGCAGCTGTGAGATCTCCTGATAATCCGTTGACCAGACTAGGAAATCCATAATAAATAGCAAGTTTACCTGGCAATAGTGGATTCTGAACAGAAGCAGTTCCTATGGCAATAAAAAAAATAAGAATTGAAACAACAAGCTTATTCAGCTTCATTTGGATTCCTTAAGACAAATTTTGTCCTAATAACTAATTATTATTTCATAAAGTTTTAAAATGAAGTTCATAATTCCAGGGAACCACCTTTTTGAAAATCTACCCAACGCATTTTTATCATCCTTGACAGGGTTTTTTTATTTTTCTTAATAACTCAATTTACCTAAAGTCAATTGAGATGGCAAGAAGATTCTGAAAAATATTGAATATTTTACAAAGTATGGTTTTTTGAATTATTTGTAACCTCTAATATTATTTAGGATTTAGCTTTGTAACAAGCGAAATAAATTTCGCTTTACAGAACGATCTTCCCCATCAACCTCTGATGGTACAAAGCTGGATCAACGACTCCGAGCATCTTTTCAAAATCAAGGTTTTTGTCAAGGAATGCTATGATCCGCTTGATTTGTTTGGCTGGCTCGTTAATTATTTTCAGATAATCGAATAAAATGACTTTTATATTTTCCTGTTGCATTAGCCATCTCTTAATTTCAGCCAAATGTTCCTGGTATTTCGCAACTTGAAAATCCGGATATTCATCAGGCACTTTTCCTCCAAGGTTTTGCAGCATTAATTCCTGTGAATGCACTACTTCTGCCAGGTTCCTTTCAATAAATAGAATTTTATACTTATTTTCAGGCGGTAAAAACGGAAGATACTTTGGTACAATTTTGATCGCCTTATTATCTGCAATGGATAACCAGGAGTTGTCATAAATCAATTGTTTGACTTTCTGGTATTCCAGATAACCGTGAAGATTATTTACATCCGGTTGGCGTTTTTTATCATCTAATACAATCATTCCACTTTTGTGTAATATCTGCATCATCATTGAGGTACCGCTACGGGGTAATCCGGATACGATTGTAATCAAAAATTTACCTTCCTTATTCAGTCAATCGTGATTAAGTGTTAAGAAATATTCTCAAACTAAAAATAACTTCCTTCTAAAAACACCTCGTAAGTAGGCCATTTTTCAATGTTGAGCTCTGTCATCATGGCCTTCGGGAATATTTCAATTTTACCTCGATTTCGAAAAACCAGGTTATCAATAGATCTGTAGCCACTGGACTGATAAATGCCAACTTCTCCCGAAAGTAACGAGAATTTAATTCCCTCATTTTTCATGAACGTATGGATATCCTTTAAAATTGATTTGGCGTAGCCCTGTGCCCTATAATCCGGCTCGACACAGACTTCCGAAATTCCGCAAACGATCATCTTTTCACCTTGGGACAGGATGGTTTTCTCGTGAGCTGCAATATGTGCTAGAATCTTTCTTGATTCATCAATACAATACCATCTATGTTTGGGTGGATCGATAAAGTAACGTCGAGTTTTGAAAACGATGTCCTCGGGTTTTGTAAAACAAGCTGAAATTAGTTTTCTAAGAGCTTCATCTAGCGAATCACTAACCTGGGAATCTAAAATGTAGTAAATGAGGTAAATGATATTCTCCTTTCGAAGAAAGATACACGCTGGAATACTTTGAATCA
The DNA here is from genome assembly GCA_964464595.1 of uncultured Deferribacteres bacterium. Classification (GTDB taxonomy): domain Bacteria; phylum Zhuqueibacterota; class JdFR-76; order JdFR-76; family DREG01; genus JADFJB01. Next base: position 22,669 of record CAYXGW010000080.1, read on the forward strand.
ATTCTTAATCGGTTTTATATTCTTGATTTATATTTATTTAGTTCAGAGACGAGTATGTTATAAACTCAGGGCAAAACCTGATTTAATATTAGAATAAATGAATAAATTTGGTTAAATATTTTGAAGGTTTTTAATCAGGTATTGACGGTTACCTGAATGAAATTTCCCTATGAATAAAAAAGGTGAGATGAATTTCATCTCACCCAAAAACAGAAGGGGTTAAAAGTCGGTATTTTTAGAAATAATCTGAGCAATTAGCTTGATTTGATCTTTTCATGTGTCGGTATGATCTGCTGCAAGAATAAGCAGTTTTACGGTTAATAATAACGTCTAAACCCAATAAGATCAATAAAGAAGGCCAGACCAGATTCCATGTTGCTAACTCAATAAAACCTAAATTTTCAAAAATGAAGAGCATACCAAATAAAATCAGAGTCGTTCCCCATAGAATTGCAGACCTTAAAAAACTTGATTGATTTCGCATCATACTTCTCCTTGTTTTTGGTTTGATAATCTTTACGGCATTTAACATGGTGAGTTTCATGGAAAATTATAGTTCTTGAATGTATAACACAAACCAAGTATTTAAAACGTAACATAAGATTGGAAATTATTGTTATTCTTTATGGCTCTACTTAAATTAACAATCTTGCCAGGCAACAACCTCGGCCATATGCTGCTCAACTCCTTCCGCAGTTTTGTGATATCAAATTATTTTTATTCATTTTAAGTAACTTTATTGCAGCGTTTTTCGTCCTACCCTTCAATTTACAATATTATTCTTTTTCATAAATGAAAACAGAACAGGTGTCGTATGGGATCATCACAAAATTTATGTCGCCAAAATAACTTTAATAATTCCCACAGAATATCACAGTTAAAAACCCTTAATGTAATTTTTATTATCCTTTTTTCAACGTTAGCTACCCAGCCTACATATTCATTCCATAAAAAAGCTTACCTTAAAAGTTCCAATCATAAGATTAGTACCCCAATTGGTAATAAACAAGTTGTTACATTGGATTCACTACTCAGCCCAGAGAATTTAGATAAAATTCTTAATCCGGTTTTCGTGAATAAAATGGCTAAATTTTATGTTGCTGGAGCAGCAATTTCAATTGTCAAAGGTAACCGAACCATTTTTACAAAAGGTTTTGGTAGAGCCGAAGTTTTCCAGGACAAAAGTGTTATCCCTGATAAAACTATTTTTAGAATTGGGTCTGTCACCAAAGTGGTAACTGCTGTAGCAATCTTGCAACTTGTAGATAAAGGGTTGATCGATCTGGAAAATGATGTTAACCAATATCTAAAAGAATTAGAAATCGATAATACATTTCCTGAGCCGGTCCGAGTTAAACATCTGTTAACTCACACAGCAGGATTCGATCAACTGGGGATCAATCGCCATGTTCAATCCCGGGATCAGGTACTTCCCTTGGTGGAATTTTTAAAAGAGAACTTGATTCGAATTAGGCCGCCTGGTGAGGTCAGTTGCTATGATACTTACGCGATCACACTGGCTGGTTATTTAGTCGAGCAGATTACCGGTAAATCTTATGAAGAGTATATCATAGAGAATATTTTTGATCCGCTTGAAATGAACCGCAGCAGTATTGTGGTCCCAAAAACACTAGAACCGGATGTTGCTATAGGATATGAATACCGTGGCGTTTGGTATCCACAAAGGTGGGAATTTATGAATACAGACCCTGCTTCTACTGTTAATAGCACGGTAACAGACATGGCAAATTTCATGAAAATGTTTTTAAATGATGGCGTATTCAAAGGCAAACGAATTTTAAGTAAAAAGTCAGTTTTCAATATGATGCAACAGCAATACACAAATCACCTACTTTTGCCAGGTTATGGATATGGTTTTTGGGAGAATTCAGATTATGGAGTTTCAGCATTTAGTCATGGTGGTTCCATGACGGGATTTGGCAGCATATTATATCTCATTCCTGAACACAAGATTGGTGTCTATATTTGCTATAATCAAGAGTCGAGCAATTTAAGTGATGTTGTCCTTTCAACATTTGTTGGTCATGTTTTTCCAAAAATCTTGGAGAAAAACCCTCTCCTTAAACCGAGATTAAAATCTAAATTGAATCTTGAACGATACATAGGAACATATGCGAATAACATGTATAATCACTCTAAACCCGAACTACGTGGTTGGCGTAAACGCCCATTTGAACTAAAGGCGGATGAAAATGGTCAATTGCTATTTGGTAAAAAACCATGTTATCCGGTTGAAGAGTTGGTGTTTCAAAGAAATGACGGTTTGATCCTAATCTTCAGGGAAAACAAGAATGGAGAAATCACACATCTTTTTGTCAAACAAACAGTTTATGAAAAGCTTTAACTGATTGAGTTTAAAATGTAATATGAAAAATCTTATCCTTGAAGCTACAACTCCTACCTGCTAATCACTCCTTACCCGGCTCATAATCCATGGGTAACTCTTCAGCCAAACGCTCATCACTCCACTGGCCATAATTAATGACCGCAAGCACTTCATAGAGTTGACCGGAAGTTGTTATTGTAACTTCATCCTTTAACAATTTAATAAAGGATACTTGAAAGTTTCGCCGGTGTGTTTCATCTTCCTCATTCTTATAAATGATTTTCAAATAATTCTTGAATTTAAGCCGTCTTTCAAATGGATGTAATCCAAGCTGTAATAAAGATAGCTGATGTTTTTTGTCCAAATAAGAGTCATTATGGTCATTGTCTAGTTTTGACCTCTTATACATTGAGAACCCCTCTGTTCTTAGACGCAAACCTGTTAGTGCTGCGAAAAAATGCCGCAGTGAGCCGTTATAAGCCTTCAAACGATTCTTGATCCATCTTTTCTTTTGATCCGTATTTTTAGCTTCAAGCTCTACAAATTGCAGTTTAGCCTCGTAAGAATAGGTTTCATTTTTAAATTTAAAATATTTGAGCATCGTGTGAATCTTATAACCCAGGGCGTAATTGATAATTTCTAAAGGCACGTCTGCTTCAGCATTCAGGCTGTATGGATTTCTTTCAATTCTAAAATTTAAAACTTCCGGATTCAAGATCACACAATCAAAGGCATTGCTGGTTTTGCCCAATATTTCCTCCGTAAATATTTTCAGATTTTTTCGCCATTTTTTCGCATCCTGGGCTTCTATCATTACTTCTTGCATTTGGATAACTTTTGGACGCAATCTAAAATCTACTTTCAACGTATCAGATTTAATCATCTTGATGATTTGACTTTGAATTTCGAAACCCATCATAGAGGCTACAAGCTCATAACTGCCAAAAGGAGGGACACCCCGGATCAAGAAATAGCCGTTATCGTTTGTAGTAGAACCTTTTGTTGTATTGGCTAGAAATACATTAACATAAGAGAGCGGCTTCCGATTTTCAGTATTTACTACTCTTCCGGAAATAACAGCTCTATTTTGATGTTGGGCTGTAGCGTCGCAAAATAAGGAAAAAAGTATTATCAACCCGATTGAAAGAAATCTGGGCAAACAAATCATGGTACCATCATATACATTTTAT
>CAYXGW010000081.1:0-26072 GCA_964464595.1 uncultured Deferribacteres bacterium
AAGAAATTCTTTGGCTGAACCGATGCGCCAACCTTTAGCCTCAAGACGTTTTCTCTTGAAATAATAGACTATAGAGATTATCATTAAAAGACTTGGAGCAATTTATGAGTACTAGAAAACCTACCCATCCTGGGGAAGTATTACGAGAAGATGTCATAAAGCCTCTTAATCTCACGGTTACAGAAGCCTCAAAAAAGCTTGGGGTTACCAGGCAGACTTTGTCATTGTTACTGAATTGTAAATCTTCAATGAGTCCGGGTATGGCAGTCCGAATTGGAAAAGCAACGAATACCACTCCTGAAAGTTGGTTATTCATGCAAGCAAAGTTAGATTTATGGGTTGCACAACAGCACACAGCTGAAGTTGAATCTTTTGCTAAGAGGGTTGCTGTTTGACACATCCCCAAACTTCTAATAATATAATTTCTCCATTTTAGGTTCCTGATTTTCGTTGTAAACATTAGTATGTAACTGTATATATTTTAACGCCATGTGTCATTGCTTCGTCGCATCTATTGATTTTGATTTCTATAAGATCAAGAAAATGCTCCTCGCAATGACACCTGTTTTTGAATAGTTCAGCTTCCTGATAAGCCACCTTACTCAACCAATTCTTTTTAAACCCGTTTGATTAATTCAGTTTAAAATTCTATCTACTTAAAACTGGAATTAAACCAAAATATTTTCCAATATTAGGGTTTAATTGCTTGTAAAACACTTCCAGCTTCGCGTTTTAATTAAGGTTCTTGAAAGCTTAATGAAAATCATTCGTAATTACATGAGAAGTGATTTTTTTTCTGAGATTTAATGATCCTAGGTAATTGATTTGAAATTCAGTTTAAGATTAAAACTTATCCTTTTAAGCACGATCCTTGTCACAATTATTATGGCAAGTGTGACTTTTTTCTTCACGATTGGTGAAATAGAATCCAGGCGTGTTGATGTGGAGAACCAGGTGGAACGCATTGCCCGTAATATAGCCACCATGCAGCTTGTAGATCGCCTGGATTGGAGTCTCTACCAAAATTATATTACGCAACTCATCGCCGTGGATGAAGACATCATCTATATCGCAATATATGACGATCGCGAGTATTTACGTGCACATTCATTAAACCTGGATCTCATTGAACTCGAAACCAACGGATCTATCTCCATAGAAAAACAAGAAGGGATTGTGCAACGCCTCGATGAAGGAGCTGTGGCAGTCGAAAGCCAGGATGATTTAAGAACCCAAATCGTAAATATTCAATCAGGGGATCGTGTTCTCGGCAGCGTGCATGTAGGGTTCTCGCTGATCGAAATTAATAACCATTTACGTGTTGACATCATTCGAAATGTGTCCATGGCTTTGTTCTTCCTGGTGATCTTTGGAACCATTTCAGTCATACTCAGCAGGCGCCTATCCAAACCACTCGAACATTTAAGCGCCGCCATGGAAGAAGTAAAAGCCGGCAATTTAGACCAGGAAGTGAAGATTGAAAATCGTGACGAAATCGGACAACTGGCTGCGAATTTCAACGAAATGGTAAATGACTTACGGGAACGCCGCATTATCGAAAAGCTTGGGCAGGAATTGGGCGCTACCTTTCAGCTGGATCGTTTAGCTATTTTGATTCGTGAACGCTTGCGAGGAGTAATCGGTGCAAAAGGCGCTATTCTGTTTTTGCGCGACAGACAAGATAAGGAACTTTATTGTGAAATCACTCCGGATCAAAATTCTGATCCACCTTGCACTTTGACTTTGGATAATCATCTTCAGGCAATGCTGTTAGAAAATCCCGACGGTTTTATTCTAAGATCAGCACCGGAAGAATTGCAACAGGCTTTTTCAAATCCTAAAAGCCAAAACAGTGACTTGCTTATTCCAATGAATATTAAAAGTGAGCTCTTTGGCATGCTTGTGTTTGAAGGGCATGCTGAAGATAATAATGTAGATCGAAAAAGACAGCATTTTGCAGCAATTCTTGCTAACCATGCAGCATTGGCATTGGAAAACTCTCTTCTTTATGATGATCTGCGTGAGCAAGAGAGAATGAAACATGAACTTGCCATTGCACGTGATGTCCAACAAAAACTCTTACCCAATGAAATGCCGATTCTTGCTGGTTATGAAGTGGACAGCACCTGCCTGCCGGCAAGTGAAGTGGGTGGTGATTATTATGATATCTTCCGTTTGGATAAAGACCAAGTTGGGATTGTAATCGCCGATGTTAGCGGTAAAGGAACTTCCGCAGCTTTTTACATGGCTGAAATTAAAGGAATGATGATGTCGCTTGTGCCCATTTATCAATCTCCTAAAAGCCTGCTCATTGAACTGAATCAAAAGCTATACAGAACAATGGAACGTCATGTATTTGCAAGCATGATTTATGGAATCTTGAATATAAAAGCCAACCGGTTTAATTTTGCCAGGGCCGGGCACAATTCATTGATCCATTTCTTAGCAGATGGTCATAGTGATTTAATAACACCTCCGGGAATCGGCCTGGGTTTAGACTCAGGCAGACTATTCGAACTAAAATTACAAGAAGTTGAAATCACCTTAAATCCTGGTGATTCATTGTTATTGTATACAGATGGATTGTCGGAGGCGATGAATTCCAACATGGAGGCATATGGAGAGAAGCGTTTGATTGAGACTGTATGTGAAAAGAATCATCTGAACGTATCCGCCATTCGAACCCATATTCTGCAGTGTGTGGAAGATCATGTAAATGGCCACGACCAGTCCGATGATTTGACTATGGTATTGGTAAAATGTCTGGAAGAATCCACGAATTAAAAAGAAGCAAAACCCTTGAAACATAGCTTGTAGGAGAACGTAAATTTCAAAGATTGGTTTAGCCTAACAAATTAAATGTTTTTTCGCAAATAAGGAGATTTAATGTTTAGAAAATCTTTATTAATTCCTCAAGTCGTATCTCTCGTTCTACTTATTTCATTAGGATGCAGCAGTAACGAATCTCGCAAAATCAAGCTTGCCGATGCTTCAAATAACGAAACATCCAATGTCCGCACAGCTTCAAGCGTTTTACAGATCGATCCTGAGGATCAGCGAAGCATTGCCATTTTATTCTTCGATAACCAAACCGGAGATGAAAACTTGGATTGGCTGCGCAGAGGCATATCCGAAATGCTGGTAACGGACCTTACCCAGTCTCCGTATTTAAATGTTTTCAATGTTCAAAAAATAAAAGAGCTGCTCGAAAAATCAGGGGAAGAAGTCCCTGATGATCTTGATGTATCACTTGCAGCAAAAGTCGCTCATGATGCGGAAATTACAACATTATTAACCGGAAGAATTTATCGTGAGCAAAGTGAGCTTGTTATTGAAGTAGAGCTTCGAGACGCCAATACAAATCAGCTCATACGCAAGGAAGTAACAAGAAGCCCGGGCATGGAACAGTTATTCAGCATGGTTAACGAACTTTCGCAAAAGGTACGAACGAACCTGCGCGGAGATTTAATTGCCCAGGCAGATCCGGAATTTAATCTATCTGATATGACAAATTCTATTGAGGCTTTCCGGTGTTACCTAAAAGCCATTGAAAACCAGGAAAAAATTCTATACAATGATGCCGAAAAATGCTTAATAGATGCAGTTAAATTCGATACTTCATTTGCGGCTGCTTACTTGAAATTGGCGCAAATTAATTTTGTTCAACGAAAGACAGATGAAGGAATTCAAGCTTTGAAAAAAGCGCGACAATTCGCGAAAAAACTTTCAAAAACAGATATGCTCCATTTAGAATTATATGAATACGAACTAGATGGTGATATAGAAAACCTGATGAAAACCATGGAGAAATTTGTTGCTCATGCGCCCCAGGATGTCGGTGCCAGGATGCAGTTGGCAACGATGTACAAATATATTAGCCCTGAAAAAGCGTTGAAAGAATTCAAGAAAATACTGAATATAGACCCTGCTCGAAAACTTGCTTACAATGAAATTGCTTATATTTACGCTGACCGAGGTGACTTAGTTACTGCCTTAAAAATGTTGGATAAGTATGAAAAACTGGCGGTAAACGAAGCGAACCCTCATGATAGTCGCGGCGAAATTCTCATGCGAGCCGGTCAATTGAGTGAAGGCGTGCCCCATTTAAAAAAGGCAATAGAAACCAGACCCGATTTTGTTTCATCCGCGCAAAATTTAACTTCTATATTTAGTGAATTGGGAAATCTTGACGAAGCTCTCTTTTATTCATACGAATCGATAAAACATGCAAGAAGCGATCTTACCAAAGCAAATTCTTACGCAAACCAGGCAAGATTATTCTGGCGTTTCGGTCAAATTAAAAAAGCCGAAAAAGCGATTCAAAAAGCAACCGAAATATGGCCAAAGAATATTTATCCAATTATAATCGCTAATGAGATGTACCAGTCAATTGGAGATACAGCATCTGCGAAGCAACTCTACCAGTCTTATTTCACTAAAAATAAAAATGCTGTCATGAATAGAGAATGGAATCTTCAAGATATTGGAAGGTACCTGACCTTGAGTATGGAAATAGACATTCCCCAAAAAGAAGTTGTTGCAGTCCTTGAAGATCTCATTGAAAGCGAGTCCAAACCATTCTTACGAGATCAATTCAAACAAATACTCGCAATTGCTTACCTGCGAATGGGAGAGACTCAAAAAGCCATTGAATCGATTGCGGAGATTGATACTGAATTTCTCACATACCTGACTAAATTTAAAAATCGAGGCTGGAATTCCGGAGGATGGAAGTATATCAGTGAATGGATTGATATGGCGCCAGTGATTGACTCAACCGAATATTCCAATTGTGGATATCTGTACGATATCGCAAAAGAAGCCGGCAGGAAAGATATTGAGGTTTTGGCAAGATATATTTATTCTCAATACCTGGGGAAATTTGGCAGAAGCGATGAATTAGCTGAAGAATACAGAGCATTAGGTACACCTCTGGAAGAGGCCTGGTCTGTCACTGGCCCGTATCCGAACCAATCAGGATTTAATACTGTTTTTGCACCTGAACGTGAACTCAATCAAACAGACAGCTATTCAAATTCACAAGATGAAGTTAATTGGATTCCAGCTGTGGATGGATCATACGATGGCTACATCAATTTAAAGAAAATATTTGGCAATTCCTCCTGGTCTGTGGCGTATGCCGCTGTTACGATTCATTCTCCGGATAAACGAGTGGTACAAATTCGACTTGGTACCGACGAGGCCGGTAAGTTGTGGTTTAATAATGAGTTGGCCTGGCAGGCATATCGTTTTCACGATGAAGCGTTAGATCACGATATCGTAAAAGTATTACTGCGTCCGGGAGATAATAATTTGTTACTCAAGGTTACTAATAGTATTCGTGAATGGGGTTTCTACTTACGGGTGACCGACAATAAAGGAGACGGATTCAGCGATATAGAATTCCATCCACCTAATGAAGAGAGAGATGTGGCGTTAGAAAAATTCCCGTAAACAATTGAATGCCTTTGAAACAAATAAAATAGAACTCTCCTGATTTCTTCTGCAAAATAATTGTTTTCTCACTTTTTTTGTTTGACGATAAACATCAAGTTGTTTATTTTCTTCCTAGTGCTTAATTCATTAAATTTATTCAAAATAATTTGAAATCAACTGGTTTATAACCTGGAGTAGTAAGAATGCTTTTACCTTTTAAAAAGACTAAAGAATTGGAAATGCAGATTGATGAATATTTGGATTGTGTTGTAAAAGGCGGTTTATTGTTTAAGCAGGGACTAAAATTCTACCTTCAGGAAAAATATGAGGATTTTGAGGACCGATTAAAATCCCTCGATCAGTGCGAAAGCCTGGCAGATGGTTTGCGTCGTTCTATCGAAAGTCAATTGTACATTCAAACTTTAATACCAGAATCTCGTGGAGATGTATTAGGACTGCTCGAAAGCTCGGATCGAGTTCTAAATTTGACTGCCGAGACTTTGTTGGAATTTTCAGTTGAGAAACCGAATATTCTTACAGCCATCCGTGGGATGTTATTAGATCTGGCTGAAGCCTCTATCAATTCATTAGATGGAATGGTGCTGGCTATTCGAGCCTATTTTAGAGATTTAACTGCGGTTCGAGATCATATTAGTAAAGCACAATTTTATGAACATGAATCAGATAAGCTAGCTGAAAAAATTAAAAGAACTATCTTCAAAATGGATATTGAATTGAGTCATAAAAGCCATATTCGCTATTTTGTGCTCAGAATGGAAAAAATCGCTGACCGAGCGGAGGACGTTTGTGATCGCCTTTCGATTGCGACAATTAAACGATATATGTGATACCGGAAAAAATTGATAATGATTTGGTTCTTCTTATTAAGTGGATTGCTTTTAGGGTGGTCTTTAGGAGCGAATGATGCGGCTAATGTTTTCGGAGCAGCCGTTGGCACACGCATGGTCAGATTTAAGGTTGCAGCCGGGGTTGCCAGTATATTTGTAGTGATTGGAGCAGTGATCAGCGGTGGAGGAGCTGCTAATACGCTTGGAAGACTAGGTGCTGTGAATGCTATGGCTGGATCTTTCACGGTTGCTTTGGCTGCGGCAGTTACAGTCACTGGGATGACTAAACTGAAACTGCCGGTCTCAACCTCTCAATCAATTGTGGGTGCGATCATCGGATGGAACCTATTTACTGGCTCTGCGACTGATATTAATTCTCTCACAAAAATAGCATCAACTTGGGTAATATGTCCTTTAATAGCTGCGCTGTTTGCAATTATCTTATACAAAATATTTAATCAAACTTTCTTGAAACTAAAAATTCACTTATTGGAACAAGACCTTTACAACCGCTTGGGGTTATTGTTGATCGGTGCTTTTGGCGCTTATAGCCTCGGCGCTAACAATATTGCCAATGTGGTGGGAGTATTCATCCCCGCTTCTCCATTCAAAGATATTTCAATATTCGGTTTTGCTTTTACAGGAACACAGCAGCTTTTTTTGATAGGAGGAATTGCTATTTCTATCGGCATCCTTACTTATTCTCGCCGAGTAATGCAGACCGTAGGAAATGAACTGTTCAAACTTACACCAATAACAGCTTTGATTGTCGTTCTATCCCAGGCCTTGGTTTTGTTTCTTTTTGCCTCACAAGGTATTGCAAATTTTCTATCAAACAATGGATTGCCGTCGATTCCTTTAGTACCGGTTTCTAGCTCGCAAGCAGTTGTAGGTGCAATCATTGGAATTGGATTAGCGAAAGGAATATCAAGGCTTAAATATGATATATTAGGAAAGATTGCTCTTGGTTGGGTTACTACGCCAGTTATAGCTGGCATACTTACGTTCGTATTGTTGTTTTTTGTACAAAATGTCTTTGAGCAGGAAGTTATGCGTAGTGTTAAATAAGCTGCGTTTCAAAACATTATTCCGGATTATTATCAATCAAACTTTGTACAAGAAAATATTAGGACTTTTAAGATTACCGTAATTTTATTCTTGAATACAAAATTGTTTCTGATTACTTTCCTCAATAAATCACATATGCATTTTTAGAATAATACGAGTTTACTCGAAAGAATTATTATGAATCAGTATGAAGATTTCAACAGGTTGAAAAAAAAAATTGAAACTTATCGTGATGCGGCAATCAAATTTCAAACCAGGTTGACAGCTATCCCGGCTATTGGTCCGGAGAATGGCGGCGAGGGGGAAGTAAAAAAAGCTGCTGAAATCAAATCGATATTGCAAGAATTAAAAGCAGATAAAATCGAAGAGATTCAGTGCCCCGATGATCGTGTTAAGGATGGCTACCGGCCAAACCTGTTAGGCTATTTTAATGGTAAGAATTCTTACCGGAAAATTTGGATCATCTCGCACATGGATGTGGTTCCTGAAGGAGATCGAAACCTGTGGGATCAGGATCCTTTTACCGTTCGGGTTGATGGAGATAAGATCATCGGAAGAGGCGTAGAGGATAATCAGCAGGGCATCGTATCTAGTTTATTGGCTGCAAAAGCATTGAGAGAAGAACAGGTTTTACCCCATTATGAAGTTGTCCTGGTAATTGTAGCCGACGAAGAAACCGGCAGTAAATATGGCCTCGATTACGTGTTGAAGCAAAAGCTTAAGGAGTTTGGCAACCAGGATTTGATCATCATACCCGACGCCGGCAATGCAGATAGTACCATGATTGAGGTTGCAGAAAAGACAATACTGTGGTTGAAATTTACGATTACCGGTAAACAATGTCACGCTTCCGTACCGGAACTGGGTATTAATGCACATCGCGCTGGTGCTTATCTCATCGTAAAATTAAATCGGTTATATGAACTGTTTCCCGAGCACGATGAGCTTTTCGATCCACCAATTTCCACTTTTGAACCGACGAAGAAAGAGGCAAATGTCGATAATGTCAACACCATACCCGGAACGGATATTTTTTTCTGGACTGTCGAATTCTGCCAAGTGTCGATTTCAACATGGTCATTTCTGAAATAAAGCGACAAGTTGAAGAAACTGAAACAGAATTTGGCGTGAAAATTTCAGTTGACTTGCCCCATAGCGAACCATCAACTCCAGCAACCCCCCATGATGCACCTGTGGTTAAAGCTTTGCAAATAGCTATTAAGGCAGTTCATGGTCGAAAAGCAAGACCGATGGGAATTGGCGGAGGAACTGTTGCGACATGTGTACGAGGGAAAGGGTTCAATGCAGCAGTTTGGGGTACAATGGATGACACGGCTCATCAACCCAATGAATACTCTCTAATTCCAAACATAATCGGTGATGCCAAAGTATTTGCTCACATTTTTTTGCAGGACTTTTAGGTTATGAAAACTGACTTTATTGCAATTAAAGGATAAAATGACAAGCAAAATCCTTAAGATGGTCGATTTTTACTGTAAAACGTAATTCTCCCTCTCTATTATTTTGTCTCTTTGTCACTCATATATTTATTCTTGCTGAGGAGGAGGCTGTGGCCGTCGAACTCGCCGTTCGATGATCCCCTGGTTTGTTAAAACCAACCTACTAACGATTTGTTCTGCAGTACCTAAAGTGCCAATCGAATCCGAATTTACCCAAAGAAATAATCCATCCGCTCTCCCCATTCTTAGTTCAATCTTTTCATTCGCTATAAAAGATCGATCTCTTCCTGGTGGAAAAATGTATTCAGTGGTATCAAATTCATCCCTGATCATTTGGACCCAGGTTGATTCTACGGCAACGACACGCAATTTAACTTTTTCAGGAATCCTGATGAGTTCAATCTCCGGTTTTTCAGTTTCTACTTTTTCGAGATTTTGCTGCCTGGCTTCAAAAACAGTGATTTTTTTCACCGGTTCACTTGTTGAATTCACATTCTCTTTGCTGATATATTGGACATAGACATAAATAATTCCTACAAAAATAAGTAAAACCAATGTTCCAAGTATTATCTCTCCCTTATGTTCTGTAAACCAATTCGAAGAATTCTTATCTTTCGACTTTGGTTTTTCTACAGGTTTGGAGCTCTTTTTTATTTCCGGCTTTTGCCCTTCTTTTGCATGAACTGTTGCTTTGCTTTTGACAGTTTTCTTCTTAGGCTTTATATCATTTTTCTTAGTAACCACTATATCCTTTTCTGCTTTAGATTCTGCTGATTTTTCCGGTTTAGCTAGCCCTTCTGCCACTTTATCTTCTATATTAGGTTCTTCCTTTTCCTTCGATTCTTTTGGCTCTTCTGATTCTTGTAGAACTTCTTTTACTATTTTTGTTTTATTTTGCCCATGAATTACAGATCGATCTTTATTCTGATTAGTAATATCAGCTTCTTTTGCTTTTTCAAATTCAGCGTAGTAAAGCGCTATAAGTTCCGACTCCTTGGCTTCTACAACCTGGGCAATCGATTTAATAAAACCAATAATAACAGGCCTGGGAAAGAATTCAAACTCACCATTTTCCAACTTCTTCAAAGATTCCAGTTGAATTTTAGTTTTATCGTATAACTCAGATAACCGCAAATTTTTATCTAATCTAACTTTGCGTAATTTCCGGCTTAATGCTTCGAAGCTCAACGTCTTCTCCTTATTGCAAGTTGTTTATTTCAGCTTGACTAAAACGACACTTTATTATTTGTCGGGTTATTTATACGGTTCATTTACTAGATTCTAAGCAGAAAGAAATTTTTTTAAATTTAAATAAAAGCAGGTTAATGGAAAACCCATTACATTATAATAACACCCTTCAATCCTGTCCACAAATAAAGCGCTGCTATCCTGGATTCCATAAGCTCCTGCTTTATCTAAGGGGTCATCTTGCTCTACATAAATTTCAATTTCATTATGTGTTAATTCTCTGAAAGAAACAATCGTGCTTTCACAATCCGATATGATCTTGTTATTGTCCGAATCTACTATGGCAATTCCCGAATAAACGACATGCTCTCTGCCACTCAGGTTTTGCAGCATTTGGTATGCATCAGTTTTGTCAATTGGCTTGCCAAGAATTTCCTGATCTAAAACAACAATCGTGTCAGCTCCTATAACGATTCGATTTTCTATTTTAACCGCGACATTTTTTGCTTTCTTAATTGCCAGATCCGTTGTTAATTTCTTAGGAGACTTTGTCTTTGAATTTTCTTCTATATAGCTAGGAATAACTTCAACAGTAAAACCAACCTGACGTAGTAATTGCAATCGCCTTGGGGATTGAGAAGCCAACACCAATGGTTTTGGTAATTTCAAAAATGAATTCATTTTAGTAAATCAACCAATCAGTGAGTCCAAACCTGTTATGATTGTTCATAGGTAATCAGTCGTTTTAAGAAAAGGTTATTTTGGGGTTATATGTAAAATAAAAAATGAGTAGCCTTGAGAGTCTCATTTTCCTAGATCTCAACCTTTGCTATCTAAAATAATCGTAACCGGACCATCATTGGTTAGGCTCACCTTCATATGAGCGCCAAATTCACCTACCAATACTTTCAAACCGGATTCTTTCAGTAGTTCTACAAATTGATTAAACATTGGCAAAGATTGATTGGGCGGTGCAGACTGGATAAAACTGGGCCGTCGTCCTTTGCGAGTATCTGCATGCAAAGTAAATTGAGAAACAACCAAAATTTCAACTCTTAAATCATTACCGGAAACATTCATCTTCCCTTCATCATCGTCAAAAATTCGCAGGTGCACACATTTTTCTGCCATATATTTCATATCGGTTTCGCTATCGTTATGGGTTATACCAACGAAAAGCAATAACCCTTTCCCGATTTCAGCAATGATTTTGCCATCGATTGAAACATTGGCAGACTGCACTCGCTGTAAAACAACTCGCATTTAGTTGATCATCACTCCACACAAAATGGCAACCAATCCAACAACCATGTCAGCTTTTAGCATATCACTTAAACGATGTAAATTTTGCGTAGAAGAATCTTTCCATAATGAAAAAATCACAAAAAGTAAAAATAGGTCCACCCCAAATACTACTACCGTTAAATAAGCCTTACCAAAAATTCCAAGAATAAAAGGTATAAAAGTGATTGGAATTAGCAACAGAAAAATGGTGGAAATTAACCATCTGGAAGGATTTATTCCATAGGCAAGCGGAAATGTTTTTATTTGATTATTCCTATCTCCAGGAACGTCTTCGATGTCTTTCAGAATCTCGCGACCAAAATGAAAGAAAAACGCAAAAACGGCAGGAATAAATGCCATCTCTATTTGTTCTACAGCAACACCACCAAAAATAAAAGCTAAAGCCGATACGAAACCAACCACCAGGTTGCCCCACAGTATTGTTCGCTTTAACCGATAACTATAATAGAAAAGCAACAGTGAGGTTGCACTTGCAATCAAAACCGCAAGTGAATTAATCAAAAAACTTAAGCCAATCCCCAGGCCAAAAAGTAAGAATGCCCAAATCCGAGCATTCCGATATGAAACCAATCCTGCCGGTAAAGGCCGGCCTGGTTTGTTAATACGATCTATATCGACATCAAAAAAATCATTGATTGTATTGGCTGCCCCGGTGATGAAACCACCCGAAAAACATGCTAAAAATAATTTTGAATTGAGGGGGATGCTGCCTGAAACCAATGCGCCTATCGCGATACTACACATCCCGATAAGCACATTGGCAGGCCTAAGTAGGACTAAATACGGTTTAAATGTAAATGGTATGTTCTTTTGTGATTTTTCTATTGTGCTCAGGTTTGAACTCGAATTGGTTTAAGTCCTGAAAATTAAAATTGAAATCATGTAAACGATCTTGTAAATGTTCCAGTTTTTCTTCCAGTTTATGATGGAATCTTTCTTGAATCAAATCATCAAAATCAAAATGAAAGTTAAAATTATCATTAATTTCAAAATTGATTCGATCATGGATTTTATCATTAATTCTTTCTATGATTTTATTTCTGATGATAATACTTGGCTCTCCATCACGAAGCCTGATTCTTATATTGCTATCCGGAGAGTGCATCCTGCCCCGAAAATTAAAAATTTGAGGGGCTACATTAAATCCACCAAAACTATGTTCCGATTCACCTAACTCAACTTTAATTTTTTGTTCTTTACCGGATCTGACCACGGTTATTTCGACTTCCTCACCGAAATCGTAATCACCCAAAATTTCCAAAATATCATCTGTAACCTCAACAGATTCGCCATCGATTTTTGAAAGAATATCACCGGGTTTCATTCCTGCTTCTTCAGCTGGGCTATCTTCTTCCACATCCGTGATTAATACGCCATCCTCAACATCCACATTAAAATATTTCGCTAAATCTTCATTCATGTCTTGCATATGAACACCAAGATATGGGCGATTTAATCCACCGAAAAATAAACTAAATGGTTTGCTGTACTTATCTCCGGAGTCATCATCAAAATTGTAGGAATAGAAAAATCTGTTTTCATCTTCCTTATCTTTGTAGCTTGCCAGTTCAACAGTAATCGTTTTATTCTTGCCATCATGAATCACTTTAAGTGATAATTTATCTCCCGGTTTTTTCTTACGGAGTAATCTTGTAAAGTGCCGGGGACCTTTCAGTTCCGAACCATCCACAGACAGGATTAAATCTCCTCTTTCAAGATCCACATAATCTGCCGGTGAATTATCAACTACATAATTAATTTGGACTCCATCATTCCGCCCTAAGTCATATTCTTTCTTATTTCTCTTTGAAACATCCGTTACCGAAACCCCTAACCAGGGCCGGTCTTTGTCCTTGGTATCGATTCGCTTAAATGCAAATCCAAGACTGGCGATCGCAAAAACTGCAATCACGATCCACATTGGTTGAATATGTCGTCCTTTCATCCTACCTCCATATTAATTTTAACTTCATATTTAAGCATATTTATAAGACGACACTTCTTCACAAGTTGTTTTAAACATTATGAAGTTAATTAAAATATTTGATTTTGCCTGATTTTTTTTGCTGCTCTAAGATATGGAATAACACAATTCCATACGCGACCCCAACATTTAGGGAATGCTTAATGCCAAACATCGGAATTTCAATTGCCTGATCTGCTAGTTTTACTACATCCTCGCTGATACCTTCAACTTCGTTGCCAATAACAAGGCACAAAGGGGAAGTATAATTTAGGGCGGTATATTCATCACATGAATCCGTATGCTCCAAAATGATGATAGGGATATTTTCTTTCTTTAGTTTGTGGACAACCTTAACTGCTTCCCGCTGGTATTCCCAGGGTACGGTTTTATCAGCCCCTAATGCTGTCTTGCTAATCTCGTTTCTTGGCGGTTGGCCACTAAAACCACAAAGGTATAACTTTGAAATTCTTGCCGCATCTGAAGTTCGAAAAATGGAACCCACATTGTGCAGGCTACGGATGTTTTCTGCGATCACGTAAATATGAAATCTTCCTTCCCGATCTATCGTTTCTTTGTCAAAACGTTGATCAAATATTTCTTCATATGTTAATTTTCGCATTTCAAAGTTCCGGAATTAAATCAATTCATTCAGGCCAAATCTTTCATGAATTTTATGTATTCCACCCGGGTCAGCAATGATGGTTAATCGATCACCATTATTAAGTATTGTACTTCCTCTGGGAATCAAGATGTCGTTTTCTCTTTGGATTACAGCTATTAAACTTCCCTCCGGTAAGTATAAGTTTCGAACCTCTTTACCGATAAGTTCTCCTGATTTACTATCTTGACTGATAAACATATGAAGGAAGCGTTCTTCGCGAAGAAGGATTTCCCGTAATTTATGATCGTCCTCCGCAGAAAGCCAATTTTTCATGAAACTTTCATCATCTACATAACCTGCAATTTGGGCCAAAACCCTCAAATGTTGTCCGGGGTTTTCTTCCGGGCTAACGACAAAGAAAAAGGCGTGTATACGCACTTCTTTGATATGGTCATCAAACAATGGGTGATCAACATCAACAAATACGCCGTTCTTGGAGCGTATTAGCACCATTTCCGGTCTTTTAAGATTTGGCAATCGTAAGTGAGGTAGTGCAGCTCCATGTGACACAGGAGTTGCACCGATTCTTGTACCTTCCATAAATCCTTCTTCAAATAACTCTGTCTCTATAAGCAAACGTTTAGAAAAGATAACAGAGGCCTCATGTATTACATTTTCAAAATTGGTATTCTCATCTATATCTATGAAAGCAGCACGAGCAACTACTAATTCGAAAGGATCCTCTTCACGCAGCCCTTTCTCTTTTAAGATTCCTCGTAATTCGCTATCCAGGGCTTCAAATCGACGTTCTCCTAATCTGGCAAAAATATGGTAAACAGCACCCTCACGAACAACACGTTTCTGGCCATAATAAAAGTACCAACCCGTTCCAATAGCAACAAGAATGATCGTGAACAAGATTGAGAGCCATCCCATTAATCCAATCAATAATATCGGGGCGAAAATTCCAAAAAGCTGCATTCCAGGATAGAGGGGAGATTTAAAACCCGGATCATATGATTCAATTTGACTTTCACGCATAACAATTACAGCTGTAGACAACATTGCAAAAAGCATCAATTGGAATGCACTTGCCAGCTTAGCAATTCTCGCTGGATCTATAAATGTCACACAAATCAATATCATACCAACTGTAACCAAAATTGCATACTTAGGTGTTGAAAACCTGCTTAAACTTCTGAATACCCCAGGCATCAAATGATCTCTTCCCATCGCCAAAGGATATCGTGAAGCACCCAAAATTCCGGCATTCGCTACTGAAAAAAATGAAAGAATAGCTGCAACGGTCATTACCGCCCCGCCAAAATTGCCCCCGAATATTCGAGCTGCATCAGAAACGGGCGTTAAGCTACCATGTAGTTGTTCGGCAGGCAGAACTCCGACCATGACAAAAGTACCAATACCGTAAATTATAATAGAACTTCCCAACGCCAGGAACATACCTAACGGCAAATTCCTTTCCGGATTTTTAACTTCTTCCGACACACTTGCGACATTGGTCACCCCAACATAGCTCACGTAAACAAGACCGGCTGTACTAAAAATCGCATCAAATCCTTTTTCAAAGAAATTAGAGAAATGAGCAGCTTTGACTTGAAAAATCCCAAATCCTAAAAACCATCCAAGTAAAAGCAAAAGTCCCAAAACAAGGTATATTTGAAACAAACCTGTCTTTTTAGCGCCAAAAAAATTTACAACACCAAAAATTAGGGTCAAGCCGGCGGCTAAGGGTACAATTTGTAAATCCGGTACAAAAAAACTAAGATATGCACCCATTCCAATGAGAGCAAATGCGGTTTTCAAAATAAGCGCCAACCATGATCCAATACCTCCCACAGTTCCAAACAATGGTCCTAAACTACGGTCTAAGAAATAGTACATGCCGCCAGCCCGAGGCATTGCCGTCGAAAGTTCGGCATTACTGAATAAAGCTGGGATCAATGGGATTACTGCGATCATATAACTAAGAATAACCGCAGATCCTGCTTGAGCAGCTGCAAGTCCTGGCAGCAGAAAAAATCCGGAACTTAGGGTGGCGCCTGTCGCAATAGCATATACATTCCACAAAGATAGTTCTTTTTTGAGAGAAGGAGACTTTGTCTGCATAATATTGATAGGAATCTGTTAGTTTGAATTTGATTGCTCTAATTCGAATTGACCAACCAATTCAATGTGATATGTGTGGGGAAACATATCAACCGGTTGTACTTGTTTTAGAGAATACCCTGAATCGCACAGCAATCGGGCATCCCGGGCAAAGGTTGTCGGATTACAGGAAACATAAACAATTCTTGATGGACGCATAGACGAGATTGCTGGAATACTTTTTGGATGAATTCCAGCCCGTGGGGGATCTATTATGACGACATCAGGGCTGCCATATTTAGAAAGAATATCAGAAGAATTACTGAATATGTCTTTCACATCGCCAAGAATGAAATGGCAATTGCTGACATTGTTCTTAAGTGCGTTTTCTTTTGCATCCCGAACCGCAGATTCTATTACTTCAACACCAATCATTTTTTTAACATGAGATGCAAGGAAAATAGAAATTGTACCCGTTCCGGCATAGAGATCATACACAACGCTATGTTTTGATAATTTGGCAAATTCCTTTGTGATTTGAAATAAATTCTCAGCTTGTTTTGTGTTTGTCTGGAAGAATGAATTCGCGCTAATCTCAAAAAGGCAATCGCCGATTTTATCTTCGATAATCGGTCGCCCGGCAAGGAGGTATTCCTTTTCCCCAAATGCCGAACCTCCGGTGGATTCCTTCACATTATTGACAATACTGTTTAAATCCGGAAAATCATGCACCAACATGCTCGTGAGCTGTTCCATCACTTTGGGTTGATACTCGCGAGTTACAATATTGACCATCTTTTGGCCTGTGTTTTTTCCTTCCCTCAAAATCAAGTACCGCCAAAAACCAGAATGAGATTTGGTGTCCCATACCGGAAGCCCGGAGTTTTTTGCAAATTCCTTAACCAATACTAGAACTCGATTCGCAAATTCAGACTGCAGCCAACATTCGTCAATATCCAGCACTTTATCATAACGACCCGGAATATGAAGCCCTAAAGAATAATCCTTCGCTTTAAGTAAAGGGTCGGTTTCTTCAGGCAAGATCCAACGATAGCTGGAAAATGAAAATTCCATTTTATTTCTATAGGAAAATATTTCAGGAGATGGTTTAATGGGATGGATTAAAACCTCATTAAATCCACCTGTACGCTGCAACACTTCTTTAACGATTTGTTGTTTTAATTCTAACTGGTATGAATAATTTACATCTTGCCATTTACATCCACCACACACACCGAAATGAGGACATGGCGCTTCAATTCTTTGCTTAGAAGTTTTGTGAATCGCAATCTTTCTAGCAATCGCATAATCTTTTCTTTTTTTTACTATGGATACTTCTACTTCTTCACCAGGTAATGTGCGATCTACAAAAATCACCCGCCCATTCTCACGGGCAATACCTTCTGAGCCGTAAGTAACCGATTCAATCTTCAGATGAAGGATATCACCTTTTTTCATATAGTATTCCTGAATTTAATTAAATAACTCAACCAATTTTGAATAAAGGTGAATATAATAAATTGTATCAGAAATGCAAAAGATTGAAGTTTAATAAAATCCGGGTTTACCGAATCAATATCATCCGTTTTATTTGGTTATGATTACCACTTGAAAGTTTATAATAATAGATTCCGGAAGGAACCAGATTCCCTAATCGATCCTTGCCATCCCATAAAACCTGGTGAATCCCCGGTTCATAAGTTTTGTTTGCCAAAATGTGGACTAATTGTCCAAGAGTATTGAATATATGAATCGTTATTGCTTCTTTGGCAGGCATGTGAAATTGAATCACTGTGTTCGTTTGGCCAATTTTTAAGGCAAATGGATTGGGAAAGTTTTGATCCAATTGAAAATCGGAAGGCAATTGAAACCAAACCTGGACAGGTCCATGTTCTGTAATGACCCCTTGAATACTTTTATCCAATAACTTATAGTAATAACGAAAACCGGGAATTATATTTCCATCGAGAAATTCATAATTCCCATCAAGATTTGGTGGAATTAATTGAGAATTAATTTTTTCATAACCCAAATTTTTTTGCTTGGATCGCAAAATATCAAATCCTAGATTATCAGCCTCAAATGTGGTTTTCCAGTGTAATAAAACTGAATTTGTTGTCAGATCTGCTTGGGCATTAAATTGGACAAGTTCAACCGATACGATTACTGTGACAGACCATTTAAATGAAACGGTATCTTCACCGTCTGTTACAAATACTTCCACAATATCCTGGCCCGAAAAATTAGGACTGGATTCATAAACAAAACTGACGGATTGACTCACTTCTACGGCATTTAATTCCCAAATATAGGTTAACTCTTCTTCGTCAGGATCTGTAATTTCCAGGCTAAATTCAATCGGACGTCCCTGGTTTATGGTAGTGTCACTTGCAGGATGTACATTTGTAATCATTGGCGGTCTGTTTACATTTATAACATCGATTAAAACAGTATCCTGGGCTACTCCGCCACGGTTGTCCGCAACCGAATATGCAATTTGATGTTCACCACTTTGCTTAAAATTAGGCGTCCAGTCAAACCGCCAGGATACAGCATTCACTTTTGTAAAAACAGCTCCATCCGGAAGTTCATTTACCTCGACGTTTACAGGATCGCTTTCAGGGTCTATCACTGAAATATCAAAACTGACAAACTCGTTCTCCATGACTTGTAAATCAGAATTATTTGAAACTATTATCGGTATTTCATTTTCAATGGCCGTTATATGATAAGTTAATGCTTCGTTTGGCAAACTTGCGGTAAAGGCTAGCGCCTCTATTTGGGTTGCGTTTTCACCGACCCTTAACTGGCTTGTGGCTATACCTTCATCGTTAGTCAGTTTAATAGAATCACCCGCAACTGTCGCCTCACCATCGGATACGACAAAAGCAACAGGTTCACTTGGTACCGGATTATTGTAAATATCAGTAATCATTACCACAAGGGGTTCGGAAAGATAAGATCCTTTTGTTCCGATTTGCTGATCGCCGCTAACCAGAATTATATTGTGTGCTACACTGGAAGTTATCTGAACAGTAAAGACAACCTTTTCAGTAGGATTCTTAATCAAGCTGGCAGCAATCTTTGCAATTCCGGGAGTAGTCTTAGCTTGTATTATTGTACTGCCAAGACCAGAACTGTTTGAAACTACCGGTTGTGCGGTTATGATAATGGCGTCGCCTTCAATAACTTCAAACAAAACTTCCGCGCCGGAAACCGGGTTTTGAAATATGTCTCTGGTTATAATTGTCAAAGAGGTGCTTTGTTCCAAAGGACGAATAACTTGGTTATCACCGGAATGTAGATCAATTTGTGTTGCTCCGGATGGTGCCGTATTGGCAAAAAATGTAAGTGTCACACCTTGTACTAAACTTGATTTGGCACTGATAACCTGGGTAATTAATTCCGGACCAAGTATAGGCCTGGTTGTAGCCTTGCCAAAAGCATCTGATAAAATTGGTTGTGGTTCAACGAATGAGCCACTACCGGCACTAAATTGAAAACTAACGGGAACACCCATCACAGGATCGTCATTTGCATCTAAAGCTTCAACAATTAAGGGTTGGTTTAAAGTATCACCGACTATTCCGGTTTGAAGATCACCCGAAACTGCAAGTATTTTCGCCACCGGATTCCGCACTCCGGTGACACTAAAAATTATGGGATTACCTGTCAGACCATCTGCAATCGCTTCAATTATGTTCGTTCCTTCGGATTCGCTTAAAACATAATGAGTCGAAGCAAGCCCTAATGAGTCTGTTAGTACAGGTTGGGTTTCGACAAAATAACCATCTATAGTTTGTGACGCGTATGTTACGGGGTAATTAGGAACCGGGTTATCGAATATGTCTGTAACAGAAACAACAATTGGATTTGCTAATACTGTTCCAACATTTCTGGTTTGAGCGTTTCCGTTTTGCAGTTTAATTTGATTTGCTGTTGTAGAGATAAATTCCGCTACAGCTTTACTATTTATTTCAATATTGTCATCAACGTTTCTGGCATGGATAATTTTTTTACCGGATTTAACGGAAGTCATATGTCCAACAGTTTGGCCGGCATCGTCAGTAACCGGTGGTTGTTCAAAAAAATTAAGTTCGCCTGTAGCTGATAAAAACACCTCTTTCCCTGCAATCGGGTTATTAAATTGATCGCGCAAAAAAATAGTGATCGTTGCTTTATCCTGATTATCTGCAATGGTTGGAGAAGTTACATGAATTTCAGAACTATCAGGATCTGTTAAATCAGGCAGTGTAGTAGCATTAAAAGTGATTGGTGATTGAATTAAGTCTAAGATGCCGTTGTCCGAAGTAGCTTCAATTTTATTTAGATCAGTTCCGATTTTTGTACCTAAAGTCCATGAAATTTCAGCAATGCCGTTTTCATTGGTAGATACTACAAGAGATGTGTCGTGCTGGGCATTGGTTATTCTCCCATTACCCGCAGTAATTAGAAATTTAACCTCATGTGAAGGAACTGGTAAATTTTCATTATCCACAACTTTAACCTGCACAGGTTCAATTGTCTTTCCAACTATTCCTGTTAGTTGGGTTTGGGTTATCGCTTCAATTTTTATGGCAGGGCTTTCTGCTGCCGAGGCCAAAATAGATATGGGTGATCCTTGCAACTGATCAAAACCGTCTGATGCTGTCACATTAATTTTGTTGTTATCTATACCAGCTTCATTTCCGAGAGTAAAAATCACAGAAGCTTTTCCATTACTGTTGGTATTTTTCACCACTAAGGTATCACCATTATTATCAATGGAACCTCCGCCGGAAAAGACCAGGAATTCGACAGGTATCCCTTCAACTGGATTATTATTTGAATTTAAAACCAGAACTTCAATGGGTTGTGGAAGTTGGCTTTCAATAACACCAATTTGATTGTTACCATTAATAATAGATATCTTTTTTGCATCAAATTTACCTGAGGCTGTAAAAACAACAGGAGAGCCAACGAGTGGTAATGATCCACGCAATCCGGTTGCATGAACCAGATTCGAGCCTTCCCCAACAAGCGAACCAATTTTTAGCGTGGCAGATGCGATCCCATCTTCATTTGTTGGCGTTGTCTGATTTAAATCAACTGTATCGACAAATAAACCTCCTCCTGCAATTACTTTAAAAGTAACAGGATGGTTTTTTATGGGTTCATTAATTGGATTTGTTACACGCACACGAAACGGCGCATCTAACGGTTTATTGATTAACCCAACCAAGGAATCTCCATCAACAAGAGTAATTTTGTAGGCAGTCGGCGAAACAGCTGTTGCTACAAATTCAACCGGTGATCCTTGCAATCCGTCACTGCTTGCCTGTACTCGATAAGCAAATTCACTCATATCACTACCTAAAGTTAATATAACCCCTGCTCTCCCAAGACTATCAGTTGTTACGAATAACTGTGTTAATCCACCGGAAAAAATACCACCACCAGAGACTACTTTAAACAAAACCGATATATTTTTTACAGGGTTTCCGAATTCATCACTAACTTCGGCAACAAAAGGTTCAACAAGTGGAAAATTTGAGATTCCTGCAATACTGTCACCCGTAACTTTCCTTAATTGAAATGCAGGCCCATGTGTGGCACTAACGGAAAAAACAATTGGAGAATCTAATAACCCCAGTGCAATGGCATGGATCGTATAATTTCCTATATTATCTCCAAAAGTAAAACTAACTTGCGCCTTTCCCTCTGAATTCGTAAGAACAGTATCAGCAGACAATGCCCCTCCCAGGTTTGAAACAATCTTAAAAACTACAGGAAAGTTTTCAATTGGATTGTTTTGTTCATCGGAAATTTTTACCACTAAAAGTTCAGGTAAAGTAGACCCAACTTCACCATCCTGGTTTGATCCTGAGACATGTTCTATTTGTGTAGGTATTCCTGATGAGGCAGTTGCTAAAAATTCCACTGGAGAACCATTTAATCCGTCTGCATGAGCCAGAACCCGGTTATTGGTCTCACTTTTACCCAATTCCAAGTCAACCGCTGCCTTGCCATCTTCATCTGTAAGAACCGGTTGGTTTTCTATAATCCTCCCGTCTCCTTCAACAAGCTCATACAAGACAGAAACATTTGGTGTGGGATTACCAAAATCATCAGATGCTAGTACAACCAAGGGATTGGATAATACTTGTCCTGCCGGTCCAGTTTGATTATTCCCTGAAAATTCTGCAATTGTAACTGGCGCATTAGGCAATGCCCGGATGCTAAAAATTACTTCTTGCTCAGGCACATCGAACAAGAAAGCCTTAATTGATACATCACCAGATCGTGTATTTAACAACACAAAAGCTTCTGATAAGCCAAGAAAATTACTAAAATATAAGGGATTCCCTCCCAATCCGGAAGGTTGAAAAGTTAAGTCTCGCGTAATGATTAATCTATCTAATTTTGTGTTGATATCCCTATTTCTTAAAACTAATTTATGAAAGCCTTTATTTAAATTAATTTCATATGGATTTACTGCTGGAGTTGTCACACTTCCGCTTCCACGAGATGAAACCAGATCCCAATCCCAAACAGATTTTTGATTACCTTGCCAAACATCCCATAAAATTTCATTAAAATCATCCACTTGAATAAAAAATGAATCCTCAGTTCCTGATGGCGCTAGAACTCTCCCCCAAATTTTATAAATGCCATCTTGATCAATATAAAAATCATACACAACTGTACTTGTATCTGACTCTCCGGCCACAGTATTAATATAAGATCCACCTGATGTGTTTGATGCATTCTCAACAATCAATGAACTGCCTTCAATAATTCCACTTTCTGCCTCAATTCTTATGGTTCCACTGGGATTTAAGGGAGGAATTAGGCGAGCGTCGCCTTCAATAATTTCGTACTTGATTTTAGCAGCATACACCGGAGATCCTAAATTATCTGTAACTTTAACAACAAGGGGGTTGGGAAATAATTGATTTAAATTACCATCTTGATTATCACCTGATACCAATAATATAGACGCAGGCAATATCTCCGGTGAAATTACGAAAAAATTATCAGCTGCTACGATTGAGTTGCCCTGGAAAATTAATCCACAATATTGCACCTGGGAATTACCAAATAATGTATTGCTATCACTCAAAACACCATTGAAGCTATTATCCACAAAAATTACAAAGTTATGAGAAGTTTCTGTAGAATACATGAATACTTTCAAAGTTGAACCGGAAACCAGATCCATATTATATTTAAATGAATTTATTTCTTGTAATGGATTGCCTTGATCCACAGTCCATAATTGAAATTCATTTGTAGAACTTTCAGCTCTTATCATATATCCATTGGCTGTAGTAGTGGGTTCTTGCAGCTTCACTATCAAACCAATTTTATCAATTTCAGATTGTGAGGAGATATTTAACCAACTAAAGCCAAGTTCAATAGGCGATGTTGGTGAAATCAAGACTGCTGCTGAATTCCATCCGGATTGGTTGTTCATTGTCTTTAAAGCGCCATCGGTTATTACAACATCATCGGAGGTTTGCCATTGCTCTCCAATTTCGGCTCTATTGAAATCCTCATCAAATTGAATAGATTCATCCGTAGGCTCCATTACAACATCCGAAATAGGTGAAGCATTGTTATTTTCATCGATTGCTTTTATTGCAAAATAATAGTCAGTTTTGCGCTGTAACCCGGTAATAAAGATATTTTCATCAGAACCTTGTTCATTTGGAGTTTGAGAAACAATTGCTGCAGTTGCGTCTTTAAAATTGGATGCATTGATTGGATCTGTTGAAAAACGTAGATCATAATTGGATGCTGTACCGGTCAAACTGTCATCGCCAGTTGCTGTAAAACCAAATTGTGCGGATGTTGGGCCGATACGAACCAGAGCAAAATCGTTAATAGCAGCAGGAGGTTCTTTGTCAACAACACTTGATAAGGAAAAATCATCGATATTATTATTCTGATTGCCTTTTAGCATAATGCCGGCATAACGAACTTCATTGGCTCCCGGGGGAGTTGTCGTGTAGGAAAGCTCGCCAAAAAGTGTATTGTTGATTTTCACCGTTATTTTAAGTTCCGGTGAATTGAATCCCCAATTCATAAAAAACAAATCCCCGGATTGGGGCATAGGCAAAACCCCTTCTTCACTTGCCAAATTCGACCCGACTTTGCCATCGATTAATTCCCATAATTTCAGAGATCCGTTATTTAAGGTCAATAAAAAACCGTTTGCTTCTATACTTGAGGAATTTAATAAAAAAGCTACTCCTGTTTCAGATCTACCAAATTCATCAGAAGTCTGGCTATATTTGAATGTAATTGTGTTGGGATTGGCTACGGAATTGACAACAGCCAGGTAATTATCCCAGATGTCTTGGTTTGAATTGTTTCTTAATTCATTATTACTAATTTGATAATTCGGGTGTGTTGTCCAATTTGGACCCAGAAAAAACCGATCATTAAAATTGTCTGTAAAAGATTCCGAAGCAATATACCTGGATGAAGAATTTAAACTATTTAAAATAACCTGTGCCATTATTCCATAACCATCATCATTTGGGAAGTAGTCATCACTCATATAAATATTGGACCAACTTGGATTTAGAGTGAAAGCAGTATTGATATCCACAAAATAAACCGAAACCCCTTGTGCGAATTTTGTATCCACTAGTGTTTGAAGCTGAAGATTTAAGCCATCAATATTTTGATTTACAACTTGGTCTCTGCTTGGAATTAATGATGATAGATAAATTTCAATTTCAGAGCTGAAATTTGAGATGTTGTCGATTACACTTGACAAACCGTTAAATACAGAGCCAATATTGCCATTTGCAATGAGATCTTCCGTACCCAAATGAATGATCACAATATGTGGCTGATAGAGTTGAATTGTTAATAATAATTCCTGATTGATATCATTAACAGTCGAAGCAGCATGACCTTCGTGGTCAGGGTCCGTTGAGACTCCATCGTTTTGAGTGCCAACAAAATCGAAGGGAATTAATCCTGCATTTAAAAACAAATAAAGATCATCACGGAAACCACCTACATTATTGGCCGATCCGGTACCTATAACCGTAGCATCGCCAAGCGGCATTACTCGAATTTGGGAAAACAAGGGTATTGAATTTATACTATTTGAAATAATAAGAAAGACAATGAGGAAAGTTAATCCTAATTTCTTATGATTCATGTGCTAATCCTTTAGATGAATTCTAAAACAGACTAATCCGATTTAGTAGAAACAGGAAACAATTTTTGTGCCAATATTTTCAACCTAAACTATTGAAAAATATAGAATATTAATGTCATTTTAGTGAGAATGTGTTCCACATTAACACATTATTGCACGATTTTCAACTTATAATAATTTGAAACTGTCAATTCAAAAATATTTAGATAAGATGCAGAAAGGATCCAGGACTTTTCGCAGATAAGTATAACGGAAATCAAATCCCAAATGATAAACTCGAAAATCAAGACAAATCACTATAATCAATTCAGCAATGACTATAAAATGGTAGTCAATATCAGCCTTCTGGCCGGTGGAATTGGCTCTGCCCCGCTTCGTCTGCCGCCCCCAACATTGTCATTTGCGTTACGGGCGGCATCGGCAGTGGTATCGTCAACCTGGGTTCGAGCAGACTCAAATAAGAATTCCCCTTGTTCGTGTCTAGGCAGTGTTGCGAATCCAGGTGTTTGGATGCTGCTGCTGGCAGCATAAGTCACATAGTTCGCCAATTCGCTAAAGGTAATCCAGCCATCGTAATTGGTATCGGCCTTGCCTTCCTCTATCCCTTTTAGAAAATAACCGGTAAATACACTATGCCCGTCGGGTCCGCCGTCAGCTACTTCTTGATCTTTTCCACCCGCAGTTAGAATCTGCCGGGCAGTTCGGCTACTCACAGCATCCAAATAATTGGGAATATTGTCCGGAATAGCACCAGCGCGAGTTCCCAAACTCCCGCCGTAACAGCTGTCCATGATAAACACCTGATGTTTCGCTTTGCCCATTTTGCGCGAGAGCTTCCGCAGTTCTTCCATGTCGATGTATGTGGAGCTTTGTCTTGTGCCATCCGAGGGAACAATATAGCCCCAATCTTCATTACCGCGCTCACGGGTAGTCC
>CAYXGW010000082.1:0-25959 GCA_964464595.1 uncultured Deferribacteres bacterium
TTCTCAAAATATGGTACGGGACCGGTATGGTCAGAAGCATTCGTTTTGATTTTAGCAATTTGGGGTTTGGTAACAATTTTTGTTAAAAGGAAGAAAATACCAAACAATGACCTGTTGCGTTTCCTGGCTTTTTACACAATCATCTTAACAATAGTCTATTCTATTATCCCTTACAAGACGCCATGGAATCTATTGGGATTCTACCACGGTGTGATTTTGTTAGCAGCAATCGGGGCAGCTGAAATTTTGAAAGCAGTAACAAAGACTCAAAAATGGATTGTTTACTCAATTCTAATTGTCTGTTGTGCTCACTTAGCCTGGCAAAGTTACCTGGCAAATTTTAAATATTATGCTGAGCCTACAAATCCTTACGTGTATGCGCATCCTAGCAAAGATGTTTTGGCAATCTCCGACAGAGTTATTGAAATTGCCAATTTACACCCGGATGGATTAGAAACCCATGTTCAGGTCATTGCTCCAAATGATGATTATTGGCCTTTACCATGGTATTTACGGACCCTGCCAAATGTTGGTTGGTGGAAGGAAATCGATAAAAAATTCTCTTCAGCTCCCATTATTTTGGCTTCGCCTGTTGTCGAAGATAAACTGCTGGAAAAACTTTACCAGTTACCACCCCCAGGCCAACGCAACCTTTACGTTCCTCTTTTTGATTCTGCCATGGAATTACGGCCGCAAATAGAATTGCGTGGATACGTGGTGAACGATTTGTGGACGAGATATCAACAGCAAAAGGCGGGCGAATAATAAGATTTGATGTATTGATAAATTTTTGAAATTCATTCGGAATATCGTATAAATTTATTAGGATGTAGATTAAACCAGCATCTTCGGGTTGGGAAGGATTGAATTTATCAGTTTAATGGATTTTTCATTCACCCTCCTGTTTAAATCGCCCGCGAGCAATACGCTTAATAGAAAGTAGTTCTAACAAAATGGGGAATGCATTTTTAAGTAAAGACAACCTGCTATCCGGATCGCTGGTCCAGTGAACCGGAAATTCTTTAATTCGGAACCCCGATTGTATTGCCCGTAAAATTATTTCCACATCAAACATAAAACCATTACTTTTACATTCTTTAAACAACTGTCTGGCAATATCTCCCCGGTACACTTTAAAACCACATTGCGTATCAGATAACCATCGGGGAATGTTAAGAAAAAGGATCAAAATTCTTCGAAAAACAATTGAATAGATTTTTCTATACAAAACCCATGGTTTTGCAATCTTACTTTCAGGAAGTTTTCTCGATCCATGTGCAATATCACAAATGTCATCTTTTAGCCATTGCAACCCGGTTAATGTAAACTCAAAAGGTATGCAATTGCCGCTATCGGCAAACATGACGAAATTGCCACTCGATGAGACTATACCGCTCCGTACTGCAAAGCCTTTACCCCTATGATCCTCATTGCGAATAACTCTTGTAACCACTTCCCGGGAGATAGTTAACTTTTGTGCTATTTGGGAAGTTTCATCAGTACTGCCGTCATCCACGATTATGATTTCTCCTTCAATTCGGTTTTCTATCAAGAATTTTTCTGCAACCAGGATGTCGTTAGCAATTTTCTTGTTTTCATTAAATGCAGGAATGATGATAGACAAGTCCATGGATTTTTTGGATTTTAGGAGGAAGGTGAATTTCTAAAAATCAGATCACAGAACAAAATACCCCATTGACTGGCGTATTTCCCAATTAAAACAAAAATCATACGGTATTATTAGTGTCAACAAATTTCAACCTAGATGAATTCCTTAGGCAATAATGGATTCATCCAGATCAAAATTTTGTATACAGAAGTTTCCGCCCAGGCTGCCAGCTCTTCAACTGCAATTTTATTGGCACCTTGCTTACCAAATAGAACAACCTCATCGCCAATTTTAATATTCTTTGAGCCCTGGATGTTAATAGACATGTGATTTGAAGTAACCAATGCCACAGATGGCCAACGTTTTCCATGCAGCAACACTTCTGCCTTGCCTGCTGCCTGGTTTGGATAACCATCGGAATAACCAATCGAAAGAGTTGCTACCGGTGTATCTTCTTTCGCAAGAAAGGCTTTATGGTATGAAACAGAATCCCCGGGTCGAAGTGTTTTGACATACATGATCCTGGTTTTTAAAGTCATAACAGGGCGAAGGTCAATCCTGCGTGCTTCATACTCCCGCGTAGAGGGATATTGGCCATAGATGGCGATGCCCGGGCGAACCATATCGAGATAAGCTACGGGTGAAGAGATTACCCCGGCGCTGCTGGCGATGTGACGCAGACCCAGGGTAATCCCCTTCTTTTTTGCGGATTCGCACACTTCTAAAAATCGCTGCAGTTGGGCTTTGTCAAATTCTTCATCCTCGGTGAGAGGCGTAAAAATTCCTTCGATCTTGATACCATCCGAGGCTGCGACTTTCTCAATAAACTGTAAAGCTTTGTAATATGGGATGCCTATTCGACCCAATCCAGTATCCACCTTAATATGTACTTTTGCGATTTTGTTTTGTTGCCTGGCCGCATCATTTAGCAACTTAAAATCATCTCTATAAATGGATTGAGAAATGTTGTTTCGAACCATCTCTGCAGCTTCGTGTTTTGAATAAGAACAAAAATTTAATACAGGTGCTTTAACTCCATTCTCACGCAAAGACAAAGCTTCCTGAAATTTACCGACTGCCAAAAAATCAATGTTTTGGCTTTCCAAGAATTTTCCTATCTCTACCAAACCATGGCCATAGGCATTTGCTTTGATAACCGCCATCACCGGTCGGTTGTTAACTTTCTTCCTGATTTTATTCAAGTTCCAGCCCATGTTTTTTAAATCGATTTCCAGCCAGGGATCGGTTGGGTTTCTTGGCTGGTTTGCAGGAATAGAAGCAACGGCTTCATATCCCGAAACAGTTAAACCGGCAGCAGCGGCGCCTGATAATTGAAAGAATTTCCTTCGATTTAAATTAGACAATTTCAGTACTTCCAATTTTCTTTTAACCTGGATTGATTTAAAATCATGATTATAATATTATGTTTTAAATTTGAGAATTAGGTAGCTCGGAAAAAGATACTGACGCAAAATAGCGACAAATCAA
Source organism: uncultured Deferribacteres bacterium (assembly GCA_964464595.1). Lineage (GTDB taxonomy): Bacteria > Zhuqueibacterota > JdFR-76 > JdFR-76 > DREG01 > JADFJB01. The sequence continues at coordinate 3,098 of CAYXGW010000082.1, forward strand.
GAAAATTGCAAGAGGAATTCAAATTAATGTTTATTATGAAAAGGCAGTAGCTAAAATGCTACATCATCTTTGGCGAGGGTGGCTAATTCTTACACACACTTGGAATTATCCAAACTTTTTTAATTGGGGTAGTAATGACACGGTTACCAAATTCCAGACACAATCCGCGCGCTGCTACAATATCCAGCTTTATGATGCTTCCGCCCCAGGTGCATCCGTTTATTGTAGTTCTAAGCGGTGATAATCCTTTGCGATCGAACCAACCGCCGCTTACCCAATAATGTCCGTCAATGTCCACCTGGATTGAGTAAGTTGAATTTGTGGTTATTACATATAACCTGTCTCCATGGTTTAAATCCACCTTTCGGATTTGAGCCACGTGTTTTGCTTGTTCGGTTATTGTGGAGAGAATGTGTCCTTGTTCTTTCATTGTTTTTTTAATCGGTATCTTTTTTTAATATTAATAATAAAAATTAAACAATACAAGTTAGAAAACTAATAATCCTTTTTTATCCTTAAAATAATCAAACATACCTGTGAATGATACATTGACTTAATCCCTCAGGTTTTATTTCCTTTTCGTATGATATAAAGAGATTCTTTTCATTTAATACCCTCTCAATTTGCTGTCGTCTTAAGATTATGGTTTTAATAAATCATAATAAGAAGATACTGGATCCTCTTTAGGGGGAATTCAGTATTTAACTTTTAGGATGAAAACAGCTAGAAATTCCTTAATTAAGTTAATAATATTATAGCAGATACCCGATAATTATTTGTACCGGTTTAAATTTTAAGATCATAACTGTAAATCTATAACAATTAGGTGTTTAAGCTTTATAACAAAGATCAAAGAGTGTCATTATGAGGAGAACTACTTACTTTGTATTAAGCGGGGTTGTTATTTCAGTTTTAGCTCTTATATTTGCTCCTGCTCCTTACATTTGGCTTTATCTATTGTGGTTCGTCATATTCGCTTATTCAGCTTTAAAAGGTGGAACAACGATTAGAAAAATTTCATCTCTCTATATCTGTGTGTTGTTTTTGGCTTTTTCAACTATTGAAACATATTTGTGGTGGAAGTCGGTACCATCTTCAGATATTCCTTCCAAACATGAAGAATATCCTAAAAACATAATTGATCGCACGGATGATTTGTTGGGGTATGCTCCACGTAAAAATACTGTGGCAACACATTTTAAAAAACACGGGGAGAAAGTGGATTTTTTAGTTGATTATACGATAGACTCAAATCGATTGCGTAAAGCACCCTCGTACACATCCTGTAAAAAGAGTATTCTTTTTTTTGGCGGATCTTTCACATTTGGAAGTGGTGTAGAGGATTACCAAACCATGCCATATCTGGTTGGACTTGAAACAATTGAAGAATATTGTGTATATAATTTTGGTTTTCGTGGGTATGGACCCCATCAAATGCTATCGTCGGTGGAAAATGAACTGGTAAAATCTATCGTTAAAACCGCACCGAAATATGTTATTTACCAATTTATTCCTTCACATGTTAAACGTGTCTCAGGTTTGGCTGGACATGATAAACATGGCCCTCGTTATATTTTACAAGATGAGGGACTCATTTATACCGGGCATTTTGATGAATATGAGAAAGTAAGCAATTTGAAGTTACCGAATCAATTAATGAAATCACTTATGTTTTCAGAATTATTAACTAAATATAACAAACGTAAATATAACACAAATAAAAATATCAATTTATTTATCGAAATCGTAGACTATTCCCGACGATTAATAGAATTACAGTTTAAAAATAGCGAATTTCATGTACTATTTTGGAACCATACCGGTGATACATCAAAAAATATCTTAGAACGATTAAAAAGCAAGGGATTTAGAGTTCATCTTATAAGTGACATATTACCGGATTATTACAATAAAAGAATTTCCCATTACAGCATTAGCAAATACGACCAACATCCAAATCCAATTGCTCATAAAATTATTGCCAAATATGTGACCACTACGATTATCAACCAAAAAATGGCCTCAATTGAATATTAGTAAGATCTGAATTCTTGTTTCATCGCTAATACATATTTATCCCTTCATAGCCAAAATGAAATTGACTTTGGTCAATCATTTTTATTTCTTTAAATCATAATGAAAATACTAAACAATACTTCCCGCCGTCAGTTTATCAAAAAATCCGGCATGGGTATTGGTGGATTGACCCTGGGAATTGGACTTTTCCACAATGGGGGATGCAGCTCAGAAAAAGAATTCGATACAATCATAACAGATGCTCTTGTTTTTGATGGATTGGGGAATCCTTCGATTGAGATGGATATCGGCATCAATAACGGCAAAATATCGGCAATGGGACAATTATCCGGACGAAGCGCTGCAACTCTTTTATCCGCCAGTAATTATGCCCTGGCGCCCGGGTTTATCGATATTCATTCTCATACGGATAACGAATTACTCATTGATCCCAAAGCCCAAAGCAAAATTCGTCAAGGCGTTACCACGGAAATGGTAGGACAAGACGGCAGTTCCGTGGCGCCTTTAAAAGAGGAAGATCGGCAGAAACAACATCAAAGATCCATGTCTGATTATGGTGTTCCCATCACCTGGACCGATTTTAACGGTTTTTACAAGCAATTGCAGCAAGGTGGAACAGCTGTAAACTGGATGACTATGTTGGGCCAGGGTACCCTGCGTGGTTATGTGGTGGGTTTGGATGACAGACCCGCAACTGAAGATGAAATTAAAGAGATGCAACGTATTGCGTCGGAGTGTCTCGACCAGGGTATCTGGGGCATTTCATCCGGGTTGGAATACACACCGGGAAGCTTCGCTAGCGCAGATGAAATCGCCCGGGTTTGTGCGGTGTTCAGAGCTAAAGCGCCGATGTATGCCACGCATATGCGCAACGAAGATGATGAAGTCGAAGAGGCTTTGCAGGAAGCTATAACTATTGCCAGAACTGCCGGAATCGGATTGCAGATCTCTCATCTCAAAGCGCAGGGTCAACGGAACTGGCATCGGGCAGACAAAATACTGCAAATGCTGGAAGATGCTCGTAATTCCGGCATGAGAATAGCGGCGGATCGCTACCCCTATGAAGCTTACAGCACAGGGTTATCTTCGTTGTTTCCATTGTGGAGCAGGGAAGGCGGTACAAAAAAATTTCTCGAGCGTCTGCAAGATGAGGAGCAATTCAAAAAAATCCGGGTGGATATACAGAATAAAATCGACCGGCTAGGTAATTGGCAGGCGGTGATGATCAGCAGTGTCCAACTTGAAAAAAACCACTGGATGCTGGGCAAACGCATGACCGAGATCGCGCAGCAGAAGAATGAGGACATCTTCGAATGTACGCGAAACTTAATCGTGGAAGAAGAAAATCGTGTTGGCATGTGTGGATTTGGCATGAGTGAAGAGAACACACAAAAGATACTCAAACATCCATTGGTTGCAATCGATTCAGATGGCAGTGCCAGATCAACCGAAGGTCCCTTGAGTTCCGGACATCCACATCCGAGGAATTTTGGTACATTCCCGAGAATTCTAGGCAAATACGCACGAGATGAAAAGCTTTTTTCCCTTGAAGAAGCCATTCGCAAAATGACATCTTTTCCTGCTTCAATGTTAGGCATAAAAGATCGCGGCATTCTAAAAGAAGGCGCCTTTGCCGATTTGGTCATTTTCGATCCGGACACAGTCGCAGACAAGGCCACATTCGAAAATCCCAAACAATATCCAATAGGCATTCCTTATGTCATGGTGAATGGCGAGTTTGTGATTTTTGAGGGAGAGCATACAGGAAGGTTACCGGGACAGGTTTTGGTGAAAAGAGGTTAAAAAAAACCATCTTCATTTTTATTTATAATTTATTTTTGTTCACCAGGGTCTGGTTTTTGTTCATCGGGGTCTGGTTTGTGAGAGTCATTCATAGAACTTTTATTAATCATACGTTGAAAAAGTAATGCTATAATGAGGCAAACTACCATTGCTGTATTCATAATTAAACCATAGAATAGAGTATTCTTATCTATCATAATTATGTTTTCACTTTGTACTGTTTTTTGATGTCCTAATACATTTTCTCCTCTTAAATCAACTTTAACAATATTTTCTAATAAGTTCTCAGTAAAAAATGAAATATTAAATTGTTCGCCAACATGTAAAGATGGAATAGATATAGTCCTTTCGTTCGGGAGGTCTGTATTACTCCAATAATATTTCAAAACAGCTGACGAAGGTTTAGTACTATGCCGCGTTATCCTTGTTTCATTTGGGAAAACAAATTTGCAAATGATATTATTTTCTGACATAGAACCAATATTTGCGACTTTTACAGAAAAAATGCTTAATTTAGTTTTGCCATCACTAAATGATGAGATTGGATATTTTTCATAAATTAAATCTGGCTTTTCTTTTGAGTAGTTGATAAATACTAAATTTCCAATAAGTGTTAAAAGAAAAGTAATAAGTGCAGCTCCTGTCATTTGCCGCCATTCAAAAGATTTTTTAGTATTAGCTTGCATTAGGCACTATTATGTATATAAATGATTGAACAATGAAATTTAAATTAATAAGTAAGGACAAATACTAAGTAGGTGAGAATTTATTAAATTTTGTTTTAAATAGCTTCTTTATGTGTAATAATTCATTTAAAATTTTTAATTAATGATTTGAATATTCTACGCACAGGTTTAAATTCAGGAAGTTCAACGTCATAATAAAATACGTCACGAGATATTTTGATAAATACAATAAGGAAAGTGGTGCTTATAATTAACATAAATTCAAACATGATATTGCCTTGTTTTATTATCGACAAAAAATCTATTAATTTTATTAAATATAAACCTAATATTGCCATTTTGCTATCGGGGAAACCCTGATTTTTGTATAGGGAAATCCTGATATTTGTATAAGGGAAACCCTCTTTTGTATAAGGATTACTCACGGAAACCCCAATTTTAGCGTATTAATCCTATAATTTAACCCTAAGTGATCCAGTGCTTTTGAAAAATATCTCTTGATTTATATCTTTGTATATCACTTACTTTCACAACTCAACCTGGAATCCCAGCCTCCCATTCCTGATCGGTTCCAGGAAACGCTCGCGCGTAGTATAATTGTAATTAAACAGGTTGTGAATCTCGCCGGTAAAGCGAATGAAATCCCATTGATAATTTAGCTTCATATTCCATAAATGCATGGGAACGCGATCATCCAGGGGAAAGACTTGCACCCGGTCTGACCGGCTCATGAAGTGGTATTCGAGCTGTGCATCGAAATTACCCCAATTAAATGAAGGGATGAACTTCAGGATTTTCCGCGGCCGGTAGAATAGATATTTTCCGGTTGTCAGATCTTCGTGATCCATGATGGTTACGCTGGCATCCAAACCAATGTGGTTATGCCAAAATGACAGTTTACTGGATAATTCTATGCCTCTGATCCGCGGCCTGGCGATATTCAGAAACTGCACAGAGTTTGAGGTAATATCGATTGTCGGCTCGATCAAATCCCAATAATCATTTTGAAATATAGCAATATCACCCAGCCAGGTATTGGTTAGATGGAAGCGACTACCAACTTCAAATGACCAGGCGCGTTCAGATTTCAGTTCAGGATTGGGCAATAATTCAAAGCCGGCATAACTCAGGTTAAGAAAACGCTCGACAATGGCCGGCGGCCTGAATCCTTTACCTGCCGAAGCACGTAACGACCAGTTGGGGTTGACCAAATAATTAAGGCCAATTCTTGGCGAAAATGTGGTTTCAGCCGGCCGGTCGTCGAGTTGATAATAATCATAACGGAAACCGGAGGTTACAGTTAGTTTGGTGATAGGTTTGAATTCGTGTTGGACGTAAGGCCCTATTGTATAAGCATCGTGTTCTCCAATATGGATAATATGTGCTTTATCAGCTTTATATTCCAACCCCGCCGTAATCGTATGGTCTTTTGCCGGAATCCAAATTCCCGACAATTCTATGCCGGGGCCAATTGCCGGAAAGAATTCGTCCGGATTATCGAATTTATTGCCCAATAGCAATTCATTCAGAGAAAATCGAATTTTTGTGGAGAGTTTTGCTGTGTGGATCTTTTGGAAGAGTATATAAAACTGTCCCTGGTTTATTTTTGCCAGTTCTGTAGCGGCATCCACATTCGGTGTTAATAAAACATTTGCCTGATCTTTCCACATAATAAATTCACCGCGACGGTCCCTCATGAGCGAACCGTAAAATGTTATATTGGAATTTGGATTAAACCTATAATTAATTTTCGCCGAGCCGATCACACGATGGTAATATCCGTTTTCTTTGTAGCCGGTATTTTCATCTCGCCTTAGAGAGATTTGCAGGCCAATTTTTCGGAATTGCTTCGAATAGCTGATATCCTGCCTGTTAAAGTACCGGGTTCGGTCCGTCCACTGCCATTCTTTATGATAGGGATCATCATAAATTCCTGCCGAGGTTAGAATGGTTAGTTTTCCTATTTGACTAGGTTTTTTCGTAATGATATTAATGACGCCGCCCAGGGCATTAGCGCCATAAAGAAACGATCCCGCGCCTTTGATCACTTCGATGTGATCAACATCGATTAAGGGAATTAAATCCCAATTGATTTCACCGGTATCGCTGGCGTTTATGGGAATGCCATCTATGAGTGCCAAAATTCGGGTGCCGGCGCCATACATAAAACCGGATGAATTGCGAACGTTAACCTGGTTGCCAATGAAGACAGTTCCAGGCACATAGTTTAACGCATCATTAATAGAGTAAACCGCTTTTTGTGTGATTTCCCTGGCTGTAATTACGCCAACACTAACAGGCGCTAAAAGGAGGTCCTGTTTCTTTTTGCTCGCGATGACAACCACCGGGTTCATTTCCAGAATATCCTCTTGTAATATAAATTCTATAGAAATGACTTGATCCTGTTCTACTGTAATAGCTCTCTGTTCACTTTGAAAACCAATGAATGAAACTTTCAAACTCCAAATGCCCTCAGGAACATTAAGAATCGTAAATAACCCTTTGCCATCTGTTGTGACTCCTAGTGTACTGTTTTCGATAAAAACATTCACCGAGGGTAAAGGTTTTCCATCCTTATCGGAGATCACTTTACCCTGAATGGTGCCTTGAGCCAAGGCACAAGTGGTAGCCAGCACTAAAAAACAGTAAGAGAAAACGATTGTTTTCAGATTTAAATATTTCATCAAAATTCGATGGTATTAAAGTTGATATTCATATCAATCTTACGAAGCGTATCACCTTTGGCGACGGTGAGTGTACCCGGTAGATCCGGGGAATCCGGATCCGCGTAAAAACCCAAGTAACGGACATCTGTAAACGGTGTATTCTTTGCTTTCCAAAATAACCCGATGTATTTATAAACACCGGCGCCAATGGGTAAATTGTAATTGTAAGATGAAACGAAAATTGGGATGCCAATTTTTGCAGATGAGACACTTAGAAGCGAAAAAATACTATTTGGATTTGGCGGTTCTTTAAAGGCGCCTATTCCGGTAATTTCCGTCTCTTCAGGCCAATCGCCTTCATAGAAAATCGTGCCTGTAACCAGGGCTTCCCGAATAACGAGTTTGAAATCGGCAAAAAGATCAATGGGTTCAACGGTTGGCTTTTCCTCTGTCACTTCAATGGGAGTCGGCAGCAAATCCAAACCTTCACGGTAATAACCCAGGATATCGGAAAGATTCCAGGGAGCCGATTTAGCCTTCCAAACAATACCAAGAATATTGTATGTGCCAAAAGGGACAACCAACTCGTAATGGATGGTATCCCCATCCCATTTGGGCAGGGGACCGGTGGTAATTAATTCCGTAAATTCAGTCGGTGGAAAAGATTTGGCCACTGCCACTCGAATTTCATCGGTTTTATTGAGCACATCGTTAGTACGATTTTGAAATATGATTTTACCCTTAATCCTGCCTTGTAAAGGATTTAGGCCGTGATCAACACTGCACTGAATATTTACCATAAAGGACACGAAGAAAATAATAAAAATTGAGAAATAAGCTTTCCAGGTTCTTTGTGTCAATTTTTCTCCTTCGTGTTAATAGTGGAAATTCGGCGTAGGTTTTGAAAAAGAAACTTCATTCTAAGTAAACAGTTCCAGATAGCTTCATCGAATTCAAAAAAAGAGTATCATTTTGAAAAATAAAACTTACCGCAAAAGAAGTATCTTTTGAGATTGCCTGGAATATTGTCCCTGGGCCACAATCCAATACAACCCTGATGGAGGACCTATTTTAGTGAGTTGTCGTAGATCCCAATCTAATTGGTGCTGGCCTATGGTAAGGGACTGGGTTTCCTTTTGTGCGATGACCTGTCCTAAGACATTCACCAATGATAAAGTTATTTCATCTCTTTCAATCAAACTTAATTGTAGTGTTAACGCGGTGCTGTCTCGCAACAAATAAGGATTGGGATAGACCTTCAATAAAAAAAACCGAACCGGAATAGGCTCATTGGTTACATCAGTTGTTTGGGTTTCATAAACGGCTTGAATAATCTGAAGTGGATTTTGTTCCCAGGCAAAAAGTTGCTCGGCTTGCATCTTGGTTTGATTTGCAGGTAGAAAATATGAAGTTGAAAATAAATCGAATGAACCGGAAGTAATAGATCCCCTGGCCATAAAACCCGCATCTCCATAAGAAACGCCATCCCCGGTATCATCAGTTTCGTCAGCGCTGCCGCCATTTTTATCATCGTGGTAATAAAGAAGCTGTTCATCACCTAAAGCAGGAACAAAGGTATTCGTAAAAATACTGCCCGGGTTACCGGTTGCCATATTCCAATTAAACCCGGGCACAGAAAGAGATAAATTAACATTACTATCTTCATTGCCATCAATGGTTAAAGCATTGGATGCATTCAAAAAAGTCATACCCGTAGCATGAGTATTTTGATCGAATGAAATTCGAATTGAATTTAACTGACCGTTTAAATCAGACAAAACACTGAAATCCAGGTTTTCTAATTTGATTGCCATTGAATAGGGAAAAAACTGCATTCTGAATCCGAAAATCCCTGGCAAGGCAATATTGCCCAATCCTCCCAATGGGATTTGCAATGTAATGAAAAGATCGCGAATGACGCGAACAGGTCCGTCCAAATACCTGGGATTTTCGAAACCTGAACTATCAAATTTTACAATCCCGGACTCCTCATCAAGATTAATGGGAATATTTCCAAAACCGGCAAGATTGACTTGACCAGCGATATGTATTTTAAGTCGATCCAGAAAATCCAGGTTATCTCCGCCATTTTCCAGAGTGATTTGCAAATCGTCAGGCAAGCCGTTGTCTTGGTTGAATCCCATTTCAAAAAACCGTGAGACGATTCTGTCATTGGTCTGGTCAGGCGATACGAAATCCTGGATTGAGGGTGAGAGGGGATCTAATGCTAAAAATAAATATACAACTCCTTTTTCTTCATTTGTATTTGCTAATGGATCTTCCATCTCGATCTTATAACGTCCGGCTATCGTCGTATTATTTAAATCAGGCCAGCTAGAATTCGGCGCTTCATCCGCTAAATCTTTTGTTAAAAAAACCAATTCATCCGGCTCCGAAAAAAGCCCGGAATGATTACCAAAATAAGATCCGTTTGTGATTTGATCAATTTGAAACGGAATAACATTCCAGCTGTTTGATATGCTTTTGTAGTTCATTAGTACCAGGTTATCAATGGGTACTCCGATCATTTCAACAAAATGGTTTCCGGTTAGAATTACGGGTTGGTATTTGCGTTCAAGACCGAAAACCGAAGTAGCCAAAAGAGCACTGCAGAAAAACGATAGAGATCTTAAAAGCAATCTACTCACCAAGGTACTCCTATTAGGATTCATTAGTTTCGTGAAAATTATGCTTAAAAAAAATATCATGAATTCAGACTTAAATCCATTAATTCAAAGGTATAATATATTATAATTACAACACAAATCGTAGTAAGTTGAATTTTCTTGAACTTGATTTCAAAGGATATAAATTCATTATGTAGTTAATGAAAAACAGGGTCTCTTTACGAAAGGATAAAGAAAATGTCAAGTGGAGAAACTTTAAATCCCTTTGCAATTGCTCAAAAACAATTAGATGAAGCAGCAGAAATATTGGGATTGGACAAGGGCACGCGAGAATTTTTACGATGGCCAATGAGAGAATTCAAAGTAACATTGCCGGTAAGAATGGATGATGGTGCTGTTAAAGTGTTTCATGGATATAGGGTACAATATAACAATTCAAGAGGACCGACGAAGGGTGGTTTACGCTGGCATCCTGACGAGACTCTTGATACGGTACGTGCGCTCGCTGCATGGATGACCTGGAAAACAGCCGTTGTGGATATTCCACTTGGCGGCGCTAAAGGCGGGGTGACTTGTAATCCTAAAGAAATGTCGGAAACAGAAAAAGAAAGACTTGCCAGGGCTTACATTCGCCAGGTTGGTCGGATCTTGGGCGTTACCAAAGACGTTCCGGCGCCGGATGTATATACCACACCACAGATTATGGCATGGATGATGGATGAGTATGAAACAATCGAAAAAGAGAATCACCCTGGTGTGATTACCGGCAAACCGATTTCGGTGGGGGGTTCCCAGGGCCGTATGGATGCAACTGCTCGTGGCGGAGTATACATCGTTAGAGAAGCCAGTAAGATTAAAGGTATCGATCCTGCAAAGGCGAAATATGCTATTCAAGGTTTTGGCAATGCCGGTCAATTTGCCGCAACACTTCATAAAGAAATTCTTGATGGCGGAAAATTAGTTGCGGTTTCGGATTCAACCGGTGGTGTCTTTAATCCTGATGGATTCGATCCTCAGGAAATGGTTGACTATAAGTTAAACAATGGCAAAGTATCCGGATTTCCAGGTTCCGAGCCTATTTCAAATGATGATCTTCTCGAGCTGGGTGTCGATATACTCTATCCATCGGCACTGGAAAACGCAATTACATCTGCAAATGCCGAGAACATTAAAGCGAAGATTATCTGTGAATTGGCAAATGGTCCAACTACCCCGGAAGCGGATGAAATTCTCTTTAAAAATGACGTGTTTGTCTTGCCTGATTTTTTAGCAAACGCCGGCGGTGTTACAGTTTCTTATTTTGAGCAGGTTCAAAACAGCTATAATTTTTATTGGGAACTGGAAGACGTCCACAAGATGTTGGATACCAAAATTACCAAAGCCTTTAATGCTGTATACGATATGTACAAAAAGCACAAAGTAAATATGCGAGTTGCCGCTTATATGGTTGCTGTTTCAAGAGTAGCTGAAGCTTGTAAGATGAGAGGGTGGGTTTAGTTATACCTTAAATACATTTTCCTTTTTAACTTTAGCCTTTAGTTATTTATCCTTAAGAACTTCCCTGGCGGCGTTAAAGCCGGGAACTCCAGTAACGCCACCACCGGGATGAGTCCCGGATCCGCATAAGTAAAGGTTTTTTATCGGGGTTCGATATTGGCCGAAACCGGCAACAGGCCGCATAAAGAGCAGTTGATCCAGTGCCATTTGACCGTGGTAAATACTTCCTTCCGTTAAGCCGTACTCAGTCTCCAAATCCAGGGGAGTGATCATTTGTTTGTACAAAATGATGTCTTTTAGTTTTGGGACATATACGGAGATAACGTCAATGATTCTGTCGGTGAGTTTATCGCCCATTTCAACCCAATTGGAATCCCTGAGATTATAGGGTGCATACTGCATCGTGATGGACATAATATGTTTGCTCTCCGGAGCCAGGGATGAATCCAATACGGTTGGAATCACAATATCTAAAACCGGGTTATGGGAAAAACTTCCATACTTGGCATCATCGTAGCCTTTTTCAATGTATTCCAGGTTGGGGCTTAACAAGATATGTCCGCGAAGATATTCCGGGTTGTCTTCCATCCCTTTGAACTGGGGTAAGTCATCCAGGGCAAGATTTAGTTTTGCTGTTGAACCGCGAAAACGGATATTGCGTACTTTTCTGACAAACTGTGGGCCAAGATTCGGCGCCCCAACCAACTTCATGAAAGTTCTATAGGGATCTACGCTCGAAACTATTTTTTTCGATTGGACTTCGGTTCCATCCGACAGAACGATTCCTTGCGTCTGACTATCATCCGTTAAGATGACCTCTACTTCTGCGTCGGTTCGTATTTCCACTCCGTACGATTCGGCAGTATTAGCCAATGCCGAGGATAAAAGCCCGATGCCACCGCGAACGAATCTGTTTGGCTGCAGGCAGCCATTTTGTGTTTGCAGCCAGTGATACAACATCACAAAGGATGTGCCGGATGCCTGGGGTCCTTGCAGGCTTCCTTTAACCGCGGAACTGGCAAGCGCTCCCTTCAGTGCATCACTTTCGAACCATTCATCCAGAAACTGCTGCGCTGTCATGAGAAGAACGCGCAGGAATTCCATCATTCCAGATTTTCCAAGGCGTTTCAAGCGCAGAGATGTTTTTAGCCATGGCAATAGTTCAGTAAAGTCACTATTAATTACATCCGGAGGCGTCATGGAATTGATACCATTTAAAATATGGGTAAATTTCGAAATGAGTTTGATGAATCCAGGGAATTTTTCAGCATCTTTTTTGGAAAAATTAGCAATTTCGCTAAGGCTTCTTTCGATCTCATGCCAGAGCACCAGGTGAGTTCCGTTTTCTTGTAAAGAGATCAAATTGATGGGTGTTTCAATAAACTCCAAGCCAAAGCGCTTTAAATCTAAACTCTTAATGATTTTTGGGTGAAACAAACCGGCATCGACAGCGCCGGTATTTACTTTAAACCCTGGCCAAACCTCCTCTGTTGCTGCAGAGCCGCCCAAAATATTGCGTCGTTCTACGAGCAGCACTTTTTGTCCCGCTTTTGCCAGGGTGGCCGTAGCTACCAGGCCATTGTGTCCGCCACCGATTACAATTATATCAAAAGAATTACTCATTAACTCGTCTTCGCGAAATTCACAAGGCTATCCTATTTCGAATCCTTCAAGATAATTTCCGCTGCAAGTTTGCCCGGCGCTCCGGTAATACCACCACCCGGGTGCGTTCCTGAACCGCATTGGTAATAATTTTTTATGGGTGTTTCATATTGGGCCAATCCGGGAGCAGGGCGTAAGAAAAAAAGCTGAGAAAGTGAAAGTTCACCGGCAAATATATTTCCCTGGGACAGCCCAATAGTTTGCTCTATATCCCAGGGTGTTACTACCTGGCGATGTAAAATGATGTTTTTTATATTGGGAATATATTCGGAAAGTGTATTCACAACGGCGTCGCCAAAATCTTCTCTTTTTTCTTGCCAGGTTCCTTCAGCTAGTTGATAGGGTGCATATTGAACGAAGCAAGACATCACATGTTTTCCAGGAGGCGCCATGCCAGGATCGATCATTGAGGGAATGATTATGTCGATGTAAGGCTTCTTCGAAAAATTCCCGTATTTTGCATCATCGTAAGCGCGTTCAAGATAATCGACACTTGGACTGATTGAGATGGCTCCTTTAAGGTGCAAGCCGTTTCCCGGCATACAAGCCAAATCGGGTAAAGCATCCAATGCCAAATTGACTTTGCCCGATGAACCACGATAGGTGAAATTCCTAAGTGAAGTAATTATGTCGTCCGGTAGATAAGAGGAGTCGATTAATTTTAGGAATGTCTGGTTTGGATCGAGACTGGACACGATTACATCAGCGGTAAATTCGTCGCCATTTTTTAGGATGACGCCTTTTGCATTTCCACTTTTAATGACGACTTCGGCTACCTCAACTTCGGTATGAATTTCCACACCAAATGCTTTGGCGGAGCTTGCAATGGCGTCTGCGATAGCACCGGTACCACCTCTTGCAAAACCCCATGCCCTGAAATTACCATCAATCTAGCCCATGTAGTGATGGAGAAGCACATAAGCGGTACCGGGCGATCTAGGCCCAAGGAATGTTCCAATAATTCCACTTGCCGCCATTGTAGCGATTAGCGGATCGGTTTCGAACCATTCTTCCAAAAAATCCGCAGAGCTCATAGTCATTAATTTAACAAGAGTGTAAAAATGTTCTTCACTTAGATTAAGAAAATGTTTGCCAAAACGAAGTAATCCCATTAAATCACCGGGTTTTAGAGTGGTCGGATCCGGGGGTGTAATTCCTAAAATAAATTTAACAGCTTTAGCCATAAAAAACATGGCACGACTGTAATCATCATAAGCTTCGGCGTCCCGCTTTGAAAAGCGTGCAATATCCCGCATGGTGCGATAATGATCGGCATCCCGATAGATATAATCGCCATTGGGCAGGGGCGTTAGCGTGCTTTCCAGGGGTAGAATAGTCAATCCATGTTCCGGAAGTTTTAACTCCCGGATAATCTCCGGCCGCATCAAACTCACCACATAGGAGAAGACGCTGAATTTAAAACCGGGATAGATTTCTTCCGTGACGGTTGCACCGCCAACCAAATGGCGCTTTTCCAGGACCAATACTTCTTTCCCGGCCCTTGCCAGGTAAGCTGCGTTCACTAGGCCATTGTGGCCGCCACCAATGACAATGGCATCGTATTTCTTCTTCACAACCGTTTAAGCTCTTTTCCGTGGTGGATCAAAAAAAGGCGTCTTAACAATTGTAGCTGTTGCAAGCTTCCGGTGAAATTCTACCGTAATTTCCATTTCGACCTGGGAACCCGGGGTAGCATATTTACTTTCTATGGATCCAATCGCGATATATTTTTTTAATAAGGGAGAAAAAGTACTGCTGGTCATTTGACCAATCTGCTTGCCATTTTTAAATACCGGCACCGGATCACGGGATGCCCTGCCGGCAACCAGGGGCGGAAGATCGACATCGGCATAAAGCTGTTCCAATTTTTCCCAATGAATTTCGAGACCGATAAAACTCCAATCCGAGCCTTGTTTCTTTTCTTTCACAAGAGCCGTCTTCCCGATAAAATCTTTCTTTTTTAATTTCACAGTCCAGCCAAGTCCCAATTCAAACGGCGAGGATTTGCGAAATTCGGTTAAGGCTTTCATGCTTGAGATAAAATCGACTTCGATCAGTAAAAGCCCGGCTTCAATCCTAGCAATATCTAATGCAACCATACCCGCCGGAAAAATACCATAGTCTGCGCCTTTGTCCATTAAAATATCCCACATTTGTTCAGCGTATTTGGGAGAAACCCACAATTCATAGCCAAGGTCGCCGGTATAACCTGTTCTGGATATAGTAACCGGAAAATTATCGATTTTTGCCTGGGTTAGATAAAAAAACTTCAGTCCATCCAAATCCACATTTTTTACAATCTGTTTTAGAATTTCTCTTGAGTTTGGACCTTGCAAGGCCAACGCGGCTAGCTCCTCCGTTACATCTCTAACCTGTATATCCATGCCAAATCCACAGTCTTCAAACCATCTTAAACTAGGGTCTGCAGATGTAATTCGGAAATGATTTTCGGCTAACCTGGAAACGGTGCCGTCATCGATGACTTTGCCTTCTTCGTCGCACCATGGGGTGTACATGACTTGCCCGATTTTGCATTTTATTGCATTTCGTGTAATAATTCTGTCCACGAGTCTGGCAGCATCCGATCCGGTGATTTCATATTTAAATAATGGTGAAACATCAATCAGGCCTGCAGCATTTCGGATGGCAAAATATTCACGGTCATGGGTTGGCTCATAAGCGCTTACTGCAATATAACCCGACCAATTGCGCCATTCATGAGTTTTGCAAAGTGGAGAAGTTCGGGAGTGAAATGGGGAGGGTACTGGCATTTTCGTATTCTAAAGCGACTATTCTGATTCCATATTTAATAAATCCACTCAATTACCAAAAACTGCATTGATGCATTCACATCTTAATTCACAGAATTTAAGCAGTAATTGACGTTAATAAATTGTAGATTAAATGTCAAGCGTAGGAAGTTAAAAACGGCTAGGCAGGATATTTTCCCATGATATAATCTTTTAAATATCGGTTTTCATTATTCACATGGGTTAATACGGCTTTAACAAGATCACCGATCGAGATCATCCCTTTAATCTCCTCTCCAACCATGATTGGAATGTGACGAATTTTATTGGCGGTCATGATTCCCATTAAGTATTCCACATCGTCTTCCGGAAGGCCAATAATTAAATCCGTAGTCATGGCAGATTCTACTTTGGTGTCTTTTATCTGGTCACTGCGCCGTGCGCTTTCTTTTAAAATATCTCGTTCCGTAAAAATCCCGACAAGCTTATCGTCATCATCTACGACCAGCAAAGCGCCAATATTGTGATCGACCAACTTCTTAATGGCTTCATGAATCGTTTGCGAAGAATGGATTGAAAATATATCTGAGCTTTTACCCGCGAGAAGATCTTTTGCTTCAGTTTTCATGATGCTCTCCTCCATTGGTTTGAACATCCGGTTATGATTATAGAA
Organism: uncultured Deferribacteres bacterium; assembly: GCA_964464595.1. Lineage (GTDB taxonomy): Bacteria > Zhuqueibacterota > JdFR-76 > JdFR-76 > DREG01 > JADFJB01. Next base: position 19,499 of record CAYXGW010000082.1, read on the forward strand.
AGGGAGCTTAATGTAATACATCCAAAAAAAATAAGCAATGGAAAACGAATAATAATGGATTTTTTTTTGGTCAGATAGGATAGGTTGATGAATAATACTGTTCTGAAACAAATGAATAGGCTGAAAGAAAACGATTTTAACTAAGGATTAACTCTGATTTAACTGATTTTTAACCAGGCATTTTAAATATAGACGATATTGAATTCTAAGAATTGTTTTTAAGCTATTGACATATACATTAACAATCCGTAAATTAATAAAACTATGGAAATTGCAACGAATATGGCGATTATTTAATGAAGAAGAAATTGATTATTGCCCTGGTTCACATTTTAGTGTTGGCAGCGATCGGGTATTCCATATATCCAATTAATCAGACCGAAGAAATTCCAAAGCAGGAAATCATCAAAGCCGGGCTGATCATTCCTATCCCTAAAAAGCTAACGGAAATTGAACCTGTTTCGGGCAAGATTCACCGCGGAGAAAGCCTATGGGATATATTTCTGAAGAATAAAATTGCCAGGGAAGATTTTCAACCGGCGATTGACGCCTTCAACAAAATATCTAATTCGAGAAGAATTCAACCAGGCCAAAGATATGAAATAGAACGGGACCTGAACCAAAATCTGATTTCATATCGTTTCTACCCGGATTTATTGACGGTTTTTCATATCGAAAAAGACAGTCTTGGTAATTTCATTAGCAGAGTTGTTAATCGACCCCTGGAAAAACGAACCGAATCGATTACCGGAACGGTTAATTCCACTTTGTATGAATCCGTTATCGAGCAAGGCGGATCAGTTGAATTAATCTATAAATTTACGGATATATTTCAATGGGACATTGATTTTTTCACAGACCCGCAACCCGGGGATGCTTATAAGATAGTGGTTGAGTCTTTTTACCTGGATGATCAGTTCATTCAGTATGGCGATATAAAAGCTGCACAGTACAGCCTGGATGGTAAACCGTTAACATCCTTCTTAAGAACAGATGCTTTTGGAATAATGGGGTATTATAACTGGGAAGGAAAATCTTTTCAAAAGGCTTTTTTGAAGTCCCCTCTCAATTACCGAAGAATCTCGTCTTATTTTTCATTGCGAAGATACCATCCAATCTTGAAAAGAAGACGCCCTCACCTTGGAGTTGACTATGCGGCATCTTATGGCACCCCGGTTGAAGCATCTGCAGATGGTGTTGTCATTGCGACAGGATTTATAAAGAAAGGTGTCGGAAGATACATAAAGATCAAACATCCTTATTCACAATTTTCGACTTTGTATGGCCACCTCAGTAGATATGCCAAAAATATCAAGAAAGGGGTAAAAGTAACGCAGGGCCAGGTTATAGGTTATGTTGGTTCTACAGGTTTGGCAACAGGGCCGCATTTACATTATTCTTTTTATGAAAATGGCCGGCCTGTAAATCCTTTTCGAATAAAGAACTATTCCACAAAGCCGATACCCACAGATCGTTTGGAAACCTTTCGCACCCAGTCACTTTCAATGCTCGGGGAACTTGCCGGTCTTCCAGATGGCAACACAACCTACTGTCAATTTCAATTCTAAAAAAATCCCGGTACAAAATCGTCTTTCATACCGGGATTCTAAGAGAAATGTAGAATGTTTAATAGCCGTAACCTCCTGCTACCATCGATACACCTACGATTGCTACAGCAATAGATCCAACAATCAAATTCACAATGAAAGCAACGATGAAAATAACAACTGTATAAACCAGCGTTTTTTCTGCCGGGCACTCCATCAAATAAGGTAATCCTAGATACCCTAAATAAATACTATACACTCCTAAAATACCGAGAATGGATAAACCCGGAATAAGATAAACCACGCCGATCACCCAGACTGCAGTCATTGAATAGGCAACTAATTTTAAAGAATTCAGGCTATTTTGCTTACCATCAAATGTTGGGGCCAATGCATCAACAATTTTTGATGTTACAAAAACACCTATAATGGATAAAACATAATAGACGATCATCCAGGAAATCCCTCTAAAAAATCCCATGCCCCAGCCAAACAATGAGCCCAAGAATTGTGCTACAACAGGAATAGCTGCCAGATAGATTACATAATCCATATAAATCTCTTTCTCGCTTTTGGTTTCTCTCTTAATGATTGGCCATGTGTCCACAGGGCTGATCAGAATTGCTTTAACTCGGTCTAGTAACTCTTGCATGTTTCCTCCAAAGTTGGGAAATAATAAGTAGTTGCTTAAGTAAGAAAGTTAAAAATGATATAAAAAATTCATTCTTTGTGCAACTACTTTTTTATATGAAACATCGAAACTCATTTTAAATTTGAAGATTAATTTTACTGAAAATCAATTTAGATTATTTTGTATCATTACTAAATTTTAATTAATTTTTTTTCTAATGTGTCGATGATTAATAGATTTCGGGGATATAGCGGGCAACTTCTCATGATGTTGCCCGTTTTTTTTTATGCCTTATAACCTGTAAACTGTTTTTAAATCCGTATCATTTTACATCCTTAATCACCCTTCCTTAAAAATTATGCATGAAATGCTTGCTATAAAACCGAAAAATAGTAACTTGATTTGAATAGCTACTTAATACATTTTGCAACTCTAAACGGAGGCATTCATGCTGAATTATGTTTGGATATTTTTGATGGTTACATCTCTTGTCGTTGGCGCCATCAACGGAAAGTTAAAAGAGGTGACTATTGCCGCATTCGAGATGGCAGGGGTTGCGGTGGATATTGCTTTAGGTTTAATCGGTGTTATGGCATTTTGGCTGGGTATTATGAGGATCGGAGAAAAAGCCGGCCTTATTCAATTGCTGGCAAAGGCCATTCGGCCCGTTACCAATAAGTTGTTTCCCGAAATACCATCAGAGCACCCGGCTATGGGAGCTATGATTTTGAATATTGCTGCCAACTGGCTGGGATTGGGGAATGCCGCAACGCCATTCGGAATCAAAGCGATGGAGGAATTGCAAAAACTAAATCCCCTTAAAGATACGGCTTCAAATACCATGGTAATTTTTCTTGGTTTGAATACCGCAAGTATTACATTAATCCCAACGAGTATCATTGCCATCCGGGTTCAGATGGGATCGGTAGCGCCGTGGGATATTATCGGAACAGCCATATTTGCCTCAACGATTGCAACCATAACCGCTGTTATTATGGCGAAACTTTTTCAGCGTTTTCCCATGTTCAGAATTAAGGGCAATGGCAATATTGCAATCGGAAAGGAGAGTCAGTCATGAGTGAATTATTCCGTAATGTTATAAATAACGTATCTCTATATGCGATTCCGGCTCTTCTTTTTCTAATTCCACTTCTTGCATTTATTAAGAAAGTAAAAGTCTATGAAGAATTTGTTGAAGGTGCAAAAGAGGGTTTTAAAGTAGCGGTTACTATTATTCCATATTTGGTTGCTATTTTGGTTGCTATAGGGATGTTTCGTGCTTCCGGGGCCATGGATATTTTTGCAAATTTTATTTCTCCTTTGACAGACTTGGTTGGATTCCCGGCCGACACACTCCCGGCAGCTTTTATGCGGCCTCTTTCCGGAAGCGGGACACTTGGTATTGTTACGGAATTGATGAATACTCATGGACCGGATTCATTTGTGGGACGGTTGGCATCGACAATTTACGGTTCAACTGAAACTACGTTCTATGTCTTAGCCGTATATTTTGGAGCGGTTAACATCAAAAAAACACGTCATGCAGTTCCAATAGGATTAATTGCTGATTTTGCCGGAATAGCCGCAGCTTTGTTTATTTGTAAGTTGGTTTTTGGGTAGGATAAGAAGAATATATTGAACTATCAAAATTTTTTGAGAAGATTATGAGGACAAATTTATTTGAGTTTCTTTAATAAGGTACATTGCAGCCACTATTTGGTTCATTAGTTCCTTGAGTGAATCATTACCAAACATTGAACCGTATTTCATTTTTTCCTTTCGAGAATTACTTATTCTTTCTTTAAGTTTAATCATGTCTTGGTAATCCGGATTTTCCTGCAAAACACGATTGATATATATCAAAGCTTTAGATGTATCTCCGATAGCTAAATTACCCTCGGCTAACACTTGTAGATCTAAAGGCGTTGAAACAGGACGTTTTTCAATTTTGTTTAATTTTTCCTTCAACAAATTAAGGTTAGCTATGTCAGGTTTATCCTGGTCAATACTTTGGGTAATTTCTCTAATTTCATCTACCAATTTGTTGAATTTGATTTTTTGGAAACCCGAAAAACTTATCATGAGGATTACGATTAATAATAAAGGAAAGAAATACAAAATATTTTTGTCTTTTATGAAGAAGTAAACCATTAAAACGAGGAATATCAAAAATAATATTGCACCGGAAACCATTAATAAAATCTCGTAAAAAAAGAGCCCTTCAAAAAGATTCATGACAACCTCTTTTCTCATTTTAATAATTCAAAAATGTTTTTTGAATAAGATATTAAAAGCGATAATTTCCAAAATTCATATTATCCAAACAAAGTTGTAACTCATCCCTGTAGCAGTGAAACTATTTACTTAAGCAATTTATTAGCAAGAAAAGGATTTAGCAAGAAAATAATTATAATCCGGATTTATTTAGGTGAATCTATTTAGAATAGGTATCATTATTTGATTCATGAAATATTATGATTTTTTTGATTTTAGTATCGATTTCGATTGGATAATAATTAAGTCAATATTTATATTAATAGTTCTGTAAATAAATATTTACTTCTCATTTTTACATTAAAAATATGCCAAATCAAAACAAGATCGTTATTAAAGGAGCAAGGGAGAATAACTTAAAAAACATAGACCTTGAGATCCCTCGAGATAAATTAGTTGTAATTACCGGTCTATCCGGTTCAGGGAAATCTTCCCTGGCTTTTGATACCATCTACGCGGAGGGGCATCGCAGGTACGTAGAATCTCTTTCTTCTTATGCAAGACAATTCCTTGGCTTGATGGAAAAACCTGATGTGGACAATATAGAGGGACTCTCTCCGGCTATATCAATCGAACAAAAAACCACAAGCAAAAATCCTCGCTCGACAGTTGGCACAGTTACTGAAATTTATGATTATCTCCGTTTGTTGTTCGCACGTATCGGGATCCCTTATTGCTATAATTGCGGAAAACGGATCCAGCGTCAAACCGTTCAGCAGATAGTAGATATCGTAATGAACATGCCCGAAGGAACTAAATTTCAAATATTAGCTCCTAGTGTAAGAGGTCGTAAGGGAGAGTATAAAGAAGTGTTCGAGGAAGCCCGCCGCGAAGGATTTGTACGAGTCCGGGTTGATGGTGAAATTCGGGAGTTAACAGAAACCGTAACCCTAGATAAAAAGAAAAAACACAATATTGAAATTGTGGTTGACCGGTTAATTGCAGGTTCAAAAATCAAAAATCGACTTACTGATTCAATCGAAACCGCTTTGAATCTTTCAAGTGGATTGGTAATTATCAGTGAAGTGAAGGGTAGGGATCATCTTTACAGCGAGCAGTTCTCTTGTATTGATTGTGAAATCTCTTACGAGGAAATTGCACCACGAATGTTTTCGTTTAACAGTCCCTATGGCGCTTGTCCAACTTGTAATGGACTCGGTACAGTTCGTGAAATCGATCCGCTACTTGTAGTCCCAAACGTAAATATATCGGTTTCAGAAGGTGCAATCGAACCCTGGGGCGGAGGCCAAGACGGATGGTATTTCTCTCAACTTCAATCTTTAGCGCAGCACAATCAATTCGATTTAAGGTCGCCCTGGAAAGATTTGGATTTAAAAGTCCAACAGGTTATTCTCTATGGCTCGGACAAAGAAATTGAAATTGATTACAGGAACAAAAAAGGCACTGTTAGTGCTACTATCATGCACAAATACGAAGGGGTTATTCCCAGTTTAAATCGCCGCTACCGACAAACCGGATCATATGGAGTGCGTGACTGGATTGAAAATTATATGAACACATGCACTTGTGAAGCCTGCGGTGGCTCACGATTAAAACCGGAAAGTATGGCGGTCAAAATTCACGAAAAATCTATTGCCGACGTTACACATTTTTCGATCAAACAAGCTAAGAAGTTCTTTTCCGAGCTCAAATTAACGAGCCGGGAACAGATCATCGCCCACCAGGTGTTGAATGAAGTTAACCAAAGGTTGTCTTTTTTATTTAATGTCGGTCTGGATTATCTCACAATAGATCGTACTGCAGGAACACTCTCGGGCGGCGAATCGCAAAGAATTAGATTGGCGACTCAAATTGGTTCGCAGTTGGTTGGTGTATTGTACATTTTAGATGAACCTAGTATTGGCCTGCATCAACGCGATAACAAACGTCTGATTGAAACTCTTACACGTCTTCGCGATTTGGGGAATACCGTTTTGGTAGTTGAACACGACCGCGAGACCATGGAACATGCAGACCACATTATCGATCTTGGACCTGGTGCGGGTGAT
>CAYXGW010000083.1:0-2173 GCA_964464595.1 uncultured Deferribacteres bacterium
ATACCCTCTTCCCCGTTGGTAAAAACCAGCTTCAATTTATAATCATCTGCAGGAATAGCTTTGCTAATTCTTGGGTTCATATTTCACCTCAACGGATCAATCTTATATGGCTGTTGCCCTGATACAGCAAGTTGCTCATATTCATGTCAAATAATACATATAAATGATAATTCCATAGAACATTGATATTGCTGGCATTACTTACTTCTCCATAATTTCAATTTCTATGTCTATGCCAATTTTAATCATAAATATACATGGAAAATGTTTCCATTTCTATTTCATATATTTTGTAGTAAAAAATATAGCTTTATGAAAAATGAAAAACAAACAACAATTTTCGCCCTGGTTTTTAAATTAAAAGTTTCAAGCTTGCCACCTACAACCCGAATAATTGTCCAGCTACGTGCCACACAATCTCGTTTTATTCATGTAAAGGGCACCCTTTCGCTCTGCTTTTTCAGACCTGGATTGATTTCAAAAACTAATTATATAATCGATTGCAAAATTGTAGTCAATCTCCGTACTTCGAAACTGACCATGTGGGTTCACGCCGCGATAGAAACTCATCAACCATTTGACGGTGCGTTCTCCTCTAAAGTAGTCACCGTAAATAAATCCCACAACCAAATTTGTGCTCCACACTTTTCGCGGCTCGATCACGTCATATTTATCACGTCTATAGAAATCCATGGCAATTACCCAATACTGAGGTTTCATTATTTTCGAAAAGGTGCTTTCGGACAGCCTTTTTGAATCTGTTGGCAATGCCCAGGCTTTCAAAAATACTTCCGCGCCCAATTGAATCTCGTACCTGCTATCTAATTTCAACGCCTTTGCAAATCCCTTTACTTTGTAGTCATCAAATTGAGGCTCCTTGTTCAAGAATATCCCGTCACCTATATAGCGGTAGCCGGAATACATACGAAAATAGGAGGAGATAAGTCTGTTACTTGAGGAAGAAAAAGAACGATCATATGCCAAGAAGAGTTCCGCCGCTTGATAGCTGACATTATACCTGCTAAATAAAGTATCTGTAACAGCTCCCAACGTAAACTCATCTCCGATATGTGTACTCTCATGAAAATACTTCGCACGCAATGTTATATTTTTCCAGAAGGAACCAAAGGGTAATCGCGAACTCACACCCGCACCAAAGCGGAAATCTGTATTAATTACATCTGATGATTGGGCGTTGAAATCAAGCAGCATGTGGGCAGAACCTTCCACAAAAAACTCCAAGCCAGTTGACTCAAGCCAACCCTGCGATTCTTCGCCATTCTGCTTGTAACCCAGAAGGGGGAACTCTCCACTAAACCCGACATCCCAGAAAGTATGTTTTCCTGGTTTGGTTGATTTAGAAAATACTATGGCACTGTCGCGGTAAGCGCGCATATGCAATTGGTTCGCTCGAATGTCTGCCAACATCGGCTTGTAAAAGCCAATGCTCTTAACATAATACCATCCCTTTTTCAGGCCATCCTGTGAAAAAACATCTTGAGTCAAACCTAAAACCAATACGATAAGAACGAGTAGAAATTTCTTCATCCTAACCTCCTTTGTGATAAAGGAATATAACGTTATGAAGCGTGAAAAACAAACAACAATTTCACCCCGATTTTCAAATTAAAAGTTTCAAGCTGCTATCTAAAACCACTACCAATTTCCCTCGATATGATCGAAAATTGCCAGCTTGATTGTCCAGAATTAACGAATCGCAACTTTTATTGTCTGCCAGGCAAAGTCGGCCGTCACCGTTGATGTAGCTCGAATACACAGATGCGAATTGGCGCTTAAGTTTAGGCAAAACCAAAGCGCCAATTGATCAATCCCACCAAGTTGTTAAAACCGAAGATCCCGCCCGTCAACAGCAACAATTGGTTAGATGGTAGCTTGTTGACGTGTTCAAAAACGCGAAACCGGTATCGCCATGTTCCTCCGCAGGTCGGTTCAATGATTCCTTACTCTGCAAACGCGGAGATGTAAATCCGATTCGATGAATCATTGGCTTTCCACATCATATAGACCGTACCATTGAAAATACCCAATGCCAGAGCATCGGGTGTACTGTCGACCGAATTTATCGTCTTTCCGATTGGCCAGTCGGATAGCGGATTCGTAGTGTTGGAAAAGTAAATTCGATTCGCCGATCCATTTTCCTTCCATGTAAGGA
>CAYXGW010000083.1:2273-25774 GCA_964464595.1 uncultured Deferribacteres bacterium
GTAGTGTTGGAAAAGTAAATTCGATTCGCCGATCCATTTTCCTTCCATGTAAGGAGAAACCCGGCGCTAAAAGCCGCTAAAGCTGGTGAGGCCGGCGTTAAATCGACGCTGTTGATGATCTTACCGGCGGGCCAAGCCCCCCCCAGCGGGTCATTAGTTCCACTGATATAGATCCGATTCGACGATCCATTTTCCTTCCAAGCCAAGTACAGTTCGCCGTTGAATACCGCCATCGCTGGTGCTTCCGGCGTCGAATCGACGCTGTTGATGGTCTTTCCGGCGGGCCAAGCCCCCCCCAGCGGTTTTTTAGTACCACTGATATAGATCCGATTCGACGTTCCATTTTCCCAAGCCAACAACAACAGGCTATCACTATTATTGTATACCGCCATCGCTAGTCCTTCCGGCGTTGAATCGACGCTGTTGATCATCGTTCCGGCGGGCCAAGCCCCTCCCAGCGGGTCATTAGTTCCACTGACATAGATTCGATTTGACGATCCATTTTCCTTCCAAGCGGAATAGATCTTTCCTCTATAGTTCGATGTGGCAAGTGGTTTCGGAGTGGAATCCACGTTGTTAATCTTGCGCCCATCTGTCCAGATAAGCTGGGCAGGCGCGGGAATGTCAAATTCCATCTCCGTATCGGTTTTTGCTCCATCAGAACCTCCCAGTAGTACAAAGCTAAAGGAAAAGCCTCGTAACTGAGCCACCCCGTGGCACCCCATGCAGCCACCCATAGTATATGTCCCGGGCTTACTCCCGTTGATATCAAATGCAAGGTTATTGAATGAATGCTGAAAGTTAACCGTATTATTGTCTTTCAAGTTACTGCTATATGTCTGGGTTTTGTAGTGTCCGATCGGAAAAACTTGAGGTGGCAGACCTTGAAAGTGCTGAAGCCCTTCGTTTGTTTCTATAACAAGGTTCGCCATATAAAATGGCTGACCAATGCCCGTGGGATCGTATTCGTTCTTTGGATACTTAGCAGAGCTTTTTCCCATACTGTCAACGTCAACGGCCATAAACTGGGTGCCGATGAGCCGATAATTGAGCCACACTGAATTGGGGTTATGGGCTGAGATGGAATCATGGACGGCTTTGTTTACCTGATGAGTGCCCAGTGGTTTAGGTGCGGCTTGCGATATGGGTTGGTACTTACGAATGACCGGGTAGGCGGTTGGCACCAACGGCGAGCCGCTCACATGCGGGTACCATCCTGTGTTTGGCTTGAAACCGGTTTTAGGATCATTTCCAGAATCATAGTAATTGGAATATGTGAAATTGGCGGTGTCATTGCCCGTGTGTTCCCATGTCGCGAAGATAAAGGTGCCACCGATCTTATTCTTTCCGGTCGAGTCCGCGGCTGTAGTAGGAATCATCCCGGTGTGGATCCTCTGGATAATGTGAAGTCCGATGAGGCCAAAAGTTGCTGTATCCGTCTCAATTATGCCCCCATTCGTTACGAAGTACTGAGCCCGGGTGGTGTGGTATTTCCCTAAAGCTGCCTCGGCATCGGAGAGATAGATCCAGCCAGCTTTGATGTGCACGGAACCGATGGAGGGGGGCAGGCTGTCGGTCATGGAGGTGACCTTCTTGTAGTCGTTTAGTACATTTTGGCTCAAGTAACCGGGTTTCTTCGGATAACCGGCGCTGGTGCGGTAAGGCAATTGAATATTGCCTTCTACCGCCAAACCCGCGGCAGTGGTGTCATTATAAAGCCCATGTTTCCTCAGATATTTATAGAAGTCATAGTTCACCTTTACCTCGTAGACCACCGGATTTTTCGCGCTCGGTTCGCCCTTCCAAACCCGTGGACCCACAGGCCGGTTCAACACGGGATTCGCCACTCCATTCAGCACCGTATCCTCGAGAGCTTCCGAAGCAACCTCAATTGTCTCGTCAAAACTATTGAAAATAACTTTCGAACTCTGGTGAAAGGTACGCATCCCAGCAACAGGCTGCAGAGACGTGTCGCTGTTAGCGGGCCGGAGCGGGCCGTAGTTGACTTTGCTATTCCAATCGCCCGGGTCATTATTGCCGCCGCCGATGTTGAAGACCTCTCGTTTCTCCTTAAAGGTTTCCCATACTAACAAGTCGTTGTAATATGCATTGACAAAGGAGCTATCCAGGTTGGGAAAACCACGCTGGTTGTTATTGTCCCCGGGAACCAAGGCCGGCCAGTTCAGGGCAATGAAGGTGTTCCAGGCGAAGAAATCGAAATCGGGTTGAGCCGTAAGATTGGTGTTTGGCGGCGCAGGGCAGTCGAGTTGGAGCTGCGAGCCCTCCGGCAGACAGTTGGGGTCGATCAACAACATGAGTTCCAGGCTGCGCTCTTTCCCCTCATCGTTGCCGCCAGGGCTGTTAAAACCGAAAAGTCCGATTAGCATTAACAGGCCAAGACCTATCCATGTCCCTCTATAACGAAAGAATTGCATTGACATCTTAACCCTCCTTTAATTATTTTGGTTCTATGAATCTGTAACAGTTGGTCACTAAATAATACACGAGATTCAATCTTGTGCATGGTTAGTAATTACTTTTTAACTGCTTGAAGATATATAATATGGGCTAGAGATGCGGCAATATAAGTTTCTGTTTCCAGAATGTCAAGCAAAAAATATATAAATTAATCTATTTTTGATTTCTGTTTATTGCTTAACCTTTGTTTAATCTAAGATCCCCACTCAATTAAAAGTTTAAATTGTTTTTAATATATGACAACCCCAGGCTTTAATTAACAGATAAATCTTATCACCTATTTTCAAATTCAGATTCGATATCGAACGGGGTGTTATCCTGACTCTAAAATCATAATCCTTAACAGTAGCTGAAATCATTGAATGCTCGCCATATAAGTAAATGTCTTTTATTTCCGCTTTGATGATATTTCTTGCACTCGTTTCCGGATTCCTGTTTTTGGAAACCATAATGTCTTCAGCTCTCACAACAATTGTTACCTTTTCACCAACTCTCAAATCGGAATAAAGAATTTCTAACTCCACGCCACCTGATTTGATTATTGTTACGTCATCCTCAGGAATGTTCTTAACAACTTCACACATCAGAATGTTTTCAGTCCCGGTGAGCTTTGCAATTATTAAGCTCTTGGGGTTGTTGAACACCTCAATTGGGACACCCTGCTGCACTATCTTTCCTTCATCTATCACATACACGTAGTCACCAATCTTCAGAACTTCCGAAATATCATGAGTGACGTAAATAAAAGGAGTTTTCGAATACTTCTGAATTTTTAGCAATTCATCAAGAAGTATTTGTTTCGTAGGAGTATCCACACCAGACAGTGGTTCGTCTAGAAGCATAAGTTTAGGTCTTGCTGACAATGAACGAATTACAGCTACTCTTTGCTTTTCACCTCCAGAAAGATCCTTCGGATATCTATTTTTCAAATGTTCTATTTCGAAAAGCTCAAGAAAAGATTGGATTTCATCTTTGTATTTTGCACCAAAGGCTATGTTTTTGTAAACGTTTAGATGCGGGAACAGTGCATAATCTTGAAAGACAAACCCAATCTGTCTTTTGTGAACAGCTAAATCTATCTCGTCCATGGAACTGAAACAAATCTCGCCGTTTAGTTTTACTTTGCCTTCATCGGGAGTCAATATCCCGGAAATTAATTTCAAAATCGTTGTCTTACCACTGCCGGATTTTCCAAAGAGTATTGTTATTCCTTCACCGGCATCCAAACTTAAATCAAGATTGAATTTATTTCCGAAGGATTTTTTTAGTGCTAATTCAAGTATGTTATTCATAGCGGAAAAAATAAAATTCTGCTGTCCTAAAATCCTAAACCGAAATCAGTTTGTCCCTGACTTGTTCAGGATTCAACTATTCAAAACCTGTTCCTGACAGGTTCAGGAATTAGAAACTGAGCAAAACTAATTTATTCTGTAAAGAAGATTTCTTTTATTCCGGCGTGGCTCAGCCCAAGCTTTTGTATTTAGTATTTGAATTTTCTTATTAGAATTTGCTTAGGATTTCGATACTCGTAGCCGTCAGACTATTCGAATTTCGAGTTTTCTAAAGATTCTTGTCTTTCCAGAATTCTAAAATCATTCTTTCAATCGCTATAAACGATTGTGCCGACATGCTCACCCGCAATTGCTGCGCCAAGCAATTCCGGCTTTAGTCCATTGATCAACTGGAATTTCTTAACCAGCCGTGTCGAACTGAGCAAATCAAGAAGCACCCGGTCAAAGGGCAGCGTCCTTAGATTACGTTTCTTCAATTCTGAAACGCTAATTTCATCAATAAAATTTGCTGAAGCATTTTCTTTGGGGTCCACATCATATAAACCATCAACATCTTTCACCAATGTTATTGTATTCGTACCAAAGCATTCTGCAAGGATAAAACAACCCGCATCGGTTCGATGAGGCGGTATCCGACCGATTGACGGCGGATGCTCCCATAAATTATATGGCGGTACGCTGTTGTGAATGACTCCAGGTGCAGCCTGGAGAAAAAGTGGCAGCAAATGGCCAAATATTTCCGGGGGAATCGCAACTACACCGTGTGGCGCTAACAATGCTCCTAAAATGTGGGCATTACCCAAAGCATCGGCATGCGACAGTTCTGCCAGCACCCCGGTCGGCAGTCCCAGGTCAATTCCAATTGAAAAAACGTGCCGGCTGCGCATACCACCACCAACACCCAGGATTAGTTTGTTTTTCTGTAATTCCTCACCCAAAGCTTCAACCAGTGGATAAACTACATTTCTACCGGCTTCAATAATGGAACGCCCACCAATCTTGACCACGTGAGCAAAGGGTAGCATTCGCACGAGCGACTTTTCCGGTTGATCTGTTGAAGCGATCAAATCTTTATCAATCAAACTTTCTCGCATCAGCATTGAATTTAAATGATGGCGTTTATCAGCATTTTTGTTCATAATTCTCAGCCTTTTCCGTATATTATTCGATTTTTTGATAAACCATTACAATTTGTAAAGCCGGTTTAGTCGGCAGTAATGATGGTTCCTACTTCTTCACCATTCAGAGCTTTTGTCAGGTTTCCTTTTACCATCCCATTAATTATCTGAATCGATTTGCGGTTTTCAGAATTCTCCATCATTTCCAAAATAGCTCGCTCGACGACAACATCTTGCAAATCCAATTCTTTTAGCTCGGCCACGGTAATCTTTGGGATAAATTTCGCATTGGAATCTTTCTTTGGATCCGCAGTGTAGAGGCCATCTTCATCCTTAACATAAATCATTGATTTGGCTGAGAACACTTCACTCACCAAATAACTGCCGGTATCTGTTCTATGGGGCGGGATACGTCCAACTTTAGGATTTTGCTGCCAAAACGTGTATGGCGGCATACCAAAGAAGATTACTGCCTGGCGCTCAGCCAAATATAATGGCAATTGGGCAAATTGGATGGGTTCGATAAATGGTATCCCATGTTTGGCTAACAAATAATGGAGCATGCGTGCGTTTTGCATACTAACAAAAGTGCCAAGTACACTAAGTACTCCGGTTGGCAGTCCAAGCTCAATACCAACGCTGTACGAATGACGTGCTCGTGTGCCAGCACCAGTGCCGATAATCATTTTGTGTTGACTCAAATTTTCGACAATTTCTTCAATTAATGGAAAAACTGCAGCACGTCCCCGGTCGATGATACTTTGTCCGCCGATTTTTACCACATTTGCATCCGGGAGAATCTGCACCTGGGCTGGCTCCATCGTTTGGCTTAACAGGTTATCGTCCGTCAGAGACCCCGTTATCAATGCTTCGCCGAGCTTGGTAAGAATTTCGTTATTCATAGTTCTCCTATCATTGCGTTAAAAGTAATTAACTGATTCAATGAATATAAGTTATTTATGTACCTAAGCAAGAGTAATCGGTACATTACAACTTCCCTCAGTCCTTCCTTCTGCTCGCTCGGGATAGGCTTTTGTTTAAAGGAGAAAAGTCGAAGTCCCCTAATAAGGAGAGATTTAGAAAGGTTAACAATAAAGTTTACTATTCGCTATTTATTGTTTGTCTCTTAATTAGTTACCGAAACATTTTCACCCAATTACTTAGCTCTAAGTTAACCAAACGCCTTCTAAAATGTATTTTTCTTCTGAAACAATTGTTTTAATCAGCCCTCCGTAAGTCTCATTTGCCCAGGTTTCCAGGTGAGCTAACACGTCATTCTTAATTTCAGAAGTTACCTCGGCACCGGCGAGCCCTGATTTCATTTTCCACGATTCGAGTGAATTAATGGGCGAATGAGAAACCTGCCAACGTGCCACGACCCTTGAGTCAAACCTTTGAGCGCCTTGTGAGCAACATGCCGCAATCACATGTTCACGATTACGCTCACCGCTTATTCCGGGAATTCCACGTTGTTTAAGAAATTGCCGCATTTGACGACGCATACTGGCTTTTACACTATCTTGCTCACGCTCGATTCTGCCAATGATTAACACTGCACCTTTGTTAATGGCTACGCGAAAGAATTCATTCACCACATGTTTGGTTGACAACAAGTGAAGGGATCGAGAACTGAATATTATACGCACGGAATGATCGATCACAGGCCAGGTATTGTTTGCGTTTGCTTGAATAAGCTTCGGTCTTGATTCGTACTCTATAACCTGTCGTCTAAATATGTTCAGCATCGGCATTGATATGTCCATTCCTATATAACCCGGGGAGATATAGGTAAGATATGCTCCAATGCCACCGGTACCTGCACCGATGTCAAGAAATATATCTGCAGGTAATGGCTGTACAAGCTCCTCAATTGCATAAGCAATATCTAGACGCACTTCATGTGTCAAACCCGCCCGAAGATCGAATGTCTCAGCCTGCCGATCAAATTGAATCGTTTTTTGTCGCTTGTTCATTATTTTACATGTTTTAGCATATACTTGGTTACAGGAGCTGATAGCACTCCAAAAATACAATGAGAAATTAAAAATGGAATCAATAAGAGATAAAATTCATTTGGCACTCTAAATGCAATAGACAATAGAATTAATGCAGAAACCCGTGCCAACCCCGCACTAATTCCTATCAATGCATAAATAAAGATGGAGTTTGAAAATTTTGTAAAACGTATCAACAAATCTACAACAATCCCCGGAGCCATAAACTGGAGTATTCCCAAAACGCCAAATCTACCGATACCGATCATAAAATGAATAACGCCCGTTAAAAACCCGATGTAAGTTGCGGTATATTTTGATTTAGTTAAGCTTGCTGCGACAATAAAAAGTGGAACAATAACCACATTCTTATAGCCGGGAGCAATGGGAAATCCCGGCACAATTTGAATAAATCTAATACCCGTTATAATCAATGTAAAAGCAGAAATGATCGCCAGGTCAGAATCAGTGAATCGAGTTTTTGCCTCGGCCAATCTCTGGTTTACCATATCTATCAACACATAAAAATCTCCCTTAATAATTCTCTTCAGAACTATTCGTTTTCCATCTTCTCCTTTGTTTTTATTTTTGTTCTTTAACTTTTCCTCAATTGATGAGAGTACTGAATCCAGAATAAGCGCAAAATTCTCCGGCATTTTTAGGCTAACAAGTCCTTTAATAAATTCTTTCGAAGTAGTATTGGATCGAACAACGATCGACGCGAAAAGCATGGTCAAAAATCTGGCTATTATCCGTAGAGATTCAAAAAAACCATTGGAATTCACTCGAAAATGATAATCAAAAAAAGTAAATAATATAAATTCCCTTTCAGGCACGAAAACAGAATAAAAAAATACGATTGCAAATATCCAGGGGAATATCTTTCTCAGAATTTTTAAGTCTTTAACACTTGAGCCTGAAAGAATCCAAAATATAACTTGAAGGGTGATTAGTGCGAAAATAACAGTTAAGTTATCATAAAGAAGTACGATAATTGAAACGAAGATTAAATATGCTATCTTTATTCTAGAGTCGATGTTGGTTAAATACATGTTAGGCAATATTTCATCCTGCTTTTACTTTCGTGCGAAATTGTGGTCCTAGATTAATGCCTTAATTATGAGCATGCTAATAATCTTATCACTTGAAATAATTCAATCACCATCAATGGATAATTCAATCATTTATTCCTCCTGGTCGTCTGCCAGCTTAAAATCAATCATCTTTTGTTCGGGAACCACTTTAACGACCTGAATTTTCACCCTATCTCCCAATCGATATGTTTTCCCGGTTTTTTGGCCAATCAAACGATAATTCGGTTCATCATGAATATAGTAATCACCAGCCAAATCTTTAATGTGCACCAGCCCTTCTATCAAGTAGTCAACGATCTCCACAAAAATTCCAAAAGGAACGATGCCGGAAATGATGCCATCGTAACTTTCGCCCATTTTGTTAATCATGAATTTCGCTTGCATGATCTTTATGGATTCTCGCTCAGCTTCCAAGGCATTAATTTCCTGCTCGTTCGAAATTCGACAAATTTCGGGAAGCTTACTTTTTAGCTTGGCAATTCTTTTTTCAGAAGGAAATTTAGCATATTCCTTAAGAAGGCGATGAACAACCAGGTCCGGATAGCGTCGAATCGGTGACGTAAAATGTGTGTAATGTTTAAATGCAAGCCCAAAATGCCCGACATTTTTTGTATCGTATTTAGCCTTCATCAGTGAGCGCAACATAACATGATTAATAATATCTTCTTCCGGTAAACCACGTACCGAATGAATCACTTCTTGCAGCTGTTTGGGTGATATTCGTTTTCTTCGTTGGAAATTAATACCGAGGCTACGTACTAAATTTTCGAAATTTGTTATTTTTTTCGCATCCGGTTTTTCATGAATTCGATAAATGAATGGCAATAGTTTAGACAATTGCTGCTGTTTTGTTAGGGTCATGGCTATGTGCTCACTGACGGTCTTGTTGGCTAACAACATAAATTCTTCAATCAAATGATGGCTATCCAATCTCTCGCTTCGACGAATGTCAATCGGTTCTCCCTGTTCATTCAATTCAATTCTTGCTTCCGGTAAATCGAAATCCAGGCTCCCCGCTTTCAACCGTTTGCTGAATAGTTTCTGGCTAAGGTCACGCAATTGTCGTAACTCATCAAAATAATCTCCCTGGCCGTCGTCGATAATTTTCTGCACCTCTTCGTAATTAAACCGGCGGTTGCTATTAATAACAGATGGTTGAATTTTATACTCCAACCTGCGGCCATCCGGAGTAATTTTCATCATTACACTAAAAGTCAGGTGGTCTTCGTTGGCACGTAAACTACAAATTTCGTTGGAAAGTTTTTCGGGCAACATAGGAATCACACGATCGACCAAATAAACGCTTGTTGCCCTGCTCAAAGCTTCCTTATCAAGACTTGTAACTTCTTGAACATAGTGACTTACGTCGGCGATATGGACGCCTAACATCAGATTGCCATCATCCAAAGTTTCCAAAGATACAGCATCATCAAAATCCTTTGCATTTTTCGGATCGATTGTAAAACAAACTCTCTTTCTGAAATCCAACCTGCTTTCCAGATCCAAAGAAGTAATTTCACCGGTTAATCCTTCACATTCAGCTACTACTTTTTTAGGAAATTTAAATGGCAGGTTAAATTTAAATGCAACTGAGGTAACATCTACACCGGGGTCCTTGGAGAAACCCAGCACCTCTTCAATTCGTCCTGTGGGATTTGAACCGCTATCTTCCCAAGAATCCAGGGTTACGGCTACTTTCTGTCCTGGTTGGGCATTCTTCGAAAAACTGTCGTTTATAATGATGTCCCTTGGCAGTTTTCGATCATCAGGAACCACAAAATTAAAGTATTTACCGTGCTTGTATAGTCCGACAATATATTTTCTCTTTCTTTCAATGACGTGATCAATTTTTCCTTCGGGAAGTTTGCCATCTCGAGATTTTGCATATAACTGAACGGCTACCGTATCTCCATCAATCGCAGTTGCCATGTTGCGTTGACTCACAAATATTTCTTTGTCTTCTAGCTGCACAAAACCATAGCCCTGGGTTTTCACCTTCAAATTCCCGACTACCAATTGCGGCTTTCCCCGGTGTTGGTAAGCGTTTGTCCCGGCTTTTGTAATAACGCCATTTCTGGATAAATTTCGTAGAAAATTCCGAAAATCCACATAGTCATCACTCGAAATTTTAAGCGTGCGGGCGATCGTTTTGCTTTTAAATTTTGTCGATGGTTGAGATGATAATATCTCAACAATTTGTTTTTTGAATTGAATTTTAGATGATTTTGTCAAACTCATTTGGAATTAGATTATTTTGATTTAATTGTTAACGTTAGATTAATAAAAGTTACTTGGAAGATTATTGTTAAGGGATGCAAAACTGGTAAAAGGTCAACACTTTTTATCTTGTTTTTTATCAAGATGGTTTTTGATTCGATTAGCTAAGTTATCACCATAATGGTATTTTACGAACAGAAGGTCAACTTCGTCCTCAAATAACCCAGGATTTGCCCTTGCAATTGCCCACCTCGATAATTGCATGGCCATGTTTGAAAGCTTTCGAACCTGGGCGAATTTCTCTGCAACTGTTACTTTTCGGGTAAGATCAATTAAAATATTTTCAATTCCCGGATGTGTATCTGAAGATTGGGTTCTCATGTTGAGTAATAGTAAATTTTTCGTTAGACTAGAAATTGTTAATTAAGATTGTTTGGGAAACTTACACTCAATAATTTACTTATTAATTTATTTAAAATAATAATAAATTTCATAAATACACAGATATTTTTTCCCTCACAACCTATAAACTTAACAGATTAATCAATCATAAGAATATGCGGTTTACATTAACTCGGAGAAGAAATGAATATAAACAATAATTCTGAAACCGTTAGTAAAAAACTAACATTGTATTTTGATGCTTTAAAAGGGATTAATGAATATTTAGATAGAAATTACGATAATGATCTTATCATTGAACAAATTTACGATAAAGCTAAAACATATATTCCACTAAATTTAGGAAAATGGCTTTTTGATAATATGATAAATACACTCGCACCAGGTTTTATAGAAGGTTTATCTAAAGCACTAATTGCTAAAAGATGGGATCATATCGCTGAAGCTTTTTATTCAGATATTGCGTTTGGAACAGGAGGAATAAGGGGTATGGCCTCTTTTACTGAAATTGAATTTAAAGCATTCAAAAATCAAGGGATCGACGCACCTATTCTTAAAGGACCAAATACTATTAACAATATCGTTTTACTTCTTAAAACAGAGGGTGTGGCTAAATGGGCCTCTGATAAAAATCTTAATAAGGTTGTAATTGGTTATGATAGTCGAATGCATGGAAAGCAATTTGCAGAGTTAATTGCTAAAACTTTCTTAGGTGCAGGATTAAAAGTTTATTTATTTGACGAAGCCTGTCCTTACCCTGAATTAACATTCGCTATACCTACTGTTAAGGCAGATTTTGGAATATTAATATCTGCAAGCCATAATGATAAACGATACAATGGATATAAGCTTTCGTCCAAATCAGGCGCTCAATTTGATCCAATTGAAAGAAATGAGATATTTGAAAAATATATAGTGCACGCATCTTTGGATGAAATCAAATTAAAAGAATTCAACCATGTTGATCCTGAGAAATTAGTATTTCTGGGAGGAGCATCAAAAATACCAGATGTACATTATTATAATTGTAAATTAATTGATATTCATTCGAAACACATTGACCATATTAAAAAGTTCTTAAAATTTAGTGAAGAGTGGTTAATTGAAAATGCTAATAAAATAAATATAGGATTTACAGCTTATTTTGGAGTTGGTTTCAAAGCTGTACCAAGATTATTTGAGGAATTACATTTTGGTAAACCATTCGAAACTAAAGAAATGAATATAATGGACGGTTCATTTCCAATGTTTGATTTAGAACAGCAACCCGATCCAGGTGACCCAATTGCAGCTGAAATTGCTGTAAACGAATTGAAAAAAGATTTACAGGGAGAGAAAGTTAGATTTGAGGATTTAGACATAATGATCGGAACTGACCCTGATGCTGATAGAACAGGTCTTATTATAAAAGTTCCTAAGAATCAAGAAAAATTTGTGAAATTTTTGTCAGATACACCTGTCCGACAAAAAATCAAAAATCTACCTGCCCGTGAAGATTTTAGTTGGATGTTATTAGACGCCGACAATGCTTGGACAATATTATTGTGGTATCAATTGATGATGGACAGAGAAAATGGAATTAGTGATAATCACAAAAAGTTTATCGTTTTAAGCCATACTACTAGTGACGCAATTGTTAAAGTTGCTCAAAAATTTAATGTCGGGATAATTAAAACATGGGTAGGTTTTGCTATGATATCTAATGCAATTCTGAAAGTGTGGAATGGTGAAGATATTACACCAGAAAACAATAAACCCATAATATATAAAATTATAGACATGGAAAATAGAAGTATAAATATCGCTGGTCTAGAACAAAGTAACGGATTCAGTATATTGGGTAGTAAACCAGTTGGAGAAGAAATTTTCCATAGAGATGGACATGTACGTGACAAAGATGGTACTTTTGCTGCAGTTTTACTTGCGGAATTAGCAGCATATGCAAAAAAAAACGACACAACCATTGCAAAACTATTAGATGAAAAAATCTATTTGGATAACGAAATTGGATTTTTTGTAAATTATTATGAACCTTCTCCTTATTGGGGCCAATTTGAAGGGCTTACAGGCTTTTCTAAAAAAATTCGAATATTGGAAAAGGTAAAAAAATTATTTGATAATTACAAAAATTTAATCATATCAGGTAATAGTGTTGTAGATGCTGAATTTTATGGAACCGGAAAATACGATGAGCTACATGGCTATCCGAAGAATTCGCTTGAATTTCCTGATGAAGGGATTAGATTCTTTTTTGATAAGCCAGGTGGTTTCAACCATCTCACAGTCCGCCCATCAGGGACATCGCAATGTTTGAGATATCATGTTCAATTGAAAGCAAACGAGTTAAACTTAAATAATCTTCAACAAGAAAAAATTAATACATATGAAAGAGCAAGAAATATTGTACAGGAAATTAGAGGTATGGTTGAATAAATATTATACTTGTTATTAATTATGCGAAAAATTGTTTGTTTAGATTTAGATCATACTCTTTTTAATTATCAAAAATTCATCGATAGGGCTCTCTATGCTGCTTTAAAAAAATTTGATATCGGATACAATCAAGATAAAAAAATTATATATGCACATAAAACTAAAAGTTTAAATAGAATATTATATTATCTTGGATATCCAAACCTGCGGCATTATTGGAATTTAGAAGAATATTATATTTTTATTGCAATCTTTTTTTCCAAAAACAAAAATCACATCCATAAAATCAATTCTTTCGGTTTAGACAGAGAAAAAATATTTTCCTTTTTGTATTCTGAACAGCAAAAAATTGATAAAATTAAAGATTCTTTTTATCGAGATTACATTATCGAAAAAACAATTCAGCAAATCAAAGCAAAATCACAAATAATAAGATTAGATAATTTAATCACAGAATTTAAAGATAATAGCTCCGAGTTTAAATTTATAAAAAATGAATTTAATAAAAACTATTATATTAGTCCTCGCAAATATGTAGTTGAGTTTTTAAATTACTTAGAGCAAGAAAGTATAGAATTTGTGTTAGTCTCAGAGGGAATTGAAAAAGTTCAAATAGATAAATTAAGAAGGATGGATCTTTATTCTTTATTCGAAAACAGAGTTCTAACAACTGACGCTGCAACTCATCCACAAGGAATTGATGAATTAGAAACTTATTGGAAAAAAATTGCTAAAAAAGAGTTCACAAAACTAACTGAATATGACAATACATGTATTTTTTTTCGCAGTATTATTAAAAGTTACGAATTAAAGGAAAACAAAAATTATTACCGAAGGATACTTCATACAATTAAATCAAATAATAGTAACTTAACGGAAGCTCTTAAAAATTTGGCGTTTTTAACAAAAAAAGAATGGGAAAAGTCTGTGGCTCTTAAATTAGTAATGATTGGTGATAGATATGATAAAGATATTAGACCTTTGAATGAGATATTAGGATCAGAAAATGTTAAAACTATTAGAATAAGATTTGGCAAATATGAAGCACAAGATCCATATTACAGTATACCCCGGCATTTAAGGCCAACAAAGACATTTAAATCTTTCGAACAAGTTATTAATTATTTCCATAATGATAATTTTTGGGAAGATATTAACTGTATAAAATATATCTCGCCATATATTACAAAAGGAATATATAAAAAATTCTTGAAAAAAGGTGAAAAATCAGATATTGATGTTATAAAAAAATTAGTTAATCAAATTAATTTTTAGGTACATTTAATATGCCATGGGTTCAAAAACATCATAAAGAAGTTATATTTATACTGTTAGGCATTATTTTTCTTTACACTTATTCACATCTCATATCAACACAAACTTTAGAGTTTAAAAAATTGTTAGCCCAAATTATGTTAAATTTGGGTATAATATTAATTTCAATTGGTGTAATATCATTCATTTGGGAGGGATTAGGTGGTGAGCCAGCCATAAACGCAATTAAATTAATGAACAATTTTAAAGAATTAGGAGATTTAGGAATTAAACGGATTACTTTACGAGACGATAACTACAAATTTGGCATTTGGAAAAAATCAGTTGAAGATGCACAAGAACTTTATTTTATGGGCAATATTCTACGTGACTGGTTAACAAAAAGCAGCAGTGGGTTCGATCCAGATTACTCAGTAATTGAAATTCTAAAAAATAAATTAGAAACAAATAATTGTAAAAATATTAAAATATTAATTTTAGACCCAAATGGCAAATCATTAAGAATGCGGGCATTTGATGAAATGAAATTACCGTCCAATTCAGAAATCAATAGAGAAGAATTAGAAAAAAAACAAAATATTGAGTTCGACCGAATGCAATCTGATATTAATGGAGTAGTAGAGGATCTCAAAGAATTAAAACGCTATGATCAAAATAATTGTTTAAAAGTGCGTTTAGTTGATAAAACTTATATTAATTCATCAATATTAATCTTTGACGAGACGATGGTTGCAATTAATTACTTACATAAGACTGGAAATAGCGGTACACCAATTATTGAGATTAAAGGAAAGGATAAAAAGTTTTACCTCAAATATCATGACGAATTTTATAGGGTATGGCGTGTTAGTAAGGAATTGAATTTTGACTTGTAAATATTTACCAAATAATTTTAAATTAAATATAAACCCATTTAGTACGTCTATCCTCACCCCATACAAGAATTCTACCTTTTAATGCATAACCCAATTCATATAAATAGAGTTTTTCGATTCTTATTTTATTTGAATAAAATTTTAAATATGGCTCATTATTTTCGTCTAACCACACTGGATCAATAATAAGATCAGGATTATTTTTATTCCATTCTTCGTTAATATTATCTTCAATCTCTTGCTTAAACTCTTCATCCGAAAGACCAAAAAATTCATTCCCTAGTTTCAAAAGAATATCAGATTTTTTCGGGCCATATTTATTGCCAACAAATCCCATTAAAATCTCACATTATCAATTCTAAGTTGGTTTCAATAAGACTATTATGTAATAACTAAAAAATATTACAATACTAAATATCATATCACACGTATATCGTATTTTCTAAAAATAGCTTGATTCATATTTTTTCCTTACTCCTTTTTCTTTCTTAACCTGATCACCATTATTCAGCCGCTAAGACTCAAAGACTCCAAGCTCATATTATAAATCTTTTAATGCCTTTTTTGTAACTGTTCGATTGTTGGCTGTTGGCTGAATAGTTACACCTAATCAAATTTCAAACTTCGCTAATATAACCCGTTCAATACCGGCAATATCTTTGCGAATCTGAATAAATTTAAACCGGTATTTTTTGAAAATGGATTCAACCCTTTCAGATTGTCCGGCAGCCATTTCAACAAATACTTCACCATTGTTTTTTAATAGTTGGGGTGCCAATTCACAAATCCGATGGAAAAATGCATCCCCATTATTCTGATCTAATAAAGCAATTCTGGGTTCATGCTCTTTAACTTCAGGCTCTAGTTGCATATATTCTTTCTCAGGGATATACGGGGGGTTAGCGACAATAATATCAAAGCGATCATTCATTATTGTTTCGCAACGACTATCCAAAACATCACATTGAATAAAACTTACACAATCATTGACTTTGTTAATACTTGCATTTTCTTTAGCTGATTCTAATGCCTCTTGGGATATGTCAATCGCTGTAATTTGTGGTTCATTTAAATAATGAGCGAGACTAATTGCTATGTTACCTGAACCGGTACCCAAATCTAATATTTTTAAATTTCGTCTTCCATTAAATCGGTCAAGTACCCATTCGACTAAAGTTTCTGTGTCTTGTCGCGGAATTAATATTGACGGATTTACCTTAAAAGTTAATGACATGAACTCGGTTTGCCCAAGGATATATTGCAAAGGTTCGCGAGAAGCCCTTCTACGAATATAATCACGGTATATCTGCAATTCCTCAGAAGAGATTGGCCTATCATAATTCACATATAAGTCGACTCGCTGAATTTCTAAAACTTTACAAAGTAATAGCTCTGCATTCAAACGTGGGTTCTCTATTGATTTTTTTTGAAAAAATTCTGTAGTTGTTTGAAGAAGTTCAACAATTCGCCAAAATTTGGTAGGTTGCATAGTCTGCATATTTGTATAATGTTACAGTTAAATATCTAGATTGAAGTTGAAATATAAGAAAAGTAAAATTTTATTATGGGATTTTATAAATCTTGAAATGATTGGGAACATCCAGAACTTGGACTTTCATTGCCTACTATAAAATTAAGTACCTTCTTTATTATAAAAACCTAGCTGAAACCACTCTCCTTCGTTATTTTTCCTCTTTTCTCTTTTGTCTTTTTTTAAGAATCAACTAGCTTGCTTAAGTTGGTCCGTCTGATACGCAATCTGCATTGCTTCGATTAATGCATCAAGGTCACCATCAAGAATCATTTCCAATTTGTACAGGGTTAGGCTTATCCTGTGGTCAGTGACTCGGTTTTGTGGATAATTAAATGTTCTGATTTTTGCACTTCGGTCACCGGTGCTTACCATTGCCCGGCGTGCAGCAACTGTTTTTGCCATTACCTCTTCTTGCTTTTTGGCAAGCAGGCGAGCTCGCAAGATTTTCATCCCTTTCATTCTATTTTTGTGCTGAGATTTTTCATCCTGGCAAGATACTACGATATTTGTTGGAATGTGTGTGATTCGCACAGCTGATTCTACCTTATTTACGTTCTGCCCTCCTGGCCCTGAAGCACGAAACAGGTCGATACGAATTTCCTTTGGATCGATTGCTACATCCACTTCCTTTGCTTCCGGCAAGACAGCCACCGATGCGGCAGATGTGTGGATCCGTCCGCCGGATTCAGTGGTTGGAATTCGTTGAACACGATGGACCCCACCCTCAAATTTAAGCATACTATAAACATCTGCACCATTGATACTAAAGACAATTTCTTTAAACCCGCCTATCCCTTGTGGGTGCGAATCCAGAATTTCGACTTTCCAACCTTTTCTTTCACAATATCGGGAATACATTCTAAACAGATCACCAGCAAATAAACCAGCTTCATCACCGCCGGTTCCGGCACGAATTTCCATAATAATATTTTTCTTATCCAGTGGATCCCTAGGAATCAGCATTACTTTTAGTTTTTCTTCGATTTCGACTAGTGAAGTATTTAACTCCACTAATTCTGCTTCGGCCATTTCCTTTAACTCAATCTCAATATCTTCTTTCAGTAACTCTTCATCATCTTTGATATTTTTTAATACAGATTTGTACTCGCGTATTGTTTTAACCAGTTTTTCCAGCTCACTTCGTTCCTTTGCCAACTTTGTATACTTCTCAATATCAGACATGATTCCCGGATCACTCAGCTCTGAATTTATATCCTCAAAACGGGTTTCGATTTCAATTAGCTTTTCTAACATTTAATTTATCAGTAGTTAAAAATTAAGATTTATATAAGCATCTACATGGACAAAAAAAAACGGAATACTCAAATATAATTGAATGATTCCGTCACTCCTAGATTTGAGGAATAATTTAAGCAGTACTTTCCTCTTTTTTATATTTGCGCATGAACTTTTCAACCCGTCCGGCTGAATCTACCAATTTTTGCTTACCGGTAAAAAAGGGATGGCAATTAGAACAAATATCAAGGTGTAGATTGTCGACAGTTGAACGAGTCTGGAAAGTATTTCCACAAGCACATGTAACTGTTGTTAAATCATATTTCGGATGTATGCCTTTTTTCAATTTAATCTCCTGTTTTCAAAATTTGAATTAGCAAAAAATTATCGTAAAATAGACTTAATTGCAACAAATTATGATTAATTTCGAGGTAAAGTTTAAGATAATCGTCTATGACCAGTCATTTGCAATTTTAGGCAAATTAAAAACCTTGTCACTTAAGCATTTAATCTACATACTCATTGATTCCAAAAATTCTTTATTGGATTTTGCCCTTTTCACACGTTGGAGAAGAAACTCCATTGCTTCTACGGAATTATATTCATTGAGAAATTTTCGCAGAATCCATATTCTATTGAGAACTTTCGGGTCTAATAATAATTCTTCTTTTCTAGTACTAGAGCGGTTTAAGTCGATAGCTGGATAAACACGCCTGTCTGAAAGGGCTCGATCCAATACCAATTCCATATTACCGGTTCCCTTGAATTCTTCAAAAATAACCTCATCCATTCGGCTTCCGGTTTCAACAAGGGCAGTTGCTATAATTGTAAGGCTGCCGCCTTCCTCAATATTTCGTGCAGCTCCAAAGAATCGCTTAGGCCATTGCAGAGCATTCGCATCAACACCACCTGATAAAATCTTACCACTATGCGGGACAACTGCATTATTTGCCCGGGCAAGACGAGTCAAGCTGTCTAATAGAATCACAACATCTTTGCCGTATTCTACAAGGCGTTTGGACTTTTCAAGCACCATACCAGCAACATGTATATGGCGTTCTGCAGGTTCGTCAAACGTAGAACTGATTACTTCTCCATCGACTGATCTTTTCATATCCGTAACTTCCTCAGGCCGTTCATCGATCAACAACACAATGAGATAAATTTCGGGGTGATTTCGTGTGATTGCGTTGGCAATACCCTGTAACAATGTCGTTTTACCGGTTTTTGGCTGTGCCACAATCATACCGCGTTGACCTTTCCCGATCGGGGCTAACATATCTATGGTTCGAGTGGCAAATTCTTTTGAATCATATTCCAATTGAATTTTCTCATCTGGATAGAGAGGGGTTAAATTGTCAAAAATAATTTTGTCTTTTGCTTCTTCCGGATTTTCAAAATTAACTGCCTCAACTTTGAGCAGAGCAAAAAACCGTTCGTTTTCTTTTGGCGGTCGAATTTGCCCTGAAACCACGTCACCCTTCCTCAAACTAAATCGCTTTATCTGGGAAGGAGACACGTAGATATCATCCGGCCCGGGAAGATAGTTGTAATCCGCAGCCCTTAAAAATCCATAGCCATCTGGCAAAACTTCCAAAACGCCTTCCGCGAAGATTAACCCTTCTTTCTTTGTTTGTTCCTCGAGAATTTTGAAAATTAATTGCTGCTTGGACAAACTGGCATAGTCAATGATTTCCATTTCATTGGCAAGCTTTGACAATTCAGGGATTTTTAATGCTTTTAATTCTGAAATTTCCATGTTACTGTCCTTATTTAATCCTTGATTTAAAAATTGTGAAATCTCAATTAGTTTAATTTTAAAAGAAATCTAAAAGAGTTTTATATTAAAAATTATGAATAATTTTTGTGGAGAACGATTATTATGAAGTTAGGGCTTATTTATTCTCTTATAGTTGGAATCTTGCTACCCCTTTCTAAAATTCCAACCATTTACCTGTTTTCATTATCGGGGTATATCATTTATTCTTTATTTGATTTATCCTTTCAAAATAGATCTACTTATAATTCACAATTATTAAACTAATATTTTACTAAGTTGATTAATAGTGTAGTCAAATAATTTGACTTCGAAATCCATACATTTAAACAATGAAACCAGTAGTACATTACTTCAAAAATCCTGGAAATTTCTCTATTACAACACTTTTGCCTAAATGGCATGAAAACCGATAAAACTTGATGGTAACTATTCTTTTCTCGTTCTTAGCCCAATTACCAAACTGCTCTAAAATTCGGATTCGGTACATTAAAGATGATATAATTGAAGAATTTTTTGATTTTGGGTGAATTTAAGTCCTTAAAAAAGAAGGATTTTACAAGGAAGCGCCTTACCATACTCAGCTTTCTTGTTTTAAAGATAATTATTTTTTGAGGACTTGTCAAGCATTTTTATGATTTTTTAAAACTTCTTCCAGATTGAAATGAGAACCCAGAACACAAATCACTTCTTCATCATCTGCTTTGAGCTTAGCGTTTTGTAATGCATCTAAGGGAGAAATTGCTTCAGTTACATCTTTACCATAGCTTTTGATTACTTTTGCTAACTCTTTTTTGGGCAATGCTCTTTCGTCTACCGGTGTTATAGCAATATATTGGTCAACATAATTATTTAAACATTCAATCATTGCATAATAATTTTTACCGGCTAGGACTCCAAATATACAAGTAATTTTCCTATTTGGCAAAATGCTATTAATTTCTGATATTGTATGAGTAACCCCATGAAAATTATGACCCACATCAACAATCACAATAGGGTCCTGTTGTAAAACTTGTAACCTACCAGGCCAGTAGACGGATTCCAAACCATCTGATATCGCAGTTGACTTGTAAGGGAATCCTTTGGAATCTAGTATTTCCATTGTGCGAATCGCAGTAATCGCATTTCGAATTTGATACTTTCCATGAATCGAAAGAGATAAATTCTTCAACCTATTAATGGGGGTTTCAAGGTCAAACTTCGTTTCATCAAGATTGGTTTTGACACGATCAACCTTAACATCTGTCATGGCATTAGTAAAATTTGCTTTCTTTTCTTCGCTTAAATTTAAGAGATGATCAATGACTTCAAACCGAGATGTATTAGCGATTACTTCAATCCCCGGTTTTATAATTCCTGCTTTCTCACCTGCAATTTGTGTTGGCTCTGATCCAAGTTGTTTCTGGTGATCCATATCAATCTCGGTGATAATTGCTGCTTTCGGAAAAAGAACATTCGTTGCATCAAGGCGCCCCCCCATACCAACTTCGACAATAGCAATATCGACTCCCTGTTCACGGAAGTACGAGAATGCAATTGCAGTTAATACTTCAAAAAATGAACAACCTTGCGATTTCACTACAGAAAGAATTTGCTCTAACTTTTCTTTAATGAAATCTAACGATATCCATTCGCCATTGACTTGAATTCGTTCTCGGACATCTAACAAATGCGGAGAGGTATAACGCCCTGTTTTATATCCTGCGGCTCGATAAATGGATTCCAGAATCGTACAAGTAGAACCTTTCCCATTAGTCCCGGCAACATGAATGGATGGAAAAGATTGTTCAGGCCGTCCTAAGAAGTCCATTAAGTAATTGATATTATCCAATCCAAGCTTGATATTCATACGTCGAAGCGAGAAAAGATATTCAATCATTTCCTTGTTTGATTTGAAATGCAATTTAAATAAGGCTTATGTTAAAGCTAATAAAAAACAAGTTTAAGGGGGTTAAAGCCAATGCGTCATTTAAACATTAACCTAAACCTGAATCTTATATTCTAATCTATTTATTACCTGGAATTATTATGATACCTAGGAAGGAGAATTACTTAATTACGGTGAAAAAAGCAGACCCCGAGTGGGTTGTAGGTGAGACCCCCGAATACAAAAGAATATCAATACAATTTGATACTGGTTTCTTCCTTTTTTTATTCTTCATATCTAAACCTTAAATTAACTTTTAACTTTGTCTTCATTTTTATATTTGTTCTTTGTTCTTGTTCTTTATCTTTTTTCAACTAATCCGTAATATTTGCAGCCTGATTGATAGTCTTAGTATTTTGTATTGATAACTGTTCTTCTAATTTCATCGTGAACTGAGGTTTATATCCAGGAACTATTTCCATCAATTTATCAATTATCTTTTCTTTCTTCATACTGTTCACTAAAAATTTCAGATCATTGAGATGGATTTTCATTTTTTCCCAGGAGACGTGAGAACTTCCATGAGCCATAAAAATCTTATTGTGGTTGGTTTTCTTCGGAGATTCTTCATTATTCCACAATTCCTCAACCAGTTTTTCTCCCGGTCGAATACCAATGAATTGGATAGGTATGTCTTTATCAGGTTCAAACCCTGAAAGTTTGATAAGATGCTTAGCAATATCAACAAGTTTAACCGGTTCACCCATATCGAGAACGAATATTTCATTACCTTTGCCCATCCTGGCTGATTCCAGAATCAACTTCACTGCTTCAGGGATAGTCATAAAAAATCGTTTCATCTCCGGGTGAGTAACCGTTACCGGCATTCGTTTTGCGATCTGTTTTTGAAACTCTGGGATAACACTGCCAAAACTAGCCAAGACATTTCCGAATCGAACTGCAATTAACTTCATAGAAGTCTGACCGGAATAAGATTGCAGAACCATTTCCGCAAAACGTTTGGTTGCACCCATAATGGAAGCTGGCTTTACGGCTTTGTCGGTTGAAATAAGAATAAATTTTTCAATATTAAACTCATCGGCTAGCAAAATCGTATTCAAAGTTCCAATTATATTATTACGAACTGCTTCCTCCGGGTGCATTTCCATCAAAGGAACATGTTTATAAGCAGCAGTATGAAAAATAATATTTGGCCGGTTCCGGTTGAAAATATGCGTTAATTTTTCATCATCAGTGATATCAGCAACACAGATTTCGAAACGGCTTTGATCGATAAATGGGATAAGATCCCGCTCTAAATAAAAAAGTCCATTCTCTGATCTATCCAGGCAAACAACTTTTTGCGGATTTAAATGCAAAATTTGACGAGTCAATTCCGAGCCGATGGATCCGGCAGCACCTGTGATAAGAACGACTTTGTTATTCACTAACGATTGTATTCGATGCATATCAATTCGAATTGCTTCACGATCAAGTAAGTCCTCTATCTTGACTTCTCTAACCTGATTAAGATGGACATTACCATCAACGATTTCTTTAGGACCCGGCACTGTTTTAAATTTTATTCCGGTTTTTTCACAAGCCTGTACAATTTCTCTCATTTCCGAAGGATTTGCAGAAGGTGCTGCTATGATAATCTCTTCCGCTTGCCTTTTATTAACAACAGATTGCAGTTCGTCCAAACCACCAAAAACCTTAACACCATGGATTTTTGAATTGAGCTTTTCTCTATCCTCATCAATAATCCCAACCGCGTAATAGCCCAGCTTTGGGTCGGAATTCATATGTCTAATGATCATTTCACCGGCACTCCCAGCTCCAATAATCAAAGTCCGGCACCTGTTCCCTACTGGAAATCCTCGAAATTCCAAAAGAATTCGATAGG
>CAYXGW010000084.1:0-25750 GCA_964464595.1 uncultured Deferribacteres bacterium
AGCCGAACTCTCTGGACAAAAGCAAGACCACTCCCGAAATGCTGGCACCCAATACCTTGCGAATACCGATCTCTTTGCGGCGCTGCTCGGCCGTGAAGGAGACGAGTCCAAAGAGGCCCAAACAAGCGATAAAGATGGAGAGACCGGCGAAGATGCCAAACATCTGTTCCGCTCTATCCTCCTCGCGATACAAGGCATCAAAAGTGACGTCGAGAAAGGAAAATACAAATGGGGTATTCGGTGCAAATTTCTGCCACTTGGCCTTGACAAATGCGACGGTATCATCAAGATTGCCTGGGTTCAGCTTCACCAGGAGGTAACGCCAGTCATACTCGGCCAAGAACATTACAAGCGGGTGGACTTCGCTGTGCAAACTGGCGAAATGAAAATCCTCGACAACACCGACGATCTTTCCGCGGCTGCGCCCAAAATGTACGTCAGCCCATTTCCCAATCGCTTCCTCCGGCTCCCATCCCAGTTCTCGCAATGCTTGCTCGTTAAGTACATAATATTTTCCCTTGTCCGGGGTCCAATGCTCGGGGAAACCCTCTCCCTTGATCAAATTGAGGCCTAGTGTTTCCACGATATCCGTGTCGACGATATACCCGACGCACATCATCGCGTCGTCATGACCCTCAGTCTGGAGTGAATAGCCGCCCCGAATATTGCCGGGGTACCCGGAGGTCACGGCAACACTTTTTATTCGTGGATCTTGACTTAGCTCCGACTTGAGCGATCTCATACTCTGGCGGATCTCCCTTGAGCGGGCTGAGAAAATTATGACTTGCGCATCGTTGAAGCCAAGTTTCTGCTCGCGGACGAATTGCATCTGGCGGTGAACCACAACCGTGGCAACAATCAGAGAGACGGAAATGACGAACTGCAAAACGATTAGCATCCTGCGAAAGCGACTTCCACCGCCAATGATGTTGTGGGCGGACTTTAATACGAGGGCCGGCTGGAATGATGAGAGAAAGAAAGCCGGATAAAGCCCCGCAATCAAGGTCACAGCGGCGCACACACCAAAGACAGACAGCGCTAGTCGTGGGTTGCCAAGAAGATTAAACGATAGTGTTTTCCCAGTCAAGTCATTAAATTCAGGTAACGCTATGGCGACAAGACCCAAGGCGACAAATACGGCAAGTGTGGTGAAAACCGCCAGCTCACCCAAAAACTGAGCAGTCAGTTGGCCCCGAAAAGCGCCCAGAACCTTCCGCATCCCAACCTCGCGAGCTCTCCGCGAGGCCCTCGCCGTCGCGAGATTCATATAGTTGATGCAGGCAATAGCCAGGATCAGCAGGGCTATACTCGCGAATATATAAATTCTCTTTATGTCATTGTTCCAGTAGAGATAAATGTCTGTGATTCTTTGTAATGAGATATTTTTCCAGTAATCCACCTGCTGGCGTTTCAGTAACGGCTTCATCTGGGATTGGATCTGGGCAGCATCGGCATTTTCTGCGAGGAGCAAATAGGTGTAGAGATTGGCGGAAGACCAGCTTTCCAGTCGTGCCCAGTTGCTGGTCAAGCTGGTGTAGGAAGCCAAAAAGTCGAACCTCAAATGAGAATTTTTCGGGATATCCCTGATGACACCGGTGATTTCGAAGTCCGTCCGATCATTCTGCCGAAGCGTTTGGCCTAGGGGATTATCACGGCCGAAGTACTTTCGAGCCATAGATTCCGTAAGCACAATCGTGTTCGGACGAGTCAGCGCGTTGTCCGAATTACCCAAAATAAACGGCACCGTCAGCACATCAAAAATTGTGGAATCACCATACATGAAGCTCTTTTCCTGAAAGATCCGATCACCCACCGCGATGTCGACTGGCCCACTCCTTGTAGCGTCAAAGATCCGCACAAATTTTTCGATCTGTGTAAACTCTCGAACCATGAGCGGACCCACAATCGATGTTGACACGTCAACCTTGCGTTCGCGATTTTCAAGCGTGGCCCGATAGATTCGTTTGCTGTGTTCGTGAAACGTATCGTAGCTCAGCTCGTCTTGCAGGTATAACAGGATGAGCAGACAAGAAGCGATACCGATGGCAAGACCTGTAATATTGATAAATGAATATCCCTTGTATTTGATAAGATTGCGAAAGGCTATCTTGACGTAGTTGTATAGCATCTTTCTCGCCTCCATGACAGGGTTAGGGACTAATGAATTTTTCGGCAAAAGGCGGTCACCATGATGTAGGT
The DNA here is from genome assembly GCA_964464595.1 of uncultured Deferribacteres bacterium. Lineage (GTDB taxonomy): Bacteria > Zhuqueibacterota > JdFR-76 > JdFR-76 > DREG01 > JADFJB01. The sequence continues at coordinate 2,200 of CAYXGW010000084.1, forward strand.
CAGGCTACGCGCCGATGGCCCTTTGCGGCAGGCCTTATATATGTGTTTATTTCTTATTTGTTATACTCATACTAAAAATAATTAGGCTTTTTCTATAAGTTTTTACAAAAAACAATTATACACAATAATGCTTATATGAAATCTGAGTCAGGTGGCGCTCATGACCGCATTGTTTGCCATTTACTTCTCAGGTTTCATGTTCCTATTTCAACATCAACATCTTTCTTTTTTGCTTAAATTCAGCCGTATCGATAGTGAAGCGTTCAATCAGCGGCCGTACGATTTGGCAACTTCTTCACGCATCTTTTCAAGAGCAATGTTGGACAGCCACCGCCCCCGTCTCATCACACCCTCGATGTTTGAAATGTTGTCGATGTTTATCAACGGGTTACCACGCAGCAAAATCAAATCTGCACGCTGTCCAAGTGCAACCGTTCCGAACAGCTTAGTAGACGACACATGCCTGCTGATGAACTCACCGGCGTTGCGCGTTCCGGTAGTCAATGCTTCGTAGGGCGTAAGCCCTGCATCCACTAACTCACGCAATTCAACATGAGCTGACTTACCTGGGAAAAGTCCAGATACCGAAGCATCTGTGCCAAGTAGAAGCAAAACTCCCGCATCGTTCAACTCCTTCGTTAACCTTCTTAAGAATGGGTATTTCGCCTGCTCACTTTTGTTGAACTGGTCAAGATCAGCGCGGCGAGTGGGGTTGTGACTTTCCCACCTCGACAGTACATTCGGATGCAGGTACCGCACTTCGGGATCGGCTAGCACCGCATCCATATCGTCAAGTTGCCTCCGGGTCATCGCAACAAACGACAGATTGGGCGTTACAGCCACTCCCGCCGCTCTCGTCATTCGGACGGCATCCGGAATACGCGTCTCTTCCACAAAGGGCACTTCGCCACGATCCAAATGGCTGTCTACATCGCCGTAAAAATAGGTAAAGAAGTATTCTTCCCCGTGTACGAACATATCCTGGCTAGCAGCTAATGCATTTTGTAAAGCTTGGTCTGTCTCGGCCTGAACCGCGTGGGATGTGCCCTACAACTGCCATACCCTGCTCGTGTGCCATTGCTGTCACTGCTTCCAGCGCCTCCTCTGGGGGAAGATTGTTATATACTTTGATGAAAATCATACCCTGCTCGCTTCTGTTCAACAACGATATCGCGGGCCTCTTCAGGCGTGGTGACTACAACACTCACACCTGGCCAGATCGGTGGATCGCCATCCAGCATCGGGCCACTCGTGTAGAGCGTCGGACCGACCATCTCGCCGGATGCCAGTTGGTCTCTATAGCTGAGAAGGTTCGGGGCACTACGTTGCGCACCACTCAGATGCACCACCGTTGTCACGCCATAGGCGAGGTAGGAAAGCAACTCGTCCGTTGACCGTAAATGGATGTGGAAGTCTGTCAGGCCAGGAAGAAGATAAGCTCCGCGACCATCGAGCACGTGTGCTGCTTGTGGTATCTCAACAGAAGCTGAAGGGCCCATTTCAGTGATCAAACCGTCTTGCACGATGACAGTATGCTCCTCTAGAACGCGCTCTGTGTCCATCGGGATGACGTTTACACGTGAGAAAGCGAAAACCTCATCGTCTGTGGTACTTGGTTCTACATGCTGGCTGTGAAGGCAACCAGGCAGAGGTGCAAAGTTGATTAGAAACGCAAATGTTAGAAGAGCGTTTTTCAAAATGTCAGACTCCTTGTTGGTAGGTCATATAACAAGTGTGTAAACAGTTTTTCTGCTAAATATTAATTAAAGTAATATCAAATAAAATAACAATAAAAAGCGTTGCGCTTTTTAAAAAATTATTTACTTATTGAATGTATCCAGGCCTTCTGCTAAATAGTCAAATACGTACTAGCCGCCTTTAATTATCTATTTCATAACCATATTCCTTGAGTTTTTCCTTGGTTAGAAAAACTACATCAATATCAAGCGCTAAAGCTACTAAAGGGGAATCCAGAGAATCCGTTTCAACCGTGGCTATTGCATCCAAAACTTCCAACCCTTTAAACACTTGTCCAAAAATCGTATAATCTCCATCTAATCGAGGGATGCCATCCTTGTCATGAACGATATACAACTGGCAACCAGCTGATAATTTTTCCGGGTTGTCATCTCGACCTGCTCCTATCGCTCCATAAACATGCTTAATATTATTATTGAATTCCGGTTCCAGCAAATAGGGAGAATCGCTAAACCCTTCCGGCGTGTCAGGACATCCCCCTTGTATAACGAAATTTTCAATCACTCTATTAAACGTATAAGAATCCCAATAATTTTCATTTGCCAACTTAATAAAACTTGCCTTATGAATCGGAGTTGCATCATATAACCAAAATAGCATCTCCCCTTTTGTCGTTTTTATTTGCCCTACCGGATATGTTTTTACTTCGTTGTTTGAGCATGAAATAAAAATCACAACTATCAGTAATAATAAAAATTGTTTCATTATTTCCCTTTCGTTTAATGTCCCGGATTAGTATGAGATTGGGTGCAACCCATACGAATTGCCCTCAATCTGATGGTTCGCTTTGTCTTGGTCTTATGATCAAGTAAAGCTGTAGCGGGATGCTGAATGCTAAACTTCCTAAGAGTGACATGGCGATGAAGAATATCCAACCTGGTTTCTTCCATCCAATCTTGGCGATTATATATGCAAGGAAGAACATCAACAGGAATGCTTCGCCAATGAAGACTAAAGCCAACCCGTTGTTCATCGCTTCGGAGTAGACTTCCTTTTCAATGAGTGCAAAGTAGAGAAAAGGACAGTTGATTGCCAGGAAACCGAAAATGGCGGCAACTAGGAGGAGTGGTCTAATTGGTTTCAGTTTTTCGATATTCATATTACTCCTTAACTTTGCATTTCTGCTGTGGGCTACGATGCCCAAAGCACACGCAGTGTGCGACTCAGATGCTGATCCCGCCGGCAGCAAATGCTTGTTAGATGTCACGGCCTCATGCGGATTGAACAAGGATGGGAAACGCCTCAGCGCGACCCGCCGAACGAATCCCCGGATTTTGCAATCGACCTGGAGCGTGCAATCTGTTCAGGGTTCAGTTGGATCTTGTCCTTCGGCTCAATGCCCCGCTGCCGTCCGGCCATGAGGGTGAACCGTACTCGCAAGTGTTTGAGACCGAGGGAGTGGCCTAGCTCATGAGCCAGGATTGAAGGATTGAGGTCCCCACCGGGACTGGTTTCTCCAATCAGGACTGATTTCGTTTGTGGGTTGTAGACGCCACCACCGAAAGCCATGCGGTTGATGAAGAAGATGTTCCATCCGGGAGCCAGCAACTGATCCAGTGGATACGTGGAATGCACCACAGAGCGACGATCCCCAGGATCCGCATCTCGTCCCAATCCCACAACTCGGTCGAACTCCGATGGGTTGTTTGCCTCCTCATAAACGAAGGACTCAAGATCCCAGCGGATGGCGGCGGAGCTCCAGATGGTGTTCACCCGGTCAAACCATGCGGTTACCTGTGCTTCTGTACAGGTGCAGTTCAGATGGCTGCTTTCTGCGGAACGCAGAATGTGCACCCGAATCGGGATGACGATCTCCTCGAGATTCAGTTCCGTCGATCTTTGGGTTTGAACAGTCGTCGAAGGGATCGTCAAAGTGCCACGACTGCAGCTCACAGACAGCATCGCATAGAGCCATACCGAGGCCCAGAAAGGCGTTTTTCGATAGAGTCCGATGGGGCCACGCCAAGACGCTGTGAGCTTTGCCAGCATCATATCGACCCCAGACTCGTCTCCGCAACCTGGTTCAAGTGACATCTAAAAATTGGATTAGCTTGGTTTATGACCTCATTGGTAAACGCGCGCGAGAAGATTAATACCCCACCGATATTCATCAAACCAGCGGCGATAAAGCATTTTTTCGTAGTATTTTGATTCATTAATTATCCCAATTCGATTTTGATTTTTTACGTTATCACTACAGGAGCATAACGCTCCGATAACCCGACCTGAAGCTTTAATTGCACATAACTCTGGAAAACCGAAATCCTTTAGGAAGCACGAAACTTGTAAAATCCATCGCCCTGCTTCAGGTGCTGGTTGATTGGAATGTTAGAAACAAATTAGTAAATTCCGTTCACGACCAAAATGGTGGGCTTAAAAAACAAGCCCACATTACAAAACTAAATCTGGCACCTTTGGTGGCGTCGGCTCAACGCCGATATTAGGCCATTATGAACTTTAATATGCCTAGTGCCATTATTATTAAAGATAATAACGAATAATTTTATCGTTTAAATCCGATATCCACTGATACGTACCATTAGAAAGGATCACAATCGTTAATTTCGCACTGGGGAAACGGGAGATATGTGTTCTATAGCCAACTAGACCACCGCCGTGACTATAATGTCCCAGCCCTCTATATTCGTCGATGAACCAACCATATCCATAACCTTCAGAGACATAGGATGTGTATGCAAGCGTAAGAGTTTCACGTCTAATTATTTCTTCAGTATAAAGACTTTGATCCCACTTACGAAGGTCTTCAATAGTTGAGAACATTCCCCCGTCACCCATCGTTAAGAGTTTGTAATCGTTCAGATTGCCATTACTCGTATATCCAATTGCTCTATCCGGTATGTCAGGTTGGGATTCATCATACACAAGTGACTTAGTCATTCCTAGCGGATCAAAAATATTTTCTTTAACAAAAATATGGAATGGCTGACCTGAAACTCTTCCCACCAAAATTGCTAAAATTGCATACCCTGAATTGCTGTAATCATATTTTGTTCCGGGTGAAAATTCTAGATCCACTCTTTTTATGAGGATATCAAGGACTTGATTGTTTGTAATTCCTTCGTTCGACAAACCAAGGTCACTCAAATAATCAGGTATTCCCGATTGATGTGTTAATAGATGGTGAATTGTAATGGAATTCCAGCCATCAGGTATTTCAGGGAAATAAGCTTCGAGTTTATCCTCGTATGCAAGCATCCCATGTTCTTCAAGAATCATGATTGCCATGGCAGTAAATTGCTTAGATACGGATGCAAGATAAAAAGGTGTATCTGGTTTAACAGGTAACTGCCTTTCGATATTTGCAAGACCGTAACCTTTTTTAAGAGTCACTGTGCTATCCCTAACAACCATTACTGCCACCCCAGGTAGCTTGCTGGAGACGTACTGATTGACAAAAGAATCGACATTCTTTTCAATATCGGTATTGGTATTAAAGCTGGATGCTACGGGATTGCTTTCTCTACCGCAGGCAATCCCAAAAAGAAAAGCAGCTAGCAGCAAAGATATCACACATTTAATAAACATGGTTTTCATTTAGTACAGCCTCCTTGCGCAAGTTGGGATTTATGTTGCTAACAAGTGAGTAAATAGTTTTCTGCCAATTATTTAATTTATGTAATATTGAATAAAATAACAATAAAAAGGGTTGCGATTTTTACTGTTATTTATCTGCTGAATGTTAACCAGCCCCTCTGCTAAATAGTCAAATAGGTTTGCTATCCACAGAGGTTGATCTGCAATTTGTAAAAACAGGTATAAAATTTATGATCCATATGTACCTTTTTCTGAAGAAACATGAAATTCTTTCACGGGGAATCCCTTTTTATTTTAAATGGTTTATACTGATTGAATCCAATAAAAGCTCACTGGATTTCACGGAGCGCGAGAGGAGTGAAATTACAGTGCAGCGCCTTGCTATGCAACTTCACCATCCCATGTTTTCGCATATTCGAACAGGGGCATTCCAAAGAAATCCTTCACGATACCGGTGGCTTTGTACCCGTGTCGCAAATAAAATCGGATGGCCCTCTTGAGAGGCTGCGTGGTGTCCAGAGTAACACGCGAACATCCTAACTTTCGCAATTCCGTCTCCGCAGCGCACAGCAAGAGTTCAGCTACATCTCGGCCTTGAAACTCCGGAACCACGGCCATCCCTCGCAGATGCCCCTCGTGCCGGCCCACCACCATGTGCGTAATCGTTCCGATGAATCTCCCGGACTCATCTTCGGCAATGAAAACCGTCATCTGTTGAATCCGCCGTTCAGCGTCCTGGACGGTTAAAACGGTGTCTCGGAAAGCATCAGGCGTATAGCTCTCCCGGTATGGCTCGAAAGCCTCCGCTAAACACGCCATCACTCCAGCAACGTCATTTTGCTGCGCTCGTCGAACCTTGAGTTTTGCTGCTCCTTGAGACATTTCGTTCGCAGCATCCCTGCTGCTCGCTCCTTCCATATTTACCGATTGTATAACACCAAAATAAGACCGCGGGTTTTTTGCGTCGGCTTGATTTTCTTGTTAGGCACCTATTTGCTCAATAAAACCTGCTGTTAAGCACCGGCTAAAAAGCCACGTGCCACAAGAGTACTTTTTTTGTTTGGTAAAGGGCACCCGTGCATTATTGAATTTTTACGTAATAGCCAACAAACGTATCGGGATCCCTATTCAGCTGAAGGCAGCAATTTCTGCCCAAAACCTCTTTAAGCTTATTGCACAGGGCACGTGCAGGTTCTTCGCTATCCCATGGCTTCATCCCTTTCCTAGCTGCAGTTATAGCCAAGGCAACTATATCGCTCTTCGGCTTTTCAACTTTTGGATCATTTACACTAAGCATTCCATGGTGACGAGTTTGAACAAATATTGAGCAGTCCTGGCAATGTGCTTTAACTGAATTTAGCAGAGGTCTCCATTCGAGTTTCGCTAAGTCTTTTTGGGAAATGGCTTTTGAGGCTACATCAAACGAAACCCTCTCTTTGTCTGTCCACAAATATGGATTCGAAGGCGCGCTAAGTGCCTTGTTCCATTCATGCTCAGTTGGCTCTTTTACGGCGCCGAGGATAGAACAGTTACGGCAATGCACTTCGAGAAACTCGTCTTCGAGTGCTACACAATATACCTCCCATTCATGTTCACACGTGGATGGATCACCTGGAAGACGCTTGATCATCCACCGAAAAAATTTGCCAATTATATCCATTGATTTCTACTGTCCTAACAAGTGAATAAATAGTTTTTCTGCTAAGTATTAGTTTATGTAATATCAAATAAAAAAACTATAAAAAGGGTTTCGTTTTTTATTGTTATTTGTCTGCTGAATGTTATCCAAGCATTCTGCTAAATATTCAAATATGTATGTTATCCACAGATGTTGCAGCGTGTTAATGATTCGAATTACCAGATTCCAAAAGTGTCGTCCAGCAAAAAGTTGACACTTAGCAATCCAAGATTTTTCCTTCCTCCTCTCCCCTTTCCCCTTACTTTATACCTTCCTCTTTCCCCTTCTTCCTTGTTATTTTATTTCAACAACAGCATCTTTCGGTTTTGCTTAAATTCAACCGTATCGATAGTAAAAATATACACTCCGGAAGCGGCCTGTTTGCCAATATCGTTGCGGCCATCCCAAGTTACCGAATACGATCCTGCCGGGTGTCGTTCATTTATCAAAGTTCTGATTTTTTTTCCAAGAATGTTGAATATTTCTAACTTTACCATGGCAGGTTTGGGGAGATCGAATTGGATGCGTGTTTCCGGGTTAAATGGATTTGGGAAATTTTGATGCAAAGCGAATGAGGTGGGAATGTTGCCATCTTGGCCTGCAACGTCTGTTGTCCCCACTCGATAAGCCAAACCACTTACAGATAAAAAGCCAATAGGGCCAATTCCCGTTCCTGCACCGGTAACCTTATTTATTGAGATTAGCATATTCTCACGCTGACCGCCACCCTTGGTGCCAAATAAGTTGCCATTTTCATCAAAGAAAATATCCGGTATCGAGCCGCCAAATCCGGTAACACCAATAAAGGTTGAAACACCCGATGAGACATCTATAGTATAAATTCCATCCTCCGATGAAGAACCCCAAAGAATGCCTGTGCCTGGTTCAAAGGCTAAACCGGTCATAACCGCATCTGTGAAACCGACAAAAGTTGTATCTCCGTTGTCAGTATCTATCATATATAATCCGGTGTCCTCATCAACGCCATAAAGTACATCATTTTCACCAAATGCGATCCCATCTAAATTATTTAGACCCGTTTGATCAACTAAAATAGCACCTCCTGTTACAGCATCTAATCGATATAGCTTTCCTGAGCCTCTCGCAGTAGCGAATATCTCGACATTGGAATTAATCGCTAACCCGGGCACGCCCTCCAGGCCTGTAGGTCCGACAAGAGTTCCTGCACCGGTAACAGGATTTATCGTGATAAGGTTGCCGCCATCTGCAAATCCTGTAGTAGCATAACAGACATTAATTCCGGCAGGATTTAAACCGAAACCGGATCCTGTCAGAGTTATATCAATTGTTGAGTCAACTGTATCGCTGCTGGTTATGGTAAAGGATCCGCTGGCTTCTCCAACATTTTCCGGTGAAAAGAATACGCCAAAAGTACTTGACCCCGCTGGCTCCAGGAAAATAGAAAGACTGGGGAGATTAGCAAGTATAAAAGGCGGTCCGGGATTTGAAATGCTGCTGATGGTTAAATCCGTATCGCCAATATTACTTATCACAATTTGTTGTATTTTGCCAATTTGTCCTAATTGTTGATTTCCAAAGTCAATATTTCTGGGAATCACAAAAGCTTTGGCGCCAGAACTTAATTGAACAAAGGTTGCAAGCCCGCTCACGGAAGAAAAACCAACCGATCCGATTACTATACCCTCTCCTGTTGATTTGTTGATTAAAACCAAATTACTGGGATTTCCTGAGAAGCCTCCTTCAGGATTCTTACTGCCAAATAGATTGCCCGCCGCATCAAAATGAAGATCAGGCGTAGCACCACCCAAACCGGTTGTTCCAATCAAGGTGGCTTCTCCGGTCGTTTTGTCGATGGTATAAATGCCATCTTCCGCGTCACTCCCGGTCCCACCGGCAGATCCCCATAATGTACCATTAGTTGGATTAAAACTTAAGCCTGTGATATTTTCTCCTACTCTGCCAATATTGGAAGTATCTCCTGTGACAGTATCTATCCTGTATAAATCACGTTCAAGGTCTACCCCATATAATGTATCAGTTTCATCAAAAGCGATTCCATCCAAATATTCAAGCCCGGTATTTGCTTGAAACCTTGCTTCTCCAGTAGCAGCGTCTATTCGGTACAAGTCACCTGATTCTCCTTTCGTAGCAAATATTTCACCCTTGGAATTTATTGCTAAACCAGGAACACCCTCCAACCCAGTGGCTCCTACAAGAGTACCTAAACCGGTAGTGAGGTTTATTGTAAGTAGATTTCCACCATCTTTAAATCCTGTAGTCGCATAACTAATACCAGGGTCAGCAGCCGCAGGTGGCGGTGGAACTAAACCCGCATCCCAGGTTGAGTCTTGTGGACCGATTACCAATGTAAAAATATCCGTTTCACCAGTTGTTTGATCTACATCAGAATCTTCGTTGTCTCCTGTTGCATCTTTGGGACTAAAGCTAAAACCCGGTAGTAAAGTAAATTTAAGAAAATAATCGCCTGCAGACAAACTTGTAAAATCATAAAATCCGTCAAACATTGTGATGGTTGTATCAATCAAAAACCCAACGGAATCGAAGAGTTTCACAGTAACTCCATCAAGGCCCGGTTCTTTTGAATCATGAATCCCATCGCCATTATCATCCCGCCAAACAAAATCACCCACCGAGGTAGTTGTAAAAATCATACCGGCATCCCTTGATTTGTCAATACTTCCGGCATTCAAAGTAAAAACATCCGTTTCACCTGTAGTTGGATCAACATCCGAATCCATATTGTCATCAGTTGCGTCTTTTGTGCTAAAATCAAAGTCAGAGACTAATTCAAAAGTTAAGAAATAATCTCCGGGCGTTATTCCAACAAAGGAATAGTTTCCAAGAGAATCTGTTTGGGTCGAATCAACAATATTACCACCAGCCTCGGAGAGTTTTACAGGAACATCTTTAATACCAGGCTCACCAGGATCCTGGATTCCATTACTGTTATTGTCCTGCCATACAAAATCTCCTACAAACGCTAAAGGCGGAGGTCCTGCAATTGAGTTGACAGCTTCAAAGGCCTGAATTAAACCGTAACCGCTTTCAAAATCAAACCCGGCTTCATTCATATCTATAGCAGTACTTTCTAAAGTTGAATATATGCTTGAAGGTATCAGAGAGTTATCAGCTTCAAGCAACAAAGCCGCCACTGCCGCTGCATGCGGCGCTGCTGCAGATGTGCCAAAAAAATTTGGAAAGCCATCTGGTTCTACATCACTTCCAAAAAAAGTGTTGTTGGTGCCATCCGGTGCAACGATCTCGGGTTTCATACGAACTTCCGGAGGTAGTAATCGAACACCGTCTGTACCAAATAGGATTGCGGTTGGTCCTGCTGAAGAAAAATCCTCCAATACTGGCGGATCGGTGCCAAATTCAGGTGTATCACGGTAATCTGCTGCCCCAACAGCTTCGGCGCCTGCAGCATTGGCATGGCCATAAATAGTACTGCTGCGGGTATCAAATTCATTAATCGTGATATCACCATCTTCGAATCTCACATATTTAATATGACCCGGTGCAGCACCTGAAACATTCGTATTATGCACAATCATTATATTGAATTCAGTTTGGCCAGAGCCTTCAGGGTTATTAAAATCGAAAATTTCCACCGCATCATTGCCAAAGTTTGAAAAAGAGCTGCCCCCCACAACCATTGTTGGCGGCTCATTTAGTATATAGATGTCTACTTCATTTGTTGTACCCGATCCCCCACTGACTGAAAAAAACGGTTCGTCCCATTGAAGTACAATGAGTAATTCGGATCCTTCAAGAACAGAAAAATTCTGAAAAATATCGTCATTACCGAAATCATGTGCCGTACCTCCGGCAAAAACAGGAGCAAGAGAATCAAAATCAACATCCGTGGGGAATGTGCCGGCATCGAAAGTTGAATCCGGGGTAAAAGGACTTTCATAAGACTCCCGGGCGCCATTGCCTGCTGAAGAAAAATAGGCGACACCGTTTCCAACAACTTCATCAACTGCTTGCGCAATTATACCATCCTGAAACATGGGTTCAGCAAAATAAATGATATCGTCTACAATAACATCAGCTCCGGCATCTGCTAAATCAAGGATACCCTGGGCAAAATCAGCTTCACCAATGAACGCAGTACGAAATGCCTGTGCTGCTCCCGGTGCAACATCATGGATTAACTGCATCATCGCCCGGCCTTCATCTGAGCCACCGCTTTCTAAGTCTTCCAAAACAATAATACCTGTGGGCAAATCACCTGAGGCAACGTCATCTGCTGCACCTTCCAAATTATCATAGCTGTCGGATAAAGTCCCAATTAGAACCCCGGAACCATCTATTCCAAAAAGAGCACGGGTAATATCAGATCTCATTGCAGCATCCGCCTGGCTGTCCACCAAACCAACATTTGTTTTTACATAAGCCGGCCGCACAAATTTCAGGCCCCTTACATTTATCAGCTTGTCGACAGCCACAATAGGCAGCTGACCTGAAACCGATCGCCCAAACCTTGTTCCATTTTTTAATCCCAAATCCTCCAGTTCTGAGAGCAAAGTTCTGGTATCCAGGGAAGCCACAGCATCAATAACTACGTAGGCATTATTTATACTCAAAAATCTATTTTTAGGTTGGAATGTTTGAATTGAAGCTGATTTTGTGTAAGCAGTGAAAGATCTATGTAATAAAATCAAATCGGAAGTCATTATTCTTTTTTGAGCTTTTAAAAGATCTTCTGTTTGTGTAAAACCAACATCGCAAAATACAAACTGAAGGAAAAGAACCATACATGACAACCACAAATACAATCTGACAAATTGGTTTTGACGATTTATCTTAATCATTTTTTCTCCAAAGCTTTGAACATTTTTTGAATATCCAGCTGTGTTTTTCTATAGTTTAGTTTTGGCATAAGATGGCCGAATAAATTTTAAATTAGCACAGGTTTCCAATTTTGGGATTACCTCAATTGGCAACCAACCGGAAACCTTCAGACCATAAGTTTTCCCTTTTTGCAATCCCAAAGCTTCTAATTCGGAAAGTAACAATTTTGCGTCATTTTTAGCTGTGGCATCAATAACTACCAACCCATTCCTAACACGGATATTTTTGTTAGGTGATTTATAATTTTCCGGATAAGCTGTTTTAATATACTCTTCGAATGATCTTTGAATTGAAAATAAATCATTGCTAACAATCCCCAGTTCCTTTTTTGAAATATCGTTGTACCGCGAGCAATTTGATTGGGAAAACACGAGATTAATAAAACAAATTGCAACCAGGTACTTCAACCATCCAAATTGGATGTACCTAATTCGGATATTTAGTCTTTTTGTTCTGAATGTATCTTTAATTTTCATTATGGAAGATCAGGTAAATAGGAAATATGGTTTTGAAATTAAAAGTTAGAATGAGAGAAATGTAAAACCGCAGAGCTTTTATTAATTAGAACGCTACTTAGATTTTTACACGCCACAATATGTTTAATAAAAAGGAATTCACTAAAATGCAAGATAAAATATCAAATCGAACTAATGCTAAGTTATTTATTGGATCTTCTGATTGATCCGTTAAGATCATCAAAATGATTCAAACCAACAAATCCATTACAATTAGATGGGTTTTGGGGAGAATTTTACTTTTATTTTTCGTTGGGTAAAATAGAGCTATATTAATCAGTATATCTATGGATTTTTTTCGATGAAATAATCTATTGGCAAATCATTCCAAACTTGCTTCACAATGCCGTCTTTCAATAAAAATGCCTTGGGAAGTTTCCTGTAGAGATTTCCGACTTCTTCACGGGGAGCATATCCTAAATTGAAAATCACGCCATATTTCCATACAAATTCAAAGACATTGTCTCTATTTCCGACAAGTATTCCGACTAATTCCGGAGCTGTTGAGTTATGTAAAATCCGGTTTAAATCTTCGACAATCTTTTCGCACTGTTCACACTCTTTTTCCAGCAAAACCACCAAATATTCCCCTTGGGAAAGATCAGCATCTATATCACTCACTGAAAGTTCTTTAAGATCAGCACCGATTTTCAGATTAGTGACATAGGAATCAACTGGCATGCCGGGACCCAGAAACGGCAAGGCAAATGCTAACACAAGGGAGGCTAAAAACAGCCGATTTTTCCACTGCAAATTTTGAAAGTTATTGCCCTTTATACTCAACCATGAGACAAACAATCCACCCAAAAGAAATATATCCTCAATTATTACCTCTGCTGGAGTTCTACTTGCAAGACTTCCAAAACAGCCGCAACCTTCCGTTTTTCCCTGGGACCATGCCCAAGCTGTCACAAGAATAAATGTGAAAAGCAAAATTCCTGCGCTGGTAAAAGTTATTTTTGGTCTATAATTGATCAGTAAAGCTATGGCAATCAGGAATTCAACAATGATGAAAAATAGAGCTGCAATATATGTTAAATAACCGGTAATAATACCATAAGATTCTATTTGATATGCAAATCCGTCAGGATCAAATGATTTTAGGATACCTGCAGTAAGGAATACAAAAGCTACAATTATTCTGCATACAAAGCCTAAGAAAACCAGCCATTTATGTGAACTTGCAAGGGTCAGTTTTGGTGCCGAATCCGATGGATTCATATTAAGAAGCTTTTCAATTCTCTTTGGGTGAGTAGTTACCTTTTAGAATTGCCACAAGATCGACTTCCATAGAAACTACAGGAGTTCCCGTGATTCTTCCTATCTCTAATCCTCCCCTTTGAACGATAACAGTAGGGATTTTCTTGATTGCATTCTCTTTTAAAAATTCTGCCGGTTGACTAAATTGACGGTTTATCCCTAAATAAGTGCAATCGAGATTAGAATTATTACATTCGAAAATGGATTTCATGAGTGTTGGTACTAATTTTTTGCAATGGCCACACCACGTACCAAAAGCAACTGTAATCGTAACAGCCTTATCGTAGTTGGATAAAAACTCAATTGCCTCACGATTAGGTTCATATTTATTCATCAATTGCTTATAAGCTATTGTATGCTTTGTGATTTCATCAACTGAGGCTTCACCCACTAAATGTTGACGGGGAACAATACTAATTTTTTTACCACCGGCCACAAAATCGAGAGCAGATTTGTTTTGAGTAAATTTAGCAATGTAAGTCATTGGGATATTCTCATTAACCAGGGCAGTAAATTTGCCATCGGAGAAAACTATTTGTTTACTGTCCATGGTATTTACGATTCCCGTTTTTACATCCAATACCAATATATTCTTAAAAGCTAAACTTTGGATCAATACTGCTGACCTGTCTTCCCGCAGGTAAAATCTTGCACGGTTATCCATATTTCCATTGATCATTATGCTGAGGTGGCTGACCTCATTCCAATTCTTTGCAGCTTTTGCTTTTTCAGGCAGTTTTTGGCTAAGCGCCTGGTTTGGATAAATCGAAATCAATAAAATCACCATGGCTATCGGAATATACAACCACTTCTTAAATATTTCTACTTTCCACGATTTGGTAAGCATCATTTTCATTGTTCTCCCTACGTTTGTTTTCAACCACATGTTCAATTCCTCATAAAAATTAATCACTCTTTTAAACCATTAAAATAGTTTTTTTATTCTCAAAATATCAAATTTTTTTTATTGATCAAAATTCAATGAACCTGGTAAATTTTTCGAACAGATTTAAAGTTAGTGAACCTCCTTTCGAAATAATTTTAGTTTTTATTCAAAGTCTGGATATATTCCACCAGAGATTCAATTTGTTTTTGATCCAAAGGTCCTCCATTTTCCTCCGAAAAACCTAGCATCATTATATTGGAAGTTCCCTTTGCTATAAGCCCATATATAGCTTTATCCGATAAGTTGTTAAAAAATTCCGGATCGACTAACGACTTGGCAATGTGATCTACCCCTTTACCATCTTCTCCATGACATTTAGCGCAGTCGGCATCAAACAAGGCTTTACCGTATTTGTCAAAGCCTTTAGCCACATGACAACTTATACATTTGCCCTTAAAATAATTGCCTACCATAACAATTCCACTATGTTTACCATCAGCAACCATTTTCTTTTCAACCACAGTAGCATAGATCCTTATTCTTTTAATCGGCTCTGTTTTATCATTTGAATATATACTGACTGTCTTGGCAATTCTGCCCATTTTGTTTGTGGCATTAAAGGTGACTTTAATTTCCGCAGATGCGCTGGGTTGTAAAGCTTCTGAACTCAGAAGTGCGGCTGTGCAGCCTCAGGAACCTCTTAGCTTGTAAATATTTAAAACAGAATCCCCCACATTGGTAACCCTAAAAATATGGTTTACAATGCTTCCTTCCTGCACCTCACCGAAATCGAAGCTTTCTTGTGATATTTTGATTTTAGGGCCATTATCCTGTGAATAATTCGGATTGACTACTTGAAATCCAAGCATGGACAGGGATAACACAAAAGCGAAAACTTTTTTCCTAATTGATTTCATAAAATCCACCATAATGAATCACTTTTTAATTTGATTGCATAAATATATATCAAAACTCTTCTCATTGAAAGAAAAAAAATAAAATACTATTTTAAAATCTTATTAATTACAATTTATCATTGGAATTGAATTTGCAGGATGTTTTATGAAAATGATATCAACCTTATTAAATATTGCTTTGAAGGCATTTGTTTGTAGTATATTTCTAATCGTTCAAAATTGTAGTTATTCGAATGATGGTCAGCCAAAAATACAACCCCTAACAGAACATTGGGAAAAACCTATACCCCACCAAACCATACCTGCGGGTCTTAATTCCATAAGCGCCAAGGAATGCGCAGTTTGCCACCAGGAGATTTATAAGGAATGGAAAGCTTCATTTCATGCCATAGCGCTGCAAGATCCCCAATTCCAGGGTGAATGGTCGAGAGATGGAAATTTGTGGGTGTGCATCAATTGTCACACACCCCTTCAAGATCAACAGGAATTCGTCATCCTGGGCAAAATAAACGGAGATTATTACAAACCGGTCCAAAAAAGCAATCCGAATTTCGATCCCAATTTGAAAGAGGAATCCATCACATGTGCCGTTTGTCATGTTCGGGATGGTGCGGTGATTGGCATGAGAGGAGACACAATGGCTCCCCATGCAGTCAAAATAGATCCGGAATTCTTATCACGACAATACTGTTTGACCTGCCACAATGTGACAGACGAACTAACACCTAGCCTGGTTTGTAGTTTTCAGACCGGCGATGAGTGGGCAGCCGGGCCCTATCCCAAAACTGGAATTGATTGCATATCCTGTCATATGCCTGAGGTCTATCGCCCCCTGACTGGTTATACTCAGGCTCGGTGGACACGTCGGCATACTTGGATTGGCAGTGCGATCCCAAAATTTATGGGACAGGGCAAAATAGTGAGCGGTTATAAAAGAGGCATGGAAATAGATATCCAATCCTCACAAAAAATTCTGGCTTCGGAAGACAGTACTTTTATTTCAATTACTGTTACCAATCAGAATGCCGGCCATTATCTGCCAACTGGTGATCCGGAGTATTTTATTACTTTGGATTTAAGCCTGGAGAATGATGAAGGAAAAGTGATCGCCGACACAACATATCGAATCGGCCAATTGTGGGAATGGTGGCCCAAGGCGAAAAAAGTATCTGACAATCGGCTGCGGCCTTTGGAAAAAAGGAATTACTTGTTTTCATTTATGAGCTCTAAAAATAGTGGGAATCTTACATTCAAAGTTGTTGTAACCAATCATCGTTTGACCGAAGAGAATGCCAAAGCCACAAACATATTTGGTATAGCTCCTTTGAATGCAGTCGTTTTCGAGAAGGAGATAACATACTAAAACCCCACGGTCTTTGAGACCCCGGGTTCAAAGACCCTACCATTTAATTCTACTTCATCAACAAAAGCTTCTTCTTCTCAATGTGTTGGCCAGCATTCAAAACATAAAAGTACATTCCACTTGCAACTCGGACACCTTTGTCATCCGTTGCATTCCAGGTTACCCGATGGAAACCTGCCGGAAACTGAGCTACAATCAACTTCCTCACCAACTGACCGGAAAGATTGTAAATAGCCAGGTTGACCTCGCTTACATCCGGAATGGCAAAGCTAATCTCGGTTGTCGGGTTGAACGGGTTGGGATAATTTTGTAAAAGGGCATACGATTCGGGCATCATTACTTTACTAGCAGCAACCATATTTTTTGTCAGCCCACTCTGGTCATGCGGTACGGAGACAGTTGCAGTTCCAGTAGCACTTTCGCCTTGAATACTAGTAACATTATAAGTAACTGTATATATTCTTCCTTCTCCTCCACCTAACCTTTCAGCCCGCAGCTGAAATTCCATGTCATCTGTTCCAAAATCTGCTCCCATAATATCTGGCGAATGCTTCTTACCAGGTCCTTGCTCCGGTTCATTACTAGTTACAGAGACGAGTTCTATTGTTGGGTCCGGATCACAAGCAGCACTTGCAGTCACATTGGCGACTATAGTTACCATCTTATGATTAGGCGGCCAGAGGACATCGGGTGAAAGTGACACATTTATTGTTGGTGGTTGATTAGTACCTTCTTCAATTGTTAGAAACTGATTTACCGAAACATTGCAAAGAGTCTGTACAATACCGCTCGGCCAACGAATTTCTATTTCGTCAATAATAGCACTCGTTCCAAGTCCGAATTCCGTATCAAGTGAATTTTGAGAAAAGCCACCGCCACTATTAACCATGCGAAATTGGTTTAGTGAGCTGGCTGTTAATTTGATCCTAGCTCCAATTCCGTCCCGGTTGCTGATTGTACCGACGGTCTTGATTATGATCCAGTTGTTATTGTTGCCTCCATTATTACGAAGGAGTCGATTCCCATTTTCAGGACCAAGTCCACCGTGGTTGCCAATATATAGATCTAAGTCTCCATCTCGATCGTAGTCCCCCCAGCCCAAACCAGCAGAATTATCTGAGACAAACTGAATACCCAGGTTTGCTGCAACATCTGTGAAGGTACCTGCATTGTTTTGGAACAGATGATTTGGTGTACCGTCACCACCTGCGGCGAACAAGTCTAGCCAACCGTTATTATCGTAATCTCCCCAAGTTACGGCACTCTTGTTTCCAATAGTCGCAACACCTAGAAATGTACCAACATCAATAAAGGATGTCCCATCATTCCGAAACAACCTGTTAGGCGTGCTGAATACACCATCACTCAAGTACAAATCCATATCTCCATCATTATCATAATCCCCCCAGGCGATCTCGTGAACAAAGCCAATGTGAACCACCCCCATTGAAACAGCAACGTCCGTAAAATGAGAGCCGTCATTTTGATACAATTTGCTGGGCACAAATTGATAATTAGCGAGGTAAAGATCCAAGTCGCCATCATTGTCAAAATCAACCCACTCCGCATCTGGGCCAGGACCGCCATTTGCCACCCCCATTGAAACAGAAACGTCCGTAAAAACATTACCATCATTTCTATAGAGGCGGTTATCCGTATCATGGACTGCAAGGAATAGATCCAAATCCCCGTCGTTGTCGTAATCGCCCCATATGGCTGCATTACCTTGCCCGCCGTCAGCTACTCCCATAATCTGAGCGACATCTATAAAACCATTACTGTCATTTCTAAACAGGCGGTTGTGCGGATCGGTTCCGCCAGCGTTATTGTTGGATAAATAGAGATCCAAATCCCCATCATTATCATAATCGCCCCAGGCGATTGCCCTTCCACCGTTGCTATCTGCAACATTATTCAAGATGGCTTCATCTATAAAACTATTACCGCTCTGGTTGTGAAAAAGCTTAGTCACAAATCCACCAGTGTTTGTAACAAATAAATCTAAATATCCATCCCCATCGTAGTCTCCCCATCCCACACCGAGAGTCGGTGAATTGTCATTAATCCCTAATTGATTACCAAGTTCACTAAACGTAACTTGGCCAAATATGGGACTCCAGTTGATACCAAATAACAATAGTCCGGTTATAAACACAATTTTATAAATCCTGGTAAAATGTCGCATCTTAACCTCCGTTTGTCTTTTGATGATCTGTGAATTCTGGGTAAAGACGCAAATCTTGTTCCAGTTTTATATTTGAAACATATCCAAACCTAATTAGTCAGTTTATACTTTGTTTTAAAAGGAGTTAGGAATGTGACAAAATAATAATAAAATTATTTCATTGTGTGATTTGTACAAATAGTTTCATAGGAATTGTCCCCTTTTTACAACAGTCTCACTCCTCTTTTACCCCTAACTTCTCCATCTTTCGATACAAATGGCTGCGTTCGATTCCCAATATTTCAGCAGTGCGTGTAACATTATCATCGCATTCCTTCAAAATCGATTGAATATAAATCCTCTCAAATTCCTCACGAGCCTGACGCAATGTCTGTTGTGTGGGTTTTGTAGTATTCAGTTCTGGAAAACGTAATAAACTTCGAATGATACTGCCGTTGATTTGATTTGCTTCAACCAGAATGGCTAATCTTTGAGTAAAGTTTTTGAGCTCTCTCACATTACCTTTCCAGGGCAAACTTTCAAGCACAGCCCTGGCATCAGGCAAAAGTGCTTTTGCGGGTATATCGTTATCTCGACAAGCTTCACCAAGATAATGCTCGGCAATGTGCAAAATATCCTCTTTACGATCTCGTAAGGGAGGTACAAGTATCGGTACAATGTTGATGCGATAGAATAAATCTTCTCTGAATGTTCCTTTAGAAACCATTACTTCAATATTTTTATTCGAGGCAGAAATGACGCGTATATCTACTTGCTGGAGTTGTTCACTACCCACTGGCAAAACTTCTCCTTCCTCCAAAGCCCGCAGGATTTTAGCCTGCGCAGATAGACTCAAATCGCCGATCTCATCAAGAAAAAGAGTGCCCTTATCAGCAAGAAGGAATTGACCCTTTTTCGAGTTCCTGGCATCTGTAAAAGCCCCTTTCTCGTAGCCGAACAGCTCGCTTTCGATTAATGTGTCAGGAATAGCTGCGCAATTCACTTTTACAAATGCTTCCTCACACCGTTTACTTTTTTTGTGAATTGCCCTGGCAATGAGCTCTTTCCCTGTGCCGCTCTCACCTGTAATCAGGATTGCATTATTAATTGGTGCTAGCACATCAATTAAGGCGAAAAGTTTATTCAGCGCCTGGCTTCGTCCAATCATGCCATCAACTTGATGAAATTTATTTGTAGAATTGAAATGAAATTTTCGCAGGGAGAAGGTTTCAAGGGCATTTCGAATGGTTAGAAGAATGCGCTGGGCTTCCAGGGGTTTTTCCAAAAAATCGTGTGCTCCAATTTTTACCGCCTCTACAGCCAGTTTGATGTTGCCATGCCCGGAAATCAATATCACAACCAAACCCGGATATTTAGCCAATGCCTGACGTAATACTTCCAATCCATCAATATCGGGAAGAACCAGGTCAAGTAGCATCAAATCGATAGGTTGGTTCTCTAACACACGTAAAGCGCTAGTGCCATTTTGAGCTGAATGAAGGATAAAACCATGAAATTGCAAAATATCGACAAGCAACTCTAGATGTGTTAATTCATCATCTACTACTAATATATTCATTGACCTTTTCTATGATCTGCATAAATTCAATTTAATTAATTAATTAGTTTTCGAATTAATGGGTAACAAGATTGATACAACAGTGCCCATCTCTTCATCACTCTTTAATTCGATCTTGCCATCATGGTCTTCAATAATCTTTTTTGCAATTGTAAGCCCGATCCCTGTGCCGTTTTCTTTAGTGGTATAAAATGGCTCAAATACCTCTATCTGTTTTTGCGGATCAAAACCACAACCCGTATCGGTAATTGTTATCAGAGCACAATTACCATTTTGATCACCTGAATCCGTCATCAACTTTTGTAAAAATCGCGTAGATACGTTTAATTGCCCTGCTCCATTCATTGCCTCGATGGCATTTTCAAATAGAATGTTGAGAGCCATCTTCATTTGAGAATCATCAAGCATTATTGAGGGAAGTTCGGAGTCCAGATCAATCTCGGAAGTTATATCTTTTGATGTGCGAAATTTCAGTTGGTTGATACAATCATAAATAAGTTCATTCAAGTTCTTCGGTTTAATTTCCGGTTCTTCTAAATGTGCAAGTTTAATGAGACTATCGGTAATCTTGTGTACTCTACGAACCTCATCAGAGATTTTTTCTACATATCCATCATACTTATCGATTTCCAATTTATTTGCAGACTTGTATTCCATTTGTAGTTTATCAATTGCCAGTTTTACTGAGGAAAGAGGATTTTTAATAGCGTGCGCAAGGCGCTGTGCAAGTGATGCCCAGGCGATTGCTCGTTGTGATTCTACTATAACTGTTACATCTTCGAAAATGACCAATCCGCCAATCATTCTTCCACGTTTATTTCGTACCGTGGTTAGTGAAGTCATTATTTCTTGAGATTGATTCTCATGAGAAAAGGACAACTGATGGCGATGTAATGCGTTTTTTTCTGTAAATGCCTTTTGAATCAGCAAACGAAGTTCTGAAAATCTTGTATCACTCAGGACGGCAGTATAATGGGTGTGCTGCGGAATTGGTTGATTAAAGTTAAGAAAAGCTTTTGCCTGGTTATTGATTTTTTGAATGAAGCCCTTGTGATTAAAAATAATTACTCCTCGATTCAAATGTTTAAGTTGTTCATTTGCCAAGGCCATCAGATTCATGTTGTTTAAATGGCGGCGAATTAGAATTATTAAAATGATTGTGAACATGACACCTATAAGAAAACCTAATGAATAGGGAAACATAGGTTGGAAAAAAGCAATAAAATTTCGTTCCATGGATAAATAAGAGCGACGGTCTGTATCCACAACAAAAACCATTTTTGGTTTTCCTATCCCGGTGCTGGCAACAAGAACAGGAGAAGAAAGTACAGGATGTTTGGCTAAAAGTGTGAGGTCCTTAGAAAATACATAAATAGCGGTCTTACCACTTAAAACTATTTCAGGTTTTCCATCATTATTTAAATCAGATAATAGTGGATCACCAGAGGGCTTATCACCAAGGTTATACGAATAGACCACCTCATTTTTTAAATCTCTTATATCAATTATGCCGTCCGCTCTAAAGAACAAGAATTCGTCTATTCCATCCTCATCGAAATCAAAAAATAAGGGTTCTATTTCTCCTAGCTGTTTTTCAAACTCGCGCTTTCTATATATTCTTCTGTTTTTGAAATCTAAAAAGCCGATAAAGTTCTTCTCAGGAACTTCATTACGGCTGGATTTAGTTGCCAGAACTTCTGGCTTACCATCATAATCCATATCTTTAGAAGCAAGGAAGATTGAAGTGAATTTCCCACCCTTCACATCCTGAATCAGTTGCCGGCCTTTGTTGTTCAGGATTATTAAATAAGAATGGGAATCATTGGTACCATTAATATTTAAGTTGTCTCCATTATTGGGAGCATTAGTAGAAAGTAGAATTTCCTTAGAGTTATCTCCATCAAGATCAACAAGAATGGCTTTATTGATAGTCGGTCCGGTTGGATAATTCCAGATTTCAACCCCAGTTAAATAATCAAATATCCAGATTCCCCGGGGTTGATATTCATGACCTGTCTGAACTCTTAAAACTAAATCTTCTCTTCCATCGCCATTGCCATCAAGCATACCCACAGGAGAAACAGAGCAATCCCATAAATCACTTTTTGAGTAATCACCAACAATCACTGGAAACTTTTTTAGTAATTTTCCTTTATTGCTGTAAATATACAAAAAAACTGAATGATCTATTAATTCAGAAACGAATATCTCCTTTGTACCGTCCTTGTCGATATCAAAACACTTGACTTCAATTACTCCAGAGAAGGGCTCGGAAAATCTAGCGCTTTCAGTAAAAAGATCAGAAACTGTAATAAAATCCGGACTATTTACATTGTTCTTAGCAATTGTGAGTAACAGACTGGTACCCGTGCCATCTAAATCTTCAATTAAGTATTGTGTTTGCGGTTCAGAAAATGGGTATTCATAAATTAGAGTTAATTTATAAGGTAAGTCGTTAGGATTATGCGATCTAGCAGTTTGAAGCTCCTTCTGGCTCTGGCATGCACAAACAAAGATTCCCATAACCAGGAAAACCAGGTTTAGATTTAAGTAATTTTCCATTTTGAACAACAATTTCTAACCCATCTGTCAAATGAATTAACGAATATTGCACCCCATATTTTAAGCAAGTCCGAGCGTTCTTGCTCTTAACAAATCCGATAGGGGATGGTATCAACTTAATAGTAAAAAAACATTATATGTGTGATGTACAGTAACTAATGGTGAACGAGAAGTCAAGTAGAAAATGAAAGATTTTCTGATATTCCCTGAATTGAACTAAAGAATTATTCCGAAAGAATCACAATAAGAAACCCAAATGACGCTGTTTGCGCCGTTGTTTGTCGAGTTCGTGACTGAAGCCTTATTTCGACAGACAGATCCTTCGAATAACCATCACCATTGCCGCCCTGGTAGACAAGAATGTCTTTCCAACCCTTCGTGTAATTGCGATCCCACCCTGCAGGCTGTCGCAGAATAGCCTTTGGCCTGATGAATCATCCTGGTTATCTCACTA
>CAYXGW010000085.1:0-25737 GCA_964464595.1 uncultured Deferribacteres bacterium
TAGCTACTTGCCTACAACCATTCCTCCTGGTTTCAGCGGCGGTGGTGGTATCGTTGTTACTGTAAAAAACGGCACCTGGAAAGAGCAGTAAAAAAACATCTAGATACACCCACACATTTTCATTAATAACCATGGACTTCACCCATTTTTTATTTTCCGGCCCTCCGTGGTGTTAATCGGCATTTATATTTAAAACAATCCTTTTCCTTACTCCAACCTAAGGTTTTTCGAACCTAATATTCAGGGTTTCCCTGATTGTGCTAATAACATTATATTATTATTTTCTGACCTTAAAAAATATTTATCGCGGATTGAGTTTACATAATTAATCAAAGGCTCCTGCGCAGCCAGACATGCCATGTTGGTTTCCCAGCCGTCTGGGTGGAGGGCTGGCAGGGGCCGTTAATTTGAAAATTACCCAAAAGGATATTCACGATTCCCGGACTGAAACCTGAGCTTGCCCGCGTCAACATTTTCGGGAAACAGGATTTGCAGTTGCGTAAATTGGGCAGCAAAAAAACGCTGGATCCGCTATTTAATTCCCTATGATATTCCTGCTAATTCAGATTATTTCCCGATCCTCGATATCAGGGCAGTCAAGGCCAGATACTTAAAAAGCGATGCGACAGAATTAGTAAGGTTGCGTTCTGCATCAATACCTCTGCTTGAAATCTTAGTAAACGATATTGCTCCTCAAACATTCGGATTTGGCGGTTTCCCTGAAAATTCAACTCTAAGTTATCGGGCACACCAGGGAAAAGCTATTTTTCAATATTTTAAATCTTTACAGGACAGAAACTATACTCCAACTATTCCGATGGACCAAAAATCCAAAGAAATTGTTCATCGCTTCAGGCTGATTCATGAAAAATGTGAATCCCGGGACATCATTGAAAACTGGTTTCCCTCAACAAGTTATTTGTTAGATTTAACTTTGCCCTATTTGTCATCCCAGGAAATGAAGATGATTTGGGCAGATATCGAGTCAGCGCCATGTTTCGCAAACATACCCCCGAAAGTAATGAATTTGGTGAACCTATATAGAACGTTAGGGAGTCGGGATTTTGACCAGGTCTTAAAAATATCAACTCAACTACTTCCCCCTGGTGTAATAGAGGCTTCCCGCTGGAATGATTATTTCCTAAGGGCTGCGATGTTAGCGAATTATGCTCTGGAAAATAAAGATGCAGTTGATGAATTGTGGAACCGGTATGAGAATAAAGAAAACCCCATAATCGAGCTGCGTTTATTGGGTGCGATTGCAAATCAATAGCTTTTTCAAACCGTATTTTTAACTTCAACTTCATATTGAGTTAATAAAAAATATGAACCGGAAATAAATGTGAGGATATTTGGGATTGAAAGTGTTAGTTTATTCTAATTCTAAACTTGTAAATCTAAAATAAATTTACCAGCGCTTGCCAGGTTGGTATTCTATCTATCATTTTAAGTTGTGTTAAACAATCCAAGTTAATATTTGATTTATTATTGAGGTTTTTCCAATTATTTTTTTTGTGAAACAAGCAATTTGCAACATGAACTGCCATTAAGGGAGAAAATTCACTATGGGGTGCTAATTCAGGAGTATGGTGAAAAGTAACAGCTTCAACTACTGGATCTGGTAATCCCCAAATACCCAATAATGCGCCACCTACTTCCGCATGCGTGGTTCCAAATACTTTATTCTCTGCTTCTGCCAATCCAATATGTTCTGAATTCATTAGTTCCAAAGTTGAAATATAATCATCATTCATATTTGCTGCAAGAATTAGTTTTCCGCAGTCATGCAGCAATCCGCCAAGCAGGGCATGATCTCTGTCCGATTTGCTAATCTGTTCTTTTATAGCAATTTTATTTGCAAGCCGGGCTATTTCCAGGCTGTGGAAAATCACGTTATCAATTGAAAAGCCCACTGTTTTTTTTACGTCAAACTGAGAAAATGCATGAACTGATAAGACTAAGGAGGTTATTGTTTCTACCCCTAATAAAATAGCAGCGTCAGTCGGACTAGCAACATGTCTGGGAAGACCAAAGTATGATGAATTAACTAATTTGAGAATTTTTGCAGTCATGCCAATATCCCGGGAGACAATATCACCAACATTCTTCATTGAGGTGTTTTCTGATTGCAATTCCTCAATTAATTCGGTATAAATCGATGGAAGACTAGGTACATTATCTATATTAGCGATGATATTCATTATAGATTTGTTGGAAATCGCCTCACGTAAAGTGCAAGATCTATGCACAGTTGATTTTAATAATTCGGCATCACAAGGCTTTGATAGATATTGATGAGCCATTCCTACAAGATGCATAACAGTTTCCAACTTCGATTGACCGGACAGAACTATGCGAATGCAATTTGGATACTTTTTTCGAATTTTACTTAATAATTCTATTCCATCCATACCTGGCATTCGGAGGTCAGACACGATAACGTCAATGGCAACGTCAGCCATCAAGTTTAATGCCTCCTCTCCACTAGATACGAAGTTCATACTCCATTCACTACGCATTCCGCGCAGCATACGTTTTAATCCCTGAAGAACATCAATCTCATCATCAACAAAAAGAATTTGCTTTTCCATGGGTTACCTTTTCTTAAATAAAAATCGTATAAACCCATTATTTAAGTCCTAAGTGAAACTATAACAGTAGTTTTAATATTAGGGGAGCTCTCAATAGTTAATTTTCCTCCGTGCAATTCGATTAGACTTTTTGCTATAATGAGCCCTAAACCGGAACCTTGCTGCTCGAATTTTTCACGCTCAAACTGCATATATGCACCGATTTCATTAGTTTGTTCATTTTTAAAACCAACTCCGAAATCAGTTATTGAAATGGTATAAAACTCATCCTGAAATGTGCTTTTCACTCCAACCGGAGTTCCATGGTTTGAAAACTTAAATGCATTATCAAGTAGTTCCTCTATAATTTTCTTAAAATTTTCTTCTGAGATGTAAATAGAAGTATTTTCGACTTCTAAGTTTAAATCATTCTCCCTGCCAAAATCATTAGCTTTCTGTTTTGAGATATCTTTAAGGCTCACGTCAATTCCATCAGTACGAATGGTCTGAAGCGCTTCGATTTGTTTACTATCTGAACTGATGACCTCAATTTGAGCATAGGTTAAATAATTCTCAATAAGTCTTCCCAATCTGATCGATGATTCGCGGATGCCTTGGGTAAGTTCAACAATATTTTTGCTTTCTAGGATTTCTATACAATCTATGATTAGATCCGAGTTGCTTATGATCGAAGTTAAAGGGGTTTTCAATTCATGAGGCAATGTATAAACAATATTTCTTCTTAACTGGTCAAGTTTCTTTTCTGAATGAAGATCTGTTGCAACCTTTTTTTTGAGTCTCGCGCTGATTGCAGAAGATAACTCAACGGCGGAGACGGGTTTAGTTAGAAAGTCATCTGCTCCTAAATCCATTCCCTGCCGGATATCGTTCTTTTCCCCTTTACCTGTTAAAAATATAAATGGAACAATTGCTGTTTTTGGATCTTCACGCAATTTATCTAGAACCATGTATCCATCCATTTCCGGCATCATAATGTCACATACAATTAAATCAGGTGGTTGAGTTTGAGAAATGAATTCTATTGCATGGTAGCCGCTGCTCAAGAAATTCATCTCCCATTGATCTTTTTTGCTACGAAGGTTACGCTTCAATCCTTCAAGAAGCTTTGGTTCATCATCAATAAATATTATTCGTTTTTTTTCCATAATTTTCTCTCTTTATTCTTTAGTTTCTAAAATAGGAAGGCGAACTATGAAAGTTGTCCCTTTACCCATTTCTGTTTCGAAAATTATACTGCCTAAGTGTTTTTGAGTTATAGTGGAATGAGCAATTGCAAGACCCTGGCCGGTACCCTTCCCAACTCCTTTAGTGGTGAAAAATGGATTAAATATCTTGTCTCTTATTTCCTCTGGTATTCCGGTTCCGGAATCACTAATACGGACCTCTACCCAATTGTCTAAATGGCGGGTGGAAATTTTTATAGTACCTTTTTCAGAATTTTGGTTATCTTTACTATCAGAAATTGCGTGGACTGCATTGATGATTAGATTTAAAATAACCTGGTTAAATTCTCCAGCTAAGCAAGGAACCAATGGCAGATTTGGATCAAAGTCCGTAATCATATCTGCTACATATTTCCACTCACCTTTGGCGACTGTAATCGTACTTTCAATCGATTTATTTAAGTCAATATTTACTTTATCTTCATTGTCAGGATGAGAAAATTCTTTCATGGCACGGACGATTATTGAGACCCGTTCAATACCGCCCAAAGTTTGATTTATAGCTTTGGGTATTTCTTTATACAGATAATCTGCCTCTATTTCTTCAATTACCGTCTCTAGTTTTTTTATTAAATCTTTTTGAACGTTACTATCCTTTGCTGCAGCCAAGAGAATTTCATAACTATCTTGCAATATTTGCAAGTCTTCAAACGCGTCCTTCAAAAAGATTGTATTGTCTCCAACAAATTGCATTGGTGTGTTTATCTCATGTGCAATACCCGCTGCCAACTGACCAATTGATTCCAACTTTTGCGCTTGAATAAGCTGAGTTTCTAATTCTCTACGATTTGTTACTTCAGAGCCAAAAAGAAGAATACTGTAGATTTCACCGGTCTCATTGATTATAGGGTTCACAGTTATGCCAAGATAACCATCATTGCCATCAGGTTTTGTGTAGCGAATATCGTCTAAACGAATAATTTGTTTTGAATCATAACACATTTTAATGTGTTCTTCAACAACTCTCCAATCACATTTAATTTGACATTGTGGCAACGATCGACCTATTACTTCATTTTTATCGAGTTTGAAAAGTTTTGATGTAAAATTGTTCCAACTGGTAATCCTGTAATCCATATCCAATTCTATCAATATGCATGGAATTGAAGCCAAAAGTTGCTCGCTGTCCGTATTGGAAAATGAGTGGGTGGATGAGCTAAGCAATTTTCCATCAAAAACATTTTTTGTCTTCATGATTGTTTATTCCTGCTTTTGTTAAATTCATATCCAAAATACATACCTCCAATAAATCACCTGGTCAACTTTCATATATTCATCTATATTAATTTGTATATCCATGTCTTACCTGCTCAGTTCAAACTTTAAAACATTCATCAAAAAAAAAGGCACAATCAGCACACTTCCATAATGGAAGAGTGATTGACTGTGCCTTCGCCTTACAGGTCCTACATCCTGTGCGACAAGGCGGTTCACATCCAAATAATAATGCGAACCAGCAAACGAAATTTTACGAAAGAACCCATTAAAATCTGATTCGACCTTATGTCTTTAGGATAAATCCATAAGGTTTTTATCTACTTGTATTGATCAAAAAATAGAATAACGGCTCATATAATTCCATATAAGTATGGTAATATATATTACACTTGTGTGACTTGTATTTTTGTATAGAATCATCTATTCTCAATTTGAGAATCGATAAAATGTGGACAATATCCGTTGACATTTGAATAAAATAAATATTGTCATTTAACCCAAATTACATAAAACATCGGTTCAATAAATGGATAACATTAGCTTATTGTATTAAGCTCCAGTTAATAAACGTAATATTTGTAATGAGAAACAACATGAAATCTGTATAAATCTTTTAGAATATTAGAATTTTGACCAAGTCTTAAAAATATCAACACAACTACTCCCATCTGGGTGAAATAAAGGCTTCACGCTGGAATGATTATTTCCTCATGGCTGCGATGTTAGCGAATTATTCTCTCGAAAATATAGATGCAGTTGATGAATTGTGGAACCGATATGAGAATAAAGAAAATCCCATAATAAAGATTTGTATTCTTGACTTTTATCAATTTAATCCCATCAAATTAATAGCCCCTTCCGGCCTTCCACCCAGCCTTGCGGTTTGCCTTTTTGACCACTCCCTATATAGTAAAGTCCGCTTTGTTCGAATTTAAATGCATTAAGCTTTATCTTAATATTAATTTTAATTTATCAGTCAAGTTGGCTTTGATCTTCTAGTTAATGTCTTTGTTCTTTCTTAAAATCACGCAGGGTTGTGTCGGCACCGGGATAAGTTAGCAACCCAGCCAACTAAGGGCGAATTACTCTGTTCCCCCTGATCCCACAGCAACACAACTCTGCGTTTATGTTTGGGTGGCGTTATGCTCTCTTATAAAAGAGGTTATATGTTAACCAAACTTTAAGTGGGGCGCGTCTTAGTGGACAAAGCTTATCGTAGGCCATGCTGCGCTAAAAGCCGCGTCTACCACGCCTCACTTTTTCAAAGAACAAAAAAAGCTACTTACCTAAATAATATCTTAATAAAAAGACCGTTTGACTATAGGGAAAACCCTGAAAATAAAGGTGGAAAACCCTGATAAGGAATAGGGGAAACCCTTATGGCAACCCTGATTCTGTAACGCCACTGGTTTTTTGCTTAACTTCCTTCAAATTAACAACCCCTGCCAGCCTTCTACCCAGACGGTGTTAGTGCCATCATGGCATGATTGGCACTGCAGGAGCCTTTTCTTTGTAAACTCGACCCCCTTGTAATCTTGACAATTGATGGATATTTACTTCAAGTCTTATCGCAGGTAGAAAATTCCTACATTTAAATAAGCCATAATCCTACAAGAGAATAAGAATTTCTCTGATTCCAATGGAATTTATTTTAGACGATGAACAATACAAAGTGAAAATAATAAATTAACTTCATACTAAATCAGGAGGTAAAAATGAAAAAGTTATCCGGCTTATTTTTAGCTTTGGGAATATTTGCCATGACAAATATGGCATACTCGCAAAGCAATGATAACCATTCGGTAACCATCACAGTAGCTGCCATAAATCAAATGGCCATAGTTGGCGGTGATGTTAGCTTAACGATTAATACAGCAAGCGCTGGTAGCGAGCTTACATCTCAAAATGATAATACAACTACTGATTTGAATTGGACAACCAATGAAGCGAGCAAGAAAATCACAATAGTGTCAAATTTAGCCTCGCCAAATTATACGCTAACAGTAGAAGCTCAAAATGCAAGCGGTGGAACTGCGGCTGGAGTTATATCGCTATCCACAACAGCAATTGATTTTGTTACGGGAATTTCAAATACTGTGGGAACTTGTGATTTGAGTTATACAGCTTCTGCAACTGTTGCTAGTGGAGCTGGAAGTGATATTCATACTGTAACTTATACTATTACCGATGTCTAAGATATGTTTAACGGGCTATCTACGCCGGCGCATGGGGAATTAGATAGCCCTAATTTTTTGAATGGTTTGAGATTCTATTACAACGCTTTAACAGAAATTAAGTATTTAACATTTATTTGTAATTCAAAATATAATAATTTAGCTTGATTTATTAATTTTCACGGAATTAGAATATTTTGTTATTTAAGTCGATCATAAAAACCATAAATTACTTGTCTATTGGCCGTTTGATCAAAATATACTTCCTCCCTCTATTGCAACAGAATGTTGATAAGTAATTTTAATCTTCAAAACCCTTGAGTCTTTTGTAATTAGGTTTATGCAACAATGGATTCTAATTTAGGAGAAAATGTGGATAAAACCAATGTTCTGAAAAGACCATTCGGGAAAACTGATGGAGGAGAAAATCTTTCAACATTTATTGGTGATATTGACAAAGTGGGCCAAGTCGAATATGGCGATAGCCAACGCCTTGAACAATTGCAAAATTTCTCATCCATCAACAAAGTGTTAGCGATGATGAGAATCGGCTGTTATCCGGAAAGATTCATGATGAACTGGGAGGGACATTCAATGCTCTGTCAATGAGTTTATATTGGATAAATAAAAGATTGGATCCGGATCAAAAAGAGCTTGTTGAAATTGCGTCTTCCTTAACTGATACTCTAAATTCGTCAATTCATACTTTTCAAAAAATTTATGCTGACTTAAGGCCTACATTTATGACTGATTTGGGCCTGGTAGATTCAATTTATTGTTTGCTGGAACATCACAAAGAACAATCCAGGGTCAATTTTAAAACTAGTTTACCGGAAACATTAAACTTGGAACCAGGATTATCTAATTCAATATTCCACATTTGCCGTCAATTAATTAAGAATATTGTAGAGTATTCAGACGCTGCCAGGGCTGAAATTAAATTACGGAAAAAAAGGGGGATGTTGGAAATTAATATCAAAGACAACGGCAAGGGAATTGAAAAAATAAATATGGTTGATTCTGAATTATTTGGATTAGTGAAAGTCAATGAAGTGGTTAATTTTTGGGGAGGTACTGCAATGATATGTATTCAAAAGAATTTGGGAACGGAAGTTAGCGTTTATATTCCTCTCAAGAATGGTAAAATTTGATTTATGTTTAATGTACTAATCGCTGATGATCACGCTATTTTTCGGAAAGGATTAAAATTAATTCTTCAAGATTACCCGGAAATTGAAAAAATCGATGAGGCAAGTAATTTTCAGGAAGTGGTTGATCAAGCATGGAACAATAAATATGAAATTGTCTTGTTGGATATTGCCATGCCGGGAAGGAGTGGTTTGGAAGTATTGAAGGAAATAAAGAATTTCCGTCCTAAACTTCCGGTTTTGATGTTAAGTACATATTCCGAAGAGAGGTACGCGATTCGAGCATTTAAAGGTGGCGCTTCCGGTTATTTAAATAAAACCAGCACAACCGAAGAATTAATTTCTGCCATCCGAAAAATCTGTTCAGGTTCGAAATATGTTAGTCAATCCATGGCTGTGAAGCTGGCCAATAATTTGTCTGAAAATAATGACCAACCTATTCATGAAAAACTATCAGATCGTGAATATGAAGTCATGTGTTTGATGTCATCGGGTAAATCGGTAAAAGATATTGCAATCGATATGTCTTTAAGCGTTAAAACAGTCAGTACATTCCGCACACGCATACTAATTAAAATGAATATGAAAAACAATGCAGAAATCATGTATTATGCAATTAAAAATGAGTTAATAGTTCAATCTTAGTTCATCTATCTCTTCCTAATTTATTCAGTTTTCTTCAATTTCTCTTCTAATACTTGTAGGACAAATGCCTATATCCTGGCGATAAAATACCTATTCGATAAATAGCTTTCATCTTATTCCTATAATTCAATATTAAGGCGATAACAAGTTGAATTTGATAAAATAGCGAGTAATTTTGATTAGGGTTCTCAATAAAAAGTACTATTTCATTTTAATAATATTATCTGGATTCCAGTTTTACAATCCGGTATTCAGCAGTACTACTCCTAATGATGGTCGATTGATCGTTTTGGTGGGCCGTAGTTGGGATTTAAAAATTACACCCTTTCATTTGGTGAATGGAGCTGGAAGCGATTTGCCAAAGGTTTTTGAGAGTCATCGCAACCAGGTTTATTTAAATATTATTAAGGCAAAGGCACGTAAACCCGGGGTTGGTTGGCGGATTGATGTGAAAAAAATCGATGTGAAATGGGATCAAAACATTAACTTTGTTTCTTAGAAGAACAGGAAATGGCCATGGTTTCTTTAAAAACCCTATAATAGGCGGTAGAGCCTATCAAACAATAACGGAAATTGATCGAACATTTTTAATAGGTAGCGGAGGACGGAAATTGATTCCGATTCAGTTCAAATTAGAGGGTGTATCGGTAAAGATAAATGCAGATTCATACAAGAGTGTCATCTACTACACACTGGTTGATATTTAAAGAAGGAGTTTTTTCATGTTGAAAAACAGAATATGTTTGTTGATGCTGGTTTTGGTTTTTATGATACCAGTCAATTTAATTGCAGGGATATCGATTATTAATGGTTTAACTCATGAAAAAGTCGTTGAACAAGGTGAAATTTATAATGGATTGTTAGATATACAAAATAATGGTATGGAACCCATTGAAATAAAAATATATCAAACTGATTACTTGTTTTTTTTTGATGGAAGAAATCTATACGATGAACCAGGCAGTATTGCAAGATCAAACGCAAATTAGATAAACTTGAATTCAACACGGTTGATCATACCACCCAATTCAACATCCAGAGTTAGTTATTCAATCAAAGTTCCGGAGGGCGATTCCTTGAATGGAACCTATTGGAGTATGATGATGGTGGAGGAAATCCCAAAATCGTCACCAGAGAACAGGGAGAATAAAGCTGAACAATTCAACCTGGGTGTGTTGCAGGTTATGCGGCATGGCGTTCAGATCGTTACCCATATTGGTGATTCGGGGCAAGGGCTATTAAATATTATTGAAAGCCAACTCATTAACGAAGATGGCGAAGTGTACCTGCAAATTGATGCTGAAAATAATGGCACCAGGTGGTTGCGACCGGTTTTTTGGATTGACCTTTATGACCTGGAAGGTTCTTCGGCTGGTAAATTTGAAGGGATACAATATCGAATCTATCCCGGTACTTCTGTAAGGTATAAAATAGACTTCAGCCAGGTTCCTGCTGGAACTTATAAAGCGCTCGCAATCGCCGATTGCGGCAATGATGAAGTATTTGGAATTAATTATACATTGACATTTGAATAATGTTAATCTTCAGAAATTGCAATTTTGTTATGGTTTTCCATTGCGATTCCGTTGCATAGCCAGGAGAAAATTGTATCTATCCAAAAAAGAGGAAATAACGTTGTTGACATAGAAGCAAATCATATTTCTACTACAATTTTTAGTGTAACAAACCTCACCTCAAAAAAACAAAAATGGCAGCCATCAACAATTTTGCCGGCAGGTTGGAAAATTATTTCTAAAAATGCTCTATTTGAGCTGGATCCGAATCAATTCGAGATAAAAATGGTTAGTTTCCTCATTCCACAAGCTACACCGGCTGATAAATATAAAATCCGCTACCAACTTACATCTGAACCACTTGGTGAGTTTGATTCTGAATTTTTTGTCGTGATTAGGCCAATCAAAATAATAGCTCTGGAATTATTGAAGGAGCCGGTTTTTATCATAGCTGGCATTGAATATGAATTGGATGTTAAACTAACCAATGAAAGCAATATCCTGGCTAATGTTAAGTTGGAAGTTGAAAGTGATATCAACCTACTCTCCTCATTTCCGGATACAATCATTCATATTAATCCTGGTAAATTTATTTTTTTTACCATTGCCATACAAACAGATGAAGAAATTGATAGCAATATTCGGCATGATTTAACCCTGACCGCATATTTTATTGATGATAAAAATATCGAATCTCATCTAAAAAGCAGTGTAGAGATTATCCCGCAAAAACTAAATCTTCCAAAAAGTAAAACATCGAAGCCATATACTGCCGCATTCCGGCTTGTTAATCGTAATGACATGGTTAATGGTGTTGGTTTTCAAGCAAATGTTTATGGAAGAAGCCATTTAGACAAGGATAAAAAGAAGCAAATTGATTTCCAATTAAGAGGACCAAATTCAGATGAGTACTCGATTTTTACTCACCAGGAAGAATATAGATTCAAATATTCAGGCAGCCAATATTCATATCATTTAGGTGATCAAAGCTTCTCATTAAGTCAACTTTCACAGAATTATAGGTATGGGAGAGGATTCGCAGGTCAAATAAAGAAAAACAATTATCATTTTGGCGGCTATTTGATGGAATCAAAGTTCATCAATCCACAAGAAAGAGCAATGGCTCTTTATTCCGCATTTAAAATAAATGAAGACACTCATATAAAACTAAATTATCTGAAAAAATCTTCACAAGGGATAGCAGGACGGGTTGCAAGTCTGGAAGCTGGAATTGAGCCTTTGAAAAATTTGAAAATGAATTGGGAATACGGCCTTTCAAAAATAAGAAATAAAAAAAATCATGCTTATTTATTCGATGTTAAAGGAAGCCATTTGAAAACGATATATTATTTGAAATATATTCATGCTGATCCTGATTTTGCTGGTTATTATGAAAATATTGATCTCTATTCTGCAGGGTTATCCATACAACCTGCGACTTTTATTCAAACAAACGTATCCTTTGGCCGGCAAAAATCTGACTCCAACATTAGTGAGTCGACTTTTTTTTTAGCTCGTTGAATTGGTATAAGATTTTTGGCATGGCTTTTCGGGCAAACCCAAGCACAAGTCTCTATTTTCAATGGCATAATCGCAATCGCCTTGGTCTAAATCAAATTAATTTCAATGATAGCGAAAAAACTCAAAGAATCGGTATCCGAAAACTTGCACAAAATTATTCGGCAAATGTCTCTATAGAGCTGGCAAATACAATTGACAAACTTTTGTTACAGCGAGCAAAACTTATTCGATATTCCATTTCAGCATCCTTTCGACCGGCGCCAAAACAATCGTTTCATTTGAATATTAATTATAGCGATCATAAAGATCCAACCAGGATTTCCGATAGAAATCTAACAATTGGTGTGAATGTTTCCTCCCAAATTTTTAAAAGCACTTTTGTTTATTTAAATTTTCTAACAACGAATAATTTGCGATATTCATCTTTTATCAGGGATATCTTTGAAGCAAAATTGAACCGGGAATTTTCCAATAAACATAAAATAGAGTTTGCACTGAGATATGCTTCAACGGGATATGAAGTCAAATCAAAATTAACTGCCTTTACTCTTGAGTATAGCATACCTTTCGGATTCTCTAACGACCGCAAAAAACATTACGGCATTGTCAAAGGCCAATTCATTAATGTGGAAAAAGGAAAACCCGTACAAAACATTATCGTACGTTTAAATGCATTAAGTACTGTAACGGATAAAAATGGAGAATTTGTTTTCCCATTTGTTATTCCGGGTCGCAGCTATTTAATTTTTGAAGCGTCAAATCAGGATTCAAAAATAGTTTCCGTAGAAAAGATGACTGTTGAATTGAATGTAGTAGCGGGACAAGAAAAATCAGTACCAATTCATATTACCAGGGCAGTTTCGGTTGTTGGGCAAGTTAATCTTTACGGATATGCCAAAGATCAAACAAACCCTTCCTTAAACAATAGAAATTTTCAGGAAAGTCGTGGATTATTTAGGTTAGATGAAAAAGAAATAAATCAAGAGGGCAAGCAAAATTCGATTGCGGATTTAGTAAAAAAGAATGGTTTGCAAAACTTGATTGTTGAAGTTAGAAAAGATAACCGGGTTGAAAGGCGAATAACAGACAGCCTTGGTCGATTTGCTTTTGAAAATCTTTCTCCCGGAGAATGGATTCTTTCGGTTGGTAAGGAGGGTCTTCCTGACTATCATAAGTTTGAGAAGGAAAAACATGTCCTGAATTTAAAACCCGGAGACTCCCGAAAAATTGAAATTAAAGTAATACCCCAAAAACGATCGATTCGAATGATTCACGACGGAGGTATTCTAAAAGGGAAGTAAAGGGTTATTGTACCTTTAATTTGGTGTTTTTTGTAGAAATTGAAATTTGGGGATAATATGAAACCGAAAAATGTATCAAATCTTTCATATTTTAGACACTCATTACTAACCAGGATACTTCATGAATTATTTTAAGCCGAAAATTTCCTAAATGTCTATTTCCATAAAAAGGAATCGTAAAATCGAAAGTATGAATTTTGTTACAAAATAGACCCCTTGGATGACAGTGACAAAGTTTCATGAATAGATCAGCTTAACAACGAATCCATAAATTCCCTATTGTAAAAATTCTACTGTGCAATTTAAATTTGAATTGTTTATTCTAAAACAAGTAACTTGCCATGTAAAATGTTTAATTCAACTATCATGAGGAAGAAATGGATATAAAAAAAGTAGTCTTGGCATATTCGGGAGGATTGGATACTTCAATTATCATTCCGTGGTTGAAGGAAAACTATGGCTGTGAAGTAATAGCAGTAGCAGCGGATCTTGGCCAGGGTGAAGAGTTGCTTGGCTTACGGGAAAAAGCGCTCGTGACCGGAGCAAGTAAAGTTTATATTGAAGATCTTCGTGAAGAATTTATCGTCGATTATATTTATCCGACCATGAAAGCAGGTGCTGTTTACGAAGGTCATTACTTGTTAGGAACTTCTTTTGCCCGCCCATTGATCGCAAAAAGACAAGTCGAAATTGCGGAGAAAGAAAATGCTGATGCGGTGTGCCACGGATGTACAGGAAAAGGTAATGACCAGGTGCGATTTGAACTCACCTATAAAGCTTTAAATCCTACCCTTCGCGTGATCGCTCCCTGGCGTGAATGGGATATCCGTTCCCGGGAAGATGCGATTCATTATGCCAATGAAAAAAATATACCCATTACTGCAACACCGGACAAAATTTACAGTCATGACCAAAATATCTGGCATCGCAGCAGCGAAGGCGGAGGCTTAGAAGACCCCTGGCAAAGCGCACCTGATAATGTTTATGGGCTTTCCGTCTCTCCGGAAGAAGCGCCGGACCGACCCACATCCATCACAATTGATTTTGAGCGAGGCGTCCCAACGAAAATTGACGGCAACAAATATAACCCTATTGAATTGCTTGAAAGCCTGAATAAAGTTGCCGGTGAAAATGGCATCGGCAGGATTGATTTGGTCGAAAATCGTTTGGTTGGAATGAAATCTCGCGGTGTATACGAAACTCCGGGAGGCACTTTACTTTATAAGGCACACCAGGAATTGGAATGTCTTGTCCTTGCCGGTCAGTTGATGCATTTTAAAGAAAGCATTGCACCTAAATATGCGGAACTGGTTTATTACGGCCAGTGGTTCACTCCCTTAAGACAGGCGCTCGATGCCTTTGTTGAGCATACTCAAGAGAGAGTAACGGGTTCGGTTCGTCTTAAATTGTACAAAGGTAATGTGATTGTGGAAGGCCGTCAGTCGCCATATTCTCTCTACCGGGAAGATTATGCAACCTTTGGTGAAGAGGATGTTTATAACCAGCAGGATGCAGAGGGATTTATCAATATTTTCGGATTGCCGCTTAAAGTGAAAGCTTTGATCGATATTGAAGGGACAGGAAAAAGCGAGTACCAACAACCTGATTACAGCAAGTTTAAGAGAGATTAATCTATTGTGCGCATTAATTTATAAATATCCGTTTTCACCAAAGAAAGTGAGAAGAACGATATTAGCCCTGCCATTCATTGCGGGGATTTTGAATGTCTTAAATATCATAGTCCCGGCGGAACGAAAGAATGAAAAAAGATTCAAAACTATAGAAATGGGATTAGTAACCTTGAATAATAAAAATCTAAAAACCGCTAAAGCGGGTGAAATTTATTGGTAATCCTATTAACACATGGCTTAAGCCAGGTGTTAATAACGAAAAAATAATAAGTTATAAACCGTTTCAACGGTTTCAAAACAATTTTCTATTTCATTTAATTATATTGTAAATTTTGATCATCTTGATAATCCTGTCTTAAGGACTTTTACGAATAATTACGCATTATTATGAATATGCTAAAATAATAGCTGGCAGATATGAATAAAAAACCAACTAAATTCTGGTCCGGAAGATTTAATTCGGCAATGAATCCGGATATGGAATCATTCAGCCGCTCGATTGACGTGGATTGGCGTTTATGGCGTGAAGATATTGCGGTCAATCGTGGCTGGGCAAAAGCGTTGGAAAAAATTAAAATTTATTCAGAGGAGGAACTTAAGGAAGTTCAGGCGGGATTGGATCAAATACGGACCGAATTTCAAAATGAGAATTTCGAGTTTAAACCATCAGATGAAGACATTCACATGGCTATCGAACGCCGGCTCACGGAGATTACCGGCGATGCCGGTGCGAAAATTCACACTGGCCGCAGCCGTAACGACCAGGTAATAACCGACACTTTTCTCTACCTTAAAAGAGAACTGCCGGAATTGGATTCATTATTGATGCAATTACAAAGAGTATTGATCCAAAAAGCCGAAGATTCCATCGATGTTGTAATGCCTGGTTACACCCACTTGCAGCAGGCGCAGCCGATTTTACTGTCTCATTATTTGCTTTCGTTATTTTGGCCGATACAGCGTGATCGCCGGAGATTGCAGCAGGTACTGGAAAGATGTGATGTTTTGCCATTAGGAAGCGGCGCCCTGGCAGGATGTTCTTTCCCGATAGACCGTAAGGAAATAGCCCGGCAATTGGGTTTCGGCCAAATTTCGCAAAACAGTATCGATGCGGTAAGCGATCGGGATGTGCTGTTGGATACGGTTTATTCGGCTTCAATGATCATGCTGCATTTAAGCCGCTATGCGGAAGATTTAATTTTATGGTCCGGCAGGGAATTTGGTTTTATTGAGTTATCCGACAGTTTCACTACCGGCAGCAGCATGATGCCGCAGAAAAAGAACCCGGATTCACTTGAATTGATCCGGGGTAAAACCGCACGTGTGGTTGGCTATATGAGTACGCTACAAAATCTATTGAAGGGATTGCCGCTTACTTATGCAAGAGACTTACAAGAGGATAAGCCGGCACTTTTTGGTGCAATCGATTCTACAAAATCTTCAGTTAGAATATTTACAGCGACTTTGCAGGAAGCAAAATTTCATTCGGAGAAAATGAAACAGGCTTTGGACGATTTGCTGCTGGCAACCGATTTGGCCGATTATTTGACCCGTAAAGGATTGCCATTCAGGAAAGCGCACTATGTGGTGGGTCAAATTGTAAAGAAGAGTATCGATAGCAAAACGACTTTACAGAAGTTGGATTTAGCTTCTTATCGAAATTATTCAGAATTGTTTGACCAAGATTTATATGAATGTCTAAATATCGAGGTGAGTCTGCAAGCGAGAAATATTGTTGGCGGAACAGGTCCGGCGGCAGTTCGGAAGCAGTTGGAAATGGTGAATGAATTCCTAGAATAAATCCTTCAAAAGAGTTCGAGGAGAATCTATTGAGTACTGATATGAAACCCAAAACCCACGGAATTCACCATATCACCGCAATTGCCGGTGATCCGCAAAAGAATGTTGATTTTTATGTCGGTATTTTGGGTTTGCGCATGGTCAAAAAGACGGTCAATTTTGATGATCTGTATACCTATCATTTTTATTATGGCGATGAAAACGGTAGCCCGGGAACGATTATGACTTTCTTCCCATGGACTTCAAAGGCAATGAGGGGCCGGGTGGGAGTTGGCCAATTAACTGTAACTTCTTTTTCGATTCCGGATGGCGCAATGGGATATTGGATAGACAGACTGAATAAATATGATATCGATTTTGCAGGCCCAGGCAGCCGTTTTAATGAAGAGGTTTTAACATTTCACGATCCGGATGGAATTGAGCTTGAACTGGTTTGCTCGGCGGAAGAATCCCGTGCGGGCTGGGACAATGGCCAAATTCCGATTGCAAACTCAATTCGTGGGTTTTATCACGTCACCCTATCCGAAGAAGGCTATGAACGGACGGCCGGATTAATGGAAAGCCATTTGGGTTTTCATAAGGTCAATGAATCCGGCAACCGGTACCGGCTTGCATCGGGAGAAAGGGGTCCGGGGACTTTTGTTGATATTTTAAGTCTGCCGGATGCCCAATCGGGAATTATGGGCGTGGGTGCGGTGCATCATGTGGCATGGCGAATTTCGGATGCAAATTCGCAGCTAAATATTAGAGATTATTTACTGCAGGTTGGATACCAGGTTACTCCTGTGATGGATCGCAACTATTTCCAATCGATTTACTTTCGCGAACCTGGCGGAGTTTTGTTTGAAATTGCCACCGATCCACCGGGATTTACAATAGATGAAGAAATCGAAAAGTTAGGAACCGATCTAAAATTACCTGGCTGGCTGGAAGAGAAACGCTCCGTTATAGAAGAGAATCTGCTGCCGATTACATTACCGGGTGAAAGATAAATTCGGAATTAGAATATGAATACTGAGGTTTGGGAGACTCATTTGTGAATAATGCAAAATAATGAGTGTCATTGCGAGGAGTGCCGTCCCGAAGGCACGACGAAGCAATCTTCTGCTATTACTCAAGTAGATCGCCACGTCGCTAGCTCCTCGCGATGACACGATGATTAGCTAAGTAGATTGCCGCGTCGTAAACTCCTCGAATTGACAACATTGTAGGTATCTTCAATAATAATTAGTGTTGTTTTTGTGTTTAAGATTTAAATTGTTTGGATATCGGTTTCGAAATTAGAATTTTAATCCAAATTTACAAGGCGTAATAAACTATGGATACTAAAACAAATCCTCATAAAAACCAGCCCATCCTCCAAAGCGGAGCGTCTCTCCAAGATGCCAAAGCCGCGATGATTCTGCTGCATGGCAGGGGAGCGGATGCCCAGGATATTCTCACTTTGACGCCGGAACTGGACCAGCCCGATTTCGCTTACCTTGCCCCTAATGCCAATGGCAATACCTGGTATCCAAATAGTTTTATGGCGCCTATCGCCCAGAACGAGCCCGGTATATCGTCAGGACTTGTCGCAATTGCCGACGTTTTAGCCCAATTAAACCAGGCCGGTTTTCCGCCGGAAAAAGTCATGCTATTGGGCTTTTCCCAGGGAGCCTGTTTAAGCCTGGAGTTTGTTGCCCGCAACGCCCGACGCTATGGCGGTGTGGCCGGACTGAGCGGAGGTCTAATCGGACCGGAAGGCACACCCCGGAATTATAGCGGCTCTTTGGCCGGCACCCCGATTTTCCTGGGCTGCAGTGATGTGGATTTCCACATCCCCAAAGAAAGGGTGAATGAGACCGCAAAAATTCTGAGGGAATTGGGTGGGGAAGTGACCGAACGACTATACCCAAACATGGGACATACCATCAACCAGGATGAGATTGATGTTGTGAAAGGGATGATGGGTGCTTTGGTAAGTTTTGTGTAATTTGATTTGAACGCGGATGACACAGATCATACGGATGATCACAAGTAAAAACAAACATATTGAAAAAAACAATAAAAAAATCTGTGTTAATCCGTCAAATCCGCGTTATCTGTGTGCTTTTTGATTTGAACGCTGATGATACTGATGAAACGTAGCCCTTGATACAATTTCTCCAATTATAATAAAATTCATCATTGAGTGGGGGAAATTTTGTTTATAGATTTTGTTTTGCCTGATATTTCATTTTCATGTATCTATCGCCGCTTGCGAGTTCGTCGAGCATTTGCTCCAGTCGCTTTTCTTTGGTTTCTGCTCGCTTGGCGCGAGTAATCCAGCCAAAATAATCATTTT
Organism: uncultured Deferribacteres bacterium; assembly: GCA_964464595.1. Taxonomy (GTDB): domain Bacteria; phylum Zhuqueibacterota; class JdFR-76; order JdFR-76; family DREG01; genus JADFJB01. The sequence goes on from CAYXGW010000085.1 coordinate 19,090, forward strand.
GCTGATATGCCGGACGATTGAGATAAGCTTCCATCAAGTTCTTCTCAACAAGCGCAGTCTTGATAGATTCCGGCATTGGATAACGAGTCTTTTTAATCCCGACGGCAATGGTTTCGAGTCTCCCAAATTTTTCTTTCTTTCGAATAACTTATTTATAATAAGTGCTTTACACCACTGTATTTGCTTAAAATGTAATTGACTCTGTTTGAAAGCACTTAATTTATAGAGTTCGTTTTTCTTGCGATTTTCTAGAAGCGCAAGGTTTATTGAAATTTTAACTGAAACCCAATAATGATCGACGTTTAACGATGACCAATATGAATGAGTTTTGGGCCTGGAAAGGACGCCATCGGGTCAACTCCGGACACCTTAGGAAAGATAATTTCGTTCGGGGTTGTTCCCGTCTGCTCCATGACGTCAATCAGCTTTTGATGGAGACGCTGCCGCTCTTTTTCGATCTCAGGGGTTATGCTGACTTTCTCGTGGGCCAGATTTCGTGTTTCTAACGGATCTTTGGCCAAATGGTACATCTCATATTGGGCTTCGACGCCAGTGGCAACATCGTAATAGACGGCATATTTCCAATCTTTCTCGGTGATACAGCTAATGTGATTTGCGCCGGGGACGTTCAGCCAGGTATCGGCGTATGTAAAGTGGACCGCGCTTTGTACCTCGGCCTTGGGATTCTCCAGAATGGGCGACAGGTCTTTGCCTTTGAAAACCCAGCGGTCGCGGTCGGGCACGCCAGCAACGGTAGCAAGTGTAGGCAAGACATCGATCAGGCTGCCAAGTGAATCCGTCATCTCCGGTTTGCGATAGAGTATCGGATTGGAAAAGATCATCGGGACGTTGATGGTTTCCTGATAGACATTGTACATCTTTTGGCGTTGCCGCCCGTGGGCCATCGCCATTTCGCCATGATCGCTCATGCGAAAGATAAGCGTATCCTTTGTTTTGCCGCTGGCTTCGAGCGCATCCAGCACCTTCATGATTTCCCTATCGACCACCTTGTTCAAATAGGCATAGAAGCGGACATAGTTACACTGATCTATTATATCTTTTTCACCGATACGACCTGTACCCACATTAGACAGTGCCCTGAATTCAGCCTGGACAGTTGGTTTGGTGGAGAGGTCTTCATTGGTGGTTTCAAGGTGGCTCTATGGGGAGGTCTTTAAAATCATCCAGGTTGTAACCGCCAGCTTTATACAACGGCTCGTCTTTCACCTCAGATTTCCCTCTACCGGGGTAAGCGAGGACATCATGCGGGTTGACCAACGATACGATGAGGCAGAAGGGTTTTTTGGAATCGTATGTTTTTAGAAAATGTACAGCGCTCTCTTTGACTAGTACATCGCTGGGGATATCGGTGTACTTCGCAGCTGTACCCTGCCCGTCGACAAACCGTCCATCGTTATTGGTTGTGCCACCTCCCATATTTGCGATCTGCAGATTATCGCCGGCATCAGGCATATTCCATCCATCAAACCCCCAACGTTCCGCGATATGAGCCACATCCGTTTCCGACCAGTAGAGTTGTCTGAGCCTGCGGCTGAATCTGGCGGGCTTGGTCAAATGCCACTTCCCTTTATAGATCACATTGTAACCCGCCGTTTTCAGAATCTTGGCCATATTCTGATACTGGCTTGTTAGCATACGCTGCATACCATCTGCCTTGTTTTTGGGTAAATCAAACTCCAACACCTGGGTAACGCCATGCTGCGCTGGATACGTCCCTGTGAAGAAGGTGGTCCGCGCAGGCGAACAGGTACAGGAGTTGGTGTAACCGTTCCTGAAGGTAAGCCCGTGTTTCATAAGCCGTTGCATGGCGGGCAAATTCTCTTCTGCCCAGCCAAGTGGCCAATGCCGGACGGCCCTTTGTTGGTCGGTAATAATGATTAAAATATTAGGTTTCTTGGGTAGTTCACCAATACTCATTATTATTCTCCTTTGAAAATAGAATTGTAGGATTAGTCAACTGTAATTCTATAACAATTGATTTCTTGCTATTGTGCGGATTGAATTCCTAATGCTAATTCCAATTCTGCAACCTTCTTCTCAAATCATTCTAATCCTGCCGCGGCTCCACAACAACTTCTAATTTTGTGGTCGGTACAGCCAGTAAGCCGTTTCTGAGAATTTTTACAGTCGTTTCGCCAAACTGGTCTCTAAACTCCTTTTTTATCTCGAAATCTCTCGTATCAACTGAATAAACCATTAAATGGTCGGCTTCGTTAATGATAGGATATGTCGTCCCTCTAAATATCTTTTCGACCGGTACGCAGAACAGCGACGGGGTTGTCACAGCCACTCCTTTCCTGCCGCCGAACTGATCTTCGAGGGAAACTGATGCGGTAACCGGATCGCCTGCCACAACCCTATAGCATTTGTAGTGGTCCAGGGTTTCCGGAAACGAAAGGCCAGGTTCCACTTTTTCTGCCGGCACTAACAAAAGATTCCCGAGACCGGTCCGGATGGTCTGTTCACCGAACTGGTTTTCGATTACGATGGTCCGTTCCGGCTCTGGCCTTTCCACCCGCATGGTATATCCCGTGAAATGCGCATTCTCGTCGACTATCATTCCGCCATTTTTGCTCACGGGAGTTGCAATGGTGCTCATAATATTGATATTAACCTCCCTGGGCCCTGTTTCTCCGTCGAACTGGCCCTCCAAAGTGGCGCCGGGATAATTGACGTCTATGGGAGTAATATCGTAGATGAGAAAATGGTTGAGTCTCTCTTCTGGTGTAGACATGGTTACCTCCTTTAAAATTTATGAAAAATATCCGTTAACCGAAAGTTACAAGTCAGTTTCTTGTTTGTCAAGTAAAAAGTGTTAGAAATGAAATTTAGAGGTTGTTAGAGTTCGCCACCGAGAGCATGGGGCCGCGGCATTGGCTTCAAACTTTATTATTGGTAAATCGAGGGATATTACTGATGGTATTTAATTGCCTTTCTATTTTGCCTGATATTTCATTTTCATGTATCTATCGCCGCTGGCGAGTTCGTCAAGCATTTGCTCTAATCGCTTTTCTTTGGTTTCGACGCGCTTGGCGCGAGTAATCCAGCCAATATAATCATTCTGCTGATATGCAGGGCGATTGCAATACGCTTCCGTCAGGTTCTTCTCAATAAGAGCCGTCCTGATAAATTCCGGCATTGGGTAACGAGGTCTTTTTAAACCTGTTGGCATTATATATTTTTTTTTGATTTGTGTTTTTATTTTTTGACTAACGTCGCACTGGAACTACGCGGGTTGATACGTTTGAATTTCCTTATTAAGGCGGTCAGCTATTTGATCTTCCGCCAAATCCAGGTCATAATCCATTTGTAGTCCCAACCAAAATTGAGGTGACATATCAAAATATTTAGCCAATCGCAAAGCAGTATCCGCTGTTATTCTACGCTTACCGTGTACGATTTCATTGATTCTACGCGCAGGAACCCAGGATATCAAGAGCAAGGCGATTTTGGCCAAGATTCATGGGTTTTAAGAATTCTTCCTGAAAGATTTCTCCTGGATGTAAAGGTGTCATCTTTTTCGAAGTCATGTTTTCTCCTAATGATAATCAACTATTTCTACGTTTTTGGCATCGTTCTCATGCCATTCAAAACAGATTCTCCATTGGTTATTATTCGGATACTGTGTTGACCTTTTCGAATACCCTTTAGTGCTTTAAATCGATTTCCAAGTGGAATAAGGAAATCTTTCAAAGTCTTATCTCGATTCAACATTCTTAGCTTTCTCAATGCGACACGCTGAATGTTGTTGGGAAACTTTTTGACAAACCGACGATGGAATATCTTTTCCGTTTCTTTGCACTTAAACGACCTAATCATGGATAAAAAATATAATAACGTTTAACGTTAAATATCGAACGGAATTTTTTTCATTAGATTTTACATCCTGCGATGAAAAGTCCGGTTGCATCAAGTGGTTTTTTTATTCCCCGCAAAAAATAAATAAAAGCTAACCGCAAGTTTTTAGAAATAAAGTTGTCTAAAAGGTAAACGACTTTAAATTAAAAAAGATAAAATAGTTAAAACCAAAAATAGGAAATAGGGATATGAAACGATTTAGGAAATTATATGTTACGGCACTTGTTTTGATTTTGATTTACCATATTACACCACCAGCAGTTGCGCAGTTCACAAGTGAACTAGCCATACCGCCCACTCTAACAGGCCCAGACTTTACTTTAACCGTCGAGGACACCAGGAATAACTTCTACCCGGATGTTGCGGGTTCCCAGCTCTCAAGAACCTTTGGCTATAATGGCATGGACTATATGGGGCCGACATTGATTTTTAATGCCGGCGAGACGGTTAGTTTTAATATCACAAATAACACCGCCACCGAAGATGTCACTGTGCATTGGCATGGATTCCATCTACCTGCAATTTGGGATGGAGGTCCGCTCAATTCGTTTTCTCCTGGTGAAACTTGGTCGCCAATTTTCGAAGTCAAAGAGAGGGCTTCAATGATGTGGTATCACTCGCATTTACATGAGAACACCGCAAACCAGGTCAACAGGGGGATGGCGGGTCTAATCATTATTAAGGATGATGTGGAGAGTCTCTTGAATTTGCCCAGAACCTACGGCACGGACGATATACCGGTTATCCTGCAAGATAAAGTTTTTCAGAATACTGTACTGGAACCGGTGATGCTGGGCGAGGTGATGGTTATTAATGGAACAGTAGAGCCATACGTTGATGTCCCACGACAAGTGGTAAGATTTAGGTTTCTCAACGCCTCTGTCGAGCGGGTCTATAATGTTGGTTTTGATGACAATAGAACTTTTTCTCAAATAGGAACCGATGGCGGCTTATTGGAAGCGCCTGTTAGTTTAACCCGTGTTGTTGTTGCTCCAGGTGAAAGAGTAGAATTACTGTTTGATTTCACCAATGAAACGGTTGGTAATGAATTCTTTCTGAATAGTTATTCAACAGAGTTTGGTGGTACAGTTGCCGGGTCTTGTAACAATGGTCCGGCTTGTGGAAATGGCCCTCTGGATAATACGGATTTTAGCTTCTTGAAGTTGGTCGTTTTGGCGCAAACAACAAGCCCGGTTACCAGTATTCCGAGTTCATTGGTAACTATAGACTGGCTGGATGAGGCAGATGTTGATACAACAAGAATAAAGCAATTGCTAGGGCCTGCCAATCCGGGGGACCCATTTACGATCAATGGAGGTTCATTTGACATGAATGTCATTAATGACTACGTCCCCCTGGGCAATACTGAAATCTGGCGATACGAGAACCTGTCGCAACTTGCACATCCAATTCATATGCACGATGTTCAATTCAACATTCTTAGAGTGGATGGTGAGGCGCCTGCAGCCAACCAAACCGGATGGAAAGATGTTGTGCTTGTATATCCGGGTACAATTGTAGAAGTACTGGCAGAGTTTAAAGATTTCGCGGATGACACGTATACATATATGATGCACTGCCATTCTTTGAATCATGAAGACGCGGGTATGATGGACAATTTCTAGTATTTAGTGTCCCCACCACGGCAGTGGACCTGGGTCCGGCTGTCCTGCCCGTTCGATTCGAGCTGGGTGCTAACTTTCCGAATCCGTTCAATCCGAGCACCAGCCTGCGCTTCTCGCTGCCCGTTGCGGGCCAGGTCAGGCTGGATGTGCACGACATCCGCGGCCGGCATATCCGCGCGTTGGTGGACGAAATTCGCGAGGCCGGCTACCACACGGTGACCTGGAGCGGGCGTGACGACTCGGGTGCTACCGTGGCGTCGGGCGCTTATCTATATCGCTTACAAGCGGGGGATTTTGTATCGATAAAAAATATGATTCTTGTCAAATAGATTTAAGCGACGCGCCGGTAACGGCCAACCTTGTTAATATGAGAAATGACATTCTTGCATTGGACTTTATGTCCTACGTGGAACCCCTCGGTCTCGGCTAGCCGGGATGCCAGGTGGTCTTGGAGGGCGGGAATGAAACCCTTCCTTACCCGTTCATATAGCGTTTTTAAGCCTTATGCGCTTCCCTTAAGTTTTTTTCAATTGGCCATTCAGAAAATGCAAAAACAAATAACATGACAATATTTATTACAGGAATAAAGCCAAGTAATATTAGTATACCTGAATAACCAGCTTTAACAATTATTTTCCAAACTGCAATCATTGGAAATAAACTGAATGATAAAATAATAAAAATAGTAATTAATTCATTTCCGCCTGGTAATCCCATATTTTACTCCATATTGATTCTTGATAAGCGATAAAACTAACCGCTTGATTTATGTGCTTAATTTATGCCTTTAGCAAAGTGAGAGTAATGTAAAACATTTTTTCAAAATATCAAGAAAAAAATTATGGCGTATTTAAATTATGAAACAATCAATGTGGTTTTATAATTACTAGTTTTTTATTTAACCATTTGATGATGGAGTTCACCTATATCTCCCTTTTTCTCCATAAAAATCTCTTCAAATCGAATTTTTGATTTATAGGGTTCTTCACCAAGTTCGATTTTTAAACCATCTCCCTCCGACATATATTGTGAATATAGATTTAGTCCAATTCCTCCACCCTGATCCATTACACATTTGAATTCCGGTAAGTACATTCTCACTATCCCTGTTTGATTTATTCTCCAGGCAATATGTTCCGAGGCT
>CAYXGW010000086.1:0-25531 GCA_964464595.1 uncultured Deferribacteres bacterium
GTGCGCGAAAAAGAGCAGTAGTGAAAAGAGGTATTTCGTGCGTGAGGTGCTGTTCGCCTAGCACTACAATCTGAGGTTCTGAGTATGCCTCAAGCAGCTAGTCGAAGCCCAGCCCAGCTAGCTCATTGTCTGTCCACTCCGAAGGGTAGGCGTTCGCCTGTAACAGGCTGTCAAGCAGAGCCAACTGTCCTGACGGGACTTCCTGAGTCTGTAACACGGAACTAGAAGCCAGAAGAATGAGGACGTTGCACAGGATATTTCTCATACTCAATCACCATCCATGATTACGTGCTCAGGGTGCGGTATGACATTTAGGAATACAAGTCTCATATACTCCCTAGAGATGGCAATATTCGTCGCATTAAAAGCCAATTTGTGCTTGTATTGGAACGTTTTACGACTCGCAAAATGTCCTAATTTTTCATTCACAATATTAACATAAAAAGTTTTTAATAAAAAAATAATTTTACTACAACCTACATCCACGAACAATTCTCCTCTATGTATTGGATAATCGCCCAACCGACCCTAATTAACGAACCTCCACTTAAAAAGTCAAACCTTTTTTTAACACAAAATTGCGGTTGAAATTAGCTACTAACTCCAAGTCTATTTTTGATTTCCCAAAGCTCTTTCTTTAGTCGGTTTGTTATGAACTGAATCAGAGTGTTTAAAGTGCGTGCGCCACAGCATCCGATACCAATTCATGGCAAACTCCTGCGCTTTACCTTCTCGTGCAAATTTTCTGGATACGGACTTTGCTTTCTCTTCAATTACTTGAAGATGTCCTATTTCATGTAGAAACATATCGTAAAGTAGAAATCTTCTTATGGCCAACTCTGGCCACTGGGCTCCTCTAACAGCCCCAAACTCTTCTGGCGTTTGCCCTTTAGTGAGAAATCGAGTAAAACTCATTCGTGGCGGCAATGCGCACACTGAGATCTCGCTACGACCGCGAGTCACATAACCTAAGAGTCTTCCACCATAACTTGCATCATTAAAGTGGACGGCTTTGAGCCGACTCCAATACTCTTGCGGGATTCTTGACAACAGAATGCGAATGTCATTAAAAGTTATATGATAGACTCTATCTGACCAAGGTTTTTTGTACGTAAACCGGATGTTTTTGACCATTTTGTTAGTGGAGTTCTGTGAGTCTGAATGATTATTCATGATTTCAAACCTAAGCATTTTTGGGTGTGGATGCAAGGTGCAGTGATTTGTTTATCTTTTGTTTTGTGTTCAACGATCAATTTTACCATTTGTTTTGATCAGATTTTAGGAGAGATCTGATCCCTTTTCTAGTGAGTGGTTCTTGTCTAAATCTTGGAATCACATGCATGTGAGCGTGAAGCGGTAATAGCTGACCACCAATTTCAAAACAATTCCATCCGACATTATAGCCATCTGGCTGATAATTCTCAGCAAGCCAATCCTTAACTTCTTTCAACATTTTGAATGTTGCGTCTATCTCGTCTGCAACAAGATCAAATACGGTTTCACGGTGTTTAACAGGCACAATGACCCCGGAATATTTCAGTGAACCTTGATATCTTTCATCCTGGCAATAAAACACCAGCTCATTCATAAAAAGAACTTTAATGTCAGGAGCACTTTCTAGATTACAGAAATCACATTTTTTCATTTTCATTCCAAGATAACATATGTTTATACAAGTCTCAGATACTCCTTAAGGACAGTAATATTCGTCGCAAATAAAGCCAACTTAAGCTTGAGTTGGGATTTTGTAAGACTTGCATAATGTCCTGATTTTTCATTCACAACATTACTAAAAAGTTTTCACAAAATAAATAATATTAAAACCATCATACGGCCTTTTATTCTTTTTTTGATGCGTATTTTAGTCCAATCGACAATGTCATACCGTAATGTTTTACTTTTTCCGATTGCAAAATAGTCCGAGTTTGTTATCGTAGTAAAACTATGTTGATAGGCATACGATGTATATAGTAAAAATCTCTTTTTAAATTTATAATTTCCGCCAATTTCAATCATTCCACCAAAGTCAAATTTTGTTACTCTATTCGTAACGTCAAATGTTTCTTCTTCTATAATATTGTCGAATGCAGGTGTAATAGTTTTAGCGTCAATCAACAAAGAAGGAACAATTCCAAGGTTTACAAATCCAGAAATTCTCTTACCTATTAAAAATCCACCCTTAACTGGAATGGTTAAATAGTCATAATTAAAAACAATTGTTGCTTTTTCACCTGTTGGATTTCCGGTTTCGTTTGTAAAAATAATATCGTTTGTAAATCCTTTTTGTGTATAAAGCAAATCAACGCCAAAATTGAAATTTTTTTTTAATCGTAATTCGTAAGTCACCCCCCCATTAAAACCAGTTCGATTATCATTATTACTAAGGAAATCAGTCGAATTAATATTAGTCCAGTTTATTCCACCTTTCAGTCCTATAAAATGATTTTGTCCATATACTGAAATGGGTGAAATCAATAGTAAGATTATAATTGTACTTTTCATTTGTTTTTATTTTTACTCAACAGCTTTAACTAAAAAGTTTTTACAAAATAAATAATCATACAAACCCACATACATCCACAAACAATTCTCCTCTACGAATTGGATAATCGCCCAATCCAGTATCCTAATTAAAGACCCTACGCTTAAAAAGTCAAACCTTTTTTCGACACACAATCCGTAAATTCAACCGAAACAAGTTCGGTACCATAATACAGAACCTCCAAATCGTTCTAGATTTCAATTCAGGACAACAATCCGAATAAAAACTTGTATGTTCGTAAATTATTATGGCGCACTGTAAAAATATTAAACTAGATCCTTACAGAAAAACAGACCAAACACATAACTTACATCTTAACAAGTAATGATTTACACCTTAGCAAAACCTGGATTCAGGGTGTTTAAATAAGGAAAATATCTTATGATTAAAAACTATCTAAAGATCGCATTAAGGAATATCAAAAGATATAAAGGCTACTCTTTTATTAATATAGCCGGGCTCGCAATAGGTCTAACCTGTTGTTTGCTAATTATGATTTGGGTCCTGGATGAATTTAGTTACGATCGTTTCCATGAGAATAAAGATACAATCTATCGGGTAGAACAGGATCAGTATTATTCAGGTAACGTATTTCATGTCAATGTAACACCATATCCAATGGCGGAAGGATTGATCGCTGAAATTCCGGAAGTTATAAATGCGACGCCGTATCCGTTTGTCGGCACTCTTTTATTGCGACATGGTGAGAAAGCATTTTTCGAGAACGGTTCCCGGGCTGTGACACCCGCATTTCTCGAAATGTTCACTTATCCATTTATTCGCGGGGATAAAACCACAGCACTGGCAAATCCTTATTCCATGGTCATTACCGAAGAGTTGGCGGAAAAATATTTTGGCGATGCCGATCCATTAGGACAAATACTTTCGGTGAACAACCAGTTTGAATTTACAGTAACGGGAGTGATAAAAAGTATTCCACGTAACTCAATGCTACAATTTGATATATTGGTGCCTTTTAAATTCCTGGAAGATTTAGGCAAAAGGATTGATCGTTGGGCCTGGAACTCAATTGTTACTTATGTTCAACTGAATGAAAAGGCCGTTATAAATGATGTGAATGAGAAGATCACCGACTTGAAGCATCGAAAATCAGCAGAATTGATAGAAGATCCTGAGGAATTAATAGAATTCCAAAATCGGCAAAGGACACAATTTATGCTAATGCCTCTTGTTGACATTCACCTGCATGGATACTTTGGTTATTCTCGTTCCATGGGTGACATTCTTTATATCTATATTATTTCAGCGATTGCCATATTCGTTTTGCTTATTGCATGCATCAATTTCATGAATCTATCGACGGCACGATCTGCGAATCGCGCAAAGGAAATAGGCCTTAGGAAAGTAGTTGGTGCAAAGAAAAGTAATCTTGTTAGTCAGTTTTTTGGCGAATCCATCTTATTGTCATTCATCGGCTTGTTCTTATCCTTGCTTATCACTGCGTTAATTCTTCCCGCATTCGGCGCATTCGTTGACAAAGAATTTACACTTAAAACATTACTTCACTGGAAGTTTCTGACAGGTATGCTGAGTGTAACTCTTCTAACAGGGATTGTATCGGGAAGTTACCCGGCACTCTTTTTATCTTCATTTCAACCTGTAAAAATGTTAAGGGGAGGTATAAGTGCCGGGGCTAAAGGATCGTTATTCAGAAGAGTATTAGTAGTGGTTCAGTTTACGTTATCGCTATTACTCATAATTGGAACGATCGTTATTTATACCCAGGTTAATTTCATGAAATCAAAAGAGTTGGGATTCGACAAAGAGCATCTGATTTTAATTCCGCTGCGAGGCGATACAAAGCAATCATTTGAAGTTTTAAAACGGGAGATGCTTAATGATCGGGAAGTTGTTAATGTATCCGGAACAAACTTTTACCCCACCAATATCGGCAGTAATTCCAGTGGCGCCGAATGGGATGGCAAGGATCCGGAATTTAGAATTCTTATTTCATTCGGCAGCGTAAATTTTGATTATGTAGAAACCATGAAGATCGAATTATTGGAAGGGAGGTCCTTTTCAAAAAAATTTACCACCGATACGTCCAGTGCTTTCCTGGTGAATGAAGAAGTGGCGAAAATTATGAATATGGAATCGGTAGTAGGCCAGAAATTTTCATTTGTCGGTAAAGAGGGTACCATTATCGGGGTGATGAAAAATTATCATTTTCAATCTGTAGAGAATAATATAGAACCCCTTGCCATAGATGTTAGGCCAGAGAACAACAATTATATGCTGGTCAGGCTGCAGGCGGGGGATACGTCCACTTCAGTTGAAACTGTGAAATCAGCCTGGGAAAAAATTGTTCCCAATTATCCATTTGATTTTGAATTTATTGATCAAAGGATCGACCAAATGTACACGGACTGGGAGGAACTAAGTAGCTTGTTGAAATGGTTTGCGTTTTTGGCCATTTTAATCGCCTGTTTGGGTTTATTCGGATTGGCATCCTTTACTGCGGAACAGCGCACCAAAGAAATTGGCGTGCGTAAAGTTCTGGGAGCCTCGGTTCATAGCATTGTGATGCTGTTGTCCAAGGAATTCACAAAATGGGTTCTGGTCGCAAATATCATTGCCTGGCCAATCTCTTATTTAGTGATGAATAATTGGCTGCAAAGTTTTGCCTATCGCACCAATATGGGAATTTGGATATTTGTTTATTCGGGAGTGTTGGCTTTGATTATCGCACTTGTTACGGTCAGTTACCAGGCATTCAAAGCGGCCTGGACCAATCCGGTTAAAGCCTTGAAATATGAATAAGTTTGAAGAAATAATACAATTATCAATAAAGATGATTTTCATAATAAATGGTGTCATTGCGAGGAGCCCTTCGTCATCGCTCAGGATAAACTCCACGACGTGGCAATTTTTTGGACATAACTAGGAGATTGCTTCGTCGTCCCGCCCCGGGCGGGACACTTCACAATGACACATTAGTTCATGGTTTGATTTAGATTAATAATTAAAAATAGTTCAAATTAAAAAAAGCCCTAAAAAATAAGGAGAGTTAAAAATGAAGAAACTACACACCCTGATCTTTTTTTGCAGTTTGGTTTTTCTGAGTGCGAGTATCATCTTTGCCCAAGAGAAAAAAGAGATTCATAAAACCTTCACTGGAAAAAAATCTGTAAGGATTCAAACCACTAGTGGAGATTGCGAAATAAAAAAAGGCAGTTCAGACCAGATCATTGTTGACCTGGTATATTCTGTCCGGCCTGGAGATGCCTTTGAGCCTGAATTCCGGGAAAGAGGAAATACCCTCAGGTTGAAAGAAAGATGGTACGGCTCATCATCAGGATCCGTTCTCTGGACAATCACTGTACCGCCGGAGACTAAAATCCAATTTTCTACAGCTTCCGGAGATCTAACAATTAACGGAACCACGAATTCCGTCAAGGCTAATACAGCTTCGGGCGAAATTATGATAGAAAATGCCGAAGGGGAGTTTGATTTAAACACGGCCAGTGGAGATATCACCATAGAAGATAGCAAAGGAGAATTTGATCTGTCGACTGCCAGCGGCGAGATCGAAGCATACAATATACAAGGTCTTATGAACATGAGTACAGCTTCCGGAGATATCGATGTAAAAGATTCAAAAGGTACTTTTGAATTGAGCTGCGCCAGTGGAAGTGTCGATGCATCAAACATTATTATAGAGGATGAAAGCTCATTTAACACAGCCTCGGGAAAGGTAAATGTTGAACCTGCAGAAAGCCCAAAATATGATCTGAATCTGTCGTCAGCGTCAGGTAATGTCACGTTGGATTATAATGGTAAAGAAGTAAAGGGCTACTTCGAGTTTACCGCAAGAAAACGCAGAGGTAGAATCGTATCGCCATTTGATTTTGATAAGGAGGAAGAATTCGAAAGAAATGATCGGGAATACATTAGGAAATCCTTTACAAGAGGTGGTGGGGAACCTATGATATTCATCGAAACAGCCTCGGGAAGAGCGATTCTAAAAAAATGAATTATTGAAATTTCTGAGAATAACAATAATGCTGTCATTTCGAGGAGTTTACGACGAGAAATCTTTTTGCCAAACAACAAATGACATGTCAGGCGATAATAATTCTCCTCGCGGAGTTTATCCTGAGCTCAGCCGAAGGGCTTCTCCGAAATGACAATTGATGAATTTTTGACCAGATCACTAACTAGTTTATTAATTATAAGGAGAAAAAAATGATGAGGAATTCAAAAATAGTCATTCTATGGACAATAATTTTTAATTTATTCATAACCAGCAACCTCATCGCACAAAGAGAAAAAGTAGAAAATAAAGTCTATGACAAGAAAAAAGAGGTCAGACTCAAATTAGTTCTGGGCAGTTGTGAGATTAAAAAAAGCAATGACGGCAAAATTCATGTGAAACTTGTTTATACCTACGATGATGATAATTTCGAGCCCATCTTCAAAGAAAGGGAGAGATCTATCTTCCTGCAAGAGAAGTTTCATGGCGATAATCCGCGCGGTCATTCCAGGTGGACGGTTGCAATCCCAAACGATACCGAGATTAATTTTAAATCAGCCACCGGCGACTTGCTGGTAGAAGACATAACTGCAGATATCAAAGGGAGTACTGGTACTGGCGACCTGGAGTTCAGGGGAGTTAAAGGAGAATTTGACCTCAGCACCGGGACAGGGAATATTGAGGTCCTTGATTCTGAGGGAGAGTTTGATTTGAGTTCCGGTACAGGCAGTGTCGATATAGAGAATTCGACCGGGAATTTTAATTTGAGCAGTGGTACCGGAGACGTTGAAGCCCAAAATATTACTATCGAATATGATGGCGATTTCAGTTCCGGAACTGGCGATGTTGTCGTTAGGCGACCGAAAGGTGAGGATTTTGATTTAAGTGTCAGCTCAGGCACTGATGATGCAACATTCGATATGGATGGCAGGCCCATTGAGGGATATTTTGAGTTTTCTGCCAGCGCCCGAAGAGGCCGTATAATCTCTCCGGTTGATTTTGATGATGAAGAGGAATATTGGAGTGGTGATGACAGGTATGATCGAAAATCTTTTACAAAAGGCAAAAAATCGAACAGGTTTTATATTAAGACCGGAACCGGCAAAGCGAGGTTGAAACGCTGAGAGTTGTAAGTAGATAGAATCCAATTATGCAAAAGACAATTACGGTAGCAACAATTTTGTGTGTTGCAATGATGCTTAATTTCGGTTCGTTCTTCGCCTGCGGCAATGACGATCGCTTCGAAAGAGAACTTGAACCGATCATCCAGGAACTAATAAAGCAGCAAGATATTCCAGGTTTGGCACTTGCAATTGTTGAAAAGCGACAAGTCTTATATGCAAAAGCGTTCGGCATACAAAGTCTTGCAGATGCATCAAACAAAGTTACTACTCGCTCATTATTTCAAATGGCATCGGTTACAAAGCCATTTGTTGCAACAGGCGTTTTGCAGCTAATAGAAGATGGTAAAATTGAATTCGATACAGCCGCTGTTAAGTATCTTCCGCATTTTAAAATGGGGGATGAACGGTATAAGCAAATAACAGTGAGGCATTTACTCAGTCATACAGCAGGGATACCACACCTGACGGATTATGAATATTATAATCCGCAATTTGACGAAGGCGCTTTGAAACGCTTTGTCGGCAATCTGAATAACCTCACTCTCATCGCGGCTCCAGGAACAAAGTATCAATACAGCAACATTGGTTATGATATTCTAGGGAATCTTATTGCAGAAGTTTCAGGGCTTTCTTTTGAACACTACATCGAAAAACAAATTCTGATACCACTTGGAATGAATTCTAGTACTTTGCTTTTAAAACAAGCAGATTCGGAGTTATTAACTTCACCACATGTGCTGGATAGCTTATACTCTGTAGTTGTCAACGAGTTTTACCCTTATAACCGCATTCATGCGCCAAGCGGTGCTTTATATTCAAATTTATCAGATATGACGCAGTGGGCGCTGGTAAATGTCAATCGTGGGGAAATAAACGGTAACCGAATCTTAAAAGATTCCACATACGATATCATGTGGACATCAACAAATGATGATTGGAAACAAATGGGGATCAGTTGGTTTATCGGGGAACACCAAGGACACCAAACGATCAGTCACAGTGGTGGCACGATTGGATATGGAAGTTTCCTTATAATGATACCAAGCAAATCTCTCGCAGTTATTGTGATGAGCAATTACGAACGAGCGGCGGTGATCGATCTCGCAAAAACTGCACTTGATGTTGCGTTAGGTTTTCCGGCAAAGCCTATTTCTCGTGCAGTAAATCTCGAATTGGATAGAATTCTTTACAAAGACATATTGGAAAATGGTCGTGATGCGGCAATTCAAAAGTATTATTCATTAAAGGAAACAGCAAATCCCAAATTCGACTTCACCCAGGTACTTCAACTTAATAAGCTGGCAACCAATTTAATCAATCAAAACCGGTTGATGGATGGAATAGAAATCTTTAAACTGAATGTCGCAGCTTACCCGAAAATGGCATGGCTATACAATAATTTAGCAGAAGCTCAATTGCAAAATGGTGACCGAAAACTGGCAATTATGAATTATGAAAAGGCTCTCCAACTCAACCCGAAAAACCAAAAGGCAGCCGCAAGCCTTCAGAAGTTGAGGAAAGATTGAATAAACGCTATGCGGTAGAATCAGGCAACTTAAACCTTAATATGGATGATTTACTTGGTTACTCATCGTGTCATCGCGAGGAGCCCTTCGGCTTCGTTCAGGATAAACTCCGCGACGTGGCGATCTTTTTTGATTGTAGTTGGAGGTTGCTTCATCGTCCCGCCTGGGCGGTACACCTCGCAATGACACATTAGCTCCTGCCTTGATTTAGATTAATAATAAAATATAGTTCAAATAAAAAATCCTAAAAAGTAAGAAGAATTGGGGATGTGGTTTATCAAAAATCGAAATTTGAGTAAATCCCGCTTTCAATGAAACAAAAACCATAATAGATAACTATATCTGATCTACACCAGGAATTATTTGAGTAACGGCCAGCCTGGTTTGTTAAGAAATATATAGGACTACCCGCAATGAAATATTCAGAATAACCACAAAAGGAGAATAATGATGAGAAAAATTTTAATCATGATTGTTATTGCAATATTATTGCCGCTGACTGGACTTCAGGCACAAAACGGCGATGATAGTGCCGCGATTAAGAAAGCTGCCTTGGATTATGTCGAAGGTTGGTACAGCGGTAATCCTGAACGAGTGGAACGGGCGTTGTATAAAGATTTGGTTAAAAGAGGGATCTTCACGAATCCAAAAACCGGGAAAACAAGGGTAAATCCCATAACGGCTGAGAAGATGGTTGAGTGGACCAAAAAAGGGGCTGGAAAAAAACCAAAGGATCAATGGGGCATCGAAGTAACCATTCAGGATGTCTACAAAAATACAGCTAGTGTCAAGATTGTTTCAGTTGATTTTATTGATTATGCGCAGGTTGCTAAAATTGATGGTGAATGGAAGATTGTCAATGTGCTTTGGGAGCCAATTCTAAAAAAATAAATTTAGGAGAAAATGAATGGCGATAATGAGAAAGCTTGTCTGATTCCAAATGGAAACAGGTTGAAAGATCAAATGGCTAATTGAACATTAATGGCGAGAATTGAACCGGTTGCCTAGTTAAAGCGCTAGTCAGGCGTGTGATTTAAAATGGCATATCCTCATGAATGCTAGAATGAATATTTAATAGTTCAGGCTTTAACAAATTTTTTTCAAATAACTCTTTCGTTTCCTTCTGTAGCGACATGACTTTATTAGCGTATAACTCATATTCCATTTCGTCCATACAAATGTCGGAAATTTCATCTTTTATTTTATCTGCATATTTATCAACAATGAGTAATTTTTATTTGGATCATTTTGAAGCGCCTGAAAGATAATTTTGTTTATATAAGGGTCGCTAAAACTATAACCGATAACAGTAATTATTTCTGCAGCGAGAGTATAATATCGAAATTAATAAGTTTGATAAAAAAAATGATCAAGTGACTGAAGTTTATTTATCGATACCAAATATTAATAGTCTTTTTTCTGCAGGTTCATCAGATTTAAAAATCCTACCATCGTTATAATACCAATCAACAGAACCGTGTAATTCGTATAAATAAATATCCGATTCAGGATCATCGAATAAATCGCTATTCCAATAACCACCAATATCACGCCAATTTCTCTCTTCCATTAGAGTAATTTTCTTGACATTGTTGTTTTTCTGCAAGAGTAATCGTAGTATCAGTGCTTAAAGATTTAATTGATTAATAAAAAAATTGATATGATATACAATATTACATTTACAATACTACTAATACTAATATTTTAATATAGCTTCTTGTGGTTTTGCTATAATATAAATAGTTACAATTCTTTCTTTAGGATCATCTACTCCATCAGGTTTGATTTTACGAGCTACTGGAAATAACCTTTCGTCAATATCCTTAATATTCATTTTTAGGATATCAGCAAAATATTTAGAAGTTTTACATGCCCTTAAAATAGGTAAATCTTCATTATTAATTAACCTATTATCGTAATGTGCTATTTTTTCAACTAAGCAATCAGAATCTTTATCCCATTTATAATAATGAGTGGAATCAATTTTTGCTCGTATGTTTGATCCTTTTTTTATTTTCGCAGGCGAAGCATAACCTTCAAATAAAAAAGCGACTGAATCTTGTTGTAACCAATGTTTAAATTTTTCTGTTTCTGAAACACTATAAACTTTATTTGTAAAAGATTTAAACTCTTCAGGTATAACAAACTTAGCACTACCATAATTAATTGTGGGATTTACAGGCTTTTCATAAATTTCCGTTATTTTATATAATTTACTATCTTTAGAAAAATTAATTTCTTTTATAAATTTGTCACTCAACATACATTCTAAATACTGTTGGGCGAGTGAATCATTGGGAACTTTTAGTGTTATTTCGGTTTCAGGCATTATGATTGCAGACGATACTGTATCCTTTTTTGTTATAGACTCTTCTTCAATTATTTTGATAATTTTCTTATCAAAATCTAATCTAGCGAAGTTTGGATTAGCAAAAAATTTTATTTTATTATCATAGGATATATAAGGAACTATAGCAAAGATAGATTTATCATCAATTTTTATCTCTATTTGGTTGAATTTATTTTCAATATCAATAAAATTATAAGTCCATTCATTACGATTGTGAGGATCATTTAAATCAATACATATTGATTTAGTTCTGTTTATATTACTATCATCATCAACAGTTAATTTCGAGAAGCATAACTCAGACCTTTTTATCTTCTTAATGTCGAAATGATCACCAAATTTAAATTCTATATATCCCCTTCTATGTGCTGTTGAATCTTCTATTTCTGGCGGTGAAAATGGTTCTGAAATGTCTGCTGTTACACCAATTGAAGTGAAATCCTCACTAGCACGCCATCTTTTTGCTGTAAATTGATAAGTGCCTCTGCAACCTATTAAAAAAGATACGACAACTAAAATAATTATGAAATGTCTCATAATAACAACTCCTAAGTCTATAAATGATAAATACTAGGAAGGAATTTATAGCTTAACTATAACTTCTTCGTTAAAGCCACCATTTGTAAACTAATTGTAAACTAAATTTGTTTCATTGTCAGCCCAACCTCCTCAATAGGATCCTCTTGTGTAATTAAGATCGCTTTTAAAGTAGGTGTGGTTCAAAAGCTTGTCAGGGGATTTCAGCCACTGATTGACACGGATGAAACACAGATACAGCCACTGGGAGCACAAGTTTTTAATAAACAAAACGTTTGAATTCAACTTCTTCTCTGCCAAAATTTATGAGTAAACCGACTTCCATCTTTGTTGCTTTTAATTGATTTAATAATTGAGCCTCGTCCTTTGGATTATATTCACCAGCAACTTTTAATTCAACGATAACTTTCTCATCAACTAATAAATCTGCTGCAAATTCTCCAACAAGAGTTCCTTTATACTTGACTTTTATAAAATGTTCTAATTCAGCTTCATGACCTCGCCGCAATAATTCAACTTGCAACGCTTTTTGATAAATTTTCTCCATAAATCCATATCCAAGAATATTATAAACTTCAAAAGAAGAACCAATTATATCTTTGGTTATGTCTTTATATTTTAAACCCATTCTTAATCCGTGTTCATCTGTCTTTATCAGTGGCTTTATTTTATTGTGCATAATTTGTGCTGCATGCCTCCTTGCTATGATCTCGTTTTTGTATGAAGATCGTTTTAAATGTAAACATTGTTAAAAGGCATGTCAGGGATATTTAGAAATGGTATGAGGTGGTAAGGGAGAAAATCCCGCTCTTACCCGATTATCCTGTTTTTTTATTTCTTTTCTACTAACTGGCCTGTAATATATTTATGTAGTACGCTTTTTACGAGTGCGGAATATTTCAACCCTTCTTTTTTAGCTCATTCCTTTATTTGATTTAATTCAAAAGGGTCAATCCGAATATTCATTTTAGTCTCTTTTTTTAAAACATTTTGCAGCTTCTTTAAATTGTTTTTGTTCTTTTTTCGAAGGTTTTTCTATTTCCTTTGTATCCATTTTATTTAAAGCTTCCATAAGTTCTTTTTCTTCGGTATTCAGGCTTTTTGTTTTGTATTTATCCATTTTTATTTTCCTCAATGAGATATTTAAATTTTCGACTTCGGGAATATTGTCTTTAAAATATAGGTATCTTTTTTAATCACGAAATTTACACAATCTGACTTTTAAAAACAACCTCTATTTACCATGCTTGTGTCCAAAAATTCCTCGTTGAATTTTAGTTTTAGCAACAAGATCATTTCAACATTAACAAAATGACTACTAAAGTCATCAGGACATTAACTTCGCTTTTTTAAATTCTATTCTCAATGCCCTTTGTGTTTTCTGTGAAATTTGTGATAAATATTTATTATTGTATGTCATTAACTCAAACTTGACTCAAAAATTCGCAATATTCTATAGATAGAGGTTTAAATAAGTAGAATTCATTTTATCCGAAAGGAGTAATGATGTCAGATTGGAATAAGCTTTTTCTGCACGAAGAAATCATGCTGCTTGCTTTGCGGGACCAGGAGGGTACAATTGAAATCGGAAGCATGTATCAATATGCAATTGGTGGGGCGATTCTTGCCGAACTGCTGTTAAACAACCGTATCAAGGTTGTTGCGAAAAAAAGAAAAAAGTTTGTGGAGCTCATCAGTTCCAAGCCTTTGGGTGATCCCGTTATCGACGAATGTATCGAAAAAATCCAAAATGCCAAACGGCGTACTTCACTCGAAACCTGGGTGTCGAAATTTACTGGTGTTAAAAATCTCAAGAATCGCATAGCAATACAACTATGCCGCCGCGGTATATTGCGTGCCGATGAAGACAAAGTTCTTCTAATTTTTACCCGGAAAATTTATCCCGAGGTCAATCCGGAGCCGGAAAAGAAATTGATCGGGCGATTGCAAGTTGCAATTTACACTGATACGGAAGATATCGATCCTCGAACGGTTGTTCTCCTTGCATTAGCAAATAGCGCGGGCCTGCTCAAAATGTCCTTCGACAAGAAAAGACTCAAAGAGCGTAAAAAAAGGATCGAAAAAATTATCAATGGTGATTTAACCGGTAAGGCAACCAAAGAAGCCATTGAAGCCATGCAAGCAGCTGTAATGGTTGCTGTCATGACACCTACGATTGTGGCGGCGACAGTCAGTACTTGATTTGAACACCCTTCGATATACCGACTAAAGTCGGTTACTCAGGATGCTCCTCGTTGACAAAAAAACAAACTTTTATGGTGCAATAATATAAGGTTCATATCGGTCAGAAAGTTTATGAATTGGCCGATAAATAAAGTGATGGATATCTGTGCACCATCCAAAACGAATTGGAAAAAGGATTAACATTTGAAAAAATGCTAAACATTAAGGAGTTTTAAATATGAGTGAATTAATAAAACCGCATGGTTCGGAAACACTAAATCCTTTATACGTAATGGATGATGCCCAAAGAGCATCTCTGGTTAAAGAATCGGAGGGGCTTCCGTCTGTAGTGGTTTGTTCAGCTGCATCTGCAAATGCAGTGATGATGGGAGGCGGGTATTTTAATCCGTTGACCGGATTTATGAACGCGGCCGACGCACTGAGTGTCGCTGAGAATATGAAGACGACAGGCGGCGTATTCTTCCCGGTACCAATACTCAACATGGTTAAGGATGTTTCCTCAATTCAAGGCGCCAAAATGATTGCCTTGCGGGATCTTAATGTTGAAGGAAATCCGGTGATTGCTATTCAGGAAGTAGATGTGGTTGAGGAGTTCACAGATGAACAGATGAAAACAATGACTATGAAAATCTTTCGGACTGATGACACGGATCATCCGGGTGTTGCCGCTTTCAACTCAGTTGGAAAGTTTGCAGTCTCCGGCCCAGTTAAGGTTCTAAACTTCTCATATTTTCAGACCGATTTTCCGGAAACTTTCCGTACGGCGTATCAAATCCGTGATGAAATGAGCCAGCGGGGTTGGGAGAAAATCGTCGCTTTTCAGACCCGCAATCCAATGCATCGGGCGCATGAGGAATTGTGCCGGATGGCTTATGAACGGCTGAGTGCTGATGGTATCCTGATCCATATGCTTTTGGGCAAACTAAAACAAGGTGACATTCCAGCAGATGTTCGTGACGCTTCGATTCGTAAAATGGTGGAACTTTATTTCCCGCCGAATACAGTGATGGTTACCGGCTATGGTTTTGACATGCTCTATGCCGGTCCAAGAGAAGCGGTTTTACATGCAGTGTTCCGCCAAAATAGTGGTTGTACTCATTTGATCGTTGGCCGCGATCATGCAGGTGTTGGTTCTTATTATGGTGGTTTCGATGCCCAGGCAATTTTTCATGATGAGGTTCCTGAAGATGCGTTGGAAATCAAAATCTTCGATGCCGATCACACTGCCTATTCCAAAAAACTGAATGAAGTAGTCATGATGCGCGATTTCCCGGATCATACCAAGGATGATTATGTTTTCCTTTCCGGCACAAAGGTTCGTGAGATGCTGACCAATGGAGAAGACCTCCCTATGGAATTTTCCAGGCCCGAAGTGGCCAAAATTCTCATGGATTATTATATGTCTTTGAGTTGATAAGTTTTCTCGCCAGCCGGTGTGGCTGCAAAGTTGGATACTGTATGAGGGGGAATAGATTTATAGAAGCTCTAGCTGAGATTATGGCGTGAGATAATATATTTGTTCATTCTAACTTCAATAAATTCTCACATTAACAAATTCACCATTACGTTTTAATTTCTTGTTGAACAAATTAGAGCAAGGTAATTAACATGAACTAACTATTGCAATTCGCGGTTAAATACATAAAAGACGCATTTAAGCGAATATGGTTTTTTTGATCTTCAACTTCCCTTTGCAATTACTCTCGAAGTCTTCCTCATGCTGAAGTCTTACAAACCGTACCATACACAGCTGGAAATGATAATTAGGAGAATAAACCGGAGTTTAAGTTGTTTATTCCTCTGCTTTAGCTTCAAGGTGTTTGGAATCTGATGAAAAAGGTACAAATACTAAACCTTCCGTCTTATATAGTTTAGATTTCAATGTATCTTTATGTATTAATTCGAGGAGTCCTCCGGCTCCTGCAGCCTGCCCACCGGCAAATCGAACTATACGCATTGTAACAACTTGCTCAGAGGCTGGCAGTTCTTCTTCAACTATTCTGTAATTTGGGTCGTCCGTTCTGGTCCCCAAATGGTTTCTCACGAAACTTAAGTAGTCGTTTTTTTTATACTCAACTCTTGTAAAAGAAATAAGAGCATCCGCCACCGAGAGGAGGCCATACTGCTCCTGTGGTTGGCCTGGTTCTTCTACAGCAATAAAAAAACTGGTAACATTTTCAGCTGACAGCGTTTCTATTAACCCCGGAACGAAAATCTGTTGTCTCGCACAAAGAGGAAATCTAGATGAAAGCTGATCCAAACTATTGAATAGAACAGTGACATCTTCATTGCTATTTTTAAGTCTTTGGACACTCATGAAAACTCTATGAAAAAATTCTTCTGGGGTTACGTATCCTGGTGGAAAGTACAATATTTCGATCTTATCATTTTCCTCAAGGTCATTGAGCGTTCCAGAATAGTCAGTTTCTTGTTTTAGAATTCCTTCTAGTGTCTTTCTTGCCATACTCTCGTCATCACGAAGTGAAATTATCAAACCGGCCTCATTCGAACGTACCGGGATTACTCTGGAGAGAATGCTAAGATATCCTAAGTGACTTTTATGACCTCCGCGTATCCCCATGAAACCTGTACACCTTCCCCTGGGAAATCCTTCTTTGAAAATCTCATTTAAGCTTGGAATAGGCATTTTAAATGGTCTTCTAACTGCCTGTGGTTTGGAATGTTTATACGCTGATAGATAGTAATGAATTGAGGGATATATGAAGATTCCGCCCTGTTTACGATATGGATGTGCACGTCTCTTTTCTTGATTAGACATATCATCTGGGAATGTTTCCGGATATATTTTTAATTGATGCTCACCCCAAACATGTGATTGATACCGGGCTTTTTTAATTTCAATAGTTCTAACTAAATATTCTGAGATAGTCCGTTTATCCAAACGAATTACAATGTCAGCAATATAATTCCAAAAATCGGAGCCGGTAGAGGAAGAAGCCTCCACAATGATCAAAATTATGCGGGGTCCGTAGTTAACTAGATTCATAAACCTATTGAATATCTTAGGTCTTTTTGATGTTTCAATGGTGTTTAGACTATCTATTACAAGAATATTCGGACCCATATCCTTAATAGAGCTTTTTATTCCAGCTTTCTTCCATTTGGTTTTTAGTGCTTTCATTAGAGGTGTGACTTTAGCTTTAGGTGCAAAAAGAGCTACACTAGCTTCAAGAAATCCCTCAATGCCAGAAAAATCACCTTCATCCTGCAGAAATTCCTGGAAGTCCGTTGTTTGCCATATCTTTGGCATAGACTGCAGAATGTTTTCGCCGTTGTGTAGAACATGTGGAATATTCCAGCCAAGTGATATAGCTTTTTGAATTGCCCACTCCTCTTCAGTTTCAGAGGTTACATATAGAGACGATAGGGACACATTTTCACGTTCCACAATTTTTTTGTTAATTTGTTTCATCCAAAGGGTATTTGTCCATCGATGACAAAGCTCTAAAGCTAAAGTGCTTTTCCCGGTCCCAGGTGGCCCTGTTAACAAAATCGTCAATGCCCTCTTTTTCCCTTTCGGGTGCTCAGGTAAAAGGATACCCCCCTCAAACAGTTTGTCGAGCCAGTAAACTTCGTCAGGACCTTCTTCCCAAATCTTGACGGCAGGAATTTTTGCTGGCTCATAGTTACCTTCGCTGGTGCACCAGAAGGTTTTAGACACTTTAGTGTAAAGGCGCTTTGACATAAAGACTCCTGAATAATTATTGAATTCTGAGATTAATACTCCGGTTATCTAAACCGTAATTCTTTATTTTCTTGCTAATAATCCCATAACTACAACTCTGTAGTTGAATCACAAGGAAATTGCATACAAAAAAATTGTATAAAACATACTGGTAGAGGTGATTTAAAGAAACTATGGATTGATGAAGACCTGGTGATGAACCGCTGAGAATTAACTCCGGGGGATTCATTATCTTTTTGTACAACTTCCACCTTCCTTATTAGATTATACCATAAATAAGCATCTAAAAATATCCTCGATGTAATGGATTACCCGATTAGTGCTTTAATTAACGAACTCATAATTTGAAAATCAATACTATTTTTTGCTATTATAATTTAGAATTGCTTTTAGAAACTGTTAGAATTTTATGAAATACAGCAAAATATAGATTAACATGGTACTAACTATTGCAATTCCCGGCTTAATGAACTATTAATTAAAGCCATTTTTTTCGAGCCGGATTTTAAGCAAGAAAACCCTAACTAAGGAAAGTTAATGAAGCTCCCCGAAATCCCTTTTGAAAAATATATACTGCCAAACGGTCTGCAAGTGATTCTTCATGAAGACCATTCGATCTCGACAGTCGCTGTAAATGTTTGGTACCATGTAGGTTCAAAAAATGAAAAACGCGGGCGAACCGGCTTCGCACACCTTTTTGAGCATATGATGTTCGAAGGCTCCAAACACAATCCCAATGAATATTTCGAGCTATTGGAGAAGGTGGGGGCAAATTTGAATGGATCGACTTCCGAAGACCGAACCAATTATTGGGAACATTTACCGGCCAATTATCTCGAGTTGGCGTTATGGATGGAATCGGACCGTATGGGTTTTTTGTTACCGGCTATGGATCAGAAAAAACTCGATAACCAGATTGGGGTGGTTAAAAACGAGCGGCGGCAGCGTTATGAAAATCAACCCTATGGCCGGGTTTATGAAACCATGCTCGAAGCGTTGTATCCCTTTGAACATCCCTACTCCTGGTCGGTCATCGGCAGCATGGAGGATATTGCAGCCGCAACACTAGACGATGTAAAAGCGTTCTTCGAGCGGTTTTACACGCCTAATAATGCCAGCTTATGTATTGCCGGAGATTTTGAATCAGCCAGGGTTAAAGATTGGGTAGAACAGTATTTTGGCGATATCCCGCCAGGACCGCCGTTAGAAAGAATCAAAACATGGATCCCAAATTTGGGTGGCGAAAAACGAATGGAGATGAGAGATCGAGTCGCGTTGCCGCGGATTTATATGGCCTGGCATACTTCTCCATTGTTCAAAGATGGCGATGCCGAGTTGGATACCCTGGCGAATATTCTTGTCAGCGGGAAAAATTCCCGCCTTTACAAAAGCCTGGTTTATGAAAAGCAAATCGCACAAGATGTGAGTGCTTATCAAAGTTCTAATGAGATCGGCAGTAT
Source organism: uncultured Deferribacteres bacterium (assembly GCA_964464595.1). Lineage (GTDB taxonomy): Bacteria > Zhuqueibacterota > JdFR-76 > JdFR-76 > DREG01 > JADFJB01. The sequence goes on from CAYXGW010000086.1 coordinate 19,445, forward strand.
TTTTGAAGTCATTGTCACTGCCAAGCCCGGTCATTCAAATGTTGAAATAGAAACTGCCATTGAAACGGAAATGCAAAATATCCTGCAAACACCTCCCTCAAAACAGGAGGTGGAAACTGTTATAAACGGTTGGGAAGCACGTTATATCCGGCTACTGCAGTCGGTTGGTGGGTTCGGGGGCAAAGCAGATTTGTTGAATCAATATAACACGTTTATTGGCGAGCCAAATTATTTTCAAGAAGATCTGAACAGATATGCGAATGTTACCGCCGAATCCGTTCAATCCTGCGCCAGGGAGTTTATCAGGCAAGATCGACAAGTTGTGCTTCATGTAGAGCCTGAAAACAACCGCAAGGCTAAAACAAATGCCAGAATCGATAGAAATATAAAACCGGCTGGCAGAGAAATTCCTAAGCTCAAAATACCCCATTTCGAAGAAGTTGAACTTTCAAACGGATTAAAAATAATTGTGGTTGAGCGTAATAATCTACCTTTGGTCCAGTTTAGTCTTGTCTTGAAAACAGGATGGGATGCCGACGATCCATCCAAACCGGGCGTATCGAACCTGACGTCTGACCTTCTCGATGAAGGCACTTCAAATCGCAGCACGTTACAAATATCTCAAGATCTGAAATCTATCGGCGCGGTTTTAAACTCAAGCTCTAGTTTTGACTCCAGTGGAGTTTCTCTGAATGTATTAAAAAAACACCTTGATAAAGGACTTGATATTTATTCTGATGTGATTCTCAACCCGATTTTTCCTGATGAAGAACTTACCCGAAAGAAAAAGGATTACTTGGGTCGCATCATGCAGGAAAAGAATGAGCCCTTTATTTCTTCCGTAAAAGCTTTTCTACGCAATTTGTATGGCAATACACACCCATATGGTCAACCCTATACAGGCAGCGGAACGGAAGAATCCATCCAGGCAATATCAACGGAGAATCTCAAAGAATTCTACCGGAATTATTATCGTCCCAACAATGCTGTTTTAATTGTTGTGGGAGATATCAACAAAAGCCAGGTTGCACAAAATATGGAAAGGATTTTCGGGAATTGGCAAAGCACTAATTTGCCTTTAACTAAGATTCCACTATTCCAACCAATCGAAAAATCTAAAATCTATATTGTCGACAAGCCAGGGGCAGTGCAATCTATCATTTGTATGGGACATTACGGCCAGGCGCGAAATAGTCCCGATTATTATAAATTAGATGTGATGAACACATTGTTAGGTGGGAAATTTACCAGTCGAATTAATATGAATTTGCGGGAAGACAAGGGATTTACTTATGGGGCCAGATCGATGTTTAATTTCCGCAAAGAGATAGGACCCTTTCTAACCTATGCACCTGTGCACACTGAAAACACTGCTGAAAGTATTACGGAAATATTTAAAGAATTTCGAGGAATTTGTGGAGAAAAACCAGTGACAGAAGATGAGATTAAAGATACAAAGAACAATTTAATTTTAAGTTATCCGCGTGAGTTCGAAACCAACGGAAAAATTGCCGGTAATTTTGTTGAAATGGTAACCTATAACCTGGCATTAAACACATTGGACGAGTATATACCGCAAATTGAATCTATAACGCCGGAGGATGTGATCGAGGTTGCCCAAAAACATATTCGTCCACATGAGATTCAAATAGTAGTTGTAGGAGAAAGAGAAAAAATCGAACCCGGATTACATGATTTGAATATAGGAGAAATAGGCTATCTTGATGCGGAAGGGAATGAGATATATCCGTAATTTATTTTGTGTTTGTAATATGGATTTCGACCGGTTTTGTAAATGATCGTTAATATCAGTGAAATTTTTTATTCGGTACAAGGAGAAGGCGTTAGTATTGGCGCTCCTGCTTTATTTGTTCGTTTGCAAGGCTGCAACCTTACTTGTACCTGGTGTGATACTCCTTATACCTGGAAGCCCGGACAAAATAAAGATTTCAAACGTTACCGGGTCTCAGAGCTTGCAGATGAAATAGCCGGTCATATTCAGGCTGCGGTTGCCGAACCCATTGTGGTTATTACCGGTGGTGAACCACTCCTTCAACAAGAACAGATAAATAAAATGATCCTGCTTTTACTTGAGAGAGAGATTTTTGTTAAATATGAGATAGAAACAAATGGTACGATTTTCCCCAATGCTCTTTCAGAATTCAGGGCAAATATTCAACTCAATGTTTCGCCTAAGCTTGCAAACTCAGATGTACCGAAAGAGAAAAGATTTTGCAGAGAAATACTTGAACTTCTCGCATCGCCTGATTCCGGATTCCGCACCTTCTTTAAATTTGTAATCACAAATAAAACAGATTTTGATGAGATATTTACTGATTTTGATTTTATTCCCCGCGAGAAAATGATCATCATGCCGGAAGGAGTAACAGTAGAATCCCAGGTTGATGGATTATCCAACTACGCTGAAATTTGTAAAGAGAATGGTCTTCGCTTAATCCCAAGAATGCATACACTTATTTGGGAGAATAGGCGGGGAGTGTAGTTGAATGGATAAATTTCAACATTTGGTTATTCTCAGCGGCGGGCTGGATTCTTCGACAATCTTAGCCAAAGTTATTGACGAAAATGATGATCATGATGTAAGTGCTATTCATTTTTATTATGGACAAAGGCACCATCGCGAAAAACAAGCTGCAATAAAAATAGCTGAGTTTTACAAAATACGGTTACACCATCTGGATCTTTCCAGCATTTTATCATCTGTAAAAGGCAATGCACTTACAGATATCGACGAAGTAGAAATCCCGGAAGGTCATTACACGGATCCATCCATGCGCTTAACGGTTGTTCCTTTCCGAAACTTGATGTTTCTATCTTCAGGAGCTGCATTTGCAGCGTCGGTTGGCGCATCAACTTTGTATATGGGCGTTCATGCCGGCGATCATCCCATTTATCCCGATTGCAGGCCTGAGTTTATTCATGCGGCAAGAAAAGTAATAAAATTAGGGCATTACGACGAAATCAGTTTAAAGACGCCATTTTTAAACGATACAAAGGCAGGTATAGTTAAGGCTGGTATTCGGCTCGGTGTGCCCTATGAATTGACCTGGACTTGTTACAAGGGAGAATCGTTGCCATGCGGTAAATGTGGTGCGTGTGTTGAACGCTCGGAAGCCTTCTATGAAAATGGAATACGTGATCCTTTGTAGGGATGTTTATTTCTTTTTCTTAGTTTTACTTTGACCTCGAAGAGCTGCAGAATATCCTAATTCAGCCCAACGACGCATTTCATCAGAATTGTCCAGCGCTTCTTCCGGAACCTGGTAATATGACATTTTCATCTCCTTACCTTGTTTGACATAAACAAACGGCTCCAAATTCCATTCTTCAAATTCTTTGCGATTTACGTCATCAACTTTCAGATACAACATATCATCTGCAACAAGGCCAAACATCAGCTGGTTATGGTAAATCCCATATCCGCCAAACATGGCTCTTGCGGTTACATGCCCGAACGGTTCCAGCAGTTCCAGTAAATAATCAATAAATTCATTTGATTTTGGCATTTGTTGGTTCTTTGGTTTTATTTGGAAATTGTAAAAAACTTGTAAATTTAAATTATTCATATAATATTTCAAAATCCTAAAAATTCATAATTTCGGTTTCAAGCCGTTTTAACAATGTATAATAAAGATAGTAATCATAGGAAATAGATTGACTTAAAAATCACAGACATGTATGAATGTTGGCTTCCTTCAGTAAAGACGGTAGATTAATATGAAAACACTTACATTGGTTAGACACGCAAATTCCAATTGGAAAAATTCTGAATCGGATGATTTTACCAGAATCTTGAATAAGCGAGGGGAACAAGATGCACCATTGATGGGGAAGAGATTGGCGAAAAATGGAATTATTCCGGATCAATTGATTACAAGCCCGGCAGTAAGAGCATACCAAACAGCAATGATTTTTGCTGAAGAAATCGGTTATGATGTGAAAAAAATAGAGAATAACTTCAATTTGTACGAGGCAGATGTTAGTGAACTAGTAGAGATCATCCATCAAAATGATGATAAACATCACCATGTCATGATGATCGGACACAACCCGGGATTTCATGCTCTGGGCTGCCATTTAACCAATATTAAGGTTGACAGTATGCCACCATGCAGCGTGTTCCGCATTGCATTCGATGTTGGTTCTTGGCAAGATGTTGCTAAAGGAAATGGTAGATTGTTATCATTTGACTACCCGGGAAAACAATAATGAACTTTGCTATTATAATGAAAAGTATTATTTGCTTAAATCAAAATTATTTGCTAGAATAATGTTTAATAAATAAAGGAGTATTTAATGTACATCAGCAAAACCGTCCTTGTTAAAAGGGAAGGTTAGTAATCATTATCCGTAAGTGTAGAATTCGCTAAACAGCACTTCAATTGTCCATCAGTGAAATCCATCTACTTACCTTAGCGAATTATTCCCCTTTCTATTTTTAATTTCCACAATTCAAATATTTTTTTCATTCTACTTTTCATTTTTTGGAAAGTACACTATTTTTATTTAAGTTTATTCAAACTGGAAAGATAAATCATGAGTCAAATTGAACAAGATCAATCTTTAAAATCAGAACTCTCGAGTGAATCGAATTGGAAAACATCTCAACTCTGGACGGATATTCGTGAATCCATAGCTGGCACCCAAAGAGATTTTACAAAGGGAAGTATTGGCAGAGCCATTTTACTGCTTTCCGTTCCAATGGTATTGGAATTGATGATGGAATCGATTTTTGCCGTTGTGGATATATTTTTTGTCGCAAAAATTGGTTCGGATGCTGTCGCAACAGTTGGGCTCACCGAGTCAATGATAACAATCGTTTATGCTATCGGAATCGGTCTTAGTATGGCTGCGACTGCAATTGTTGCGCGTAGGACCGAGAGAAAGATCCTGAGGGTGCTTCAGTAGCGGCATTTCAGGCCATAGTGGTGGGATTTCTGGTGTCAACTCCCATCATGTTTTTGGGGATTTTCTTTGCTCCAAATTTACTTCAACTAATGGGAGCATCACAAGCAATAGTCAGTTCCGGATTTATGTATACGGCTATCATGCTTAGCACCAATGCCGTGATTATGTTGATCTTCATCAACAATGCGATCTTCCGTGGCGTAGGCGATGCTGCCGTTGCCATGCGGGCATTGTGGCTTGCCAACGCTATCAATATCGTCTTGGATCCTTGCCTGATTTTTGGCTGGGGACCATTTCCTGAACTCGGCATAAAAGGAGCTGCGATTGCGACATCGATTGGGCGAGGAATTGGTGTCATCTACCAGTTATATACTTTGCAGAAAAAATCAGGAAGAATCCACATCGCAAAAAAACATATGAAAATACAGTTCGATGTGATGAAACGATTGCTCCGTTTATCCTTGGGAGGCATTGGACAGTTTCTCATCGCAACCTCTAGCTGGATTGGATTAGTGCGCATCATGGCTGTTTTTGGCAGCGAGGCTTTGGCAGGATACACAATAGCTGTTCGCATCATTATCTTTTCCATATTGCCCTCCTGGGGTATGAGTAATGCCGCTGCAACATTGGTTGGTCAGAACTTAGGCGCAAAGAAACCAGACCGGGCAGAAAAATCGGTTTGGATCTCGGCATTTATAAACATGGTTTTCCTGGGTTTAATTGCGATCGTTTTTATCACATTTCCTGAATTCTTAGTGGGTATCTTTACGGATGAAGAGCGAGTTATCGCAATTGGTTCGGAATGTCTGCGAGTGATTAGTTATGGTTATATGTTCTATGGCTATGGCATGATTATGATTCAGGCATTTAACGGAGCTGGTGATACAGCAACTCCGACAAAAATAAATTTTTTCTGTTTCTGGGTATTTGAAATTCCAGTGGCTTATGCCCTTGCATTGGAATTTGGATTTGGCGAATTGGGAGTGTTTATTGCGATAGTTGTAGCAGAGTCGTTGCTGGGTATAGCTGGAATTATCCTTTTTCGAAGAGGTAAATGGAAAGAGAGAAAAGTTTAATAAATCTAGATTTATTAACTTAAAATATCGTAGCTACTCAGCCATTGGCTTTTAGCTGCTGGCCCTTAGCTTACTTAGTCCC
>CAYXGW010000087.1:0-25209 GCA_964464595.1 uncultured Deferribacteres bacterium
GACGAATTGGGTCTGGGAGGTGTTGGAGAAGAAACTATTCATACGAGGGATTCTGAGCTACTTGCTGAAAACTTCATTCCAAATAGGTTTGATGTAAGAAAAATTTATTTGACGGAATATCCTGTTGTTTATGATGCTTCTGCATCTGGCGTTCGTAAACCTTCAGCCAGCGAAGATTTGTTGGCACAAATGAATCAGGGTACATTAATCGTTAATTTTATCGGGCATGGCAGCCCACAGTTATGGACAGATGAAAGACTTTTGCTGGATTCCAGGGATTTTGACAATATCCAAAATGGCAACAAGTATATTTTTTTTATAACCGCAACATGTGATTTCGGACGTTTCGATGATCCGCAAGAGCAGAGTATGGCGGAAAAATTGTTAATGGTTGAAAGACGAGGAGCTATTGGATTATTAACCTCTGCTCGTTTGGTTTTTGCAACATCAAACGCCCGATTCAACAAAAAGTATGTAAGCTTCCTTTTCACGGATCCTGCAAAACCGCTTCGAGTAGGGGATGCGATGCGGTTGGCCAAAACAAGTATCATTAACGATCAGAAGTTTCTTATACTTGGTGATCCAACATTGATTTTAAAAGTGCCGCGTTTGAATGTCAATATATCGGATTTTTCTCCGGATAGCCTAAAAGCATTAAGTCTAATATCAGTAGAGGGCTATATATCCGATGAAAATAATACAAATTACACTGGCGAAGGAAAGACATTTCTTAAAACATTTGATTCTCGAAGACAAGTTGTATATACAACGAAAAGGGGTCAAAGGATATCCTACATTATGCCGGGTAATCCAATATTTCGTGGCAGTGGTACTGTGGAAAATGGCCAATTTCAAATGAACTTTATTGTCCCTAAGGATATTTCTTATGGAGGAAAGCAAGGTCGAATGAGTTTTTATTTTGAAGGCGAGGAAACGGACGGTACGGGGTTTATTCAAAATTTGATCGTAGATGGAACTGCTGATGACTTAATAGATCACGAAGGTCCGGAAATCAGTTTTTTTGTGAGGGGAACAGATGTGATTGATTTTGCTTTACTGAACAGGGAAGATCAAATTGAAATTAAAATTGAGGATGATAAATCAGGAATAAATATCACAGGAGATGTTGGTCATAAAATCACAGCTACGGCTAATGATGATGCTCAAAATATTCGGGAAGTCACACAATATTTTGAATACGAAACCAACAATTATCTCAAAGGATCCTTAACGATCCCACTTACATTATTACCTGAATTCCAAAATACAAGCTTGTCGGATGAAACACACATCCTGACAATCAAAGCGTGGGATAACTCGAATAATTCATCTAAGCAATCATTGAGTTTTACTTTGATTGATGGCGATCGATTAGTAATTGAGGATGTGTTAAATTATCCCAATCCATTCCTGGATAATACAACCTTTACATTTGTCCTCAGTGCCGATGCCGAAGTTGAAATCAAAGTGTTTACAATCTCGGGAAGGCTCATTGCTGAGTTGGATCCATTTCAGGGTACGTTTGGATTTAATATGTTTGAATGGGATGGCCGTGACCAGGATGGTGATGAATTGGCAAATGGAGTTTATTTCTTTCGATTAAAGGCAAAAGGCGTAGATAGCAGCAGGGAATTTATAGGGAAGATGATAAAAATGCAATGAGGTTTATGTGATAAAAAGCCTCATTGTTAGTGGTTATCTCTCATATCCTTAAAAAACAAGTTTTTATTCGCTAAATTGTTATATATTCTTGGCCTATTATTTGTAATTGAACAAGAGGTCAAATGTCCAAATTGATGGTGAGTATTTCAGGAATTCGTGGGATTGTTGGCGAATCTTTTACACCCCCGGTTATCCGGAATTACACAGCAGCATTCGGATTAACGATGGGTAAGAAGATTGTTGTGGGCCGGGATACCAGAGTTACAGGAAAAATGGTTGAAAATTTTGTTGTCGGGACGCTTCAATCTGTTGGTTGTGATGTGGTTTCAGTCGGAATTTCACCAACGCCAACGATCCAAATTGCTGTTGAAAATCTTGATGCAGCAGGAGGGATTGCCATTACAGCAAGCCATAATCCGATTGAATGGAATGCTTTGAAATTGATAGGTCCTGATGGATTATTTTTAGACGAAATCCAGGGGAAAGTAGTTATAGACCTTGCAGCAAATCTGGATATCGAATATAAGGATTGGCAATCGATAGGCCGATATGAAATTTATGAAAAGGCAATTGATGATCATAAAAATGCCATTTACGATTTGCCATTTATTGATGTGGTAGCCTTGCGAAAAAGAAAATTCCGTGTTGCAATTGACTGTGTGAATGGCGCAGGGTCATTGTTTTTTCCAGATTTTTTGCAATCTTTGGGGTGTGTAGTTGTGCAAATCAACACTAGACCAAATGGTATTTTCCCTCACTCACCGGAGCCGTTGCCGGAGAATTTACTGGAATTGATGGAGATCACAAAATCGTCTGGAGTGGATTTGGCGTTTGCAACCGATCCTGATTCTGACCGACTTGCCATTCTTTCCGAAAAGGGGGAACCACTGGTTGAAGAATATACTCTCGCATTAGCTGTTAATTTTATTCTCTCTCATAAGCCAGGACCTATTGTAACTAATATATCAACAACTATGGCAATCGATGACATTGCCAATAAATATCGTGCACACGTGATTCGAACCAAGGTTGGGGAAATTTATGTTGCCAAAAAAATGCGCGAAGTGAATGCAGTAATCGGCGGTGAAGGAAATGGCGGTGTAATTCTTCCGGATATTCATTTGGGTAGAGATGCCCCAATCGCAGCTGCGATTACTTTGCAACATTTACTTGAATTTGACGAGACTATATCAACTTTACGAAAGAGCTTACCCCAATATGTGATGGCAAAGAAGAAAGTTGAAGTTGGCACGATTGATACCGATTCTATTCTTAGGAGAATTCATAAAAATCACCATCATGAGCAGATTGATTTGACGGATGGAATAAAAATAATACGAGAAAAATCATGGGTACTATTGCGTAAATCAAATACCGAACCCATTATCCGAGTTTTTGCCGAAGCTGAAACAAAAATCCAAGCTGAATCGCTTGCAAATAATTTTCTTGATGAACTTCTACAGTATGATAATTAATTTATTTTATTTTGATAACTTAAAGCCTGGGACGAAAGATGTTTAATCCTGTTGAAATCATTCGGACTAAACGTGATGGTGCGGAAATATCTCCTGATAGGTTGGCAGAATTTATCAAAGAATTTACCTCAGGTAATGTTCCAGATTACCAAATGAGCGCCTTTATGATGGCGGTATATTTTAAAAATATGACGATAGAAGAAACAAATTCTCTTGTACGTGCGATGCGGGAATCTGGCAAAGTATTGGATTTGAGTGATATTAAAAGTGTTAAATTGGACAAACATAGTACGGGTGGGGTGGGTGATAAAATATCTCTTATTTTAGCTCCTTTGCTTGCAAGTATGGGGATAATTGTGCCGATGATATCCGGCCGGGGACTTGGACATTCAGGCGGTACACTGGATAAGTTGGAATCAATACCAGGGTTAGATCCAAAAATCTCATTGTCTAGAATGAAAAAAGTAATCGAAAAAGTAGGATTTGTGATTGCTGCTCAGACGAATGAATTAGTTCCGGCAGATCGTAAAATGTATGCTCTGAGAGATACGACAGCAACTGTAGAATCTTTGCCATTGGTTGTTAGCAGCATTATGAGTAAAAAATTATCAGAAGATCTGGATGGTTTAATTCTAGATGTCAAAACAGGTAAGGGATCCTTTTTCCCAAATGAGCAAGATGCCAGGCATTTGGCTAAACTTCTCATCAATGTAGGGGAAGGATTTGGAGTAAAAACCAGGGCGTTGCTGACCAATATGAATACTCCCATTGGCAATGCAATTGGAAATTGGGTTGAAGTTTATGAAACTATTGAATGCTTGCTTGACAACGGTCCTGAAGATACTATGGAATTGGTTTATGCTCAGGCTTTGGCTGCTATGCAACTTTCCGAAGATGATAGACCTGCAGATCAAATAATTGCTGGCTTGAAGAATGCTATTTCTTCCGGAATTGCAATGAAAAAATTTACTCAATATGTAGACGAAATGGGGGGTTACGTTGGTTGTGTGGAGAATTATAAAAATTATAAATTGCCGCCTATGATTGAGGTAATATCTGCAAAATCCGGTTTTGTCACGGCAATAGATGCTTTCGAAATCGGAATTGCGACTAACAAAGCAGGAGCTGGTCGCACAAAATCCAGCGATAAGGTTGATCCGATTGCCGGAGTTATATTAAATAAGAAAGTAGGGGATGAAGTTGAGGTGGGTGAAATCCTTGCATGCCTTTATACACAAAAGAGTAAAAAAAGCAATTTACAAAATCAAATTGGTGAGGCATTTCAAATCCAGGAGAAGCCTGGTCATAAAGAGCCACTTATTATTGGAGAAGTTGATCGAAATGGTCAATTAGTGCCATTTAATGTGAAATAGTAAATGAATCAAAAGATAATTCTTTTACTTTTATCCCTTTTCCTGGGATTCCCTGTATGAATCGGGCATTCTTCTTGTGGTTCGGTTCCAACTTTAAACACTTCATCAAAAAATTTTGGACAGTATTTTTTCTTGACTTTACTTTCTTCACAGATTGTAAGCTTTATAATACCGTCTGGCATTTCAAAGCGTTCTACTGGGTAATCAATGCTGTCATAAACAGTTTTCATGAAATTTGCCCAAATAGGTAATGCTGCTGTAGAACCTGTCTGCCTATCTCCAAGACTAATAGAGGGGTCGTCAATGCCTACCCAAACCCCTGCTGCAATTTGTGGCGTGTATCCTACAAACCAGGCATCAGTGTGTTTGTCGGTCGTTCCGGTTTTCCCTGCTCCAGGTCGCTGAAATCCATAAGTATACCTTGCAGAGGCGCCTGTTCCACGATTCAAGACTGTTTCTAGAAGACTGGTCATCATATATGCTGTCTGTTCGGATAATACTTCTTTTCGTTCGGGAATTTCCTTAAAAATGACCTCACCTCTACGATCGACAATTTTTGTAATGGTAACCGGTTTGACTAATATGCCTTTATTAGCTAATAGACCATAAGCAGAAACCAGCTCAATTGGAATCACTTCAGAAGTCCCAAGCGCAAGAGCAGCAACTGGTCTAATGTTGGTGGTAAGTCCCATTCTTTTGGCATACTCTACAACTTGTTGTGGGGGTACTACGTCTTGCAATAATCTTACAGATGGCAGATTCAAAGAAGATTTTAAAGCATTACGAAGAGTCGTAGGTCCACCTAATTTTCTTGTAAAATTCCGAGGTTGCCATCTTGTGCCATCGGGCATAAATAAAGCAATAGGTTGATTTAAAACTTCAAACGTTGGTGGATAACCATTGTCAAAAACTGCAGTGTAAATAAATGGCTTAAATGCGGAACCAGGTTGACGTTCCGCCTGGACTGCACGGTTAAATTTCGATTCGACAAAATCGCGGCCGCCAATCATTGCAAGGACATGACCATTTTTAGGATTTATGGCAATAAAAGCGGTTTGTACAGCAGCATAATGATTGATTAAGGAATCGACCTTGGTTGTGTCATTTATAATGCCAGCATGCAATGAAGAATCCGGAACAAATTTATCTAGCAGTTCTTGAAATTTAGCGGGATTTTTAAATCTATTTCTTACATTTTCTTGTAATATTCTCAGTTTTTCTTTCGTTGCTGACTCTGCGAATTCTTGCATACGTGAATCAAGCGTTGTATGAATTGTATAACCGCCGGTATATAAGTCAGTACCAAATTGTTTATCTAGGGTTCTGCGGATATGTTCGGTGAAGTAAGGGCCGATATCATTCTTTCCGGGTCTTCCTCCTTCTCTAAGAACGATTGGTTTCTCCTTTGCCTCCAAATACTCTTCTTCACTCAATTCTCCGTTTCTATACATCAAAGATAAAACCAGGTTCCGTCTTTTTAGAGCTCGCTCCGGGTGATTTATAGGCGAATAAACTGCCGGAACATTAACGATAGCTGCCAGTAAAGCACATTCCTCTAAATTGAGATCTTTGACTGACTTATTTAAAAAGTGTTCAGCGGCAGCTTTGATACCATAACACCCGTGCCCAAACCAAATATGGTTGAGATACATTTCAATTATTTCGTCTTTTGAATAAGTACGTTCAATTTGAATTGCAGTGATTAATTCCCGGAGTTTGCGAATAAAAACCTTTTGTTGGGTAAAATAAAGGTCGCGGGCAAGCTGTTGTGTTATGGTACTTGCTCCTTCCAACCGAGCAAGGTGGATCAAATCGACGTAAGCTGCCTTCATTGTTCGCTTTAAATCGAATCCCCAATGGGAATAGAATCTCTTATCTTCTGTGCTGATAATAGCCCTTTGCATTAGAATCGGTATATCTTTTAATGGCACATAATCTCTTCTTTCGAAAAAGAATTCCTCTATCACTTTGCCATCAGCGGATATGACTTTAGTCACCAATGTAGGTTCGAAATGTTCTAATTGGGTGAGGGAGGGTAAATCGCGAGCGGTCCAGAAAATGAGTAGTCCTATGAATATCACCGAAAGTATAGGAACAATTATTTTCAGCTTTTTGTTTCGTTTTGATGAACTTATTGAATTTGAAGAATCAGTTGGGATTGATCTAATACGGCGTTTCATAAAATTATTTAGTTTAGTTACTTGTAAATTATGTTAAACAGAGATAAGGTTAAAGAGTTTCAATAAATTCTTCCTGATAATTTTTTAGTGTTACTATCTGAGAATTAGATAGTTGATTGCCATTCCAGTGAAATAGATTCAAAAATTCTCCGTTATAATTAGCAAAAGTAAAATGTTGAATCCAATCTCCAAGGTTTATGTATCTTTTATTATTGTATGAGACTGCTTTAGGACGGTGAGTGTGCCCAATGATTACATAATCATAACCATTATCTAACTGATCTTTAGCATAAGAAAAATATTCCGCGTCATCTTTTCTCACTTGTTCCGGTGTTCGCAATCCAGCGTTTCGGCTTTTAGAAGATGCCCAATGAGCAAAAGGAATTCCTATGTCCGGGTGTATAAGTTTGTAGGCGGCAATTATCCATTTATTTCTTAAAATTTTCTTCAAAATTCGATAACCAGTATCTTTTTTTAAAACTCCGTCTCCATGAAAAATATGTATTTTTTTTGAACCCACTATAAGAGAATGAATACCATGAAAAACCGGTATTCCTAATTCAACAGGAAAATATTTACCCATCCAAAAATCATGGTTGCCGGTAACGTAACGAATCTCAATTCCACATTCTATCATGAGTGCCAGTTTTCCTAATATTTTTTGATATTTTGTTGGAATTGTATGTCTATATTCAAACCAAAAATCGAAGAGGTCGCCAACAATATAAAGCATAGGTGGTGGAGAAATATCCATTAACAAATCAAAAAAACTACTTAGATATTTGTCTTTTTTTATTTCAGCGTCTACATCTTTTGATCCGGCATGAGCATCGGAAATAAAAAATATTTCCTGATTCGAATCTAAATGATAATGTTCCGTTTGGGTAATAATAAAAAATACCTATTTAATCGTTGAATAGAAAAAGAAAAAGTTCTCCTAATATTTCATTTAAAGATTTATAAAATAGATAGTTATGGCAACTGATCTAAAACTAAATTATAAAAAAATTTACATAAATAAAAAGGGAAAAGCAAACAGAATTAATCATAATAAACATCATTAAATATGATTGGGTGTATAAAATTCTATTTTAGTTAATTGATCGGAAAATTTCAGGAATTTAACCAAACTTTATTATACTTATAATACTTTACCAGAATGCTTTAATGATAAGGAAAAAATTGCTTCGATCTGTAAAATGCTATCCTCCGGCGAAGATTAATCTCTCTTTAAGAATTCTGTTCAAACGAGATGACGGCTATCATGAAATTGAAACATTATTACAAACAGTTAATTTAACGGATTCTCTTGAAATTTCTTTAACCAATAATAACTCATTTGAATTAAACGTGTTTAATTCAAGTATACCTTCGAATAAATCAAATTTGTGCGTTAAAGCTGCTGATTTATTCTCGAAAGAGGTTAAGGATTTTCGAGGCTGTAAAATTGGACTAACAAAAACAATACCCGATGGTGCCGGATTAGGTGGTGGAAGCAGTAACGCGGCATCAACACTTAAGAATTTAAATAAGCTGTTTGATTATCCGCTATCGAACGAGAAACTGTTTAAACTTGCGTCTACTCTTGGTTCGGACGTGCCATTTTTTCTAAGAGAGGGAACTGCAGTTGGAAATGGCAGAGGTCAGAAGCTTACTTATGTAGAAACCAACTGGAATTACCCGGTTTTGATTGTTTGCCCCAGTTTCAAAATATCAACTTCGTGGGCTTACCAGAACCTTAAAATAGCCTTGACAAGGAAACCAAATTGTAATATATTGCTTAGTCTATTATCAGAGGAATTATCACCCTCTGATATGCCAAAATATTTTTCAAATGACTTTGAGAGTCTTGTTTTTTCAAAATATCCGAATTTGGGCGAACTTAAAGATAGACTTTATCAGGAAGGCGCTTTTTTCGCTGGTATGTCTGGTTCAGGTTCATCCTTATTCGGTTTATTTTTTTCTAATGACCAGGCGAAGAAAGCCAAAAAAAGTTTTCAAAATCAATATACGGTTTTTATAGCAAAATTAATAACAGGAAATAAATAGTAGATCCCTTGAGCGAGCCGCAACTAAAAATATTTTCAGGATCATCCCATCCTCAGTTGGCCAACGAAATTGCCAACCACCTGGGAGTTGAGATCGGTTTGGTTTCCCGTGATCGATTCAATGATGGTGAAATTAGTATCAAATACAATGAAAATATTCGCGGTGCTGATGTATTCATCATTCAGCCTACAAATTCTCCAGGTGATAATATTCTGGAATTATTGATTATGATTGATGCTGCAAGGCGGGCTTCAGCGAAACGAATTACTGCAGTGGTGCCATATTACGGATATGCACGCCAGGACAGAAAGGACCAGCCCAGAGTACCTATAAGCGCTAAATTGTTTGCAAATCTCTTTTCGGAAGCAGGTACTGACAGGATATTAACAATGGATTTACATGTATCACAAATTCAAGGATTCTTTGATATTCCTTTGGACCATCTTTACGGTTCTTATGTTTTTGCTGAGCACTTTCATAAAAAAGCAATTCCCGATTTAGTGATTACTGCTCCTGATATTGGCAGCGTTAGAATGGCACGCGCTTACTCTAAAAGACTAAAAGGGGATTTGGCAATTGTCGACAAGCGTCGGCCAGTCGCAAATGAAGTAGAAGTACTAAATATTATTGGAGATGTAAAAGACAAAAATATTTTATTTGTTGATGATATAGTAGATACGGCAAGTACTTTGGCAAAAGCTTCTGTTGCTGTTAAAGAACAAGGTGCCAAAGAAATATATGTTGCTTGTTCCCACGCATTGTTATCAAAAGACGCTGTAACTCAAATCATGGAATCACCAATCAAAGAATTTGCTGTGACGGATTCACTCTTTATAGACAAGGCTAAACAGATTCCAAAACTAAAAATATTGCCTGTGGCTTCATTGTTTAGCCAGGCTATTGAGCGAATTCACTATGAGAAATCGATTAGTATTTTATTTGATGTAGAAAAACTATAGAACGGGAGTTAATAAATGGCAGAAGCAGTTTTGAAGGTAGAAAATCGTGAAAAAATGACAAAATCCGGTATGAAAAATTTACGGTTAACTGGAAAAATCCCTGGGGTTTATTATACTAGTGGCAAAGAAGCTATACCAATAATTATTGATGTCAAAGTTTTTTACCAGTTATTTACTCACAAAGTTAACATTTTTGATCTGGATTTCGATAAAGGTGCGAAAAAGCCGAGTATTGTTCGAGAAATTCAACGAGATCCGGTAAGCGGTGATATAATACATGTAGATTTATATGGCATTAAGGCAACGGAAAAAATTATTATCAAAGTTCCGGTAATGATAATCGGAACCCCAATAGGGGTTAAGGAAATGGGTGGGATACTAGAACATCCACACCGTGAACTGGAAATTCAATGTATGCCTAAAGATGTTCCCGACAGCATTGAAATTGATGTAAGCGAACTTGAACTTCAAGATAGTATTCGTGCAGAAGACCTCACTTTGGATCAAATTGAAATTATATCTGATCCCAAGACTTTACTTGCACATGTTGTTCCACCGAAGATAGAAATAGAACCGACTGTTGAAGAGGAACTGGAATTAGAAGAAGAAGAAGTAGATGAAGATGAACAAGAGCCGGAAGTAATTACTGGAAAAGAGGAGCCGAAAGAGGAAAAATAGCTTGCGACCCGAATTGCTTGTGGTTGGGCTTGGCAATCCTGGTAAGAAATATAGTAAATCCCGCCATAATGTTGGATTTATTGTTTGCGATTTAATATCAGAGTTCTTTGAATTGAAATTTCGATTTGGTCCCGGTAACACACTCGTAACTGACTATAAAATTGCTGAAAGTACGATTGCTGTTGCCAAACCACTTTCATTTATGAATAGAAGTGGAAATTCTATCATTCCATTGCTAAAATGGTTTGATCTTAGGCCAGATCAAATGTTGGTGATTTGTGATGATTTTAGCCTTCCATTGGGAACCATTCGGATTCGGAAACAAGGCAGCGCAGGTACTCATAATGGCTTACAGTCTATTGTAGATAATCTGAATACGGTTGAATTCCCAAGGATTCGAATTGGAATTGGAGTTGATAATGAGATGGAAGATTGGGTTGAGTTCGTTTTAGGAAATTTTAAAGGCAAGGAATTAAAAATGATTAAAAAATTAGGAAATATAGTTATAGAATCTATATCTTCCATTGTAGTGAATGGGATTGACAAATCTATGACATCCTTTAACAAACAATATGAATATTAGATATTAAAGATATTAGGAGAATTGATGGGAAATAACAAATACGAATTAACTGTTGTGTTCGACGGTCAGCTTGAACAGAATGAGGTTGACGAAAAAATCGAACAACTTGAAAAATTGATTATTGAATCCAATGGTGAGGTGGTTCAGACAGATCTTTTGGGTAAACGTCGATTAGCTTATGAAATTAAGAAAAAGCAATATGGATATTATGTTTATTTCTTGATTGAATCAGATGGAAGCAATAATAAAACGATTGAAAATAATTTGAAATTAAATGAGCATGTCATACGATATTTAACGGTTAAACTCGATAAGAAAGCAATAGCAAGTTTAGATCGGAAAGCTGAAAAAGCAAAAAAAGCTGAAGCTGAGCGTATTGAAGCAAATAATCTGAAAACTGAAGATACTGAACTCAAAAGCAATGAAAATGAGAGTTCATATAAGGAGGCCACTCTTGATTAGTACAAAGAAGAAAAGAATTTGCCGTTTTTGTGAAAGTGGTACAATGTATATCGATTATAAAGATGAAAAACGCTTGGTTCGATTTACAACTGAAGCAGGTAAAATAATTCCAAGAAGAATATCAGGGACATGTGCCCCACACCAGAGGCAATTGGTTAGGGCGATCAAAAAAGCTCGTCAAATAGCATTAATTCCCTATGTAACTAATCGAATGACCTGATAACGAAATAATGGATTGGTAAGTAAGGAGTCTTTTTATTTATGAAAATAATTCTAAAAGAAGATTATGAAAGCTTAGGAAAATCGGGAGAAGTAATAATAGTAAAAAATGGTTTTGCTAGAAATTATCTTATCCCTAAAGGAGTTGCATACCAAGCAACAAAAGGAAATTTACGTAGATTTGAGGAAGAAAAAAAGCACCTTTTAGTAATAACTGAAAAAGAGAAAAAACAAGCTGAACAATTGGCTGATATGTTAGAAAAGGTTTCATGCACCATATCTGTAGCAGTCGGCGAAGAAGACAAGTTATTCGGATCTGTAACTTCGCAAGATATTAACGAATCATTAATTGAAAAGGGGATTGAGATTGATAAAAGGAAAATTCAGCTAGAAGAACCTATCAAAAATTTAGGTATCTATTCAATTCCGGTTAAGTTACATCCAGAAGTCACAGCTACTGTAAAAGTGTGGGTTGTTAAGAAATAAAGTTTTTTGAATCAACATAGTGTGATGTGACGTCCGGCATATTGTGAAATGAGGAAGCATGAATTTATTCTGGCTTCTGGTGTTAGCCCATTTGATCGGAGATTTTCCCCTACAGACTGATCGCGTTTTTTATGTTAAAAAAATGATTAAAGGGGGGCTTTGGTTACATGTAGGAATTTGGTCATTGTGCAATTTAGTTTTGACGATACCCTACCTAAAGTATCCATTATATTGGCTTATCTTTTTTGCTCTGGTAATAACTCATTATATTTACGATTATTCGAAAATTAAACTAACAGAGATTGGCATTGCGGATAGTTTTCTCTTATTTGCTCTGGACCAGGTATTACATTTTTCAACTGCTTTTGCAGCTGCCATATTATTTTATTATCTGTATCCTCAAATAGATGATTCTACATTTGGCATTTGGAGTCGATTAGACTATATTCGGCCTTTGTTAGGATTTGTATTTATTGTATTTGCAATTACACCGATGAACTATTTTCTAATTAACGACTATTATGCTTACTTTAAAAGCATGAAAAGACCTCAATGGCAATTTCCCTTGGGGGCAGAACGAAAATGGGGTTATATTGAACGCGCATGTATTTCGATTGGAATATTCTTTCAAAGTTGGTATTTGATTTTGATCCCGTTAGGTATTTTAATGAGATTTATATTTAGAGAGAAAAGTGATTTAAGGGAATTCTGGCTAAGTATAGCGCTGACAGTAACATCGGCGTGGCTTCTTACGGTTTTAATGTCCTAATCTATAAAATAGATTGAATTTATGAATTAGTTTAATTTTATTTAATTTGTTTTTCAGTCATGATAAATTGCTAAAAAATTATGTATGAAATTATGAATAATTTCAAAACCCATAAACCAATCATGCGAATTGTTGCGTGATGTGGGGAGAAAAATAATGGAGCAAATACAATTTCCAGAGTGTTTGAAGTGTTCAGCCGGTATACTTATTCCACTATCAGATTATGGAAGGGAAGGAGCATCAATTCTATATAAAGCTTGGGTTTGTTCAAATCCGGAATGTGGATTTAATATTCGAATTGATAATGGAGAAGTTAGCTTCGGAAAGCAAGTTACTAAATCGAGAAAATAGTTGCGTCATAAAAATAAGAACGATTAATTAAGGGTAAAGAATTTCAGACTTTACCTTTTTTTATACCAAGCAAAAGGGCTTTAGTATGTGGAGACGATTGTCAATTATTGGTAACTATAGGATCCGCATAACGATCATAATAATTTCTATCTTCATATGGTTGCATGCCGTAACAGAAAAGCAATATGAACATATTTTTCAAGCACAAGTCGTATTAATTAATCAGCCCAAAGATTATGTTATTTTAAAAAACTATACGGAAAAAGTAGGGATTCAAATTCGGGGAAGCGGTAAATTGCTTCTGCGGGCTTTAATCAATTCTAAAATAGAGATTAGTGTTGACATCGCAAATCAAACCAAATCTCCTATTAAAGTAAAACTAAATCTTAATAATTTGATAATTCCTGCATCGACACTCAATCTTATACCTATAAAATTTGTTGATAAAGATACCTTGACTTTTTTTATTGAACCGATCCACGTAAAGGAAACAGGAATAAAGCCTGAACTCAATATTCAGACTGCACACGGTTATACCATAGTCGGTGGAATAAAAGTACAACCCCATAAAGTGTTGATTACTGGGCCGCAAATATTAATCAAAGAAACTAACTTTATTGCTACTGCTGATTTGAAATTTGAAAATGTTATTTCTGATGTGGCCGGAGAAATTGAATTAATCAACCCATATCCGAAAGACTTATCAATGGATATACAATCGACAAAATATTTTGCTGATGTTCAACTGCTGGAGGAAAAGGAATTTTTAGATATTTCAATAAAAGTTCTAAACGCACCATTTGGAGTTCAAGCATCTGTATTGCCTTCCACACTTTCATTGAAAATAAAGGGTGGAGTAGAAATCATTGATTCCATGAATAAAAAAGATATTCTCGCTTATGTGGACTACGGTCAATATAAGATATCCGGTGAAATATTTTTGCTGCCTCATATTGAATTACCGGACGATTTATCTTATTTCGATGTTTCCCCTGACAAGTTTGAACTGAAGTTCGATTAAAATGTTAATACTTGCGATTGAAACATCTTGTGATGAAACAGCAGCAGCAATAATGGATGAGGAAAAGCTATATTGTAGTATTGTCTATTCCCAATTGGATGTTCATAGAAAATACGGTGGAGTAGTTCCGGAATTGGCTTCAAGAGCACATCTCAAAGTTATTATACCAACCGTTGAGGAAGCCTTGCAAACAGCAAATTTCAGGAAATCTGACTTGGAAGCAATTGCTGTTACCAATGGTCCGGGCCTGGTGGGAGCACTATTAGTTGGGGTAAATTTTGCAAAGGCAATGGCTTTGGCGCTTAATGTCCCTTTTATTGGAATTAATCATCTCGAGGGCCATATTTTTGCTAGCTTAATAGATCATCCATCAATCAAGCCTCCACTTGTTTTATTGCTTGTTTCCGGCGGGCATACCTTACTTATTCTAATGAAAGATTGGGGAAACTACCTGGTGATCGGTCAATCAATCGATGATGCAGCGGGTGAAGCTTTCGATAAAGTTGCCAAAATGCTAAACCTGGAATATCCGGGCGGCCCTGTCATTGATCGGATCGCTAAATCCGGGAATGAGAATTTCCATAAGTTTCCACGCTCCTGGCTTCAGAAAGATAGCTTGGATTTTAGCTTTAGTGGATTAAAAACCTCTGTATTGCATTATTTGGATTCAAAATCTGAAGATTTTATTAAGGACAATATTGCAAATATCGCAGCCAGTTTTCAAGCAGCTGTAACGGATGTCCTGGTAAGAAAAACGATGCTTGCTGCGAAAATAAATGAGGTGAAAACCGTAGTGCTAACCGGTGGTGTTGCCCGAAATTCTAATTTGCGGCAGCGCTTTATGGGAAAGGCTGAAGCTGAGAATATTGAATTATATTTCCCATCTCCTGATTTTTGTACGGATAATGCTGCAATGATTGGCAAAGCCGGGTTGTTTCATTTGAATCAAGGTCAAACCTCAAGTTTTGAACTTGATGCTGTTCCGAATTTAAAGTTAATTGAATCGGTATGAAGCCGCTGTTTATTTATCTTGCCCAATTTGATTTTGATGTTTCCATAGAAGGATCAGTTTGGCTGTTAATCTTATTCGCTCTATTTGCTTTAATTTTCAGCTATTATATCTACAATGAAACAACACCGCCTGTGAGCCGTACTCTTCGCAATATCCTTTTTATCCTGCGTTTTTGTGCCCTGTTAGGATTTATAACATTGATTTTTCACCCGGTATTAAATATACACGATACATTTATCCAAAAACCGGATATGGCAATCCTAATCGACAAATCAAAAAGTTTGCAAATAGATGATGATAATGAAAAACGTGCAATAAGTGTCCAAAAACTTTTAGAAGCAAGTAATTGGGAAGACCTTGAGAGCAAATTTAATTTACATTTTTTCCCATTTTCAACAGGAATTGATACAAACTTCTCCTACAATAGTGCGGAATTATTAAAATTCGATGGTGAAGGCACCGATATCAGCAGGGCATTGGATTTAAGCAAGAAGCAACTTTTTAACGGATATTATACATCCGCAATTCTAATCAGTGACGGCAATTACAATACTGGCGAAAATCCTGAATTTTTTATCCAGCGTTATGGAATACCCGTTCATACGATTGGAATTGGCGATCCAAGTATCAAAAAAGACATTGTATTACAAAGGGTTGCAAGTAATGAAATTGTCTATACAAATAATCGTGTGCCAATAGATATTACGGTAAAACACGAAGGGTTTGAAGGAAATCGAATTGATCTGTTGTTGAAAGAGAACGGTGAGGTGATCGATCGCCAATTAGTGAGATTAGGCAGTGACGGACAGGAGCAAGTCCTACGATTGCATTTTACACCACGACAACCCGGTTTTCATGAGTATAAAATTGAGTTACCTGCACTACGAGACGAGTTTACTTCTCAAAATAATTTCCGCAGTTTGTTTGTAAAAGTTCTCGAAAGTAAAATTAAAGTCCTGCTTATTGCCGGAGAACCTGGTTTGGATTTGAAGTTTATTCAGAAAGCCTTAAAGAATGATGAGAATATTGAATTATTTACAATTATTCAGAAAAAAGGCGGTGGATATTACACAAGAGTAAATTTGAACTTGATTCTTAGAGAAGATTTTAATTTGCTGGTATTCCTTGGTTTCCCCCGTTGGCCAATTCAAATTGACCTACTAAATTTTTTAAAGGAAAACCTTATTGGAAAAAAGAAACCATTGTATTTTATGGAAGCGCCTAATCTTCATATCGCTTCACTCAGTCAATTTAGTGAGGTGTTGCCATTTCAAATATCCGCAACTCCAAAATCTGTTAAAAAAGTGGTTGTCGATCCGACAATTACCGGTGAAAATACACCATTAATACTGATTTCAGACAATCGAAGTGATAATCAGAAAATATGGAATAATCTACCACCTATATTCACTTATCTGAATAATTTTAAAAAGAAACCGGACAGTGAAGTATTACTAACCATTGAACCAAGCATGTCCAAGTTACCTGAAACAGCTGCATCCCGAAAACCAATTCTAATAACGCGTCAGTCTGATGGACAAAAATCACTGGCAATGTTAGGCTATGGATTTTGGCGTTGGGATTTATTAATGTGGGGAGTCGGAAAAACAAACGATACGCTTTTACGGTTTCTGCAAAGGTCTATTAGATGGCTAATTACCCGGGAGGAAGTAAAACAAGTAAAAATTTCAACAGATAAACTGGTTTATCGCAGTGGAGAACAAGTCTATGTTCAGGGCCAGGTATATACTCAAGATTATCAACCGGTTGACAATGCCCTGGTTAAGCTGCAAGTTAAACACCAGGATGAAGAAAAAGAATATATACTTGAACCCATGGGAAATGGAAAGTATGAAATCCAATTTAGAATATTCCAAGGTGGTGATTATGATATTAGTGCGGAAGCGAATCGGGAAGACCAGTTTTTTGGTGCAGATAGTGGTAAATTTTCTGTTGGGGAATTTGAAATCGAATTTCAACAGACACAGATGAATGAAGCGCTGCTTAAACAAGTTGCAAATATAAGTGGGGGTTCATATTATACTATGGCGAATTTTGGTGAACTTGCAGAAAATCTGAATGCAGAAGGCAGGGCTAGAACTATAAATCGAGAAATTAATCTTTGGAATTTGTGGTGGTCTTTGTTTATCCCACTGATGTTTCTTGCTATTG
Source organism: uncultured Deferribacteres bacterium (assembly GCA_964464595.1). Taxonomy (GTDB): domain Bacteria; phylum Zhuqueibacterota; class JdFR-76; order JdFR-76; family DREG01; genus JADFJB01. The sequence continues at coordinate 17,452 of CAYXGW010000087.1, forward strand.
AATGGACGATAAGACGCCGCCGAGGTATGCTTTAAAATGATGCTGTTTCTATAGTCAACTAGAATAAACAACAAAACTAAAGGGGGGGATATGTTGATCCACCGATTTTCAAATCTTTCATTTATGAAATTTCAATTGTTTTTTTTGCTGCTTCTTTTTTTTCTTTTAACTTCTTTTGTGTCCAGACATCAACCTGATGTTAATATTACTTTGTCAGAAGTGATGTTTGACCCAACCGGATCAGAATTTTACGACGAGTTCGTTGAAATTTACAATCTGTCTCAAACAGATTCTATCTATTTGGCAGGTTGGCAAATTGGTGACAGTACAAGCTTTGACGAGATTGTAGATGCCGGTGAAGGACTGACACTCCCTCCCGGAACCTTTGGATTGATTTTGGATGCCGGTTATTTTGATCGTTCGAATTCTTACGATGATTTAATTCCCGACAACGCTATCGTTTTAACAATAGATGGCGCTACTTTTGGCAGAAATGGCTGGACGAATTCAATTTCGAAAAACGTGGTCTTATTGAATCCAAATGGAGAAATTGTAGATAGTTATTCTTATTCTGTCGGCAACCAGTCGGGGCATTCCGATGAGAAAATCATCCTGAGTGCAGAAAATGAACCTGACAATTGGGCTGATAGCCAAAATTTGCTTGGCACACCTGGCTTTCGGAACAGTGTATCTCCCGGTGATTTGGATATCAGTTTGGCATTGATTTCATCTCCGGACACTCCGCCGCAATTTGGTATTGAATTTACTTTAAGTTTTGTTGTCACAAATATTGGTGTAATAATCGCAAAAGAATTTCGGTTGATTGGAACTGTGGACCACTATTCTTTGCCATCAGACTCTACAACCCTCTTTGATGAAATTTTCACAGATTTGCCGTCTGGTGATTCACTGCTTTTTTCCGTATCAACAACCATAACCGCTGCAGGCATTTGGAATTATCATTTTGAATGTATTTTCGAGAATGATGAGAATACTTTCAACAATTCTATCGAACATATCATACTCATTCCATATGAGGAAAGCAGCATTGTTGTCAATGAATGGATGTATTTCCCTCATTCCGGAGAAGCAGAATGGATAGAACTGCATAATGCAACTTCTCTGGCGGTGAGCCTGCAAGACTGGCAGTTGTCTCAAACGGATGACAACTCGCAAGCAATTTTAATTTCTGATGAAGAAGTTATTCAGCCAAAAGATTATTTAGTAATCAGTTCGGATTCCAGCTATGCATCTGATTTTATGAGGGATGCAAAATGGCTACCGGATTTTCCCTCTCTGCGAGACAGCGGCGGCGAACTTTTTCTGTTTGATGCTTCCGGAAAATCCATAGATGCGGCAAGATATAAACCTGCATGGGGTAAGCAAAGAAATTTCTCTTTGGAACGCCGTTGGGCTGAACGATCCGGATTAGATAGCAGCAACTGGAAATTAAGCGAAATAGCAGGAGGCACTGCCGGGCTAATGAATAATGCTAGTCCCTTGCAGCGAGATTTGGCGATAACCGATCTGGAACTAACACCCAATCCAATCTCATACCAGGAGCGGGCTGAACTGAACCTTACCCTAACCAATTCAGGCAGAGAAACTATCGACAAGTTTGAGCTGTTTGTCTTTATCGATCGGAATTCGGATTCTTTGGCACAACCGGAAGAAACCATTCACTATGAGCTGGTAGACCAAGAAATTGTTGTGGAAGACTCTCTGCAAATTTCTGTTCAACTTCCGAACCTGCCTTCCGGCTATGAAGTGATCTCTGTTTTAGCCACGACGGAAAATGATAACAATGGCAGAAACAATTATGAACGGGAAATCCTGAAAACAGGGTATGAACCTTCTGCAATTGTGATCAACGAAATTATGTACCGGCCCTTTAGCGATGAGCCGGAATGGATTGAATTCTACAATCGCTCAAGTGAGCAAATTCAATTAACAGGTTGGTCTGTTTTTGAAAAAATTACCGGGAAAAGTTATACTTTAACGGAGGAATTTGTTTTCCTCAAACCCGGCGAGTATTTAGTTGTCGCCGGTGATCCCTTAATCATAAATTCTTTGTCTGCATTATTATTGGTCCCAAATTCTTTTCCATCCTTAAACAATGACCAAGACCATCTGCAACTGCAAGATTTTGCCAATACGATTATTGATGATGTCTTTTATACATCCGGTTGGGGTGGCGAAGCTGGCGTTTCACTGGAGCGGATTAATCCTGAACTTAGCAGCCAGGATTCCAGTAATTGGGCGTCCAGCGCATCGCCCAACGGCTCAACCAGCGGGGAAATTAATTCCGTATTCGTCGATAAATTGCCGGACGATGCCAACTTATCATCCGCTCCCAATCCGTTTTCACCTGATGGCGACGGCCATGAAGATGTAACCATTATACAATACAACCTGCCGGTTACCACAGCTTTTGTGTCGTTAAAAGTTTTTGATATGCTGGGCAGAGAAGTGGCGGATTTACTAAATAATGCACCTTCGGGCAGCCACAGGGAACTGATCTGGGATGGCAGAAAACCCAATGGCGAATCTTTGCCCATAGGTATTTACATACTGTTTCTGAAAGCATTGAATCAAAAGCAAGGGGTGGTTAGAACAATCAAAAAAACAGTGGTTATTGCAGGGAGGTTGTGAAATTGAAAATTACAGAATGATACAAAACCGGCTTGCAGGCGATGTTCATTGGAATTATTTTATAACGTAAATTTTAGAATATTGCAATTATCACTTGAGCAATAGCAGTGAAGACTAGGGCACCTGTCAACCAAAACATTCTTTTTGAATGTTTATCATTTGACTCAGCTAGTTTTGTGTTTGCCTCAATTGTCCTTTCAGTTAATTGTTCCAATGTTTTAATAAAATAGAATTCAGATATAATTCTTGTTTTATGCATTCTAAATTGGTTACCGCCGGAAGAGCCTTGAATAAAAGATCTTTCTTCATCAGGCAGATTAAATTTTTTTAGAACTTCAATTGGATCATCCATAATATACCTCCTAAAAAAAATTACTTAAATAAAATTAGACTTAAAAACTTCATCGTCATTCTTAATAAATTAAAAGTCTGCAATAATTCGTTCAGAAGAAATTATTTTGGAACATAATATTTGTTTTACATCTGTGGTATATTTCTGTTTTATATCATCCAAAATCAATTTTATTAGGGGTGATCTATCATGTTCATTTTCAATAATTAAATAATTAATATCATCAGGTTCAAAGGCAAGCTTAATTTCCGATGCCTCAATTGAAGCGTTAGATTGATTTAATATTTTTTGATTCAAAAAATCCTTTTTCGTGAGTTCCTCTTTTAACCCGCAATTTTTTAACCAACTGAATTCAGGGATGTAGCGCCATTCTCTTTCATCATAAAATCTTTTATCTTGATACTTTCCTTTTCTCCACTGCTTGCCTTCATATGGTTTGATGTAGTAAATAAATTCTCTCCATTTATCGAATGCATATTGTGCGGATTTTTCTTTATTCCTTAATATCCACATGAGCATTCCCATTATATGCTTTTTTAGCAGTGCATCTTTATTAAGGTATAAAACAGGATTAATACCATTAATTACACCCCATTCTTTTTTCAATCCAATTCCATAACCACCGTAGAAATTTAAATGATCACGGATATTTGATAATTGTATATCACAAAAACTCAACATTGGTATGGCCGATTCGGTAATCGTTAGGTCATAGCCGTCACTCTCCATTGTAACTTCAAAATCTTCTAATGCGTAATGTGGTTTAAATTCATATTTTAAAATACTGATTAAATTTTCTCTATTATCTGTAAAATGAAACAAAGTATCAGAACTTAAAAATTTATGATTATTTGGAATCGAATTTGAACTTATATTCATTTCCTTGGATTTCTCGGTTGAAAATTATTTGTGATTAAACTATTAAAAGATCTTAAAATAAACAATTGCTTTTATAAGACATTTATAATATATAATTTTTAATCAAGCGCAAGGAGGCGTTCCAAACAGTAACAATGAAACCTAATGACAGCAAAATAATTCGCGTAACCCCGGAAGTCTTCACACGTGACGAGTTAAGGCGTTACGAGGAGAAGATCCTCGACAACAAAAGCCTCACGGAGCATGAGGCTTCCAGGTTCTTTCAAGATTTCCCTAAATTCTTGACAGTTGGCGGGTATCTCGATATTGCCCGAGAGGTTGTGTTATACAAGGGCGAAGAGGTGATGTACCGGGTTGATTTTGTGCGGAGAAAGGCCGGAGAGCGGTTTTGGGACTTTGTGGAGTTGAAGGACCCACGAACACCTTATCTGGTAAAGGATGGTGGCAATTGGGTATTCTCAGCTAAGATTGAAAAAGCTGTTCACCAGGGCAGGCGTTACAAAGACTTTCTGGACGAGGAACAGAATCGTTTCAATCTTGAACTTCGAACCGGTATCCGGGCTTTTCGGCCCAAGCTACTCATTGTTGGTGGACGCCATAACGATGATGTAGATCCGGTTGAGCTGAAAAGACTTGCCTCTCATTATAGCAATGTTGACATCCAAACGTATGAAGACTTATACAAATTCGCTAAAGAGAACTATGAGTATGGCAGCGGTATCATCGTTGTGCCATCTCTGCAAGGCCATTTACCAGGTCTACCAATCCTCGGTCAGGTTCAACTTCGGTCTGAGCCGCTGTCAAATCTTTCCGATAACGCTGTAAAAAAGATGCTGATATATCTGGGATTTTATGACTCTAAATGGAACAAGACAGGCATGGGTTTGGAGCACGACTATGAAGTGTTTGAGCGGAGTGGCGAGAAGTTGGTCAGAGACAACACAACCGGCTTAACTTGGCAGCAGTCAGGGCCATCAGTAACTTTTGTAGAGAGGCATCAGCACTTAGGAAAACTGAATCAGACGAATTTTGCCGGGTATTCAGATTGGCGCTTGCCGACGCTTGAGGAAGCGATGTCACTGATGGAACCGAAAAAAAATCAAGCTGGCTTTTATATAGATCCTGCGTTTGACGCAAAACAGAAGTGGCTTTTGACAGCAGATATTCGCCCTACCTCGCTTGCTTGGGTAGTCGATTTCTACAGTGCTTACTGCACCAGCCTCCATGTTGACTTCACACGCTACGTTCGAGCGGTTCGCTGAGGACCCAAATTGGAAAACACGGGGCAGACAATCGGTCATTTGATTCTTTGAGTTATTTGACCATTTTGATAGGGGACAAGATTAGTACTTAGTTAAGTTAGATTTAAGGAATGATACGGGCCTGGCGTCCTTGATGTAACTATGCACTTGAAACTTGCAGTTCTAATGAAGGTATTCGGGAATGGTAAACTGAGGTGTAAAATAAGCCGCAGTATTTAAGCATTAGTTAACTTTTGCTTGACATCTGAGTATCCAACATGTACCTTTGGTTAATCATAAACTTTGAATAGTCCTTGGGGTTTTTATGGAAGTGCAGCATATAATTTCAGAAACTCGAAAGTCACTGGTAGAGATTTTCGTAACTCGGGGATCGCATATACAATATTTTTGCGAACCGGTTTAGATCGTCGCTATACCGGAAAGAGAAAGCAATAATAATGCATGTAAGTATTTGTTATTATGAAATTAATATCAAAAGTTGCCGTTTTGGATTAACGACTTTATTTGTCACCTATAAATAGTATAAACGACTCGTTCATACTTATGTTATGTGGCTCGTTCTGAGCCATCTGCCGCCATGTCTTTCATGCTACTAAAATCGCGTGACAACGGAGGCAGGTGGAATGCATGAGGCAGAGGAAGGAGGTTAGTGCCTATTAACCGAAAGAACAACATGTGCCCTACATTCTATGATCATTAAATGTGCTTGTGATTCGTTGCGCACGCTATTCCCTAAACTAAACTAGGAGTTAGCCATGGCAAAAAATAGACTGAGACAAAATAAATTGTTAAACGGTAGATTTTACACCTGGAAAAATTGGGACAAAACAAGCAGGGACCAGTTTGAGAAGGGGAAAGGACGCGGTTTTGCAGCGACCCTGCTAAATCCAGGGAACCTACCGACCGGCTTCTTTCAGGACATTGATGTAGATACAAAACTGAAGGCTGATACCGAGGATCCAGTCCCCACTGGACATAAGTATGAGTTCAGCATAGGCATAGCTTTGAGGACAGATGACGCGAATGCCACAGCTCAGGGTCGGATTGCTATTTGGGAGCTGACGCCCTCCATAAGCAACCCTGCCGCCCAAAATATTCTTGTCAGACCTACTTGGCATACCTTTAGGGTACAGAAAAAGCTGGAGTTTGGCGATACTCACACAGTTCGTTGTGAAATCTATCTTGATACTCCAGGTGCCGAGTATATGCTTGATAACGCTAAGCTCGAAGAAGTTTGAGGTCTCAGGCTAGGTTAAGGAGGGTGATGAGAGCCTATTGCGTATGAAAGGAGAGTTGACCGACCCAAACATTGGGAACAGCTTTCACGGAATGTTTAGGGGTAGAATCGCGCAGTAAAAGGTGATGTGGTTCTGACTCCGATATGCCTTGGTTTTGTGGGAGAATGCCCCAAGAAGGCGAACTGACTCGTTGGAGATTAACCGCCACTGGACGACCCTCTAAAGTTTCCGCTTTTGGTCGGTTGGTCCGCTCTTCGTCAAGGAGAGCCGCATAACAAGCGCATGAAGCAGATCTTGCTGTCGAGGATTTTTGCGAGGGCATCTTCGGTTTTGAAGCATTTCAAGTGCAGTTTGGTTACACCGTGCCAGCCGCAAGGCGGCTAAGCGCCGGGACGTTACAACACTTCAAATATGATTTCATTTCAATGGACGAATCAGATTTCTATTTTTGCATATATTAAATTATCAATGTGGGTGTAAATCAGTCATAGAGTCCCAGCTTCCCTAGCTGATTGTCGCAGGGTTCTAGTCACCATTCACCTGAAACTTGCAGTTCTTATGAAAGTATATGGGAATGGTAAACTGAGCTGTAAAATAAGCTTCATTGATTTAATGCATTAATTTAACTTTTACTTGACATCTGAGTATCTAACATGTACCTTTGATTAATCATAAATTTCTAATAGTCCTTGGGGTTTTTATGGTAGTTTTGCAACATATAATTTCTGAAACTCGAAAGTCAAGTGGTAGAGGGTTTCGCAATCGGGGAACGCATAAAACAATATTTTTGCGACCGTTTAGATTGGATGCCTTATGCCTGAAATAGAAAATCATAAAAATGTATGTAAGTATCTGTTTTTATGAAATTAATATCAAAAGTTGCCATTTTGGATGAAAAACTTTATTTGTTGCCTATAAATAGTACAAGTGACCGTTCATTCCCATGTCAGGTTTGTATTTTTTCAGAAACCAAATGAATGCTGGTCTAAACAGCCTTAATTGTTTCAACAACCAGAAAGGAGTTAGCAATGGAAACAACTGAGTACAAGAACAAGAAGATCGAGTTTGAGGAATCATCGAATCCTAAGATTTCGATCGATGGAGAGCCAATCCAGGTAAGCCACGATGTAGAAGCCAATGAGTTCAACGCTGGGGAGCTTCCCTATCACTCTTTTAAATCCGTCAAGGAGCTGGCAGAAGCAATCGTGAAACATCAAAACGAATAGAAAGGAGAAAGACCATGCGAATCAGAAAGAATGCTGCGTTTTTAACAAATGACGAGTGGACTCGTTACTTGAATGCGATAGTCACTCTCAAGCACACCTTTACTGGCGGGTCGAGTGTGAGTATCTACGACCAATTCGTAGCCATACAC
>CAYXGW010000088.1:0-25181 GCA_964464595.1 uncultured Deferribacteres bacterium
CGCCGATGGAATTTCGCGAGACTCGCCTGTCCGGCGTCTACCGTGTGCAGCTCGACCCCAACGTCGATCACCGTGGCACGTTCACGCGCACCTTCTGCCGGGAGACGCAGGAGTACCAAGGGCTCAAGGGTCACATCGAGCAGTGCAACGTGGTGATGAACGAGGTGCGAGGCACTCTTCGAGGGATTCACTATCACGTTCGCCCGGCGGGCGAGGTGAAGATGGCACAGTGCGTCAGTGGTGCACTGTTCGAAGTGCTGGTTGACCTGCGCACTGAGTCCGAAACGTTCGGTGAGTGGATCTCCATGGAGCTTCGGGGGACGAGCGCCGAGGTTGTCTATATCCCCAAGGGGATTGGGCACGCCTACCAGACCCTGGAGCCAAACTCCATTGTCACGTACTTCATGTCCGAGGCATTCCGTCCCGGCACCGAGCGGGGCATTCGCTGGAACGATCCGCACTTCTCTATTCCCTGGCCGCTAGCCGAGCCGACGCTCTCGGAGAAGGACCGCTCCTACCCTGACTTCGATCTCGAAAGCCACAGGCGCGACGATCGAAACGCCGATTCAAGCGGTCGGGTAACCTGATGGCATCGACCCGCGACATGACGACGCTGCGAGACCAGGTTGACTTCGACGAGCTCGGCCGCGAGATGTACGATCTCATGACTCGCCTCCATCCGATTTGCCGGAGCATTACCGGCGATGGATTCCGAGAGAGCCAGCGCATCATCGGTGAGTACCTACCCGGTCTGTCCATCGAAGCGGTTCCGAGCGGGACACGAGCGTTTGACTGGACCGTGCCGCGAGAGTGGAACATACGCGATGCCTACGTAGCCTACCCAGGCGGCGAGCGGATCATCGACTTTCGGAAGTCGAATCTGCATGTCGTCAGCTACAGTGTCCCGATTCATCAGACCATGACTCTCGACGAGCTTCGCAAGCATCTCCACACCCTTCCCGAGGAGCCGGACTTCATTCCGTATCGTACATCCTATTATAGGAAGGACTGGGGTTTCTGTCTTTCCCACCGGGACTACGAGCGTCTCGAGGACGGCATGTACGAGGTTCACATCGATTCCACCCTCGAGGACGGGCATCTCAACTACGGCGAGTTTGTTCTTCCAGGCGATGGTGAGCATGAAGTTCTGATCACGAGCCATGCCTGCCATCCCTCACTGTGTAACGACAACCTCTCGGGGAATGTCGTTGCGACATTCCTTGCCAGGCTCCTGAGCGGAGTCGAGCGACGGTACTCCTATCGCTTTCTGTTCATCCCCGGCGGGATTGGGTCAGTGGTGTGGCTGAGTCGAAACCAGGACCGGCTGGATCGGATTCGGCACGGTCTCGTGCTCGCCTGCGTGGGGGATCCGTCCCACTTCTCGTACAAGAACAGCCGCCGTGGCGACGCCGAGATCGATAGGGTAGCGAAGCACATCCTCGAGAACCGCAACGGGCCGTTCGAGACGATCCCGTTCTCGCCATACGGCTACGACGAGCGTAACTTCAACTCACCGAAGTTCAACCTGCCGGTAGGGTCGCTCACGCGTTCCACGCACTCGGAGTTTCGTGGCTACCATAGCTCTGGAGACGATCTTGAGCTGGTCAGCGCGGAGCGACTGGGGGAATCACTCTCTGTCTGCATCGAGATCGCTGCAATCCTCGAACGGAACCGGCGATATCAGAATCTAATCCCCGAGGCCGAGCCCCAGCTCGGGAAGCGCGGTCTCTACGGATCGATGGGCGGATTGCAGCGGCGGGCCGATCTCGAGATGGCGCTTCTCTGGGTGATGAATTTCTCTGACGGCGATCACACCCTCCTCGACATCGCGGAGAGATCGGGGTATTCCTTCGATCTGATCCGGCAGGCCGCTGATTCGCTCGTCGATCACGAGCTTCTTAGGACCATCGACTAGACGTCGCCGTAGTCGCTCCAAAAGGAGTGAATGGAAGAAACAGTGATAATACAAAAATCCAGAAGTATTTGGGATAGGAACCCAGTACAAAGCTCCTTGAAGGTAGAAAATTGACTTATGAATGGATTAACAAAGAGTACTTAGTCAAATATGGAACCGTCGCAACAACTGGTTAAAGTGAATGAAACTACCGATTGAAATAATGTTAATCTAACGGCTGTGGAGAAATCGATTAAGTGAATGTAAAACTACAAAGATTGGCGAACTGGGATTGTTTCTGAGAAAGAAACTAATTTGTGACTAGTATTTGAGATATTATCTCTTTAGGAGGATTTATGATAGAATCAATATCTAAAAAACAAGAAGTGTTGGATACAGCTAACGTGAACCTCGCTTCTTGCCCGAGTTGCGGATCATTAGGGTTGACGTCCTTTTATCGCGTTCAGGATGTTCCTGTCCATACTGTCATGCTTATGTCAACCAAAAACGAGGCTCTAAAATACCCCGTTGGCGATATTGAGCTTGGAGTATGTTATACCTGTGGGTTTATTTCAAATCTAGCATATGAGCCCGGAAAATATGAATACCCATGCAATTATGAAGGCGCTCGCAGTTTTTCCCCGACTTTTACCGCATTCAATGATCAATTAGCTGCTAGATTAATCGACCGACATGATTTGCACGATAAAACCATTATCGAAATTGGCTGCGGTCAGGGTGAGTTTTTGTCGCTGCTTTGTGAAATGGGGGGAAACACTGGAATTGGATTTGACCCGGCGTTTGATTGCACAAGTCTTAGAGGTAAAACGCATCAAGCTAATTTCATTAAGGATTATTATTCTTCAAAATATGCCATATATCAAGGGGATTTTATCTGTTGTAATATGACTTTGGAACATACACATAATACTGCGGATTTCCTAAACATGCTGCGACGAACGATTAGAAATCGATTAGACACCATTGTTTTTTTTCAGGTTCCAGATACATCTCGTATTTTAAAAGAGGGAGCCTTTTGGGAGATTTATTATGAACATTGTTCATATTTCAGTTTGGGATCGTTAGCCCGGCTATTTCAATATTGTGGATTTGAAGTGCTTGATGCCAGGCGAGCTTACGGTGATCAATATTTGATGATTGAGGCGAAACCATGTTCTATAGAAAAAAATGGCGCTTTAGAGTTAAAAAATGATATAGAAGAATTGACGTGCTCTGCTATAAATTTTAATGAGCATTGCCAAAAAAAGATGAATGATTGGCATCATCAAATTAAGCAAATAAAACAAAAAAATCGAAGTGTTGTGCTTTGGGGCTCTTACTCAAAATCGGCTGCTTTTCTTTCGACGTTGAAAATCTATGACGAAATAGAATATGTCGTGGATATAAATACGAATAGACAAGGTTCGTATATAGCTGGAACGGGGCAGATAATTGTAAGTCCTGAATTTTTATCGGAAATTAATCCCGACTCTGTTATTGTCATGAATCCAATTTACGCAGAAGAGATTCAAAACCACCTAGAGACTATGAATCTTAAACCTGAATTAATGATACTTGAATAGATTGGAACCACTTTGTATCGACCTATTAAAAAAGGATAATCTAAAGCCTTTGTTAATTTTGTTTGATAAACAATATTTTCATATTTATAATGTGTAGTAAAGAATTTTTTTATCTCTCCGATTATAATGTTATGCAACTCTTTGCAATTGAATTGAGAACTATTATTAATTAAATAGAGGTAGTTAGGTGGACATACTTGGCATATCCGCATTTTATCATGATAGCGCCGCTTGTCTGGTGCGCGATGGAGAAGTTATAGCAGCTGCTCAGGAGGAACGTTTTACGCGTAAAAAACACGACTTTAATTTTCCGGAGAATGCAATTAAATATTGTCTTGAAGAAGGCGGAATCTGCGGTGAAAATCTGGACTATATCACTTTTTATGATAAGCCATTTATTAAATTTGAGCGATTATTGCAAACCTATCTAACATATGCTCCTTTTGGATTAAAATCTTTCATCATGGCAATGCCCCTATGGTTGAAGAAAAAATTATGGATAAAAGATTATATTGCCAGTGAATTAAATTTCGAAGGGAAGATATTGTTTCCCGAGCATCATGAATCTCACGCTGCCTCAGCTTTTTATCCATCGCCTTTTGATGAAGCTGCTATATTGACTATAGATGGAGTAGGAGAATGGACAACTTCTAGTTACGGAGTTGGTAAGAATAATGTAATCGACTTATTGGCCGACCTTCATTTTCCACATTCTTTGGGTTTGTTATACTCAGCTTTTACCTACTTCACAGGATTTAAGGTAAATTCAGGTGAATATAAATTAATGGGTTTAGCACCTTACGGTGAACCTAAATATGCAGACCAGATATTTGATAACCTTATAGATTTGAAGGAAGATGGATCTTTCAAAATGAATATGAAGTATTTCAATTATTGCGCCGGGCTTACGATGACCAATAATCGTTTTGCTGATCTTTTTGGTGGTCCAGCTCGCAAGCCGGAATCAAAAATAACCCAGCGAGAAATGGATATAGCCATGTCTATCCAACAAGTTACGGAAGAAATAATGATGCGTATGGCAAGGCATCTGCATAAAGAAACCGGAATGAAAAACCTGGTATTGGCTGGTGGTGTGGCATTGAATTGTGTGGCAAATGGTAAAATACTTCGTGAAGGTCCCTTTGAAAACATTTGGATTCAACCAGCTGCCGGAGATGCGGGTGGCGCTCTTGGTGCTGCACTTTTTACATGGCACCAATATTTGGGGAAAGAAAGAAAATTATCCAATGGCAGAGATTCGCAAAAAGGTTCGTATTATGGACCAGAGTACTCAAATGAAGAAATTGAAGAGTATCTAAGAAAAGAAAACATACCTTTTGAAAGGCTTTCAGATTTGGAACTGACGGAGACTGTTGCTGATCTGCTTGCGAATGAAAATGTAGTCGGTTGGTTCCAGGGAAGAATGGAATTCGGTCCTCGTGCGCTCGGTGGCAGGAGCATTATCGGTGATGCACGCTCCCCTAAAATGCAATCTATTATGAATTTAAAGATTAAATTTCGAGAAAGCTTTAGACCCTTTGCACCTTCCGTATTATCAGAGAATGTTTCTGATTATTTTGAAATGGATACCGAAAGTCCGTACATGCTTTTAGTTGCACCTGTTAAACAAGAGCTGTGCTTTGAGAATTCACAAGATGGTCACAAGAATTATGAGGGTTTGGATAAGTTGAAAGTAGTTCGTTCAGAGATTCCTGCTATTACTCATGTAGATTATTCAGCTCGAGTACAAACTGTAAATGAAATGGATAACCCGGTCTATTATAAAATGATTAAAGCTTTTTATAAAAAAACCAATTGTCCGGTAATCATAAATACTTCCTTCAATGTGCGCGGTGAACCTATAGTATGTAGCCCGGAACATGCATTCATTTGTTTTATGCGCACAAATATGGACTATTTGGTTTTAGGTAATTTATTAATTAATAAGAAGCAGCAAAAAGAATTGGCGCATGATATTGATTGGCAAAAAGAATACGAACTAGATTGAGAAAAAACAATGCTAAAAGAAGAAATAAAAACAGTTTTAAATATTTCAGATAAAAAGGAATTAAAGAAATTCGGTTATGTGATAGGTATTGCCCTTGGACTCTTGGCTTTGCTCTTATTCTGGAAAGACAAATCTGCTGCAATTTATTTTGCATATATTGGTGGATCTATATTCTTTTTAGGTATTGTTTATCCAATTGCCTTAAAGCCACTTTATATTTCCTGGATGAGTTTTGCAGTTGTCCTTGGATTTTTCATGACCCGGCTCATTTTGAGTTTACTCTTCATAGTTATTTTTACGCCCGCAGGGATTGTCATCCGGCTTTTGGGTAAAGACCCGCTAAATCAAAAAATTGAAAAACAAAAATCCAGTTATTGGCTCAAAAGAGATCGCAAACCTTATGATCCTGATTCAACCGAAAAGCAATATTAATTATTAATATAAAGGATTAAAAAATGGCTAAAGCAGAAATTATTCTCGAATTCTGGCAATTTCTTAGAGTTCGAAAAAAATATTGGCTCGCTCCTATTTTATTCTTTCTACTTTTGTTAGGTTCATTGATTGTTTTAACTGAAGGAAGTGCTATAGCACCATTCATCTATACTCTATTTTAAATGAAAAGCGTTTATTAGCTAAAATCCTTTATTTTTTATCGGCTGGGGATTTTCATTATCCCTGGCCAGGTGTATTTGCAAGCCCTCCAAATGCCTTAAGTTTGCTTAAGAGCTTCGTTTAAGGCTTTGAAGTCCAAATATTTTCCCAAATTATATAGTATTACCGGTTCTAAAACTTGACAACTAATATCATCACGGTAACCCGATGATTTGAACTATTAACTGATTGAGCGATGGATATGAATCTTCTTGTTGTGGATTATGATTTGAATAGCTTGAAAGTGATGCGTAATGTTTTCGAATTATGGGGTTATTTCGTTACTGTTTGCATGAATAAGCACCAAGTTAAGAATGCAATGAATGAAAAATTATTTGATGCCATAATAACAGAGCTTAATATCCCAGGTTTTGTATCCGGCGAAATCATTTCGTACATGAGAGAAAAACAAAAAAAAATACCGATTATTGTCTTAACAGAAAATCATTCCATAAGATCGTCAATTCGTGCAATTAAAAACGGAGCAAATGAAATTCTTCAGAAACCAATAAAACCGGATCGGATACAAAAAATACTGACTTTGGAACTATCTCCCAACATTAATTAACAAAAAGTTAGATTCAAATAACTGAAATAAAAACCTTAGCCTTTTATTCGGGTTAGAAAAAGAGGCTTGGTGTATAATAATTCTAAATATAAAGTGTAATATTATGCTTAATTCAAACACTCAAAGTCGCATTATTTTTTTATTCGATCAATTCAGTAAAGATATTGATCCTAATTTAGAGTTGGAAATTAAAGAATTAAATAGAAGGAAAATTCCATTATCTATATTTTGCATAAACCGAGATGGCAATATAACTAAAGAAACTCATCTTCAAGAATTGAATGGTTCCGTCTTTCGTCCAAACTGGAAATCCTCTTTTTCTTCTATCTGGACGTTTATTTTCCTATTGATTACAAAATTATATGTTATTACTACCAGTTTGTTTGTTTTGGCTAAGAATAACTATAAGAATCCATCATTTATGATTAGGATTTTATCCAAGTTTCTGAGAATTTCTTGGATAACGAGAAAAATATGTAAATATCCCAAGGCTTTAATTCATGTACAAGGATCATATTTTGTCACACAAACTGCCTGGTTAATTTCCCGCTTAACAAAAAAGCCATATTTGATTACAATGGAATCCGAAAATTTGAATAAGAAAAACGGCAAAATTATACATTCAATATCTGAAGCTAAAGGTCTCCTAGCAAGAACGAAATTCAGCAAACAACTACTCATGAATTCTTATGGCAAATTAGAAATTCCGATATGGCCACATTATCAGAGTCTTAATTTAAATGGCAATACACCGAAAGAAGCCAAAAAAGACGATCAATTTAAGATAATTGTGTTTTGTTCAAATGAGCCGATTGTAGGTTTTAATGCCTTGCTGGATGCTTTTGATGAATTAGCAGAGCGAAGAGTAAATTTTCAGTGTGAGTTTATAGGAGGTGGCCCAACCTTTGATCGTTTTAAATACCTTGTATACGATAAGAGCTTGGAGCATATGGTGATTTTTCGTGACCAATTGTCAGAAAAAGAAATGCTGGAATGGATGAATATTGCCAGCGTTTTGGTTATTCCTAGTGGTCTTGTAAATGATCCCAAAAATGGCTGCATACCAGGTTGGGTGTTACAAGCTATGGCTTTGGAATTGCCGATAATTGCATTTAATGAAGGCATTATTAAAGAAATTATAAAAGATTTTGTGTCAGGGATTTTAGTGGAGCCAGGTGATTCACTTTCACTTGTTTCGGCAATTCAAACTTTATACCATCATCCGGAAATTAGAAAGCAGTTTGGAATTAGGGCAAAACAATTAATTGATTCAAGATACAATATTACAATTAATATTAATATCTTGGAAGAAATCTATAGAACCATTGGAGAAGAAACTTAAATTTTCCCTTAGATAACCTGCCCTTTAGCTCAACATTAATCCTTCTAAAATATCTTTTCTGAGTAAGTACAATATCCTTATTTCGCCATTTCACAGTTGATCCTTTAATTCTTCCAGGAATTCGTTTTCAGCTAATAATTTGAACCATTCTCAATGAGAGATTGTAAGTTAATAAGCAAAGCAAAGATAAATAAAGAAAAGTGATTGAATAGATAGACATAAATTTTATATTCTATAAAATAAAATATTTTATTTGAATTCGTAATAATTCTATGGGAAAATCGGGTTGGAAACAAAAGCATCTAAGATTGGTACAATATTGACCGATGAACAAATAATGGTCACTATACAAAATGGAGATCGATCATCATATGACACATTGGTTTCAAGATATCAAGAAGATGCATTACGCCTGGCTTATCATTATTTACACAGTTGGGAGGATGCGCGAGATATAACACAAGATGCTTTTGTAAAAGTCTTTTTAAAAGCTGGATCTTTTGACTCGATGCAGAAATTTAAACCGTGGTTTTTTCGAATATTAGTGAACCAGTGCTTAAATGTTTTGAATAGAAAGAAAAAGATTAAATTTTTCTCATTATTTCAACAGATTGGCCAAGATAATAATGGATTTTTAGTAGATCAATTGACAGGTGAAGAAGCCTCATCCATAGATTTCCAGACTCGACAAATGGTTTGGAATGCGTTGGCCAAATTAACTAAGTCACATCGCGACGTTCTTATTTTGCATGAAATGCAAGGATTTAAGGAACATGAAATTAGCGAAATAATGGAATGCTCTGTTGGGACCGTTAAATCACGACTCTATTATGCAAAAGAAAAAATGCGTAAATATCTCTCGAAGGAGATTAAATAACCTGGAGTAATTATTATGTTGTGCCAAAATGTTCAAAATAAATTATGTAAGAAAGTTGATTTGAACGAATTTTCTATGATTCTTTCGGAAGAGCAGATTTCTCATTTTAATCATTGTGAAGTTTGCCAGGAAAAGTTAAGTCAATATCATAAAGTGGATGACTTGCTTAAGTCTATGAGAAATCTAGCGCTCCCAAAGAAAGTAACAGCAAATTATCTTACTGGTATATACCAGAAACTGGAACCTCAACTTAAGAAATCAGACATAACTTTAGAACAAGAGCTTAAGACTGGTAGTCGATCTTTTTTTCAATCATTTGCGAGTCGGGTAGACTTTGCCGGTTTGACTGTTGCTACAATTTCTTTTGCAATATGGCAAATTGGTTTTCGAAACGATCAACCGGTCGAAACGTTAACTTCAGATTCAATCGAATACTATATGGAGTCATTTAATGAAGTTTCTGCTGCTAACCCGGTATATGTCGTTAAAGACGTAGAGTATGATTGGGCATATTATGAGAGTGCAAATTCAAATGAATAGCAGGTATTTCCAAATACTCCTAGCGCTGGTATTTTCAATTCTCCTCTTTGGTCTATTTTTAACTCCGGTATTTACTCAAACTTTGAGTAAAAGTGAAGTATTAGAAATATTGGGAAAAATGAAACAATCAAGATCCGAGATTGTTTATAATGGTCTTCTGGAGATTGAATATAGAAGAGAAAAACCACGAAGAATGCTATTTACTGTCTGGGCACAACCACCCTCTATTTATTATCTTGAACCTAAATTATCTCGTGCAAAAACAAGAAGCAAAGGTACTCATAGCAAATTTTCAGAGAAAAAGAGAATGCGTAGACATGCTTTCCAAAGGAATAACCGTGAATTTGATTTATTCCCAAATCGTAAATACCTGAATTTATTTGCACGGAATTTTTTGGTTGATAAATATCCCGGAGTATCCATTGCGGGGAAAAAGACCGTCCGGTTGGATGTAAAGCCGATTCATTTACCGCGGTTTGGAATTCGATTGTGGTTTGATGAATCAAATTATTTTATTTTGAAACGCGAAATTGTTTATTTTTCCGATCAAAATGAATTTGCAACTATGCGACATGAGTTTAAGAAAATAGAGTACGGTGTTACCGTACCGGATAGTATAGTTGCAAAAGTTGGCGATAAAAACAAAGATCATAGAAGGACAGGGAAAAGACCGGGTAATCGATTCAAAACTGTATTCGAATTTATGAACAAGACAGAAGCTACTCCATTTTTGCCTGAATACTTGCCGGATGGATTCGAACTAGTTTCCATTGATTATAAACAAGAAACCAGTAGAGATATTATTCATTTACACTACACAGATGGCTTACTAAATCTTTCCATTTTTGAGATAAAAGGTCCCCTACCAAAGTCTTTTGAAAGGCTGTTAAAACAGCCTAAGAATCGGAAGGGACAGAATTATAGCTTTCAACAGATAATAATTAGGAAGGTTAATCATCATTCTTTCTTGTTAATTGGGAATTTTTCTCGTATTGAAATCCAACAAATAGCAGATTCTTTAGAGAAACTAGATCCTTAATTATAATTTCAACTTTTTCTTACAAAGCCTCATACTATAACTTTTTCCTGATTTAGCTTGACTTTCTCCCTCCGATTTCGCTATTTTTCTTGTAACTATCATTTTATTTTGTAGTACTATGCAAAAAAATCAACAATTTTGTTTTAAACATCCTGAAATATTAACATTTAGAAAATGTTATTCTTGCCATATATCCATTTGTACAGAATGCCAGATAACGAAATCACATCATATTTATTGTAGTTCAAGTTGCTGGCAAAATTTTCTATTTACCAATGCTACCTCGCCAATAGTTCAATCTTTTCAGCGTGTAAAAACACTACAGAGCCCGTGGGTTGGCGTCGTAATTCTCGCAATTTTGGTGGGTTGGCTTATTTTGATTAACCAGCAATTAAGTGATGAAATCAAATCAGTAAAATCAACCTTAGGAAGTTCAAATTTAATAGTCGATGGATTTTTAGACCAGCCCTATAAATTAAAAATTACTGAACCGGTTGAAACCAAAGGAATGGTATACTATAAGACAATAAATATCAGGGGAGAGGCTGAGAATAATTCGGTCGTAATGCTTCTTTCAGGAGATGAATTAATCCAAGTTGTTAAACCGGAAGACGGGAAATTTTCTTTCGAACAAGTTACATTAACTCGGAGGCACAAAGTTTTTTTGATACAAATGATGTCTATGGATGGAGAACGTGTAGCCTTAGAAACAATGAATTTTCGTTATAATACACCGTCACTTAAATATCTAACGCAGACATTGAGTAGAGGAGATACGCAAAGTCCTCAAATTGCATTAACATTTGACGGCGGGTCACTTAACAATATGAGTAAAGAAATCCTGAATGCATTAAATGAACATGGTGTAAAGACTACATTTTTTTTAACCGGAGAATTTATTAATGATTATCCGGAAACTGTTTTGAGAATAACACTAGAGGGCCATGAAGTCGGCAACCATACAATGAGCCATCCACACCTTACAACTTATAGAGAAAATAAAAAACAGATCACGAGACTTGAAATTACGAAAGAATCCTTTCAAGAAGAGTTAATAAAAACAGAAGTTGCTTTTAACAATCTTACTGGGAAGAATCTTGTACCTTTTTGGCGAGCACCTTTTGGTGAGCATAACCGGGAAATCAGGGAGTGGGCTGCAGAGCTTGGCTACAAACACGTAAGTTGGACACAAAGTGTTGGTAATGGCAAAAGTATGGATACCATGGATTGGATTGCCGATACATCCAATCCAAACTATAATTCAGCCGACCAAATCTACTCGAATATTTTCAACTTTGCAGATACACAAAAACATGGCGCTAATGGTTCTATTATTTTAATGCATATGGGTAGTGAACGAAAAGATGATCATCCTCAAAAAAAGTTACCGGATATTATTACCGGACTAAAAGATCGTGGTTATCAACTGATAACAGTATCTAAATTAACGTCTATTTAATAACAAAGTGATTTTAATATGGAAAGTAAGAAGATATTAATTGCAAGTAATGACGAAACCAGCATAAAAAAAATATACGACCCTCTTCAACAGGCAGGCTACGATATTTCAATAAGTGATGATGGGGAAGAGGCGTTAGAGTTAGTTCAAAACATCAATCCTCTGACAATTGTTGCAGAGTTGAATTTACCAAAATTGTCCGGCTTGGAACTGTGCTGGACTATTCGCAATCGCTATAAATTGAATCATATTCCATTTATTATTTTATCGAACTCAAATAACAAAGAGATAGAACTAAACAGTTATCGGTCGGGTGTTGACGGAATACTGATCAAGCCCATATCCGCCCGCGAGTTTATGGTTCGTATTGAAGCCTTGCTTTCGAGATTTCAAGTATTTACCAACAGTGGAATATCGCGATTGAGCGTATTTAATGGAGAGTTAGGTGAATTTCTCCTTCTTGAGCTTATTCAATGGTTACACAACAATAACAAATCAGGAAGATTGTGGTTGTCTAATTTGTATCAAAGAGGTTCAATCTATTTATATGAAGGAAAGATTGTCGAAGCTAAATTGGATGATCTGGAGGGTGAAGAAGCTATCTACCGTATATTTAGTTGGAAAACTGGTAAATTTGAATTCGAAATAGGGGAGGAACCAAAAGCTACAAATATTAAAAAATCAACAATTGAAATTTTATTGGAATGTAGTAAAAGGATGGATGAACAAGAGCACTCCTTTTCATTTAGCCATAATTAGACAATTCAACCTACTTTTTTCCTTTTAACCAAGTATTCAAATAAAGCCTTGTCGAAAGGTTCCGTTGTATCCATTAGGATGTAGTGAATACGATTTTCTCTACATTCTTTCCGGAACTGCTTTATGAATCTTGCAACCTTTTTCCGATATTCTTTCCTAATATGTGCGGGCTGGGTTAAAATTTGTTGACCTGTTTCCATATCTTCAAAAACGACTTCCCCATGAAAATCGAATCTTCTTTCTTCAGGGTCCAAAATATGAAAGACAATCACCTCATGGTTGTTGTGACGAAAATGCTTTAGCCCTGATAATATTGCCGATCTATCATCAAAAAGATCAGAAATTACAATGATAAGACCTCGCCTTTTAATTCGATCAGCCATTTCATGAAATGCTGAACTGATATTCGTCTTACTACTGCTTTTACAGGTATGAAGCGCGATTAATAGCTGTTTTAAATAAGAATTTACGGCTTTGGGTGGGAAGTATTGTCTGATTTTTTGATCAAAAATAACCAATCCCACTGCATCTTGTTGATTGATCATTAAATAAGACAATGCGGCTGAAAGATAAATACCATATTGTAATTTTGTAATTTTCCCCGACGTATACCCCATCGAAGCTGAAGTGTCCAGTAGTATGTGACACTTTAGGTTTGTTTCCTCTTCAAACTGCTTTATATAAAATCTCTCCGTTTTTCCATAAACCTTCCAATCGAGGTGTTTTATGTCATCGCCTGGCATGTATTGGCGGTGCTCGGCAAATTCAACACTAAATCCGTGGTAAGGACTACGATGAAGCCCAATAATAAATCCCTCAACTATCATTCGTGCAATCAGATCCAGCCTGCCCAGCCTGGACACTACATCCGGTCTTAAATAACGCTGATAGATATTGGTAGATTTTGATTGCATAAGCTTAAATTTTTTCCAGTAATTTATTAATAATACTCACAGTATCTACACCTTCCGCTTCAGCGTTAAAGTTTGTAACCAGCCTATGACGCAGGACTGGAATTGCCATTTTCCGAACATCTTCTATCTCCGGTGTGGGACGGCCTTCCAAAATACATTTGGTTTTTGCTGCGAGAATTAAAAATTGAGATGCACGTGGACCAGCTCCCCAGTTAATCCAATCTCGAATGAATTTTGGAGCATTGTTACCAGCAGGACGTGTCATACGAGCCAATTTAACTGCGTAATTAATTACGTTACTTGCAACAGGCACACGGCGAACCAAATTCTGGTAAAGGATGATGTCTTCAGCATGCATAACTACACTTGGATCTGAAACATAGGCTGAGGTTGTATATTTTACAATTTGAACTTCATCATCTTCATCGGGGTAATCAATCCATAAATTAAGCATAAAACGGTCTAATTGTGCTTCCGGAAGTGGGTAAGTACCTTCTTGCTCAATCGGGTTTTGGGTGGCTAGCACAAAAAATGGCTCACTTAATTTATACGTTACACCTGCTGCTGTCACTTCATGCTCTTGCATTGCCTGCAGTAAAGCAGCCTGTGTCTTTGGAGGTGTCCTGTTGATTTCATCAGCCAAAATAATGTTAGTGAAAACCGGTCCTTTAACGTAACGAGGTGTTTTCCTGCCTGTGCTTAGATCCTCCTCCAAAATTTCTGTTCCAGTAATATCGGCTGGCATCAAATCAGGTGTGAA
Source organism: uncultured Deferribacteres bacterium (assembly GCA_964464595.1). GTDB lineage: Bacteria > Zhuqueibacterota > JdFR-76 > JdFR-76 > DREG01 > JADFJB01. Next base: position 14,395 of record CAYXGW010000088.1, read on the forward strand.
TTGAATACGGTTGAATTCGAGCTTTAATGTTTTTGAAAGTGTACTAATCAATAATGTTTTTGCCAGACCGGGAACTCCGATTATTAAGCAATGCCCCTTTGAAAGTAATGAAATGATCATTTGGTGGATTATATCATGCTGTCCAATAATTACTTTACCAATTTCTTTCAATAAAGCATCATAAGTTTCCCGCAATTGATCAACTAAATCCACATCACTTACTTTTTTTAGCGCTTTTGCCATTGGAATTCCTCTAAATGTTGAATCCTAAAGTTAATTATATTTTCGTTGAGATAAAAACTATCAAAGCTGTAAGCAGCTATTTATAGAATTGATTATCGTAACCTAACTTATGATATATCTTAAATAATATCAATTACTTTTCCTTGCGACGCCAACAACAAAACTGTACATTTAAATTTCTAAAATAAAAAATATATTTATAATAAATTCAAATACATAATAAATGAGAAGTTTAGATTCTAGTTCCGATATTTTCGTTACTAAAAAAATGAATATTTCAGGGTATTCAACAAAAACTCATTTAAAAGGACTTTCTTTAGAGCAATTGCAAGATTATGTCCAGAGTTTGGGAATGCAGCCCTACCGTGCAAAACAACTCTTTCATTGGATGTATAGAAAAAATGTTTCCAGTTTTTCAGCGATGACGACTCTCAAGAAATCAGTCCGTGAATCGTTAGAACCATGTGCTGAGATTAGTCTATTAAAATTATCCCAAAAGATGTCATCGAGCTATGAACCAACCACTAAATATTTATTTGAATTAGTAGATGGTAAACAAGTAGAAACGGTTTTTATGGAAGCGGATAACCGCAAAACTATATGTTTATCTTCACAAGTCGGTTGCGCTTTAAAGTGTGGGTTTTGCGCAACAGGTTTGATGGGATTTATACGAAATTTGTCAGCAGGTGAGATAGTAGATCAAGTCTTAATGGCAGAGCGAAATATGGGGCAGGAAGCTACAAATATTGTTATGATGGGGATGGGTGAGCCATTCTTAAATTATGATTCAGTCATTCAAGCTGCGTATTTAATTTCCGATCCTGAAGGAATTGCCATCAGTAAAAGAAAAATAACCATATCTACCAGTGGCATCATTCCAGCTATCTTGCGTTTTGCCAATGAAGGACATCGTTTTAAGCTGGCTATATCTTTGAATGCAACCACTGAAGATATTCGCCGTAAATTGATGCCGCTCACCAAGAAATACTCACTTAATGAATTACTTAAAGCAGTGAAGTATTATACGGATCGATCGAAAACTAGGGTAACTTTTGAATATGTTCTTTTAGAAAATATAAACGATTCAATGGATGATGCATTAATGCTGAGAAAACTATTAAGCAATATTCCATGCAAAATTAATCTAATTCCTTATAATGCAACGGAACTTGGGTATTCTCCATCATCAGAAAACACAATTCAAAAGTTTATTTCAGCGTTAGCTACTTTTCCAGCTCCGGTTACAGTTCGTAGAAGTAAAGGGAGAGATATATTTGCAGCCTGCGGTCAACTCTATATTGGCAAATTTGATAATTAAGAAGCCAAACTAAAAAAAAATGGAAATTTTGTTTTTTTTTGCTTTTTTTATTGATCTGAGAGATTTTTTTTTATACAATTAATAAACTTGTAATAAACTTGTTTAATAAAATCAATTTTCTATTTTTCTCAATCCCATGATTTATTTTGCGTCTAGGGATTTACAAGGGGATAAAATAGATGATCGAGCAAAGCAAAAAGTCATTTATGGATACACTGAAAGATAAATTTAAAGACATAAAAATTGCAAAGTACCGCTTTTTTATGCAAGCTGAAGATGAAGTTAAAATGGATCGCGGGACAAATAATTCTCTGCGCAGAGACTTTATTCCATTATTCAAACAAATAACTTGCAAAGCAAAACCGGGGCCTTGCGATGATTGTCAACTAGGGCAAGATTGCCCCTATTTTGTTGTTTTTGAAAGCGCAAATCTACCATTAGATCCAAAAAATAAAAGATTCCAAACGCCACCCAAACCATTTATTTTTGAACCATCCCTCACCCAAAAAACTTTCTTTAGCAGAAATGAAGAATTTACTCTGGATTTGATTTTAATTGGTGAAGCAATCAGTTATTTCCCTTATTTTATCGCAGCACTTCAAGCCCTTGGCAAAGATGGAATAGGCTTTAGTGGTGGTAGATTCTTTATCAAGAATGTAGTTCCGTTTGATCTTTTTGAAAACTATGTTTCAGGTAATTATATTTGGAACCCGGATTCTCCATCATCAGACGGCGCAACGTATTCATTGGGAGAATTGTACGAGAAATATAGAGGTGAATACAAAGAGATTAAAGAAATTCAGGTTAACTTGGTTACACCTTTGCGAATGAAGAGACTTGGGACAGAAGATTGGCATTTACATTTTAGAGGAGTACTTCGTAATGTACTAACTCGTGTTGCAAACCTGGCCTATAGATATTGCGGCTACGAGGATTTTATGGAATTCCCGGAAATTTTATATAAAAGTGGTGTAGTAAGGACAATTAGCGAAAAGTTTTATCAGGAAGACAAGAAATCATCGTTCACGCAACGAGTTGATGTAAGGAAAACCGGTTCTTTAGGGAATATAGTTTATAGAGGAAATATTACTGAATTTTGGGGGATCTTAAGATTGGTAGAGCTGTTACACTTAGGCAAAAATACAAGTTTCGGTTTTGGCAGAATCGTTGTAGAGCCGCATGAAATTACTTCTATTCCGGCCGAATAACATTTACTCTTAATTCCTTAATTCGTATTCAAATGTAAAAAATATTCTTTTAATGCTATGGGTATAGAGTCCTGGTGTGTTTGTAGTAGTTCAAAAGATTTGTGGGGTTGTTTATTTTTTATATATAAATCAATCAATTTTAAAATAGCTCCCCAGTGTTTCGGATCTTTTTCCAATACTTTTTTGAAGTCCTCAATTGCCAATGTTGTTTGATGCATAGTTTTTAGTACCTGCCCACGATAATAAAAATAGCATTTCTTGGGTTCAACAGTTCGGATTAATCGATTTAACTGCCTTAATGCATCACGTAAAAAATAATCTTGTAATTTTGTATCTTGAACCCACATTTGAGAATACCGCAAGCAGATAATTGCAAATCCAAGTCTATAACCTGCATAGTTTGGAAAATTTTCCATTTTATTTTGAAAATAAAAAAATTTTACCCGGTAAAAGGTTTCAATCGGTTTGAGCTTGTTTTGGGCTGCTTTTCTGACAATAGCGGCTGAATCAAATTGGAAAGGCCGTAGCTGGTTTACAAACAACCTGTTCCTTGTAGATTTAAGTCTGTGAATTGCTTCATAGCGCAACGTCGGATCGTGATCATGCAGTTTATTAATCGCTGGTTCTAATTCATAATACCAATTGGGGACAAAGCTGTTTAACTCATTTACTATTTGAATAGAGGTATTTACGGGATTTTTGTTAATTGCTAGTTCTAAAGGTGAGACTTCCGCAATTTTTTCATCCGTCGACATTGTATGCCTTTATTTTTTTGCGATGAACTAATTCGGATGCTGTTTTATGTAATTGCAATGAATCCTGGCATGCCTGTACCATTTGGCGTGGTTGTTGAAGTCCCGGGTGGGTGGAACTGAAGCCAAAGTGGCAGGTAAATAATGTTTGATTAGCCAAATCCATTTTGGCAATCACATTTATCCTTTCCATAACATAACATAAGCCATCAAAATTAGTAAATGGAAGAATAACCCAAAATTGACCAGCTTCATCACCATCGAATAAGTAATCTACATCCCGTAAGTTTTCCAGGCAGCTTGATTTTATTTGCTCAAGCAGGGGAGGTTCAGGTAATAGTTGGTTTTGTTTCTCACCATTGGCTTCTATAGCTATTAGCATTATGGAAAGCGGAAGCTGGTTACGGTTTGCCCGTTTGAATTCATTATTTATTGTTTTTAGAAAGTTTGGGTATTTTGTATTATCCTCGAAATTTGAGGTTTTGTTATTCGTCATTAACGATTGGTGGACGTGAATGTTTCTGTACAATAAGCCGGTAAGTTTTGCAATGACCTGCATATCTCGTACTGTATCACGATGCAAGCGAAAAAACTCAATATCATCAATTGTTAATATACCAATTAGCCCGTCCTCATTATAAATTGGCGAATAGATCATTGCTTTACTGAAAGAGTTTTGCCAAATTTGGTAGAGCTTATTATTGCGTGATATTTCCTGGATAGTTATGGTTCTCTTTGCTTCACTAATTAGAAAGAAAATCCGGTCATCTATACTTGAATTAGATTCAAACTGAAAGCCTGTTGAGTGATGGTGCCTTGCAGCAAGGTGGAATTTATTTGAAGCTTTTTCATATTTATATAATGAAGCCTGGTTAGCTGATTGGAAGTTTACAGTGGATTCAACAACACTTTGCATGAGTTGAATCTCATTTAATGTAATTAGGTTTGAAAAAAAATTGGCCTGTGAAAAAAAGGTTTTTGGCGTATCAAACACTCTTTTTTTCAGTAGGGAATTTTCTTTTATTAATGACTCTATACTCTCTACTTCTTCGTTTTCTGTCTCTTCCGACTTTTGATTTTTTCTCATAAACTCAAGAATGGAAGAGAAAACCAAAGGTGTGAAAATGATAATACTAAGCGGGTTTTCCAAATCTATTCCCAGGATAATAAAGAAAATGATGGCTATCCAAACGGATTCCTTTTTTCTATTCTTAAGTAAAGCCCAACGAGAGTAGAGTATCCACAAAAAACAAACTAAGGAAATCGTGAATACAATCCAAAAATTAAATACATCAAAGGATTGACTGGGGAAAATAACGCCTGCTTTCATCTGTATTTCTTTTCGCTGGTTAAAAGAGAAACCGGATCATAAATGTCTATAATTGAATTCTCTTCCAGGGGTGAAATAGCAAAATTAGTCTCATTTTCGCTTTCTATGGGTATTAACCTGTCTATTTCTGTGAACCAAAGAAGCTTACGAATCGAAGGAGATGGATTTGTCAAGGTGATGTGTCGATTTTGGTCCGTTACTTTTTTATGAAAATAAATAAGAACAGCCAATCCCTGGGCATCAACACTGATTATACCATTGAGATCAACAACCACATCCTTATCACCAAGAATCTGGCGTTTTAAATATTCATGAATTTTCTTTGCATGCTGATTACATAGATGTGAAATATTGCGAAATTGGATAACAACTTTATCATTTTGATGTTGACAAAATACAGGTTCTCCAACCTGCTCCCCTTCAATCTCTGAATGTATATAGTCGATTGGTTCGATCATAATTTCTACTCAAAAATAGGATTTTTCAAAAAAAATATTCTACTTAAAATTTCTTAAAGTAATACCCATTTTATCGACACAAGTACCAATATTCTATAGATTCTTAAATGGTGAAAAACTGCGAGTATTAGCGAAATATTAGGCTAAATATGTTGTGGGAAACAGCCAAATAAAATGATTTTGAATTTAGAGATTGGGAATCTTTATTATCATTTTTAGTTACAATTAATCCTTCAGATTTTTTGTCTTAACTAACTTTCTGTTAATAACCGATCGTCAAATTTTGGGCTCATGAAAAAATATATCTTGCAATTGAGATTTATTTTTATTTTTTACAGAAAGTAAAAACTGAGAAACAAGGATGTATCGGATACTATCTTTTTTCACATTATTGGTATTTTGGGTCTTACTTTCTGGGAAATTTGATTTATTCCATTTAACTTTGGGTATTATAAGTTGTCTTATTATTGCCCAATGGACAAAAGATCTTTTCCTACGCAAAAAGGCAAGAGCAATATCAGTTTATTTTTTAATTTTACCTAAATTAATCACATATAGTTTTTGGCTCCTGTTACAAATCATAAAAGCCAATTTGAGTGTTATATACTTGGCGCTCCATCCCCGAATGATCACACTTCTCGATCCTCGAATTATTAGATTTAAAACCATTCTGGACAATGAATTTGCCAGGGTTGTATTAGCCAATTCAATTACTTTGACACCGGGAACCATTACGGTTAGAATAGAAGGCGATGAATTCGTAATTCATGCTTTAACCGAAAAAATAGCTGCGGGAACGCCTGGTGATATGGAAATTCGTATCGCTAATGTGTTTAAGGACTTCAGTTGATGGAATTGTTCTTTAATATAGTTGCAGTTGCATTGGCTTTATTAATGGGTTGTGCATTAATTCGAGCTATTTTAGGTCCAACAGTCATTGACCGAATCGTGGGTGTTAACTTAATTGGGACTAAAACAACCGTTTTAATTATCATTGTTGGCACCATTTTCAACCGGGTAGACATGTTTGTAGACATAGCCCTTGGATATGCATTGTTGAATTTTATTGTCTCGCTTGCCTCATCCCGATATTTCCAGAGATACCCATCCATGCATCCTGAAGAGAAACCAATTTCAATTGAGACAGAGCAATCATGATCATAAATACGCTTTCAATCATTCTTATTTGTGTCGGATTGTTTTTTTTCTTAGGTACTGTAATTGGCGTGCTTCGATTTCCTGATTTTTATACTCGAATGCATGCTGCAGGCAAAGGAGACACTTTATCTACTATATTAATACTTCTTGGAATTGCTGTCTTTAATTTACATGATATCGGACACATTACATTTTCTTCCATATTGGTTAGTTTGAAAATCTTGTTCATTGCTGGATTTATCTTAATAGCGAGCCCAACTGCAACACATGCAATTATGGATGCCGGTGATAAAACCGGTGTAAAACATTGGGTAAAAAACAAAAAGGAAGATGAATAAAAGGCAACCATTATGATTTGGCAGTTAGATTTCATATTTTTGACATTTGTCGTTATCATTGCGATAGCATCTTTGAAAGTGAGAGATTTGATGAGTGCGGCCATTCTTTTCGGCGCTTATAGTTTTATGATGTGCTTACTATGGATTGGAATGGGTGCGGTGGATGTTGCATTTACCGAAGCGGCCGTCGGCGCCGGTGTCAGCACGGTTTTCTTTATCGCAACTGCTTTTAATACGACAAGGAGGACAAAGGATTGAAGATATTTGCCCTGTTTGTGATGATCATTACCGGTTCAGTCCTAATTTATGCAGAAAGTGATTTTCCGGCTTGGGGCGATTCCGAATCTCCAGCCAATTCTTATGTTTCCAAATATTACCTTGAAAATTCCCTTAAAGATACCAACGTACCAAACGTCGTTACCAGTGTACTGGCAGATTATCGTGGTTTTGATACCATGTTTGAAACCTGTGTTATTTTTGTGGCTGGGCTTGCAATTATCGCCATGCTGCGCAGATCTAAAAGAAAAGAAGATCAAATAATTAAAAAAGAGCATGCGACATCAGAACAATCAGGCAGTATTATTGTACAGACAGCTTGTAGATTTCTAATTCCTTTCATGCAAGTCTTCGCTCTATATGTTGTTGCTCACGGTCATCACAGCCCTGGTGGCGGGTTTCAAGGAGGTGTAATTTTAGGTGCAAGTCTGATTCTTCTTGCTATTGCATATGATCTTCAAAAAGCGCTTAAAAAGATTTCAGAAAAAACAACTATTTTTATTGCTGCTACCGGTGTTCTGGTTTACGCAGGCATTGGTGCGATTTGCATAGTACTTGGCGGTAATTTTCTTGATTATAGCGCTTGGCATATCGTATTGCCAGCTACAGATGAAGTTATGGCAAGATCCCATGGTATGCTTGGCGTAGAAATTGGCGTTGCACTTACGGTAGTTGCTATTATGTTCTCGATTTATGTAGATTTAGCTTCTCATGGCAGGCTGGACAGAGGATTATAATGGACATAATTATTGCTAAATATAATTATTTGATTTTTGTCATTTTGCTGATGATCGGTCTTTGGGCGATGATGGTCAAAAACAATTTGGTGAAAAAAATCATCGGAATGTCTATTTTCCAGACTGCGGTGATCTTGTTTTATATCTCAATTGGTACAAAAGAAGGGTCTACAATTCCAATTTTGGAACACGGTCATGAAGTGGCAGGTCATATAGAAAATGTCATTCATGCTGCAGATTATGCCAATCCATTAACACAAATCTTAATGCTTACTGCAATTGTCGTTGGGGTAAGCACATTGGGGGTTGCTCTTGGTTTAATTCAAAAAATTTACAAAGAATATGGCACGATTGAAGAAGACGAAATTTTGGAACAGATAAAATAAATGTTAGATATTCTTCCTGGTATAGTTGTAGAGCATGCACCGGTTTTAATCATTGCAATTCCGTTATTATTCGCTTTAATCACTACAATTGTAAGTTATTCTAACGAAAAATTAGCTTTACCTCTAACCATCGTGGCAATGGGAAGTGCATTTGTTGCAGCACTAATTACCCTTGCTCGAGTTCTGAATGAAGGGGCAATATCCTATCATTTGGGAAGTTGGAAACCGCCTATCGGAATAAGCTACAACGTCGATCATCTAAACGCTCCGGTCCTCTTAGTGATTACAATAGTTTCGTTATTAACTGCTATTTATTCAAAGGAAGTCGTTAAGAAGGAACTACCGGGAAAAATCTTACCATTTTATGTTATCTATACCCTTTCCGTCACCGGTTTAGTTGGAATGACAATAACAGGCGATGTTTTTAATCTTTATGTTTTATTAGAAATAGCCGCTTTGAGCGCTTACGCTTTGATAGCGATGGGTGGCGGCAGGGCGTATATGGCTACTTTTAATTATTTGATATTTGGCACAATTGGAGCCAGTTTTTACTTATTGGGGGTCGGTTATTTGCTCCTCAAAACCGGTTCGTTAAATATGCTCGACATTGGTCAACTGCTGCCTGCAATTTATTCTAGCAAGGCAATATTGGCTGCTTTTATTTTGGTCATGCTTGGCATGTGGGTTAAAATGGCATTTTTCCCGATGCATGGATGGCTGCCAAATGCATATGCTTACGCACCAACAGCGTCGGCCTGTCTTTTAGGCCCCTTAATGACGAAAGTTTCTGTGTATGTGATGATTCGGATCATGTTTACCGTATTTTCATCTGATTTTACTTTCAATGTTCTTAAATGGCAAAACCTGATTGTGTGGTGGGCAGAGATTGCTATTATTGCCGGTTCCCTCTTTGCCTTATCCCAGAGAGATCTCAGGAAAATGCTAACCTACATCGTTGTTGCAGAAATAGGGTATATGGTTGGCGGTGTTTGGCTTGCAAACAGGTCGGGTATTACCGGGGCGACCTATCATATTTTTGCCGATGCTATGATGACGCTCTGTCTATTTATGGCAGTGGGATGTATCATTTATAAAACAAAGGATCGATCTTTCGAAGGTATGAGAGGAATTTTTAGAAAGATGCCGGTAACCATGGTCGCATTTGTGATTGGGGCATTTGCCATGATTGGCATTCCGCCAACATGTGGGTTTTTCAGCAAATGGTATCTTATCTCCGGCGCGATTCAAGCCGGACATTGGGGCTTTGGTGCCGCTTTGATTTTTTCGAGTTTAATCAACGCGGTAATGTTTTTCAGATTATTTGAAATTGGCTATTATCGAAAATTTACGGGAAATGAAGATCATGTACATCATGATGAAAAAATTAAAATACAAGAAGCGCCAATGAGTATGGTCGTGCCTCTGGTGATTGTTAGTATATCATTAATATTACTAGGTTTATACACAAACGAAATAGTCACAAAATTGATCAATTTTGTTATTCCCGAAGGCATTCTTTAAGACTTAGATTGCGGATTTGTAGAATATGAAAAATATAGTTTCATACACACCTTTACTCATTGTCTTGGTTTCTGCAATAGCCATCATTCCCATATCGCTTAGCAGCCGCAAACCCAACATACGTGAATTTTGGACGCTATTGGCTGCAAGTGCGAAATTTCTGTTAGTCGTTTCTATGCTGCCCTGGATTCTTGATGGAAACACTTATGAGTTAACTCTTTTCAAAGTACTTCCCGGCCTGGCAATTCAATTTAAAGTAGATGCTTTTGGCATGCTGTTCGCGCTTGTGGCTTCCTCACTTTGGATTATTACATCGGTTTACTCGATTGGTTATATGCGTGGCCTGAACGAACACGCACAAACACGGTATTTCAAATTTTTTGCTTTATCGTTATCTGCAACCCTGGGTGTTGCCTTTGCCAGCAATCTGTTTACGTTGTATTTATTTTATGAAATGCTTTCGCTATCTACATACCCGTTGGTTACACACCACCAGGATGAAGAAGCCAGATCGGGTGGCAGAAAATATCTAACCTATTTGCTTGGCACATCCATTGGCTTTGTTCTCCCGGCTATGTTGATCACATATGCGATTACCGGCGATTTGACCTTTTCGTCTGAAGGCGTATTTGTAGGAAAAACAATTGTTTTCCCACTGTGGGTCCTGTTACTACTTTTTCTGTTTGGATTTGCTAAAGCAGGTATCATGCCTTTTCATTCCTGGTTGCCGGGCGCCATGGTTGCCCCGACACCGGTAAGCGCTTTGTTACATGCTGTTGCAGTTGTAAAAGTTGGCGTTTTTTGTATCGTTAGAGTACTTACCGGAATTTTTGGCGTCGACTTATTGATCGCTGAAAACCTGAACACATTGGTCGTTTTTATCGCGGGATTTACCGTAATTACATCTTCCTTAATTGCACTCACGCAAGATAGCTTAAAACGACGATTGGCATTTTCAACTATCGGGCAACTATCATACATCGTCATGGGCGTTGGGCTTGCATCCACATTGGGTGTTATTGGCGATATGACCCACATTGCGATGCACGCATTTGGAAAGAT
>CAYXGW010000089.1:0-25067 GCA_964464595.1 uncultured Deferribacteres bacterium
TTAAGCCTCTCCTTTGACTTTTCCTCCATTTCCTCTTTTGTCTCTTTATTCTCCTGGGAGGTGTACCCTAGGATTTCGATCACCTTCTGAAGTTTTCCTTTAACAGTGGGATAGGAAATACCCAGTTCTTTTTCAACCAGTTTAATGTTCCCCTCGGTTTTCAGAAAAACTTCGATGAAATAAAGCTGCTCTTTGGAGAAAAGATTAAACCGGTTGGGCCTGAATCTGCCCCTTACCTCCGATTTACAGTTGTGGCATTTGACCTCGGTGATCACCAGGTCTCCATTGCAGATTGGGCAATTGCTGATTTCGTGCATTTCCAACTCTGTCCTTAAATTATTTAATAACAAAATGAATATATTCGATGAAATCAAATATAACAATAAACATAATTGATAATATAATTAATTTATTCAATATGTCAATTGATTTATTCATTTTTACAATATTTTCACAAAATTGTTTCAAATTTTGCTGATTTTTTGTAAAAAACCAGGATTTTGGGGTAATTAAAGGCGGGGGATAAACTCTATCAGCTTGGATATTTTATTGAAAAAGTCTCTGAAAATCGGTAACGTTTGAGATTTGGAGACACTATGTTTTCATTTCATACAGCTTTTGCTTACAACCCTTTTTAACCCCTAAAAACGAAGATTTACAAATAACCCTTATCTTAAGGTAGCCTAGAATAAGATCGTTGATTTTAAGACCTTAATAACCCACTAAGGAAGGGGTTTTGATGGAAATAAATAGCTGCCAACCTAAATCTAAGAAATTCAAACAGAAATTCATTGACTTTAGATTTCTCAACTAGTAATATGCAATATAGGTGTACCAGAAATATCTCCTGACTAAAATCAAAACAAACCCAGAGGAGGTTTACGAATGGCTGATGAAAAAAAATCCAGAAAAGGCTGTATTATTGCCCTGGTGATTGTCGGTATTATTGCTGTGGTAGTGATGATCGGGGTTAATTTGTTTTACCAGAAAGTAAAAGGTTTTGGCGAGGATTATCTTGGCGTTATCGGCGCTTCTCCGAAAATGATTGAGCAGGTTAAGGAACTCAACCATGACTTTCCCTTTGAAGAACCAGAAGACGGCACCGTTACGGAAGATCAGATTACGAGGTTCATTGACATCAAACAGAGTTTTGTCGACCGCATAAAAGACCACGAGGAGGAATTCAAAAAACTTGATGAAGCAAAGGCGCAGGGAGAAAGCGGATTTCAAGAATTCCGACAGGCTATCAAAGTGCTGTCAGACCTGCGGCGAGATTTCCTTACAGCACTGAGCGAACATAAAATGTCTCCTAAGGAATACCGTTTTCTCTCATTACAAATTTACACTTCTTATTTAGGGCTTGCCCTCCAAGGCTTGGAAAGTAATATCAAATACTCCACCGAGCTTAATCAGGAAAACATAGCACTGCTGAATAGATACCAGGACGAGTTAAAGGAATTGAACACTTCCGGGTTTGAATTCTGGGGAGTTACCCTGTGGGGAGATATGGAGTAAACTCTATCCGAGAATATTTTTTCTTGTTTATAAAGCCTGAAAATCGATATTCTTTGATTTTTGAAAGGTCTCATGTTTTCCTTAAATCAAGAAAACCATTGATTTTTGAGTTCTTAACTAGTATTATACAGTTATAATAATCATAAATGGGTTGAATAACTAATGCAACAAATTATACGCATATTTTCTTTAGTAACTACGTTTATTGGGATCATTATTAGCTCTACTTTTAGCCAAAATCTAAAAAACAAAGAATGGACTGGCAGGCTGAAGGATGGATATATACTTACAAAAGATAGTCTCGATGATAATTATTAAAATTAAATTAGGAAGGAGTAGATTATAATATGAAGACTAAATTTGGCATGTGTTGCTTATTATTCTTTGCTCTGCTCATCAATGCAACAACTAGCACTGCATCGATTGCAATCCCTTTTATTACAATCAAAGGCAAGGTAACTGACATAACAGGTAACCCTCTGCCAGGGGTTAACATCTTATTAGAAGGTAATCTTTTGGGTGTAGTAACAAACGCAGAAGGCGAGTATAAAATCAGTACAGCAACTTCAACGATAGGTTTTGGATTATATTTACGTGCGAGATTTATTGGTTATAAGTTTACATAAATAAAGCCTGCCCCTGCTTTGCCCAGAGAAACATAAGCTTTTTCACTATCTAGAAGAATTGTTACAACAGAAAAATATTGCGATTATATTTGACTTAAAAAAACTAGATCGAGTAAATTCATCGGGATCAAGAGATATTGGATATGATTTATCTTCTTTACAAATGATTTCCTTATAAGGCTTTCCATTTATTACATGATTATTAAACCATTGTTTATCTCTATCAAAGGTATTTAAATGAAATTTAAATTTCTCAGCTATTGCACGTAAATCCCCCCAAAATCCTAAGTCTAAAAATCTTCTTTTATCTTTTGAATCTTGTTTTAGTAATCCATATTTATTTAGAAATTTTATTCCCTCATCTTTACCGGTTAAATTTACTAGATATTTCCAATTCAGTGCACTTTCATACACTCTACATATTGGCGGTAAATATTTACAAATTTTTGAAACAGTCTCAAGTTCGGATCTAAATTTAGAATTTTGTAACAAAAGCCACTTCCATCTTTCCATTAAAGTTTCGTATTCTGATTGATTGTCTTCAGCAATCTTTAAAGTTTTATTATCCATTAGGTTTCCACAATAAAGGGTTTTAGTTAATCTGTCTACTCAAATTATTTCATAAATTCTATATTTATAATGTCTCTCTTTTCAACTTTATTCACCCCATTACCAACATAATGCGTATTAGCTCCATCTAAACTAAGACTATGATATTTACAATATAAATAATAAAGTACGTAGTGAATCAAATTGGAATCAGGATTATAATCAACAAACTTAACAATACAAGGGCGAGTTTTACTTTGAAATATTTTTAGTAAATCGATTTCGAACCTTTCTTCAAAGCAATTGCATATATCTTCTACTATTTCTGGTGTTCTAAAATAATTATGGTGTCCTAGTTCATCAGACTGAAAAATAACATCGCGAATTAGAAAAGCGAATGGTCCTCCATCAAGATCAGCATTATTTAATTTAAAGCCATAGAGCCATGCTGAATGGGAACTACCCATTTTAGCTTTGAAAGCGTCCCATTCAATACGAGAAATTTCACTTTTAACTAAACTAAATAGAAATGACCATATATTTTCAATTATTAACTTTAAAGGTAGAATCCCATTTTCAAAACGATTCGTCTGGACAGTTCGAGTTGCATGGAACCCAACAAACTGAATCAAATTTAATATTAGATATTTCTTTTATTTCTAGTATTTCCACCAAAGATTTATAATGGAATAAATCCAAATCCAAATGTTTAATTTTGGTTTGAAATTTGCCCCGCTTTAGTCCCACAATTTTAAACAAAGATTCGTAGGTTGAATTTTCTGATTCACAATCTAAGATTTTCATTAATCAAAACTAATATCAATACTATTATCTAAATTGGAAATTGTTAAAATCAAATCTCTATAATTATTTAATGCAAATTTTGCATCGTCAATTATCAAAACTATACACCATTAATATAGTTTACATATTTGAGATAATCTATTTTCTAAGTCAAACATATTTTTAAGAGAAGCAGGTTTTTATACCTTTAAGATTCCTAATCCCTCTTTTTAATTGCACACGATTTTACACACACTTTACAAAATAGAGCGCATAACTTCTATAAAAACAATCATTGAAAAAATCACATCTTTTGTCTCATAACCCAAAGGTCGTAGGTTCGAATCCTACCCCCGCTACAAGAACTAATAAAGCCTGGCTAATACCGGGCTTTATCATTTTAATACATTTTCGAAAAAATGATATCACCTATTTTTGTGCTTATACCTTCAAAATCAAATTATCGATCAACCTGGTTTTGCCGATCCAAACGGCAAGGGCTATTAATATCTCACTATTCAGAATAGCAACAGGCCTAAACTGTGTCGTTTCAACAATTTCAATATAGTCAATTGTAGCAGATGAAACCGATGTGACCATTTTCTCTAAAGTGGACTTTATCATACCCGTCTCTCTCTCACCTGATTCGATGAGTTTCCTGGCTCGATTTAAAGATTGGCTTAAAATAAGCGCATCCTTTCTCTCTGATGCAGAAAGATAAATATTTCGTGAACTCATCGCCAAACCATCCTCTTCGCGGATAATCGGCGCCATGATAATATCTAAATCAAAATTGAGATCCCGAACCATTTGCTTAATCACAAAGCATTGCTGGGCGTCTTTTTGCCCAAATACGGCAAAATGTGGTTTTACGATGTTAAATAATTTTGCTACGATTGTCGTTACTCCACGAAAATAAACCGGTCGCGATGCACCACACATCAATTCTGTAAGCTGTTTCACAGATATGTAAGTACGATAAGGGTTTGTATAAATCTCATGTTCATTTGGATAGAAAACGATGTCGCAGCCCCTTTCCCTTGCCAGGGTTTCATCCTGATCGAAATCGCGGGGATAAGTATCAAAATCCTCATTCGGAGCAAATTGGGTCCGGTTTACAAAAATGCTCATTACTGTCAGGTCTGAATTTTGCCGGGACAGGTCCAACAAAGAAAGGTGCCCTTCATGCAAAAATCCCATTGTGGGAACGAAGCCAATGCGTTTCCTTTCAAGGCGGCTTTGTTCTGCAATTAGCTGCATTTCCCGGATTGTCTTAATGATTTTCAACGATTCCGGATACTTCCTTAACTTTTTTTCCTAACCACATTCAAAGTCCAATCGTATGGAATAAAATTGATTGAAAAGTCAGCCGGGATTTGCTCATCGTGATATTTGTTGATGAAATCGATAATCGTTTTTCCACCCCCGGTAAAATCATCTTTGTACCACTTGAAGATTTCGGTCACAAAAATTTTCTTTGACTTCTTATCAACTCGCACATTCTTTTCATTATTTAACGATTCCATGGATTTTTGCTTGAGTTGCTGATCCAAAGTTTCACCAAAAAAAGCCCTGTCAATCAGAATCGGACAACCCACTGCTGCACATACAAGGGCAAAATGGATCCTGGCATCATTAAATTTTGGTCGAATGATTTTGTTTTCAATATCATTCAGAGTCAGTTTTTTATTTCCTACCGAATGCACTTGTTGATCAAAAAAACCCGTTACATCCATGGGTGACTTTATTGGATAGACTTCTATGACTGAATGCAGAACAAGAATATTGTATGTATTTATCCAGAACGCCAGCTCTTGATTCTTGTCGGAAAATTCCAGTGAATCAATTTTTGACAGGTACTTAATGACTTTATCCAATTTGGCGCGATTTTTCTTGAGAGCAGGGTAATCAACTAAGCCATCCCGAACATATTCTTTGAATATCTTATCGCTTTGCTTACTTAAATCAAATGCAAGACCATCTGCAAATAGAAGGCTCTCCCCTGAAGAGTAAATAATGGTAACCAGTACCAATCGGATTACAAACCTTACCATGACGGACCTTTAATTATGTTATGAATTTCTGGGAATTTAGTCGTTAGAATTTGCTTCGAATTTCTGATTTTACAGGCTCGCTCAAATTATCAGTTTAGGCGAAGTTGCCTTATGCTTTATATAATTGGCCAACAAATTCCTCATAGCCATTGTAAGGTCTGGTGGGAATTCTATCACCTGTGTTAATGTCACGTTCAGTAGCCTGGGACCAACGGGGATGAGGTATTTTTGGATTTACATTCGACGTAAAGCCATATTCGCTGGGTGCAATCTTGTTCCAGAACGTTCCTGGTTGATCTCTAACAAATTCGATCTTCACAATCGATTTGATGCTTTTGTAACCATATTTCCAGGGTGTAACCACTCGAATCGGTGCCCCGTGTTGCGTGGGCATGGCATGACCGTAAATTCCCGTAACCAGCATAGCCAATTCATTCATCGCTTCTTCCATGGTGAGGGCTTCATAATACGGCCAGGGATACCAGGATTGGGTTTTCTGGCCAATGGCTTGATCCGGTCTATTGAAAGTAACGAATCGGATAAATCTTGCCTTGGAAGTCGGCTCAACTTTATCGATCAGCGCTTTTAATGGGAATCCGGTCCAGGGGACAACCATCGACCATGCCTCGACACAGCGGTGACGATAAACACGTTCTTCAAATGGCATGGTTTTTAGCAAATCCTCTACATCGAACGTACCCCCTTTATTGACTAATCCTGAAACTTCAACCTGCCAGGGTTTGGTTTCAAATTTTTCCGCCAGTTTCCAAACGCGATCCTTATCAGTCGTAAATTCGTAAAAATTATTATAGGAAGCCGGTATCTCTTCGCGGGCGATTTCCCGGTCTACTGTGTATTTTGCATTTCTTTGCACCGGGTATATACCCTCGGCTTTGGGAATCGATCGCCATACCGAGGCGTCTTGTCCCTGCGCTTGATTTCCAGTGCATCCATTCGCTAACCCATAGGCGCCTACTCCCAAACCACCCAGCCGCTGCAAGAATTGCCTTCTGTTTGAGTAAACACTCTCCGGAGTGACATTACTTTCGGGAATTTCCCAACCACTTTTTATTTTGATTAATGTCATCATTCACTCCTGGTTAAACCTTTTGGTCAATTTCACAATCTTAACAATTCTTGACTGATAATCTTTCCAAACACCATCTTAATTAAATCAATAATTATTCTAAAAGTATCACGATTGATTATTATTTTTAAAATGAATTGTTTTTTAATAAATGAAAAATTAACGTAAAAATCAAATCAGGTTCTCTATTAGTATTATTTATGATTGCTTGTTTAGAATTACATTGAGATAGATAAACAACCATTTATTCGACAAATTGATTTTATAAGGTTGCTAAACTTAAAGGAGTGTTTGCTGAAATAAAGTTAAAACTATTTTATGAAAGTCAATTTTTTAGTCTCAAGGATTGATTGATTTATTACCAGTCGATAGAAATAAATCCCAGCTGTCACCTGATTTCCCCGATCGTTTTTGCCATTCCAGGAAACTGTAAAATTACCGGCTGATAACTTCCCGGGAGAAAATCTTCTGACTAATTCCCCCTTTAAATTATAGATCTGAATGGAGACTTCACTACTTTGAGCCAAACTAAAGTTTATTTTAGTACCGCCCTGGAGATTTGCAGAAAACGGATTTGGGTAATTCTGCGATAAGCTGAATTGAGAAGGGATATCAGTATTAGAATCTTCCGAAGTTACTGTTGGTTTGAAACGATAAATCCTTCCATCAAAAGCACAAATATAAAGCTCGTTGTTTTCATCAATTCCAAACGATGAAATAAGTAGACTTGTATTAAGAAGTTCGGTATTTTCCGCTGGGTTTGTGCCATCATAGTCGAGCGCCCAAATCCTGCCGGTGACGAAATCCCCGAAAACATAGCGCCCTTGCAGCTCCGGAACACCGCTGCCCCTGTACAAAAAACCACCTGTCACAGATCGCCCCTGGTCCCGGGGAAAATCCCAAATTGGGCTTTGCAAACCTGACATATTGCAACCTGTGGTTGGGGGTCTGCAAATAAATCCTTCCATGATTTTCCAGCCATAATTTTTTCCATTTTCAATAATATTGATTTCTTCTCTTGCATTTTGGCCAACATCGGCTGCCCACAGCCAACCAGTCTCAAGATCAAAACTAAAGCGCCAAACATTGCGCAAGCCATAAGCATAAATTTCTTCGCGAAACCCTTGATTATTTCCAGCAAACGGATTGTCACCGGGAATGCCATAATTCTTGCCGCCGGCCGGGTTGTCCACATCGATCCGCAGAATTGCACCAAGCAGGGTTTGGCGATTTTGTCCGCTACCAAGCGGATCGTTTCCCGATCCGCCGTCGCCGAGCGAAATATAAAGAAATCCATCCGGCCCAAAAGCAATCTGTCCGCCATTGTGATTACTGAAAGGCTGGTTGACTTCCAACAAAACAACCTCGCTTGATAAATCTGCACGATTCGAATCACTGCTATCAACTTGAAATCGAGAAATGACACTCCTTCGCGGATTGGATGCTGAATAGTCTACATAAAAGAAACCGTTATTTTCACAATCCGGATGGAATGCCAAACCCAATAAGCCTTCTTCATTGCCGCTATCCCGGACCTGGCTGCGGATATCCAGAAACACAATTGTCGTGGAAACGGTTTTGTTGTTGTCAAAAACAGATATAACTCCAGCTTGTTCCACCACAAAAATACGATTCGAACCATCGCCCGCATGTTGGAGATCTACAGGACGATTGAAAGAAGTTAAATTTGGGAAAGCAACTTCAAGTTGAGGTTGTGCGAATAAAGGGGAAAAACAAAAGATCGACAAGCAAAACAACCAAATTTTAAGATATTTCATCTATATTTCCAAACTTTCATCAGTAATCTTTCACATACTTGGTAAGGCAAACCAGATCCCCGATAAAAAGCACTCGGGGGTGACAATGAGAGAAACCCAAGGACACCTTGGTTTTAATCCAGATCTAGAGATGCCCAAATTAGTCCGCTCAACAGGCTGTTGCAGAATGCGTCCAAAGAAGATATAAATGTCATCCTGAGCATAGCGAAGGATCTCTGAAATGTCATAAACCCAATAATATCAAGAGATTCTTCACTCCGTTCAGAATGACCTTTCGCCAGATATGTGTATTCTGCAACAACTTTTCAAGCGTATCTGGTTTGACAGTTTTCGAAACAGAATAAAATCAAACTTCAAGCAACATGCGATGCGGATCTTCAAGCAATTCTCTAATTCTTACCAGAAATCCAACGGACTCCCTGCCATCGATAATGCGATGATCGTAGGACAAAGCGAGATACATCATCGGTCGAACCACCACTTCGCCATCAATCGCCATGGGTCGATCCATTATTTTATGCATGCCCAGGATCGCGGATTGCGGTGCATTAATGATCGGCGTCGACATCAAAGAGCCAAATACGCCGCCATTGGTGATGGTAAATGTACCACCTGTCATCTCATCGATTGAGAGTTTATTGGCACGGGCTCTTTCGGCCAAACTGGCGATTTTTCTTTCGATTTCTACCAAAGGCAAGCCTTCGGCATTCCTGATGACTGGAACAACCAATCCCCTGGGTGTAGAAACCGCGATGGCGATATCGCAAAATTCATGATAAACGATTTCATCATCCTCGATATAAGCATTCACAGCTGGCCATTCTTTTAAAGCGATGCAGGCAGCCCGGGTAAAGAATGACATAAACCCTAAACCGATATCAAATTTCTTCTTAAAAATCTCTTTGTAATTGACCCTGATCTGTTTAATTGACGATAAATCAACCTCATTAAAGGTTGTGAGCATAGCCGTTTCATTTTTGGCTGCAACTAACCGACGGGCAATGGTTTTCCGCAAAGTGGATAATTTTTTCCTTGCTTCATTGCGGCTCCCAGCTTTAACTGAAGTAATCTTTTCAGTAGCTTCTTTTTCCATATCGTCATCAGCCGATTTATGATCTATTTCTTTCCGTTGTTTGATGGCATCCAATGCGTCGTCTTTAACGATCCTGCCGCCATTGCCGGAGCCGGTCACACTTTCAATGGATACACCGGCTTCTTGTAGAATATTTGCTGCAACCGGTGAAACTTTGGCACCCTTTTCCATTGCTTTTTGAGATTGCTCGACTTTTCCTTCCTCAACTGCTTCAACCTTTTGCTTTGGTTTCTTTGCGGAAGTTTCAATCTCAGCAATTGTTGCGCCGACAGCGATGGTCTCATCCTCTTTGGCAATAATTTTCAAAATCCCTGCTTTTTCGGATGGCATTTCGAGGGCAGCTTTGTCTGACTCGATTTCACAGATGAGCTCATCGACTTCAACATAATCGCCATCATTTTTTAACCAGCGGGAAATTGTAACTTCGTTGATCGATTCGCCTATTTCAGGTATTTTTATTTCAAAAGCCATTTTTCAAACCTAAGTATTTGAATTTACAATCACAAAAAATCAAACTGCAGCTACAAAAACTTTATTAGAATTTTGAGTCACTTTTTCAAATGCAATATCCAGAATTTTATTCTGCTCTTTAACATGGTGCCGGTGAAAACCTGTAGCCGGGGTAGCTTGTGCTTTCCGGGATATCCGATCTAAACGTACTGCGGTAAAATTACTCCGTAAGAATGACCAGGCTCCCATATTTCCCGGCTCTTCCTGCACCCAGACAAATCTTTTGGCCGATTCATATTTATCTACAATCTTTTGCATTCTTTTCTTTGGAAAAGGATAGATCTGCTCCAGGCGAATGATTGCAACATCTTTACGATTTTCTTGCTGTTGCCGCTCAAACAGTTCATAATAAATTTTACCTGAGCAAAAGAGTACTTTTTCGACATTGCCGGGATCGATGTTTTCATCATCGATAACAGAGTTAAAGCCACCATGGGTGAAATCTTTTACCGGGCTTACACAAAGCGGATGGCGCAATAAACTCTTTGGAGACATACAAATCAATGGAACGCGAAATGGAAAAGCTATTTGTCGTCTCAATACATGAAAGAAATTTGCAGGGGTCGTAATGTTTACAACCTGCATATTCAGATCAGCACAAGCCTGTAAAAATCTCTCCATCTTTGCTGAAGAATGTTCAGGGCCTTGCCCTTCAAACCCATGGGGCAGGAACAAAACCAGCCCATTCATCCGTTTCCATTTAGCTTCAGACGAAATCAAAAACTGATCGATAATAATCTGGGCTCCATTGACAAAATCACCAAACTGGGCTTCCCAAATTGTTAATCCTTGCGGATTAGCCAGGCAATAGCCAAACTCAAAGCCGAGAACGCCATATTCCGACAGTGGAGAATTGTAAATTCTAAAAAGGTCCTTATTTTCCCGAATATGGTTCAAAGGTACATAAATCTGTTCGATTTCATCGCTTTTTAAAACCGCATGGCGGTGTGCAAAAGTCCCTCTTTCACTATCCTGGCCACTTATCCGAATTTGGTTATTTTCGTTTACCAGGGTCCCATACGCAAGTAGTTCACCCAATGCCCAATCATAATGATCCGCTTTTAGTATTCTTTCTTTTCTTTCATTGTATATTCTTCTAATTTTATTGAGTACTTTCATATGCTCAGGGACAGTGAAAATTTTTTCACCTATGCTTAACAGTGTTTTCTGATCCACAGATGTTTTTGGAGGATTTTCAAAATCAGTCTCAGTTGCATCTCGAAATCCTTTCCAATCTTGTTCGAATATTGAAATCTCAGGTTTAACTTTCTTGTCTTTCGCTTTCGATAATAAATCGCCTAATTTATCGTGAAAATCTTTTTCTATCATAGCGACAGTTTCGCCATTAATTTCCCCATTGTTAGTTAATTTCTTACTATAAATATCATTCGGGGTGGGATGCTTTGCTATCGCTTTATACAAATGCGGTTGGGTAAAACGAGGATCATCAGCTTCATTATGGCCGTATTTTCGATAGCCAAGCAGATCAATGAAAACATCGGTGTGAAATGTTTGCCGATATTCCATTGCCAATTGAATTGCAAAAATTACCGCTTCCACATCATCCGCATTGACATGAAATACCGGCGAATGAGTAACTTTGGCTACATCCGTACAATAAATACTGGACCGTCCATCTAAATAATTGGTTGTAAATCCAATCTGGTTGTTAATGACTAAATGGATAGTTCCGCCTGTTTGATATCCTTTTAACAGGGACATTTGAATGACTTCATAAACGACACCCTGGGATGCTATAGCGGCGTCCCCATGGATCAAAATTGGCACAATCTTATTATTATCACCATTGTAGCGTTTGTCTATTTTTGCACGCACCATACCTTCTACAACAGGATCGACAGCTTCCAGATGAGATGGATTGGATGCCAAACTCAAGTGAATTTTTTTGCAATTCCTCAATTCAATGTCACTGGAATACCCTAAATGGTATTTTACATCACCTTCAAAAATTGAATCGTCGTAAGCATCTCCTTCAAACTCGCGAAAAATGTAGCCATAAGATTTTTCTAAAACATTCGCCAGCACATTCAACCTGCCTCGATGCGCCATGCCAATCACAAATTCTTGCACACCAAGCTCACATCCTTTTTCAAAAATGGCATTAAGTCCCGGGATCAGGGATTCACCACCTGAGAGCGCAAATCGCTTTTGTCCAAGATATTTGGTATGTAAGAAATTTTCAAAAAGAACAGCATGGGTTAATTTACGCAGGATGTGCTTTTTGTCATCGATAGAAAAATCGGGAGTGTTCTTGGTAGATTCCATTCGGGTTTGCAGCCACTTTTGTTTTTCCGGAATGCGGATAAATCTATACTCGACACCAATTGAGGCACAATACGTTTGCTCCAGGTGTAGAATGATATCTCCCAATTTAGCCGGACCAATGCCTATTTCAGTTCCAGCTTCAAAAACAGTATCCAGGTCGGATTCTTCCAAACCATAATTTTGTGGATCGAGAGTAGGAGGATATTGTCTTCGGTCCCGGACAGGGTTGGTTTTGGTAAAAAAATGACCACGACTACGATAATCTTGAATTAAGCGCAGAACCTTAATTTCCTTTTTAACCGATTCCGGAGATTCGACAATTTTGGTTTCGGTGGCTGAGGCAAATTCAAACCCCTCAAAAAATTTCTGCCAACTTTCATCTACCGAATCAGGATCTCTTTTGTAATCTTTGTATAATCCTTCGATATATTCCGGATGAGCGCTGTTAATATATGAAAATTTATCCATTCTTTAATAAAACCCAACTGACAAATCCAATTAGAAACTGATAACTCCTGAATTTCAAAAAGTATTATACAACTTGCGTAAATTCAATGAAATTATTGACTCATCTATGAAAAACCACTACAAGTACTGAATGGAATCCAGGGCTTCTCTGGTTTTAATATGTTGAGCGTTCACAGTGATATCAACACCTCCACGAATATTAAAAATTCCTGAAACTTTACACCAGTGCGGATCCAAAGTTTTGACAAGATCATCCAAAATAGTATTGGTTACATGTTCATGAAAAACACCTTCATTGCGGTAGGACCAAATATACAGCCTAAACGATTTCGACTCCACAATCAATTGATCCGGGATGTATTCCACTTGTATTGTGGCAAAATCAGGTTGGCCGGTTACAGGACAAAGGCAAGTAAATTCATCCGTTTCCAACGTAACCAGATAGTAACGCTCCGGGTTTTGATTGGGAAATGCTTCTAAATTCTTGCCGGGTTCCGATTTGCCCCCAAGTTTTGTTAGTTTATTTTTGTTGGGGTGTTTGTCTGTCATTTTCGCTTCTTTGCGTTTTATTCAAAAATATTAACAGTAAATTAACCTAGGATATCATTTGATTAAATTTGCTACAACCTCTTACCTGATGCAAAGTTAATTTATTTGTATTTTGAATATTCATGGATTCAACTAAAGTTAAGGATTTGTGAGATTTTTAATTGATCTAAAAGTACATAAGAAGTATTTTAATAAAAATATGGTTAAAACTTATCAATGGAAGTTTGATATGCCAACGGTTTTGTACATAATGGGTTGGCGATTCTTTTTCTATGCGAATGAGGGAGATGAACCGATTCATATTCATTGTCAAAAGGCCGAGAAAGAATGCAAATATTGGCTGGATACTGATAATTTTGATGTTCATGAAGCTTATGGTTATGATGTAAACAACAAAGATAAACGACAGGTCAAAAAGATTATCTTTGAATATTTTGAGCATATTGAAGAAGAATGGAATAAATTTCAGAAGGAACGAAACTAATGAAAAAATATCATATAATAGAATGGGTTCAGTTTATAAATGAAAAGCTAAAAATCAGAATAGACGGGGATGACCATGAATTTGAACTTTCAGTGATCTCAAAGAAATTAGCAAATGCTTCACATATTGAAAGAGATAAACACCAAATTTCGCCATCGGGATATGGAATTCATTGGCCATTAATCGACGAAGATTTATCGATTGATGGATTACTCGGTATTAAGCATGCTTCATCAAATATCAAAAAAACCATCCAAGTTTAAATAAATTTCCCCGTTGAAAGTTTTAATGTTCGGCCTTTAAAGCAGGCAACATTGGAAACCTGAGAACGGAAGTTACTGCCAAACCACTTGCCGCCAATCCACAAAGAAAGACCACCGTTAAAGTAATGACAAGTGGCAGCCACGGAACCTGCTTGAAGTCAGTTAAAATATGAGGCAAAACAGCAATGATCGCGGCAACAGTTCCGATCACTATTCCTGTTAAAATCAAAAAGCCGTTCTCAAACAATAATATAGAAGACAGTTTTGCCTTTCTAAATCCAAACGCCCGCATGGTAGCTAACTCGCCTTTTCTTTCTAATGCATTGCGAAAAAGGACAATTCCCAATCCAAGAGTTCCCAAGAGCAATCCTAATCCGCCAAGTGTTTGAAAAACCGCAAGATAAGTATTTTCCACGATTTGATAACTGTTTAATTTCTCAGCAGTCGAGGTTACGTCAAAACCAAAATTGCTTAGATTACTTTCAAGGATTGTCGCGATCTCACCTTGTTGTTCTATTGCAGTTTGAAACAAGAAATAAGAATAACCGCTCTTACCTGGGAAAAGTTTAACAAAATTTGATTCCGAAATAAGGACTTCACTCTGGAAAATACTTTTCTGTAGTAATCCCACAAATCGCAGTTTTACCTCTTCTCCGAATTCATCCTTGATAATTAAATCATTGCCAAGCCCTACTTTCAAAATCCACATAGCTGAATTGTAATCAGCTATAGCAGGGATAACTCCCGGTTCGATTTCTTGGTCAAGCAGCTGCCAGGGATTTTCTGTAGATTCTATGACTGATTGAAACGAAAACCCACCTCTCTGAATTTGATCGTCCGTAACACCCAAAATTCTCGGTTTTTGAGGTTTATACAGATTCAAACAACTGGCATCTTCTCCAGGCAGCAATCGGAATGAAATGGCAGTGGTGCTGGACAATTGTTCTGAATCGTCATCATTAAAACCTAGTTCAAATCTACCGTCTTCTGAATTCAAGTTCTCATGTAACCCGACATCGGATTCCGCAACCAGCGCAAATCCTCCAGCCCCTGAATTTTTCTTTAAAACATCTTTACTGAAATCACGACGATTGGCGCCAACTGCAACGATCATGAAACTGGCACAAGCAACAAGTGCAACACAGATCATACTCCTTCCCGGAAATCGCGATGAATTTCGGGCTGACATATACTGCAGATCTACAAATTTCTTAACATTTACTTGTTTCCTTAACGCGCGAAATCTTATCGATAAAAAACAAAGCCCGGAAATCAACAACAAAGATCCGCTTGACATGAACAAAATTGCTGATGATTCCAATTTCATTGCGATTGCTGAAACAACCAAAAGTAAGGCTAGAATGAGACTGCCCACAGCGCTTGTTTTTATGAAACGACCGGAATGTTTAAGTTCATATTGCTTACTGCCTGCGAGTAGAGACGGCGTTGGGATTTTTCCCAATTGCCGGATGGTTCGCCAGGTTGCGAATAAAACCACCAAAAACGCAATGAAGTAGCCAATGATTAAACTCAAAGGCGTTATATGCAAGAAAAGGAAAGGCGAGCCAATGGCGCCAACCCACCAGGTTCTGAGGCCCGTCATCACTAACTCGGAATACAGAATTGCACCGATCAAACCAAGGAAGCATCCGATGCCGGCAATGAGAAACACCTCTTTAAAGAACAATGTCCGAATTTGTTTATTGTTATAACCGACAGACAGCAATATACCGATCTCACTTGATCTTTGCTCAATGCCCAGACGAAAGAGGAGTCCAACCAAAAGTGCGGAAGACACGATGAGGAATATGCTGAATCCAATAAAAAGCATGCCAAAATCAGTAGAACCGGATGAGGCTTGAAAACCCTGCTGTTTCACCGGCTGAAACAATAATCCGGCTCTTTCCGGAGAGAATCCCTGGAGAAAATTTTCTTCGAATTTAGCTTGGGTTGACTGAATATCACGACCCTTCATAGCTCCGAATCGGATCGAAGTTAAATTGCCGAAACGACTGCGCCACAATTTTTGTCCGACTTCCTCTGAAACAAAGGCTTTCGGTGTTGCTTTGAAATCATCCCAGTATTTCTCATCTTTCGGTCGCACCAGGTTTAAATCGATTGGGAATGGGGGATTCCAATCAGCCATATTATCTGAATCATGAATTCCGGGAAATTCCGGCGCTAAATTAGGATCGGCTGCAAGACCTGATATTGGCAGGATCCCTTTCAATTTAAAAATGGCATGTTCAGTAGAAAGCTCGCCACTCAATCCAACTGAATAATAGGCTACATTAACTTCATCTCCTACATTCGCTGCCAGGTCATTTGTAGCCCATTCATTGAGTAAAATTTCATCTGCTTCTAACTGTAGATCATGTCGGGAAAATGGCAATTCATTCGGAGGATTCAAGGCTGTAATCGTAGAATACGGTATCGATTTACCATTGGCTGTAATTGAATTCGCCATGTAGGTAAATATTGGCAGAGATTGAATGTCCAATTCTTCTGCACCCTTTTTTGCATTTCTTGATATTGCCGTACTCAGGATAAATTCGTTGCTTTGCAGTGCAAAATGATCTTCGCGAATCTTTAATCTCAACCCTAAATCCTCTAAAGTGATGGCATTGCTAAGATAAGTCTGCAACAGCGGGATTTGTTCTTCATTCGTATTTTTAGATGAAATTTCAGAAACAAAAATGGCATTTACTTTTTGATTTTGCTCAAGTGCATTTTGCAGTACAGGTAAAGAAACATAAGCATTCAATGGCAGATTTTGATTGACCTGAATGCCAAACCTGCCAATTCCATTATCAGGCAAAATTGCGGTCAAAACTAGTCGGACAGATTGAAGTATTTCAGACGATTCAGAATTACCAAAAAGCGACTCCCGGTGAATATCGCTCTGCTTTTCAAAATGAAGTAATATTTGATCCCCTACTTCGATTCCCAACTCACTCTGTAAAGCCTGGTTAATAAGTATGGATTCAAAAACCTGGTCAGGTTGTTTATTGAGGAACGAGAGATCGCTATTTTTTTCATCTTCCTTTTTGCCAAAGTAAAGTGAGGAGAACCGTTCATCCATTCCGAGAATATTGATATTTGACGCGCGCGATTTTGTGTTCGCGCTGATTGCTGTACCGGTTATTAAAACCCCCGGGGCAATGCCATCAAAATCATTATCGAATCCACTCATTTCCTGCAATTCGTTTGCCAACTTCTCGCGAAAATAGCGATCCGCTACCAGAGCATGATCCACATTACCCAGTCGATCCAGAATTAAATCACGCAGGCTGCCTTTTACCGAATCTCCTACCAAAAGAGCGCCGGTAAGCACAGCGGTTGCAACTGCGGCGCCGAGTAAAACAGACAGGTTAATGCGCCAATAGTAGAGTAGGTTTTTTTTCATTATAAAATTATACGGCCAAGTTTTTTAAAGATGGATTCACTTAATGAGTAATTTCAATTTTTTCATCAGTACTTGTCACAATGGAATGCCATCATTAATTAAAATCCTATTTAATTAATTTAGTTTATCCGTTAGATCAATTCAAATAGTTATTGAATAATTGATAAAAGAAATTTTTCATGTAAGCAGAAAGACCGACGTTGAATCTGTGGCGACTTTAACCCCTAAACAGAGATCGTCCCGTTATGTCATCGAAGTTTCTCTATAACGCTGTTTAATTTTTTGCTTGCTCAATTTTGCATTATGTGAACAACACAGCGCTCACCAACCCGATCAGCCCGCCCGCAATAACAACCCAAAGCACATCGAGTTTGAACCGATAAAGCACAATGAAGGATGCTATACTTAGCACACCGGCGAACCAGTTTGTCTCACCTTGTAGACCTTGCGGCCAGATAACGGCAATCCCAAAAACAAGGGCGAGATTCAAGATCACCCCAACTACCGAAGCCGTAATACCTGTGAGTGTACCCGTTAGGTTCTTATTTCCACGCAATACTTCAATATAAGGTGCGCCGAGAAAAATAAACAGGAAGCATGGAAGAAAGGTAGCATATGTTGTAACTAATGCTCCTATAAGGCCGCTTATGGCCGGGCTCATGCCTTGTGGGTGATTCCATCCAGCCATAAAACCAACGAATTGTAATACCATGATGAGTGGGCCTGGTGTCGTCTCTGCCAATGCCAACCCATCTATCGCCTGGGTATGCGAAAGCCATCCGAAGGTTCCTGCAGCAGCCTGTGTTACGTAAGCCAGTACAGCGTAAGCTCCACCGAAAGTGACAAATGCTGCTTGCGTGAAGAAGCGATATTCTTGCACATACAGGTTGTTTGATCCGCGCCAGGCTGCAATTATCGCAAACGGTAAGACCCAGAGCAAGAATCCTATGGCAAGGGTCTTTAAGACACGAGCACGTGATGGCAGCGTGTGTGCGGGTGGCGGAGCGTCGTCATCAATTACAGGAGATACCTGAACACCGGGTGATTCTCCTGATTTGCCGGATTTCGGTTGTTCTTGTTTGGCACTTGAAATCTGCTCTTTTCTTTCTGTTGTTTTTTGTGATTTCGTAAACCACTCCGGCCAAAGTCGTGTGCCAACAAAGCCAATGCCGGCAGCCGCCAACACGATTAAGGGGAACGGCATATGCAAGAAGTATATAGCGATGAACGCGCCGCCGGCTACCAGATAATGCACGCCGTGTTTGAGCGCCCGACTGCCGATCTTCAATACCGCTTCGACTATGATAGCAACGACAACCGGTTTGAATCCAGCAAGCATTCCTGCTACTGCAGGAACATTGCCGTATGCCGCGTAAGTATAGGATAGCGCCAACAAGATAAAAATCGAAGGTATGACAAAGAAAGCCCCCGCGACAATACCACCCCATACCTTGTGCATCAGCCAACCAATGTAGGTGGCGAGCTGCTGTGCCTCCGGGCCGGGTAGCAGCATGCAATAGTTGAGTGCGTGAAGGAATCGTTCTTCACTCAACCAGCGCCGTCGTTCGACTAACTCACGGTGCATGATAGAAATCTGTCCCGCAGGACCGCCGAAGGAGATGAACCCAAGCTTAATCCAAAACCGAAACGCTTCGGCAAAAGAGATTTTGCGCTGAGGAAATTGGAAGTTACTTTCGTTTAGATTATGTGATTGATTTCGTGGCGTAGCCCCGGTTTCTTTTTTCACCATTTTCCCTTCGATTTAAAGAGAGCATCTTGAATTGATATTTCAACGCTGAATAACAAAGGAGGTGTGCCGTACTTCTTTTGACTTTTATGCCTCAACCGGCCAAATTACACATATAACCTATACCCGCACGCTTTGCCCTCTCATAAATCACTGCAGCAGCAGCTACATCTTGTAATGCTGTCCCTGTAGTATCGAGAATGATGGTTTCCTCCCGGGATGTCCTGCCAGGTTTTCGGCCTGCAACGATCGCACCCAGTTCAGCATGAACGTTTGCTTTGCTCATTACTTCTTGTTTGAGAGCGTGATGGAGGTCTCCGATTCTAGCGCATTGTTCGAGGATATCGACCACAACCTTATTTGAGGCCAGCAACTGTGGATCTATCTCCTGTTTGTCATGACTATCGGCGCCAACCGCAGCTACAAATGCACCCGGTGAAAGAGTCTCTCTACTAAGAAAATGCTGTCGTGCTGTTGTGCAAGTAACAATGACGTCACTGTCTCGGGTCGCTTCCTTTAATGTTGTTACAGGCGTCACAGATATGTTGAGTTGATCCGCCATCTGCAGCGCGAAAGTACGGGCCGTTTGTTCATTCAGGTCGAAAGCATAGACCTGTTCGATGGGTAAGACGTGCTTCAAGGCGATCAATTGAATTTTGCCTTGTTCACCGCAGCCGCAGATTGTGGCGACGGTCGAGTCCGGTCGAGCCAAGTATTTGGCGCCTACGGCGGTAGCTGCACCCGTGCGATTGATGGTGACTTCGATCGAGTCCATAAAAGCCAAAGGACTGCCATTTGTGGCGTCACACAGGGTTATTGCCCCTTGAATGGTTGGCAACCCGAAGCGGCTTTTATTTTGAGAGAAATTTCCGTTGACTTTCACAGCTACGTAAGTGCGTTCTAGTTGTAATCCTGCAGCTTTGATGTGAAATGCACCATTTTGTGCATCAATATCTAGTACTCCCGGTGATAAGGCCTTGTCCTCTTCGTAAAGCCGGAAAGCATCTTCAACAGCCGTGACATAGTCGCTAAAATTCATCAGTGTGGCTATTTCCTGGCGCGTTAAAACCAGGATTGGTTCCGGGGTCATTTCATGTTTGTTCATGATACCTGGTAGTTAAGTTTGTGTTATAATAATATTTAGCAGTTTTTTTGATACAAGAAGTTAAATCTCGCAAACCATCTGCATTTAAACTATTTATTCATTTCTTTTCGAAGTGTCGTTAGGTTTTTGCTAATGATAATCTTAGCAGCCACTCGTGTTTTTTCTTTAGACTTCAATAACTCAGTCACATTAATACGCATTACCTTCTGAATATATTTTTTGCATTCCGTTAGTCCGTTCTGATAGTTTTCTTGCGAAGCCATCAGCGCAGAGCGATGCTGCCATTCATACCAGCAGCCAATCATTCCTCCACAATTGACAATTATGTCTGGAAGAATTATGACGCCATTCTTTTCGAGGAATAGTTCTGCCTTTTCTGTTAACGGGTGATTTGCCCCTTCTGCCACCATTCGTACACCCGTTTTCTTAAGAAAGTGAGTAGCATCACGAACAGAGGGATTTTCCTGCCGGACTTCCTTCAGCTCTTCAGGCATTGCAAGAACCGAAGTCCTTGCCGCGGGCAGAAAAATATCAGCGGATAAATCGAGTAATTTGTCAGGATATGGTTTAAACCTCACCTTGTCCGATCGGCTTTTTGCATATGTCTCCAAAGCATGGTCTCCCTTCTGCTGCCACAATTCAAAAAGAAAATGCATATCCAGATCTTTTGTCGATATTAGCATACCATGCTTTGCACTAATACCCCGAATCATAATATGATTTTCGGCAAGGAGTTTTGCTGTCAGAGCACCGACAGCGCCAAAACCCTGAACAATCGCAGAAGATAAGTTCAAGCGCCGTTCTGACAACACCATCTCAATAGCATAAAATAGGCCAGATGCTGTGAAACCGTTTCGATCAATTTCAAGCCCTCCAAATCGTGCTGTCAAACCTGTTACATGGTTCAATAGATTAGCATTATCGGCTACTCGGTCAAGAACTGTTTCAGGGCTACCCATATCGGGTCCGAAAATCACCTTGTCATCATATTCAACTACTTTCCCAATGTGGTCAGAAAGAATTTCTGCCCTTTCAGTTTCAGAATCGGGGATACCCTTCGGACAAATCACAAGACATTTTAATCCATCAAAAGGAACGTGTGCTGCAGCACATTTTTCGCTCATCCCTTTTGCAAGACGGCCAACCTCAGTCTCGACTCCCTGGTGAACAAATCGAACTCCGCCGAGACGTCGCTGTAATTGTTGACGATGAATGGCCGTAATGATTGTTACAGAACCATAAAAAGTCTTAATAAGCAAAGCAAATTGCTCACCAAACAAATTTATATTACGTGAAACTTTTATTGAGCTGTCAAACATCACAAATACTCCGAAAAGGAATTTTTAAAGTTGTAAGCTTTTTACAAAATGGGCTATATTCTCAATCAACAAAATTGCTGTTGAATTCCGTGCATAGTATATGTAAAATATGTTGCATCTGCAAGTAAAACATGTTGCATATATCAAATATTAAGGTGATAAACTATGAATTGGCTGGTTTTTTCTTGTTCGTTCCCTCCTAAATCAAGATCAAGTCCCAGAGTGACTCTGTGGCGGAGGCTTCGTCGATTGGGCGCCATATCGCCAACCGGTGGGATATATGTTCTCCCTTCTCAGGATTCGTGTATAGAGGCCTTGCAATGGTTGGTCCAGGAGATTAAACAATCCAAAGGACAAGCTGTAGTGATGCATGTGCAGCATTTTGAGGGATTAACAGATCAACAACTGTTTGACCTTTTTCGTGAGGCCAGAAAGCAAGATTACGCTGTTATTAAAGAGCAAGCTACTAATTTGGAAAAAACCAGTACTAAAAAAAAGGACATAGCAAAACTTGCTGGTTTACAAGATGATCTCACAAAACTACAGCGACAATTTGCAGACATCCGTCAGATTGATTATTTCGAAAGCCCGGAAGGTAGACAAGTAGAAGCACAATTGGCAAAAATTGCCAGGACACTGGCCCCACCGATTGCCTCAACCCCTCAAATAAAACTTGTAGCTATTGAGGCTTACAAAGATAAACAATGGGTCACTCGCCCCAAACCTCATGTAGACCGTTTAGCTTGTGCCTGGCTCATCCGCCACTTCATCAACCCAGGGGCAATTATCCGCTATGCTCTCCAACCAAAACCAGCAGAAGTTGCTTTTGATATGAACGAGCCCGGCTTCAGTCATTCCGGAAATCTCTGCACCTTTGAAACTATGATTCGAGCATTTAACTTTAAGGCACCTGGTCTCTCGCACTTGTCAGAAATTGTTCACGAAATCGATTTACGGGATGAAAGATACTTTTATCCTGAGATTACAGGCGTGGACGCAATTCTTAAGGGCTGGCTAAAACTTGATCTATCTGACACAGAACTAGAGAAATATGGTATCTCACTTTTTGAGGGGCTCATTTCAACTTTATCAGCACGTTCTTAGTAATAGCAAACGGAGATTAGAAACTTATTGCAGCGTATTTAAGGCATCCAAAAATATATTTATAAAGAAAACTCGAACAAGTCTTCGAATGTTTTTTATGGATCATTTCAAATCTCTAAATTCTAATTTTTTGAAAAAGCGTGTTAGTTTGAATTACCGCCACAAATGTATCAATTTCCAGGCTCACTGCACGTTTATAGATAAGCTAAAGATCTAGACCCTACAACAAGCCCGAAAATTCCAATGCTTTGTCTGACCAGGTTTTTGCTGATGTCGAAAGCAAATTCTGTATGGTTCTGTCGCTGGTGGCGGTTTCCCATACCTTTTGCCCAAAGCACGATGAGAAGCTGAATTTGTACCAGTTCGGCGGCAGTTTCAGGTTCTGCATCTGCTGCAGTCCATTCAATTAAATGCTTGGCTTCATCCAGTAAGTCAGCGACCACTTCATGGGAACTTGAAGTACGCGCACTGGATGAGATTCTACCTAGCGTAGCAGAAAGACCACCCAGGCGGACCGGCAAAGGGTCACTCAAAAATCGTTGGCGGAGTTTTTCTTTATTCATTAAGAAATGACATTTCGATTTTCAAAGGGTGAAATTAATGTTTTAATAGTAAAATAGGTTCCTATTATTATCCATTGAGTTTACAAAATATTATATTATAAATCACTAAATTCAGCCTGTTTCTCCAGTGCTTAACTCATCACTTTCTTTACCCACCTATTTGCTTTCATTTCGAAGCGCGGCAAAGAACCAGGCGAAGCAATTTTTACCGGAATTCTCAGGGAAAGAGAAACATCAAAGGCTTTTTCCAAATTAGAGGTTATTTCAACAGAATTTTGGCATTTCGGTCCTAATTCGACTTCAACCAATAATTCGGGCAATGCCAATTGGGTATTCACTTCAACCCGGTATTCCACGATTTCCGGAAACGTGCGAACCACTTTTTCTATCACGCTTGGATACACATTGACACCCCGGATAAAGACCATATCATCGGCTCGTCCTAATATGCCTCCTTCGAGCGCCAGGTTACAAGTTCCACATTCACAAAGATTGTTGCCGCCCTTCTTAACCATATCTCCGGTTCTATACCTGAGCAAAGGCGATCCGATTCTCCCTAAATTCGTAAGAACCAATTCCCCGACTTCACTTGTTTCAACAGATTTGCCCGTCTCGAAATTGATGATCTCCGGAATGAAAGCAGATTCGATGACATGCAAAACACCAGGCCTTTTTGAGCACTCATAAGTAACGGGCCCGATTTCCGTCATACCGTGATGATCCACCAATCTTGCGCCGGGCCATAATTGCTCAATTTGTTGTCGGGTTGCCGGAATGCTTGAACCCGGTTCACCCGCAGCAATAATTGCCCTGACATTAGCCTGTTCCAAATTGAGCTTTTCCTCTCTGGCGACTTCAGCAAGCCGGATCACATAGGTAGGAGTGCAGCATAATAGAGTTACTTTATTATCAATGATGGAATGGAGCCTGGCAACCGTACTCATACCGCCACCGGTAATACTCAGGCATCGCAATTGCTGAGCGGCTTCAAAAGCTGTCCAGAACCCTAGAAAAGGGCCAAATGAAAATGCGAAGAATATAGTGTCTTCCGGCTTGGCCTTGACTGAATTAAACACCTGCTTCCAATTGTCCAGCATCCATTGCCAGCTTTCCGGTGTATCCAGCCAGCGTAAAGGGATTCCGGTTGTACCGCTGGTCTGACTAAACCTGGTGTACTTTTCCAACGGAAACGTTAGGTTACTGCCATAAGGAGGATTCTTTTTTTGATCCTCAACCAGTTCCTCTTTAATGGTAAACGGAAAGGAAGTCGTAAACTCCCTTAAATTCGATAATGGGAACTGTACACCCGTTTTATTTATTTTTTTCGAATAAAATTGATTTGAAGGAACCAGGTTGGTCAGTAGGTGATTAATTTGCTTGAGTTGCTCAGCTTCGATTCCTTCACGATCCGGCAATAAATTTTCGCTCATGAGTCAAATTATTTGTCTATTGATTTCTTTTTAGTTGAAGTGGTTGCTTTTCTTGTCCCGGATTTTGGTTTAGATTCAACCTTAGGTTTCGATTTGGGGCTGGGTTTGGATTCGGTTTTGTGCTTCGTCTTAATATCGGATTTATCAACTATCGGTTTCTTCACAGGTTTAGGTTTAGGCTTTGCAGTCACTTGCCTCTTTCTCGTTGGAGCTGGCTTCTTAACGGCGGCAGTCGTTTTTATTTCTTCTTTATCCGTAGATTTCAAATCAGGCTTAACAGGTTCGATGGGTTCACTAACCTCAACCACCGAGTCCAGGCTTGCCTGTTTTTTGAAGTAGTGCCTTATG
>CAYXGW010000090.1:0-24991 GCA_964464595.1 uncultured Deferribacteres bacterium
TAGATGGGTTGGCGTTGCTGCGTTATCTCGCATTTTTCACAACCAACATCGGACAGACAGGCGAATGGAGATTCGTTCCCAACGGGATAGCAATCACCGGCCCTCCGGATGTTATGCAGGATTTTTCCGCCACTGTATTGGGAGACGTCACATTAGATTGGCGCCCGAGTGTGCAGCTGGCAAAGCGAACGGGTGGTGTGCTGGCGGAGATTGCTTTGCCTGAACAAATGCATGGGTTGGTTGGTGATACACTTGTGATCCCGATTTCCGTCTCTACACAATCGAGTATTGGCCTGGCGCAATTCGTTCTGGAATATGATTCCAGCAAGGTTTCGTTCCATCATGCTCAAATGAGCCATGAGATATCCGGTTTTTCGGTGGCACTCACGAATGTCAATTTGCCATTTTCGCCGACCACCGATGGAGTCAACAAATGTGCGCTGATTCAGATTTCCGGAGATGGTACAGCATCGATCAGCGGCTCCGTTGAGGTTGTGAATGCCGCATTTATTCTAAAAGGACCCCACGAAAGCGAAACCCCTCTCTATTTCGATCGCGCCGACAAGCACACGTTCCTGACTACAAATGACCTGGAGGATCTTTCCGGAGAATCAATTTTGTTTCGAGACGGAAAGGTGCGGGTTTTGGCAACGGTTTCTTCCGCAAATGACAACAACTTAAACACTCCTTCTGAATTTGCCTTAGAACAGAACTATCCAAATCCATTTAACCCGGAGACCACGCTCCGATATCAGTTGCCCCAAGGCTCAGATGTAACCTTGAATATTTATAACCTGCATGGACAACTGGTACGCAAGTTAGTGCGTGATAAGAAGCAAGCCGGTTACCATGAGATCGTCTGGGATGCCCGAGACAGTGAGGGTAAAAGGGTTCCGAGTGGAGTTTATCTCTATCGAATTAAAGCAGAAGTTTTTACGGAAGTGAAGAAGTTGACGTTGCTTAAATAGACGTTTCCCGTTTGATGTCTACTGCCTACATGAACAAATAAACTCCTGGAATCCAATTTCCTCTCCTCGCCAAACATAAGCATCGTTAGTCTTTGGGTTTTCCCAATAAAATGGTGGTCGTGTTTTTGGATGATTACCGATTTCATTCATGGTTTCCGCATCATACAGTCGGCCGTTGATCATAACGTATTTCACAAATTCAGTATTGCGAATGTTTTCGAGTGGGTTCTTCTCCAGAACTACCAAATCAGCCAACTTACCCACTTCAAGAGAACCTAAGTCTTTGTCCATGCCAAGATACTGAGCTCCATGTAAAGTGGCTCCGCGGATCGCCTGAAGTGGAGTAAATCCGCCCTGGGCCATCATCCAGATTTCCCAATGATCAGCCAGTCCTTGTAGCTGCCCATGTGCGCCAATATGGACGTTGACGCCAGCCTCACGCAATTTATTGGCTGCTTTTGCCACATCGATATGATTAAAATCATCTTCATGTGCCATAACCCGCCGCCGTGAACGAGCATCAACATTGGCGCGGGGGACAAAATTTAGCAACCGCTCATTTTCCCAAACATTGGTATTTTGGTACCAGTAATATTCTCCGGATAAACCACCATACGCGACGACAAAGGTTGGTGTGTAGGCAGTCTTGCTGGCGCCCCATAATGAGATCACATCATTGTAAAGCGGAGCAATTGGAATAGAATGTTCGATGCCGGTATGGCCGTCCAGGATCATGTTGATGTTGTGGAAGAATGTGGAACCACCTTCCGGGACCACCAACATCTGCAATTCTCGTGCGGCCTGGATAATCTGTTGCCGTTGGTCCCTGCGTTGCTGGTTGTAACTCTTCACAGAGAAAGCGCCAATTGCCTTCAACCTGCGTAAATGGGATCGTGCATCGTCCAACGAATTTATGACGGCCTTAAAATCGCCATCAGCACCGTAAAGGATAGTCCCTGTTGAGAACACCCTGGGTCCAACCATTTTGCCAGCTTTAACCATTTCCGATTGGGTAAAAACTGTTTCCGTATTAGCTGAAGGATCATGCACTGTTGTAACGCCGAAAGCAAGGTTAGCATAATAAGCCCAATTGTGAGAAGTTAGTACACCCGATGTGAAGTGAGCAGTATGGGCATGCACATCTATCAAACCCGGTATAATTGTTTTACCGGAAACATCAATTCTTTTGGCATCAGCAGGGATCTGTACGTCTCGGCCCACAGCTGTAATTCGGTTTTGATCGACGACAATCGTGCCGTTTTCGATGACTTCGTCTCCCTTCATGGAAATGATTTGTGCGCCAGTGAGTGCGATTTTACCTGTTGGCACATCTGTTTTAATATTTAATTGGATGGTAAAGCCGGTTGTATCCGGTTTTGGCAGAGAATCAGGAGCCCCTTCGATAAATTGGAAAGTCTCTTTCAATTCCCGGGTGTAGTATTCCGGTCCTATGCTCCAATGTAGTTTTTGACTATCACCGCTCCAGTGTAGATAGTTACCGGCATCACGGGTTACTCGTTTGATCGGGATAGCTTTGGTGTCTTTGTTCAATGAAATGGTTTTGCCCGTTCTTGGAAAAGGTGCAATGTAGGCATTGAACAATTCGGTAAAAGCAATCCATTTACCATCCGGACTCGGGACAATACCATTTGTGTATTTTAAATCAAAAACCGTTCGTTCATCCTTACCGTCGATTCCGATACTCTTATATTGTTTCTTGAGTCCACCTCCGCTTAGATAATAGATCCTGTTGCCATCTTCACTAAAACGGGGATTTCTACCACTTTCCGTAATTAGTATTACTTGTCCTCCATCTGAAGAAATCCAATATAAACCTCTCTTTGTGCTGTAAGAAAATCCTAAAAGAGAATTACCTCCGGAACGCCGGTATACAATCTTTTTGCCATCCGGTGAAAACGAAGGTGTATGGTAGTAGCCTTTTCGTTGATTAAGTTGAGTCGATTTGCCGCCACCAATTTTAATTTTACGAATAGCGCCTAATTCCTGGTCGCTCCACGTTGTATAAACAATCCATTTTCCATCCGGGCTGAACGCCGGGTAGAATTCGGAGTTTTGATCTTTGGTTAATCTTTCAGCATTTCCATCCGGCATTTTCTTTTTCCACAATTTGCCAATTGCGCCAAACACAATCCAATTACCGTTAGGAGAAGTGGTGACGTCCCGCATCATTTTCACATTAAAGGATTCGGGATTTGGATCATAGGTAAAATGTAATGCGTTGGTAATATTGTGCTCAACGTTAGCACTAAATGGTATTTCGGTCGCTGATTTGGTTTCTATATTAATGTTCCAGATTTTCCCTTTTGCCCACACAACAATGTGTTTACTATCCGGGGTCCAGGAGTAATTTGGATGAGGGCCAAAAATAGCCCAGGCTTCTTGTTGATCCTTGGATAAATTATCAAATACCGGCCATTGCTCGAAGGTTTCGATATCATGAACATATAAAACATTTTTGAGCCGGACTCTTCGTACGAATGAAAGATATTTGCCATCCGGGGATACCTGGGGTCGTATCGCGCCGCCAGGTCCGGCGATGTAATTGGTCAATTTTCCGGTTTCCATATCCAGTCGGCGAATCACATAAATTTGTCCGTATGGATTCTTATTATATTGAAACCTGCTGCCGCCACTCATATCTTCACTGTAATACAGGTAACGGCCATCAGGTGATACAACCGGTTCACCTGCATCCTGCTGGTCGTTTTTACGCTTGGTTACTTGCAGTCCGCTGCCCCCGTTTGGAACATGGAACATCCACATTTCACCAGCGCCAAGAGAGCGCGTGCTGGTAAAATGCTTTCTGGCGATTAGATAATTTCCATCCGGAGTCCAAGTAGCATTGTTTAACAAACAAAAATTTTCTTTGGAAATTTGTTTTGCGTCTGAGCCGTCTCGATTCATAATCCAGATATTATCACCGCCAGCCCGATCGCTGGTAAAACTGATTTTGCTGCCATCGGGATTATATCGAGGTTGGACATCAAATGCCGGTCCTCCGGAAACCAGGGTTGCATCTCCACCGGTTATCGGGATTGTAAAAATATCGCCAAGCAAATCAAAGACGATTTGATTGCCATCCGGACTGACATCCAGGTTCATCCACGTGCCCTCAGTTGTCGTAAATTTGACAGAGTCAGTTGGGCCATGCACAGCGGTAACATCCCATTTTTTCTTTTTATCGTTCTTTTTGATTTCGGATTTGGAAGTGTCTGCCACTATTTGATGTTGAGTAATCAAATGGGTTGAAAAAGCGGGAGTTGAAAGGATTAACACCAAAACGCCGATTAAACCCAAAATTTTGATTTGCATAGGACTACTCCTTTAGAATGTTTAATTGATTAATGGGATTGTAAAAACCGAAATTACTTCAATTCTTAATCTCGTTTAATTCTTAATACCAGAATAGAAAAGTTAGTTTTTATTATGTAGTATTTTTCAAAATTACTCATATGGTTTCTAATTGTCAAGCTTGGAATAAAAATTTAGACTATTGCAAAAAACCTGTTGCTTTTCTTATTCAAATCTGTGTAGATTAAGTAAATTTTTCAACAAGTTTGGAGGTTTGATGAAGATTGAAGATTTAACTATCGGCATTGAAGAAGAATACCAAATTATAGATGCTGATACTCGGGAACTTACTTCATATATAGGCAAGTTTCTCGAACAAGGTGCAATTTTATTTCGCGACCAAGTACAACCGGAGTTTATGCAGTCCCAAATTGAAGTAGGCAGCCATGTTTGCCGCAACATAAAAGAGGCTCGCCAGGAGATTCGCCGATTGCGAAGTATGGTGGCAGAAATTGCAGAAAAGAATAATCGAAAAATTATAGCCGCAGGAACACATCCGTTTTCCAGTTGGAAAGATCAACTTGTGACTGAAAAGGAGCGCTATAAAACCTTGGAAGCGAATATGAGTATTCTGGCTCGCAGGTTGTTAATTTTTGGCATGCATATACACATCGGCATTCCGGATCGAAATCTTCGCATTGACATCATGAATCAATTGACATACTTTGCGCCTCATATTTTTGCGCTGTCAACCTCCTCGCCTTTTTGGCGCGGTAAATTTACCGGGCTTAAATCCTATCGTGCAGTCATTTTCGAGGATCTTCCCCGAACAGGTATTCCGGAATATTTTCGCACAGCTGATGATTATGATAACCTGGTTAAGACATTGATAAAGACCAAATGCATAGAAGAGCCGACTAAAATTTGGTGGGACCTGCGGCCTCATCCGAAATTTGACACCATTGAATTTAGAATTTGCGACTGTACTACAAAAATTGATGAAGTGATTGCACTTGCCGCATTGGTGCAGGCTATTGTTGCAAAATTGATCTTATTACGCAAAAAAAACCTAACATGGAGGATTTACAGAAGGGAATTGATAGCGGAAAACAAATGGCGGGCTATGAAAGATGGTATTGATGGGAAACTCCTCGATTTGGGCAAACAAGAAGAAGTACCAGCAAGATTTCTTATCACTGAACTCATTGAGTTGGTTGATGATGTCGTGGACGAACTGGGCAGCCGTGAAGATGTTGAATATATCCGAACAATATTGAATGAAGGGACGAGTGCGGATCGTCAATTGAAGAAACACCAGGAAACAGATGATTTGGAATTAGTTGTCGACATGCTTGCTGATGAAACTGTAATGGGTTGTGAATAGATTCTCAATAACAGGGAATTTGACAACCTTATTGTAACTGATCAGAAATAACGTTTAAGCAAAACCAATTCAATGCACTTAATTTTAAGGAGATATCATGGTTCACAGAATTATTGTAATTTTATCGATGCTTATTGTTTCCTCATTATTTTTGTCGTGTGAGACTACGATGTCTGAAGAGGAACTGACAGCAAAAGCAAGGGGGATTCACGAAAATCTACTAACAATCGATACTCATGACGATATTCCACTCACATTCGCTAGCGAAGAAGTTGATCCGGGAGTGCGGGGGGATCGCCAGATGGATCTGCCAAAGATGGTCGAAGGTGGTTTGGATGCCGGGTTTTTTATCGTCTATGTCGGTCAAACGGAAAGAACGCCGGAGAACTATATAAAGGCCCAAGAAGATGCCATGACAAAGTTCAATGCAATTCATCGCATGACCGAGGAGATGTATCCTGATAAAATCGAACTGGCATATTCAGCCGATGATGTAGTACGAATAAATAACAGCGGTAAGCTTGTGGCATGCATCGGTATTGAAAATGGTTATATCGTTGGTAAAGATCTGAACCTGTTAAAAAAATATCACGATCTTGGGGCTCGTTACATTACCTTGGCGCACAATGGTCACAATGATATCTGCGATTCCGCAAATCCAAGAGAACAATTTGGAGATTCCGAAAGTGAACACAATGGCGTTAGTGAATTCGGTAAAAAAGTAATTGCCGAAATGAATAGATTGGGGATTATGGTGGATGTTTCCCATGTTTCAAAGAAATCTATGCTCGATGCGGTAAGTCTGTCCAAAGCCCCTGTGATTGCTTCCCATTCGAGTACAAGAGCTTTATGCGATGTATCTCGCAACATGGATGATGAGCAGCTACAGGCGTTGAAAGCAAACGGTGGTGTAATGCAAACGGTAGCATTGGGCAGTTTTGTCAAGAATCCTCCGGAAAAGCAGACCGCTATGGAAGCATTGTTCGAGGAACTGGGGGTTCGTGGTCGTCGTGCCGTTAGACAACTTTCAGATGAAAAGCAAGCCGTTTATCGAAAAAAACGTGATAAAATCAACGAAAAATGGCCACCTGCAACTGTAAAGGATTTTGTCGATCATATAGATCATGCTGTAAAATTGATTGGCATTGACCATGTTGGTATTAGCTCTGACTTTGACGGCGGTGGCGGCATCGAGGGTTGGAATGATGCCAGCGAAACTTTCAATGTTACACTGGAATTGGTGCGTAGAGGATATTCAGAAGAAGAAATTACCAAAATTTGGGGTGGGAATTTATTGCGTGTGTGGCGTGA
This sequence comes from uncultured Deferribacteres bacterium, assembly GCA_964464595.1. GTDB lineage: Bacteria > Zhuqueibacterota > JdFR-76 > JdFR-76 > DREG01 > JADFJB01. The sequence goes on from CAYXGW010000090.1 coordinate 6,976, forward strand.
AGTAGAACGTGTCGCGGCTGAAATGCAAACTACTGCTTTCAATAACTAGACTAAACTTCAATAATAACAAAAGCTTAGTCTCGCTAAAGCACGAGCTTTTTTTTCAAATAAATTAATGAGAACTTTAGAATAGGGATTTAAGCTTATAAATTAGACAGGTTTTACAACTTGAGTTTTGCCGGTTAGTTCACCTACCTTACTAATTAGCGCTTTGGTATCGAATGGCTTTGTAATATAAACATCAGCACCAACTTGCCTGCCAATTTGTTTATCTTTGATTTGATTTTTTACAGTAAGGAGGATCACTGGAATATTTTCATATTCTTCATCGAATTTCAGAAACCTGCATACGGAAAACCCGTCAATTTTTGGCATCATTATATCCAGTAAAATCAAATCCGGTTTTAAAGATCTTGCCATATTCAAACCGGCTTCACCATCCATTGCGGTGTATATATCGTAACCTGCAAATTCGAGATTCATTTTTAAACTGAGAAGAGTCGTCCTGGCATCATCGACAATCAGTATTTTCTTTTTTTTCATTTTTTTTAAAACTAATTTTGTTTTAGTTATTAACGGATTTTTGTGTTTCAAAGGGAAAAATATTTCTTTATATATCGTCATGTTATAAATTTTTATAAGCAAAATTAGGAGCCAGTTTAACCAATAGTCAGCTAACTAATTAAAATCGTCAACTCCAATTACAACCCCCTGTAGTTAAATTAACTACACCAAGTTCGTTCACCCAACGACAAAAATATCATATACTTGACCGATATTTATTTTATAGTCAAATGTCGATTATTAATAAGGTTTATAGGTGTTTTTAGAATTTTATATGAAGTTTTGATTCGATTAAAGAAAATGGAAGGGACCAGGAGAGTTTGTGAAGTTCTATTATGAAGAAGCTAATTTCAATCTCAGTAGTTTTGTTTCTTGCAGCAGGAAATGTAAGCTCCCAACAAACTAATCACAAAATTGGATTTAACCTGGGAACAAACCTGTTCTTTGGTGATTATTCAGGTATTCCGATTTCAGCCTCCAGGTTCATGCCCAATGTCGGATTATATTACGTCTATAAAAAGTCCCCAAAGCTTACTTTAAAATTTCAGGCTGGATATGGGCAAATAAAGAGCGTTCTAAAAAATGTCGCTTTTGAAATTTCTATGATCCCGGTGGAAGTGACAGGTATGTATTCTCTTTCCGGTTCAAAAAATGGTCGATTTATAACAGCCGGATTAGGTCTTATTGATTTTCCGGGTCATCACTCTTCCTTGTTTAGTGGAGTTTTTGTTTCCGGAGGTTTTGGGGTAAATGTTGTTTTGAATTCCAGATTCTCTCTTCTTTCCACCGCAGATTATAGATATACCAACAAAGACTGGTTTAACGGTGTGGTTGGTGGAATAAAAGATGGCTACTTCAGCATACAATCTGGGATAAGCTATCATTTGGGTAAAGGCAAGCAGGAATTCAAGAAAAAAGACAGTGAGCAAAAATACAAAATTATTGCAGAAGTACCTAAAGTAGATTCTTCCCTGGCAAAAGACATCGTCCGAAACGATGTATACCAGGACCTGGAAAAATTACACGTACAATTAGAAAGTATCGAGTTAGAAATTCAGAAGAAAACAATTCGAATTGAAGAAGTTAAGACTCAGTTAGCCGAACTAGATAGTAACATCAGCGGACTAGATTCACAATTTACAAAACAAAAGTATTATGCAGCGCTTAATAAATTTAAAGCGAAAAATTATCCTGAAGCTATCGAAGGTTTTGAAAGTCTCTATGAAAAGTATCCCGATCACCGCCTTGCTAGTAATTTTGTTTATTGGATCGGAGAATGTCATTTTGCCTTGAATGAATATAAACTTGCAGCCACTGCTTTTGAGAATGTCGGTAATTTCACTTCTTCAACCAAGTTTGATTACGCACTATTGATGGCCGGACGTTGTTACCTTAAAATGGGAGAGGGTGGTAGTGCGGCCAAGAAATTTAAAGAGCTCATCGATCACCATCCGCAAAGCGCCCTAGCGAACAGGGCTTCCAGTCTGATCCAGAAGGGTGCTATCCCCTATCCATAGTCCGCTTAGAAAACAGATTTTGGTTTATTGGTTTTGCAAATCAAATATCGGCCATTCTCGTTTGCTGGCGGGCAGTTTGAACTTTTCGCGTAGTCCAAAAAAACAGGACGATAGAAACCACGCAAATTAAAACCCAAACCATAAAATGAAGGTCAACCCCTGTCTCAGTAATCGGGCGTTTTTCAAATTTACCAGCCACATCCGACCACCAATATGAGAAATTGAATATATCCAAAATCGTATGCGAAATTATTCCCGGTAAAAGAGAGCCCGACGTATAGGCCAGGATCCCCATCATTGCACTGGCTACAACGATGTGAAAGACAACTGGCCCGGCCCATGCCTGGTGGAGATGTGCAAGCAGAAATACGATTGAAACAATCGAAATTCCAACCACAGGACCATAACGCCTTTCTAACGGAACCTGCATGTATCCCCGAAAGCCGGTCTCTTCACAGATACCTGCCACTAAAGATGCGACCACAATTCCCACCCAGGCTGCCCATAGCGGTATCGCATCGAAATTGTATTCCAATTTAAAAGCTTCTGCAGGAAATTCGATGATTCGGAAGGTTATCACAAGCCCGGATTGAAAAATAGCCACAAAAAGTAATGCAGCCGGTAGAGCCCATTTCCAAACCTCTGGCGACAATTTTACGGCTCGAAAACTATTTTTCCTTGTTTCTGCTGTGGATTTAGGCCACCAGCTTCCACTAAAATACTTCCAGTATAACCATAACACTCCAGGCATTGCGAACATGGACCAGGGCGATGGTACAATAGCCAAAATAGTTACCCAGGCTCCGACCCCAATTGTATTGACAAAAAATCCTAATAATATGGCCCGGATTAAAATAGGTATACGCTGCCAAAGCCTGGAAGCAGCGGAATCTGAAGACTGCGTCTGGGTTTCCAAATTTGCCATTAGTTTTCTCCTTCTTAATCAAAGTTCACAAATATAGTCATTCAAGGAAAGTTTGTTTGGATTCAATTCGAGAAAGTAGTACGGGGAGAAAATTTTAAAGTTTGCAGCTTACCGACGAATGGTTGAATTTAGATAATCAATGGATTTTACCTGGGGATGAATTGGAATTCATTTTGAGTGGCATTTATTATTGCTCTAATCAGTTTGACGATCCTATGTTGTTAAATTGGTATTTGCTCAATTTTTTCAATTCATTCCGAATTTTCTTATCCCATTCAATTTGTTTATCTTCAATGAGGCCATTGCCTGTTTCCAAATCATATAGATTTTGATTTTCCTCAAATTCTTGAAAACAAATTCGAAAAATTGATTTTGCAGTCGAATTTAAGGATCCTCCTGTTAAATTTGATTCATGAAATGATTTTCTCATCTTACGAGCATAAATTTCACTCAAGTCGAAATGGAGCTGTTCATGATTCAATACACCAGGTTTTTTCTGGTTTTCTCTAACCCAGGATTTATTACAGTTAAATATATTTGTTACCCAAATCTTGGCTGGGGCAGATAATAGAACTCTATTTGTATGATATCCTATTCCGCAGTAAGTTACGGCGGCAATATTTTTAGACGAATCCGGCGGTTCAATTGCTTTAAAATCTTCCCATGTTAGTTTGCGATCCCGGCTCCAAAATATCTCCTTTTCATATTTCCTGAAATCTTCAACTTTGTATAAATCCGCTTTCATCCTGTCGCAACTGTTTCCGGAAACAGGAAGTTTATGTTCCGTTATTTTTATAATATTGGCGCCTCTTTTCCTGGCATTTATTTTGAATATTTCAAGAATCTCATTATAGCTGCAATTTGTAGAAATCCCGCCGTCGTTTATTGAACCTACCTTAATTCCGTCACCAGGGGCATTTTGGTCGACAGCCATAATCACAATAGGTTCATTGGATTGAATTGAAGGAATTGGTTTATTATTTTCCGAAATTGGCAGGTACGACAAACTGAATGATAGAAGCGGGAATAATAAAAATAAAGTGACCTGTTTTATTACTACGATTTCATGATAGTGTTTCATCCGTTGTTATCCCATTAATCAGGAAAACCATGGTTCTGGTTTTGTCAAGGACATCAAATAATCAAAAGAATCAAGCTCATTACTTAAATTTTAAATTATTAATCCCCTTTTTGCATGATTTGTTCCAGGGATTCTTCAATTATGCATTATATTCGGGATCATGAATTTTCAAGTAACTTGGATACCCTTTTTAAGAATTTCATTCGCAAATGGATTCGTAGTGTTGAAATCTGATTCTTCAAATGGGTGAGGCTCAATTCTTGTATCAAATTTTCGACTGATTTTCATCAATTCTACTTGCGTAGTAAAACTGTTAGGCAGTGTATCCATAACTATAGCCAAATCAATATCGCTATCTTCACTATATTTACCACTAACGTAAGAACCAAATAAATAGGCTTTTTGGACAGTGAATTTATTATTTTTTAAGTGGTTAATATATTTTTCCGCTATTTTAATAGCAGCTCTTTGATCCATTTTCTTAATCCTGCAATTTTGTTAATCCATTCTTCTGTATATTCTTTAGTACAGGTTTTATAAAAAGCCAATTTGTAATCATCATATCTTGTGCGAACATTAAAAGCAGTTATTGTTACCAGGTTATCTTTTTGTGTTTCACTTAATTGTAGTTTTGATTTTTCGGCAAGAAATAATAAATTGTGAGTAAATGGCGGTTGGTTATCAATATGTTTTACATAATAAGCTTTTAGCAGCTTTTCAATAACCAGATGCCCAATAAATAAAGCCCAGTGATAATCCCCTTTTTCGAATAAATGCTCCAAGGTTGTGAAATCTCTATTAGAACTATTAATCCAATATCTTAGTAAATCAGTTTTTTCCATAATTTAATTTTTTGAGTTTTCGTGTTTCGAGTAAAGTTATAATTTCTCTCCCGAAGAAACAATATATTTTTAATTTGTGAGAAGGAAGTATTGGCTAGACCTATAAAATTGTTTCACACAAAAACTAGACATATTGAAATATTTTTAAGGTGGTGATTAAGTTCCCTTTGTATGAATTTTACGAATAACTCGATTGCTAAAGTCTGCAACATAAATATTCTTTTGTGCATGTACTGTATTTCGGTTTTCATGATATAATCAACAATGTTACTCATTTTTAATTCAGTTTATCCTGTTGAACCTGTCAAAATTATAGAACAATTGCACTCAGCGAAAACACCGGCGGCAGCCAATTGGCCAGCACATCCCAGGAATCACCGTCATTGAGACTGTACAAGAGTTGTCCGGTACTGGTGCCAAAATAAATTCCAGCAGCTTCACAGTCATCGGCGCACATGGCATGGCGGTAGATATTCAAAAAAGCATTCTTCTGCGGAAATCCATTTGTTAGCTTTTGCCAGTTTTCACCGCGATTATGGCTGCGGTAGACCGCCAGTTCACCATTAATCGGGCAGCGAAATTCCGGGCTTTCTTCCGGGATCACATAAATCGTGTCCGGATCATGAGGATGGATCAACAACGGAAATCCAAACCGCGATGGTAATCCTTCATTAATGTCAATCCATTCTTTGCCGCCATTGTCGCTGCGATAACATCCGCAATGATTTTGCTGATACAAAACCTCAGGCTTATCAGGATGGCTTTCCATGTGATGTACACACTGCCCTACTTCCGGGAATTTTTCCGGCAAAAAATCTACCAGAACCCCTTTATTGCGGGGCTGCCAGGACTCGCCGCCGTCCTCGCTATAAAATGTGCCTGCAGCGGAAATTCCCACATGTATTTTTTGCGAATCGGTGGGATGAGGGCAAATACTGTGAACCATTAACCCACCTGCGCCTGGAAACCATTTTTCGCGAGTGGAGTGGTTACTAAGTCCTGTTAGTTCAGACCAGTTCTTGCCGCCATCCTCGGTCTTGAACATTGCGCCGGGATCGACTCCGGCATAGAGCACTCCCGGATGATTTTCTCCACCCGGAATAGCACACCACACTCGTTTTACTTTCCGATCCGATCCCTCCTCGAAACGGACATCCTGTTCCGCTTCTGTCCAGGTTTCACCCATGTTCGTGCTGTAGCGAACGGTTGGTCCCCAGATATCAGAATTAATACTGGCATAGATGGTGGGCTCATTCCTTATATCACAAATCATATGGTGTACATCAACTCCACGGTGAATGGGGCCTTGCAAATTCCATTTCTTGCGATCCATGTCACTATTAAATATAAATGCCCCTTTATGGGTCCCCACGAACAGATGAACATTTTTGGAATTTGACATAGTTATTATTCCTTCATCATTGATAAACTAGAGGAATGACATGTAATATAAATATCTTACTCTGTTACTCTGTTACTCTTTTCACATCATTCCCATTGCACAATCCATTCCAATCGGAGAACCAGGAGGAGGCTGCAACGGCTGTGGAATATCAAACTTTTCCGGATCTTCCAGAAATTTCTTAATCTCCGCCATCGCATAAAGCATGTGTGCCTTTTGACCGTTGTCGCCAACCGAACTACTATTGGCATCCAGCCAGGATTTTAATTCCACCAACTTTTGGAAAGCAACTGCACGTACTTGATTGGAGGCTCGATCATTTGCTGACAATGACATCATAGTGTGTAAAATGACCGAATCCACTACTCGCTGAACCTCTGCTTTTAATCCTTTCTGTCTGGGTGCTTTCCAGGTGGCTGCAAAAAGCCGGTCGACCACTTCGGAAAAATCAGGATATTGATTGTCCCGGGCATGGAATTCAATAAGTCGGGCTGCCCGGTTGGAGTTGAGGATCATTGTCGCTGTCATATTTGCGGCAGATTCAGCAGCTGCCAATGGATCGAAAGAAGGGCTGGTTCGAATATTAAATACTTCCCGGTGCCGGCCATAACCAGGACTTCGCGGTGGAATGAGAGACAGGATATTTTCCGGCAGTGTTAATGTTTCCGGATCCAGGGTTTTCAGTAGTGCATCTAACGCTTTTCTTTGATCCTTAGCTGAAATCATTTCCAGTACTTTTTGCCCGTCGCCTCGTAATGCATAAGTGTAATACAAACCACCCAACACTTTGGCGGTGGCTTCCAGTTGGTAACGGTGAAATAAGTAAACCGGCACCAGAACTTCTTCCAGGGTTGTCATGGGCGCTCCCACTGGAATATTGTGATCTGAAAAACCCTGCAACGCCGCTTTGCGAACCTGGAGTACTCTTTTCAGTTCTTGCGACGCATTGTGATTATTGTCCCATAAATGAGCAGTCGGATGAGCGCCGCCGGCTGGTCGTGCATCTGAATCGGAAATAAAGATCAATCCGTCTTTAAATGATTTACGCAGAATATCATCTAATCCATTCCATTCGTCAGTACCATCGGGAAAATCCTGGTAACCATATTGAATAGATACTTTGTCCCAGGCGCCAATGCTGGTATCATAGGCATCGGAAAGATCGATGTTGCCGTTTCCATCGAGTTTTACCAATGGATGCGGGTAGTCCATCACCGAAGCGCGGTTCGAAACACTCGCTGCAAAATTATGAGAAATTCCCAGTGTATGGCCTACTTCGTGTGCCGAGAGTTGGCGTAACCGTGCCAACGCCATCTGTTTCATTTTATCGGAAAGCGGTTTGCCGTCTTCATACGGCCCCATTAATCCGGCTGCAATCAGGAAATCCTGACGAACACGAAGGGAGCCCAGTGAAACATGCCCTTTGAGGATTTCACCGGTTCGCGGATCCGAAATGCTGGAGCCGTACGACCAACCCCGGGTAGAGCGATGCACCCATTGGATCAGGTTATAACGCACATCCATGGGATCAGCCCCTACCGGCATCACCTTTACCTGAAAAGCATCTTTGTAGCCGGCAGATTCGAAAGCCTGGTTCCACCAGCGGGCGCCGTCAAGCAGCGCAGAACGGATGGGTTCCGGGGTGCCGCGATCGACATAATAGATGATGGGTTCCACCGCTTCGCTTACTGCTGCATTTGGGTTTTTCTTTTGCAAACGATGGCGGCGGATAAACCGCTTGCGAATGGGTTCTTCGATGGGGGTGGCATAATCCATATAGCTGGGACCGCCATAGCCGGCACGGGGATCGAAGGCACGCGGCTTGTAGTTATCATCCGGTAATTGAATGAAGGAGTGATGCTGGCGAACGGTTGCAGATTGTGCCGAGGGTGTCACCGAACGAAGCCATCTACCGGGAGAATCGCCGGTGAATGTAAGTGTAACCTCCACTTCGATGTTTTGAGGAAAGGCTTTTGTCCTGGGTAAATAAATGGCAGAACGTGATTGATCTAACTTGTAATTTCCTTGCCGGGAATTTTTCAAACGGCCGATGACATTATGGGCATCGCGCAAATAAAAAGAGGTTGCATCGACAAGAACGTTGCGCTTTTCCACAGCCCCGACCTTAAATCCCCAAATGATTGATTGGGCGAATGCTTGTTCCACCGCCAGCTTTTCATCTTCATCATCACTGATCGCGCGATAAGAATAATTGGGCTGAACCATCAATACCTTGGGTCCGACTCTTTGAAATCTGACAATACGGCGTCTGCCGAGTTGTCCGCGGTCCAGGCCGATATCGTTTGATCCTAATCCAACCGGAAGTGAATTAACATACAAAAATTCTGACTCCCATTTGTCTATCTCCAGCCAGATTTTACCTTCTGCTTCATCCCAATAAAATGTGAAAAATCCTTCATGCTTTTGCATGTTTTTGGTTTTTTCCGGAATGGTGGCGACAGTTTTTGTTTTTTGTGCATAACCGCTAAAAACCGGCAATACGAGAAGCATTACAACTAAAGCAGTTAATTTTTTCATGGGTATCTCCTTTTAATTCGAGGTTACAGAAATGTAAAGATGGAAAATATTTGATGCAAGTTAAAAAGAGAGGAATGTTCTGTTGTTAACCTATTATTAATTCAATTCTAAGGTATGTACAGTGTGGCAAGGCCGCAACCAGTAATTTAGCCACGTGGCTTCTATATTGTTTTCATTTATTATCTCTACGTTTTGCGGAGGGATTTGTCAATAATCATGTCATCAACATTAAATACCTTTTCAAAATCTCCTTTAAACAGATGCTCTATCGTGAAGCCATGCTTGGGGGTTTTTAAATAGAGGGTACCGAATTTGGCAATGAGTATGAGAAGGATTCCGCCAATAGTCAGAAGAACCTCGGTGTATTCAATGTTGAAATGGTATTTGAAGGAGAATATTGAGATAACCAAAGCTAAAAGTCCGACTCTAAACATAATTGCGTTTCTTCTTAACACGCCAAAGGATATATAGAGGAGAGGAAGAATGGCGGTCAAAATATAAGATAACTGCTCAAGCGAAGCCAATTTGAAAAGTTCACTCACCATCAGTAAATTGCCTGCCAAATAAATCGTAGCCAAACTTGATGTCTCAAAAAAAGCCAGGGGGAGTCGCCAAGGTGTAAGAGCGTTTGAATTACGGCATTTTCTTGCAAACAAATAGATCGCCAAAGATGTCACCATCACAGAAAACGGAAGAAGGTCTTTCGCAAGTCCGACGTTTTTTGTCAGAAGGATGAGTACGATTAGAAAAATACACGCATTCAATGCGAATGCAATGATTATGTCGGCAAAACGCATCGTGAACCACAATAACAACGGCAGGGAAATCAAATAAAGTTCCAGTTCATCAAGTTTTGCGTTCGGAAGGAAAGAAATAAAGGCAACGAGCAAGAGTCCACAGGATGCTAAAAGCAGAGCATCGTCGATTCCGGCTTTATATAAGCGTTTCTTTTTAACTAGAATCTCCAGAATAAAATAGAGGAGTGTCCCATAAATAAGTGCAAATGTACCCCCATCTGCCTCATCCAAACCGGTGACTAAAAAAAATAAACCGAATAAGCCGAAAACAAAGACCAGGGTAAATAATAAAAGCACGATTCTAATAGATCGATTTGGCGAATAAAAGTCTTCCTTAAAACCTGAATCGATGGATTCATATTGCTCTTTTGAAATGATTTTACATTCAAGCCATTTGTTAGCTTCTTGATTGATTCTGAAAGCCTCCCGCCACTTTTTTTTGTAGATGATCATCGGGATTTTGCGAATACCTTTCTCGATTTAAAAAGGAGGTAAACCATCAAACCGCCGCTAATTGTAAAATACAGTAAAACTGGGATTGGGTTATTAATATTCTTCAAGATGAGGTAACTCAATCCTATATAACCATAGCCCGAAGCATACAACAGGAAAACAAATGAACCGCTCTTCCTCGCATAAAAGAAAAAACTTGCGCAGACTGCCAAGAGAAACAAAAAGTAGAGCCAATCTGAATTGTAGGTAAATAAAGCACGTAAAATTGAAATGCATAATATATTGCAGCCAAAATTCAAGTAGTTAAAAGTAAAATGCCTTTTCAGTCCTATTTTGCTCAAAAGCATGGCGGCTGCCATCAGAAGGACGCTGTAAGAAATGCCCAGGGCAACCAGATCTAATTCTGCAAATAATTCACCGACCAAAAACGCCTTCGGTGTAGCGTTGATTCCGACCCAGGATGTCAGACCTGTAATGGCCAACGACAGAACACCCTGATGATCATGATAATAGGCCAAAAAGAAAAATAAAATTGTTGGAATCAATGCAAAAATATCCCATCTTACCTCAAATATTGTGTATTGATGTTGTATGTACCCCTCTAGCGTGAGGAAGAGCAGGCACCCCAACATTAAGATATTATCATAAAAAAGTCCCGGGGTTTGAACTTTAGCTGCCTGGAAACCTGCTTTCTTTTTTGTAGCATACCAAAAGCAGGCGGTTGTCAACCCTGCGATACTCAAAAGAATCACTTGATGTCCAAGTGACCCGATATTCTCGTAGATCCATAGCCCTAAGCCTGTAGCGAGCATGGTAATTCCGATGAACAGGAAAGCCTTATGCTCATAGTACAAAGAGTAGATTTTCTTTGAATAGATATCGGTCAACAGATGGTCTTGATCGGCGCTGATAAAACCGTCTTTGTGGAGTTGATTGACTATTTCTTTGGACATTGGTCTTAGCGGCTTTGCGGTTAAGAATCTGCGAATGATCCAGGTTAATAAAGTATTTTAATAAAATCAAACACTTTCTGCAAAACGATGATGATTGTTCCAATTAAACGGAAATATAGGAGGCCGTTAAGTGTCCGACCATTGTTCATTGATCATTGATAAATGTTTTCCTTGACTTTCCTATAACCTCACACTACATATTGTTGAGATAATATTTGACTTACATTTTCATAAGCTATACTTTAGACTTGAAATTCAGAAGGAATACAAGAAATGAAGAAACATCATGTAATAGAAACTATCCAATTTAGAGAAAACAAAATTAGAATCAAAATTGACGGGCAAGAACACGAATTTGAACTATCATCTATCTCTGAGAAATTGGCTAATGCTTCAGAGAATGAAAGACAAAAATATGAGATTTCACCTTCCGGATATGGAATTCATTGGCCATTGATTGATGAAGACCTTTCGATCGATGGATTGCTCGGCATACAACACAACCGCCCAAATATCAAGAAAACCGTTCAAGTTTGAAATGTATTCATAGCGAACGGAAAATGTGTTAGAATTCTAATAGGTTGCAAATTAAACTAGAATTGGTATTATAGGACACAATCCGTGCGTAATACCATTAATATGCCTCGCATATTATTATGTTAGACGAAGTACTACTGGAGACAAAAGTGGAAAAAGCAAGCGATGTGAATCTTGCAGCCGAAAAGTTTGCACAGCTCCTTGAAATGGTTAATCAAAAATATCCCAACCTCGGGAATATCCTCCTCACTGCCCTTGAAAGCCGCGCGAACAATCTAGCTTGCCATTTAGGAGATGCGCTTCACCAAAGCATTCCTGGAGCTTATCTAAGAGGGATTGAAGAGATCTTTGGACACCTTGACAGCCTATTCCATGCCTTTGAAAACGAGCCGATTCTTAGAAACATTGCCTGCCTAGTGAGGAGAGCGTGTGCGATTGTACGAATCACGGAGATTCGGTAGCGATGTGTTCGGGTCAGGCCAGCGGCTAAAACCTAACGTTAAGCCTCTTAATCTAACACCGCTAGAATTCCAACAGATTGCACCTGTATACTTCTTCTCCACCCAACTTTACTGCCCATAAGCCGCTGTCAAAATCGGAGAAGTAATTCAGACCTTTATAGAGCTGTGATTCCCAGATAATATATGAGTACAATAAACCAGTTCCATCAAAGAAAATCAACTGATCATTGCCCATTGATAATTGTTCATTGTTCAAATGTTTTCCTTGACTTTTCCATAACCTCACACTACATTTTCTTCATTACGGAATTTATTGGGAGTATAACATTGTACCAGATTATTCAAAATCTCAAAAGCTAAAATTATTGGATCAGGTTTGGGTATGTTTCGAACCATCAGTGAGACAAAATTTATTCATTACTCATTCATAAACTGAGGAAAATATTAAATGGCTATTGAAACAAATAGAATAAGAAAAAGAAAATATCAAGTTTTTATAAGTTCAACCTTTCAGGACTTAGCTGAACAACGAAAAGCAGCGACAGAAGTGATAGTTGATATGATGCATATGCCTGTTGCTTTAGAACGATTCCCGGCCACAGCAGCAAGTGATTTAGAAGTCATAAAAAAGGCTATTGACAATTGCCAAGTGTATATTGCTATACTTGGACATCGATATGGAGAGATTATTGCTGAGCTCGATATAAGTTACACTGAGTTTGAATATAAATATGCGGAGAAGAAAGGCCTCTGTATTTTACCATTCTTGCTTACTGATGAAGAAATAAAGCAACGAAGAGCCAATCTAGATCACAATAAAGAAGCGGACATCGAAGAAGACAAAAACATAGACCGATTGGAGAGATTTCACAATGAAATTAAGAAAAAGAGGTTCTATAAGCCGTTTACCTTTAAGGGTGACTTCCGTCTTCCTATCATGCAGGCTTTAGTTGAAGCTCTCGAAGTGTTAGATGTTCCAGGTTGGATACTTGAGCCTGAACAACAAGAACAAAGAGATATTTTTGAAGCACTTTCAACTGATCGATTTATACCCGAAATCGTCATAAATTTATTAAGTTTTAAGAAGTTAGTTAGTCGATGTTTATCCGAATCAGATAGTAAAAATGCTCTTGCAGAGTCTTTTGTAAAACTATATGCTGACCAAATCTGCAAGAACAAGGTTAATCTATTCTTTGAATCTGGGTCAACTATTGCATACATAGCGCAGGCTATTGCACCTATATTAAAGAATGAAATTGAATCGAAAACTGATAGAAATCCAACTATTGAGTTAATGGCTAATAACGTTCTAGCATTCCTTCAATTTTGGCTGAACCATGGAATACAATGCGGTATTTTCCCTTGGAGTACCCCGGAGTCAACGTATGGCGCCTCATATGGCTCACTTGATAAGATTATAATAGCCCCCAATCCAGACTATAGTCAACCACCTCTTAGCACTAGAGCTAATGCTGAAATCGATAAACTTATTAATCAACAGTTTAGCATTAGCAACTGGAATGGACTAACATTGTTACTTGGAGCAATATCTGGAGTCCAATTAGGAGAGAAGCACACCTTCACACAGCCCAGAGATGAATTAAGTGAAATTATAATTAATCAACTTAATAAATGCTTTGGTTTACATGTTGGGAGTTATAAAAACAAGATTTTCAAAAGATTTATGTATAAGACAAATAATCCACTGATGCTTTTTATAACAAGTGGTAAAATAGACTGTCCAATCGATATCGGAAAATGCCACTTTATAATGGATACTAAATACACATGGGACCAATTCATACATGAATATCCGCTAGCTTTTGGTGTTGGATGCTTAACCAAAGAATGGGAAACTTATGCCCATAAGTTTGAGAAATTAGGTTTTCAAATAATCACCGAGCAGTTATTTAAAAAACATACTGCCTTTTTTGCTCGAAATGATAAATTTATTGAGGATTTTGAAAACAAGATTAGCTTTAAGATTTAATAGAATAAGAAACAAGCTATCAAAGGAGATTTAAAATGAAGTTGACAATCATTGGAACTGGGTATGTAGGCCTCGTTGTGGGAGCATGCTTTGCAGACACCGGTAATGAAGTGACTTGTGTAGATATAGAAAAGAACAAAATTGATCTGCTTAACAGAGGAGAGGTACCAATTTATGAACCAGGTCTTAAAGAATTGATTAAGTTAAATACTAAAAAAAACCGACTATGTTTTTCTATTGATATTGAAAGTGCGATTAAAAAAGCTCAGATAATTTTCTTAGCAGTGGGTACACCAACATTTGAAAACGGTTCGGTGGATTTGAAGCATGTATTATCTGTTGCTCGAGATATAGGTAAATATATAAATAATTACAAAATAATTGCAATCAAAAGTACGGTTCCTATAGGCACAAGTGAGAAAGTAGATAAGGTGATTAGAAAAAGCGGTAAACAGCAAAGATTTGCGGTGGTGTCGAACCCCGAATTTTTGAAGGAAGGCGCCGCCATTGACGATTTTTTGCGTCCAGATCGGATCGTAATCGGCACAGATGACGAAATGGCGGCAGAAACAATGAAACAACTATACAGACCCTTTGTTAGATCTGGCAAACCTATAATATTAATGGACGCAAAGAGTGCTGAACTAACAAAGTATGTCGCTAACGCTCTTTTGGCCACTAAGATTTCCTTTATCAATGATGTTGCGAATCTGTGTGATACAGTTGGAGCTGATATAGAATTCGTACGTCAAGGAATAGGATCAGATAGTCGAATTGGACGGCAATTTATTTATCCAGGAACAGGTTATGGTGGCTCTTGTTTTCCAAAGGATGTCAAAGCTATTATTCATACTGCTAAAGCCCATGGATATAATCTACAGATTATTAAAACCGTTGAAAAAGTCAACAGGAAGCAAAAATCAATACTTATGAAGAAAATAGAATCATATTTTGGGAATGACCTGAAAGGAAAATTATTTGCTATGTGGGGTTTGTCATTTAAACCCAAGACTGATGATTTGCGAGAAGCACCCGCTATTGAAATGATCAATATATTAAGTGCTCGTGGAGCAAAGATAAAGGCGCATGATCCAGTGGCGTTGAGTCAAGCGAAGATATTCTTTAAAGCCTTAATAAATGAAAGCTTAACTCTTTTTGAAAATAGCTATGATGCGCTACAAGGTGCAGATGCTCTCATTGTAATGACCGAATGGAATGTTTTTCGGGAACCAGATTTCGATTTCATGAAGAAAGCTCTAAAAAGGCCAGTAATTTTCGATGGCAGAAATATTTATGATCCGAAGATTCTGAAAGAGTTGGGATTTGATTACTTTGCGATAGGACGTCCCAATATTTGAATTCGCATTTAGAATTCTGTTTTGATTAAAGGAAGGTAATTATCTGAAACTACCTCCCAGAATAGTAGCATTTGTTAAATCTTAGACTTGAAGTTAAATAGAGTGGAAAACGCTAAATTATTCTGATATGAATTCACTTAGCAGACTTTACTTAAACGTGGGCATCCAACATTGTCTTTAGCTCGCTTTCTGGGCTGGTTTTGTACCCTCTATAAGGTTTTTTTCAAACATAAAGTTAAGTGCCGTAAATCCTCAGCAGCTCAGACTCTCGTTAACCTCTTAATCTAACACCACCAGCATTTCCAACAGATTGCTTCTGCCTACTCCTCATCCACCAACTTCACTGCCCACAAGCCGCTGTCGAAATCTGAGAAGTAAATCAGACCTTTGTAGGGCTGGGGTCCTCAGACCATGGGCGAGTTGGGGATGAGACCCTTGGGGTGGTAGGGCAGATACCAGGCGATCTCCCGGCCCTGTTTGTACAGGTCGCCCATGAGTTCGCCGGAAATGTCAACTACCCGCAGTCCGCCATTATAAAATGCTGCATATAATATTTCATCTTCCACCCAATAGTTATGGGAGCCGGCTTCAGGGACTTCATAGCGAGCCGTTTCTTTGGGACTGGCAGGATTGGTAAAATCGACGAAATGGATCCAGCCTGCTGCGATGGTGGGTTTAAACTGGCTGGCGCCGTCGCCGTAAGGAAAGGCTTCATCACCGGCAAGTACGTAGAACTTGCCGGTGGATTTACTATGGAACGGAAATGCCGCATGGTTCCGACCGCTGGGATCTTCGTAACTGCCAAAATTCTTTGGATTTTGCGGTGAGCCGCCGGCATAAAACGGACTCTTGACTTCAGGCATTGGGGTTTCCACGTACTTTTGGAACTGGCCGCCGGTGCCACTGCCCACATCAATTAACTGAATGCCATCCGACCAGTTGGAAGAATAGGCGATTCCGTCTTCGATCCAGACATCATGGATACTATGTCCCGGCGTGTTTAACTCATAGCGGCCAACTCTATATGGATTTGTCGGGTCTTCAATATTGATTACATCGAAACGTTGGCCATTATTGACCGCATAAATATGTTCTTTGTAAATGAAAACATTGTGGACGCCGCCGGTCAGCTCGTCATCGTAGCGGGAAAGAATTTGAACATCGTGAGGATTGGTAACATCCAGAATCAGGATACCGTTGCGGCGATTGGATGCGCCCTCACGGCTGATCACGGAGATGCGGCCGTCTTCCGAAACCTTCACATCATTAACCGTGCGGGCATCCACGGTAATGGTATCGATGATCGTCATGTTCGCGGGATCGGTAACGTCCCAGAAATAAGCTTCACCGTTAGCGCCCCAGGTACCGGTAACTGCGTAATCCTTGCCGTCAACTCCCTCCCAAACCCATAAATCGGATGTAAAGACATCCTCCACCGGGCCATGACCCACCAATTCCACTTTCCTTTGAACATTCCTTTTTGTGATGTGAACCGTGAGTTGATTGATAAAGGGTCCTGACTGGGCGGCAATGGTATACAACCCTGGTGTTTCTGCTACGAATCGGCCATCTTGTTCGATCTGTCCGGTTGCAGAGGGACCCCGATTGTCATCCGGATTTGCTTTGACATAGAATTGGATCGGTGCGTCTGACACTTCTTTTCCTTTTTTATCAAAAGCCATCGCGTTGAAATGAAATACGTCGCCGGTGCGGCCATCTTCCATATCCGAATTCAGCTCCACCCTTGTAACCGGATTTTTGACAATTTGTATTTGTAATGATTCTGCAATATCGCCGGTTTGGGCAGTCAAGGTTATCTTCCCGGATTTATGAGCCGTTAAATTTCCATAACCATCCAATGAAGCTATTTTTGGATGACTACTGGTTAAACTAACCTGAACATTCTCTCTTTCAAACCCTGCTGCATCAATGACTTTGGTTTGAAAGGAAGTTGTCGTTCTTGAATAAATCTTTTCTTTTGGATTCTGAAATTCAACTTTTGCAAGTGGTGGAAAGGGCACCACAACCGGAATTTCTGACCTGACTCTGTTGCCCGGATTAAATGAAATTGCTGCAATGCGAAAAAAGCCGGGTTTATGAGCGATAATCGTTGCTTCAAGTGTTCCGGTTGAATCACTTCGGCGTGGGGTTACTGTTACCGATCTTCTTGCATTTCTTCCTCGGGAAAACACAAAAAAGGGTGTGGCTTGTAATTCCCCGGCTTCATTAGTCAATTCAATCTTTAATCGTACCGTATCGCCAAGATCAAGTTGAAGTGAGTCTTGATCGAATTTAAAGAATAGCGAATCAGCTTCTTCTGCTTCCTGGGCAAATAGTGTTTGTGAAAATAGAATTGGAATTGCAAAGCATAGGATAATAATGGATTGAATTGACCTTTTCATATAAGCCTCCGGGATGATTGTTCATTAATTTCTGTTGCGTGATTATTCTTCTGTCATTTCGTAGCCCTTCGGCTACGCTCAGGATAAACTCCGCGAGGGAAAATCTTGAATCCTTAGATGTTATCCTAATAAAGATTTCTCTCCCGCCGTGCAGGCTGTCGCAGAATAGAATATGGAATAGACATAGACTCAAGAT
>CAYXGW010000091.1:0-17565 GCA_964464595.1 uncultured Deferribacteres bacterium
CGAGGCCCGCCTTCAAACTCTCTAGCAACAGTATTGATTCCTAAATGTGGTCCAATTACTTGAACCAGGACTCCGTCAACGATAGGGTAATCGTTCTGACCCCTCTCACCCTGGTTATTCCAACCCTGTATCTTAATTACTTCGTCTACAACTACATCCCATATGATTTCACCATCCACATTTTTTCGAAAGCGAACCTTATATTCTTGATTGGATAAAGATAATGGATCAACGATAATTGGAACGAGAAAGCCATCACTATTACCATTGTGAATAACATCAAGTACTTCACCAAATTCTGTCGTCAACCGGCTCCCCAATGGCGGACTATGTGGCCTGGCTGAAATAATCTGAAGCGGGCTCTCGAGAATTTTGGGAATACTTGAGGGACTGTAAATATAAGCAGTAACTGCAAAATAGTATTCATGGTTTTGAACCAGGGGTGTGTTTCCTGAGGTAGTATCCTGGGTGATTCGTAAAAAGCGCTGCAATCCTGTATCTTGCGCATCCTGAACGAGGCGATTAGCTATGTCGCCAGTTTCGGGATCAAAAACGTCATCTCGTATTTTAATGATACCATCAATCAAATCGAAACTGGCGATCCTTGTCATGTTGTTACCAATGACAATGTCAGGATCATTTAGCTGGTAAATATTGTAGCCCTGGAAGAAATAAACGGCAGGATTGTCATTTTTATCACGATTTAATTGATCTATTTCAGAATACTTTTCTACAGTATCGTTCCACGATAAAAAAATAGACGTTGTATCTGTGGATACGCCAACTGTGGGAGCAGGAGGAGATTTTGGTATCGCAAAACCGAATTCATAAGCCACTTGAGCTAGATGATCGTTTTGCCGCATAAGTTCAACACTTTGCAAACCGGTTTCGCCCTGGGCAATGACAATACCGCCAACCACCTCTTGAGTATCGCCATCAGCAAAATGGAATGGTCCGGAAGCGAGCAAAATGCGCTTATCGTGAGCTTTTTCATCCAGCCAACCCGTGCCGGCCACCGGATCGCCCGTGGCCCAGAATTTCGCAATTTGGCCGGTTTCCGGATCAACGAGAGGCTTATCGAATTCATCAATACCTCTCATGTAATTGTAGACTTCCAGTGCGTTTTCCGGATCGGAAAAATGGGCTGAATTTTTGAGTTGTGGCGGAAAAGTGGTCACAGGAAGGTTTTTAAAGCCCGGCCTTTTCTGACCCGAGACAATCGCCGTGTCGCCCGGAGACGGCACAACCGGACCATGAAAAAAATCGTAGCCAATTGCCGGTGGATTATCACCGTATAAACCGTCAAGCTGGGTTTTGTACATGTAGCCCAAAGAAAGGGTGGTGTCGTATCCGACCAGGTCTGAGGCATCCCCAATGTCAATATCAGCCCAAATCGCCGCAAAAGCATCGGTTATGTCCTGTCCACTTTTGTTAATGAATTTGAACTTGAAGAACATCATATCCCCAAGAGCAGAAATTCTATCAAATGCCCAAGTAGTCATTTGTAGCTCGACCCCCATGACCTTGGATTGGAACAAATTGTCGTGCAACGATTGGTCAAAATCATTGGAGACAGCCCAGGCAGTCGATGTGCCAAGCAAAAGAGGTTCGCCATTTTCATCCACGGGCGCTCCATCTCCGACCGGCCAATTTGCATAATCATCATTTCGTGATGGGTTGGCAGGATCTTCCTCGTCAATGATGTAAACATGGAAACGGTTGTTCTGGGAATCTGCCGCAGTTCCAGCCACTCCTGGAGACCATCCCGTAACAACACCAGGTTGGAATTCACTGGAAAATTCGGAAACTGCTGTAACGATTTCGCTATTTTTGATACCGGCCAACCAAATACCGGATTGAAAGATTACGAAATTGCCGGAACCAACTGGCCACTCCAAGCCCGCACCATTTTTATCTACAAGCGCACCATCGTTGCTAATGTAGGTTCCGATCCGATTCGGCGCCCAGAACGGCCGGTCAATACCAACGGTTTCGGCCAATTTGCCGGCACTAGCAGAACTACCCTTTTTCAAATCTGCTAGGCCTTCGTGGCCGTTTCCAATGACTAAGGCTAACACCAATAAAACGAGCTGGATTCGTACAATGACTTTCGGAATTAGTAGCTACCTCCTCACTTTTTATTTCCTACGAGAGAATCCCTGTGGATTCTGAATGATTGGAAGGTTATTTGAATCTTTCATCTAAATAGCAACTTTTTCATTACGATATTCTTTATCACTTTATATAGTCAACATTTTCCCCAAAAAGTCACGCAACTATTTTAATAACTTGAAAAATAGGTTATTTTTGATAAATTATTCGATTAGATGGATTTTATTGAAACACAAAAATATGCAGAACTTATCGAGAAAGCCGGGAAGGGCGACCGGGCGGCGTTGGAACAGCTATGCCGAGAGGTAGCACAGATTCTCAAGGGCTATTTTACGCTGAGATATCCCAACCAAAAAGTAGTTGAGGAGTTAACTCAAGAGACATGTTTAAGATTATTAACCAGCTTACCCAAGTTAAAAGACCCGCAAAAATTCTCATACTTCATGGCCAAGATCGCTCTTCATGTCCATCAAAATTATCTACACAATAAATATGAATCCATAGAGCATACTAAAGCCAATTTAGAAACGATTGCACCTGCAAACACTAGACACCAGGCTTTGCAATTTGGATCTGAAGTTGAAATAGAAAATAGGGTAGATTTAGAACGAGCTTTTCGTTTTCTTCCCAAACGTACACAAAAAGTGTTACGAATGAAATTTGAAGGAATGCGCTATAAAGAGATCGCAAAATCGCTTCATATCAGTGTAAGAGCTGTGAAAATGATTGTATATCGAGGGAAAAAAAGAATTAAATTATTTTTTAAAGAGTGACCTTTTTCGCAAAATCCTGACTATATATAGCAAGTTACGATCTTAAAGAAAAATAGAAAAACTGTAATATCCGAATATTCATAATGAATATTGTAATCTACAAGGAGAATTTTTTTTAACTTGGGTTTCATGTTGAGCTCAATTAAATTAATTGTAGCCTGTAATTACTATCGTGGAAGAAATTAATATGCACATAAGCAATGATCTTTTGACCAGATATGCTATTTATTTGGAAGATTCGGATAATCCGGATTACGATGGTAAACGTTTATCGTTTCGTCAAATGAATCAAATTAAACATCATATTGTGGCATGTGATTTATGTGGAAAACAGCTTCAATCGGTGCGGCAAGAATTTCGGATTGTGCTTGCGCATGCGGAAGAAGCTGGCCTGGGAACTCTTTCAACCCATGAGGGTAGCCAGGGCATTCCTTTTAATGAATACAGACGATCGTCAAAGGGTCATTGGCTCGAAAAATTAAAGGTGCCAAAGACGCAAATCGCAGCAGCTTTTGGTCTAATCCTTTTGGTTCTCGCAGTTAGTTTTTATTATCAAACTCAGCGCCAACCTTACAATGAGTTAGCGGTTATTCATAGACCCGAAATTGAGTTTGAAGTTCGAAGTGGAATTTCGGATGCAGCAGCAGAAGCGTTAAGACATTACCAAAAAGACCATTATGAAGAAGCAGCCACAACTTTTGAGCGATTATTACTAACTAAAACAAACAAGGAGTGGCTACCCTTTGTGCATTATTATGCCGGGTTATCTTATCTCCTGGCATCGGACAAGAAGATTTTAGGTCTAATTTATGATTTTGATCAAAAAAAAGTTCAAAATGGTATTAAACATCTTCAAGAAGTGGAAAGGCTAACTCAGAATATAAGATATCGAGAAGATGCACATTGGTATTTAGCAAAAGCACATCTTAGGCTGCAAGATTACCAAAGTGCCATCGAGGAATTACATAATATCCTGCAATTTCCAGGAACACGCACAGAGGCTGCAAAAGAATTAATTGAGGAAGTATCAAGGGTGAAAAATCACTAACCTGAACTATCCACAAAAAATCTCACCGCTAAGAAGCAAATATTTTAGCTAAAATGCACAAAAATAAATTCTATTAGAATCACCACAACATTTACTGATCACAAAATGTTTTATTTATACTTTACCTATGGTGGTTTATAAAACCTAATAGGATAATTCTATCAAATCTGTGTAATGCACCATTTATCAATTTGTTATAATTTTTCGGTAAATATCTTTTCATTGTTTTTAATATGAAATATAATTTTCTTTAATTTGTTGCAGCGTTGAGCTGTACAGTAAATTTCAGAGTAAATAACCTGTATTTGCAGTTAAAATTCATGCGAAATTTTATAGTCTTTATATCTATCCTCTCCACCTTTAGTTTTTTCAATGCGGAAGCCCAGATACCCGAGGGTATTTATGATGAATATTTAGATACAATTCAGCTCTTGGGCTCGCAAAATTATGATGAATTTATCACACGCAACAAAAATTTAATCAGCAGATATTCGCAATTTTGTAAGCTATATGAAAAACAAGCCAGCGCTTATTATTATTCTGACCAGTTAGAAAAGGGAGAAGAGTATTTTTTTCAGCTAATTAAATTAGATTCAAGCACCTCATTGCCCTATTACGGGTTAGGTTTAATCTACCATTATCAAAAAAGGTACACTCATGCAGTGGGCTATTTCAAACGAGCTCTTGATTATTCCAACCATTGCAATGAAATCTATATTAGTATTGTTAATAGCTTTAACAAAGCAGGGAGGTTAAAAGAAGCTCAAGAATATTTAGAAACATTCCTCCATAAAGATGACACCGATATTTATGCCTATTTGGCATTAGGATACTTATACCAACTTAAGAATCAATGGGAAAAATCAGATTCTTATTTGACTGAATCTGTTGAAATTAATCCAGATTATTGGCGTGGCTACTTTCTGCTTTCAAGATTAGAACTTGTTTTACGCGGTAATTATAAGGATGCATTAGATTATTTAGAAAAAGCGAAAACATTAATTAACCAATCAATTAATGATCCAGAGGTTGATGCGAAAATCAAAGCAAGAATGGCAACAATTGTCAGTAGTTTAGGAAAATTGAATGAAGCTAATGATTATTTTAATCAAGCGATAGCTGTATTCAAACGATTTGGCACAAAATCAGAATTAGCTGCTAGCCTTAATAATTTAGGAACCAATCTGGTGTCCCAGGGGAAATATAAAAAAGCAATAATGATTTTTGAGCAGGCGATTCCAGAATATAAAGCTGTTAACTATAACAAGGGCGTTGGATATGCATTAGGAAATATAGGTAACGCTTATTCAAAAATGGGATATTACCAAAAAGGAATTGAATTTTATAAAAAAACCCTGGAAATTGCAAGAGAATCTGAGGATCTCAATTTTGAACGATTGGTTTTGAGCGATATTGGTGAAATTTACTGGTCTTTAGGGAATTACTCGCAAGCGTTAGAAATTTATTATGACGCAAGGAAAGTTAATGAAAATCTTGGCAACAAGTGGGTAGATGCGGTTATCCTGCAAAGTTTAGCCGGCATTTATAAGGATTTAGGGAATCTTCAAAAGTCATTAGAATATTACGACGTTAGTATTGAAAAATTTCGTGAGATTGGAGACAGCCAACGTTTAGCGCTCAACCTCAGTTTATTAGGCACCGTGCATTGGAAACGTGGAAATTTGGAGCGCGCGTTACACCTTTTGCAAGAATCTTACCAAGCGTCAATAAAAATCGGGGACCCTGAAATAAGAATAAATAGTTTGCTGCAAATTGGCCAGATTAGCTTAGAAAAAGGCGATTCAAGCAAGGCCTTAAAAAACATTTCAGAGGCACTTGCATTCTCCCAGACAAGTCATAATAATCCTAAAATAGCCCGAGCATTAATAAAACTGGGTGAATATTATTTTACATTAGAGAATTTTGAAGATGCATTAGAATACTACAGCAAAGGATTGCATATAGTTGAAGAAATTCATCTTCCTCACATAGAATGGCAAGCACATGCGGGAATTGCCAGCACCTTAGAAAAGAAAAAACAACCTACTAAAGCCCTGCATCATTATGAAGCCGCAATTGAAATCTTAAATTCAATTGAAAGCACAACAACTGAGGTCCCCTTTTTCACTGATTTTCTTAAAGATAAAATCAGCGTTTACACCTCCTTGATTCAGTTATTGGTAAAAATGCAGAGATTTGAAGAGGCATTTCAATTAGCGGAAAAATTGAAAGTAAGCAAGTCTACTAGTGAAAATTTAAATACGAATGTGAATGTCGTTACAGAAATTTCAGAAGATCTGAAAATATCACTTCTTGATTTGAAAAGTAAGTTAGAACAAAAGCATAGAGAACTTTCAGAAGAACTTGCTAAACCTGACACCCTGCGGGTTGCCAAAAAAATTGAAGTTTTAGAAAGTCAGATTTCTAAATTACTATCTGAAAAAATAAATCTTTGGCGTGAACTTGAGCACAAACATCAGGATTTTTACAATCTTGTAAATTACCAACCCTTGAATATTCAGCAAATACAAAACGACATACTTCAACAGAAACAATGCATTATTGAATACGTTGTAGGAGATTATAAAACATCTGTTTTTCTCATTACCCAAGATGCTTTTTATTACCATGAAATTGGGATTTCGAAGGATTCATTGTATAAAGCGATTCGAACAACAAGCCCCAAATTTCAATCTGGCATCAGTCAAGATGAAAACGATTTTTACTTCAATGCCCGACAGATGGATTTCAGAGTTTCTACTTTATCCTATTTGTATGAGATAATTTTTAAACCCATAGAACCCTACTTGGAAAACGTCCAAGAGCTGGTTATTATCCCTGATGATATATTGACTTACATTCCATTCGAAATGCTTGTTACGGACACATCAGAAACGCTCAATGAATATGATTTCAGGCAGACAACATTTTTACTTCATAAATTTGCTATTTCATACGGGTACTCAATAGAATCGTTGATGAAGAGAGGTCGCAATAAAAACCAACCAAGATCTCAACTGATTGCTTTTGGTAATCCCAAATTCAACAAAACAAAAAACAAACTATTTGAATATCTTAAATACAACCCAACACCTTCGGCTTTCGTTCAAAGTAACAGGTTTAAACCACTTCCGTACGCTGAACAAGAGGTGAAGCAAATAGCCAAAATCCTCAATGAGGACGAGAAAAACATTTTTACTGGTGGAGAGGCAACAGAAGGTAATTTAAAAAAATACGTAAAAGATTATCAAATCATTCATATCGCAACCCATCATTTGCTCAATGATTGGGAACCACTGTACTCAAAAATGGTTATGGCTCAAAATGCGGGGAGCCATGAAGACGGTTTTTTGGAAACTTATGAAATCTTGAATTTGGAATTAAACGCAGATTTAGTGGTGCTTAGTGCTTGTAACACCGGTATAGGCAAACTTAAACGTGGTGAAGGTTTGATTGGCTTAGCTCGTGCTTTTCTTTATGCTGGTTCCCGTAGTCTTATTGCCAGCCTCTGGAATGTCAACGACGCTTCAGCATCTATTATTCAGCAAAAACTCTATACCAACCTCAAAAAGGGTATGAAAAAAAACTTAGCTCTTCAACAAGCAAAAATTGAGTACCTTAGTTCAGTAGAGTACAATAAAGACCCTTTTTATTGGGCACCCTTCATACTTATTGGCGATGTAAGTTCAATTGACTTTATGAATGTGTCTGGTTCTACTGCAGAATTTACCCGTAGGAACGTCGCTATTCTATTAATAATTTTGGTGGTTTTCATTTTGCTAACGCTAATTTATTTACGTCACAAATCACTAAAAACAAGTACAAAATAAATCTATAAAGATTTTTTTTACCCAAGCCTGTTTTTATGAACCGGTAGATATAGCTACCATTTGCACGACTTTTCCCCAATTTTATTCTGCAACCAACTAATCCTGTTCTGATAGCCATTTGAATATCTTTAGCCATTTCACTACCCCTCCTGCATTTCCACTAAAAGGGAAGGTACCGTATGGCGTAACGATCCTGTAAATCTGATATTCCTATATTGTGCAGGTGTAAAAATTAAGTCTGCGAAAACACACAATACAAAAGAGTATTAAGTTAATATCTTTTCCAAAACAACCCCTCGTAAAAATCGAGGTACTGCATTAACCCCTTTATAAAAAGTTCTATTAAGTGAAGATATTATCTTTCAGAAGATTAAGCTAACGTCACTTCTGATTAAAAATTATAAATAAAAAAGGGTTGGCAAAATAACCAACCCTTTTTATTAAACAAAGATACCTTAGAATCCTAAGGTTAAGCTAAACCACTGGTTATTATCGAAGAATTTTGCACTACGATAGGCGTAATCGAACATGAGATCAAAAGCCCCAATGTCCAGATTAATGCCTCCACCGAGGCTTGGCCCAAACAAGAAATCTTCCTCGCTGCTAACGAAAGAACCGGCATCCGAATCGTAACCCAATGCATAACCTGCACGCAGGAAGATATAATCGTTGTAATTGAATTCTCCTCCCACACCGTATTGGTCTAAACCAAAGTTGTTATTCATGAAGTTACCTGCCACGGTCAGCTTATTTGACGCACCAATTGCCAGATCATAAGAAATGCCCAACTCCAAAGTAGTTGGCAGTTCAAAAGAAGCCAGAGGTGTTCGTAAATTTCTGACACGAGAACCTGGCTCAGTTCCTGCAATTTGAACACGGGTTTCAGTATCAGACCCATCAAATGTCATATTCGGACCCAGGTTTTTGAGCGCAATACCGATTTTGATCCCTTCCGGACCGGTGGAATATTGCAAACCAAAATCGAAAGCGACCCCAGACGCACTTTGTGCAGTTATGGATTCGCTTATTAATTTAAGGTTCGTTCCAAAGAAAATCCTATCAGTCATTTGTCGGGAAAAAGTGAGGCCTAATGTGACAAAAGTGGGGCTAAATACTTCACCAGTCCCTTCCGTTGCCAATTCGGTTGTGACAGGAATGTCTCCGAAATCTAAAGTTTTAATACTGATACCAAAGTGGCCAACATCGCCCATTTTTGCCGTTACAGCAAAATATTCAACATTGATATCCGCAATATAATTAAAATGTGATCCCATTAACTCAGCATTGTACGGCGAAGCAGCAACACCAGCTGGGTTCCAATAGATCGCGTCAACTCCTTTAATTGCAGATATAAAACTACCGCCCAGGGCTGTACCTCTAGCACCGATCGGCAAAAGCATCTCTAACGCACCAGCTGTTCCTCGGCGTTTGCCGGTCTGAGCATCTGCATCTATGGCAGAAAAGCTAACTGCCGCAAGCAGCAGGGCGGCTGCTAATACATATCCTTTTTTCTTCATTGTAATCTCCTTAATTCCTAAGTTCACTTATATTTTCTACTACTAGCACCCCGGGCAAAACTGCGAGCTTTCTAACGCTTGCCTTTTTCCCGGGAGTTTTTTGGTTCAATTAAAACACATCCAATCTTTCTTCAGTTTGTAAGATAGCCAATTTGAGTATCTTCACACCAAAATCGCCCACAATCCGAGCAAGATACATACCGCTCGCGACAGGAATATCCCTGAAATTACGTAAATCCCATTTGTCGAACTGGGTTCCAGCGAAAGCCGTAGTTGTGTGATCGATGGTACGAATAAGCTCTCCAGCTAAGGTAAAGATCTGGATAGTAGCAGCGCCTTCCGGCAGGTGTGTGAACGTCACGAACCGGTTTGCAGGATCACGTTCTTCGATATTAAATCCATTATATGGATTTGGATAAACATTGAGTAAATTAGCAGCTTGTGTCTTCGCTAAGGCGGCATCTCCCTTAACAGCCCCAACCGAGGAAAAAGTGAAATTATCTGCAGGTAAATTTACGAAGTTCGGCGTAATTCTCAGGGTAAAATCCGATTCCTGGAATGGATGGGAACCACGAGTATTCGGCCAAAGGACATAGACCACATCTGCCGCCGGTCCCCAATTGACGTCATCGTAAATACCAGCGTCGGGATCATAGTCACTGCTCATCAGGAACGTATATTCGCGCCCACCCAAACCGGTGCCTGCTGCACCAGCAGCGATTGGGTTCCAAATAAGATCAGCCAAGCCATTAGCGGCATCTTCAACAAAAACTACATTTACCTGGCGTGGATTGGCCTCGTCTGACACATCAAAAACCTGGAACGGCGCCCAGCCGATTCCGGCTGCAGGGTAGCCAAGATCGCGGCGATAGGTATAGCAGCGCATCCAGCCCGTAGCTTCGGACATGGTTGGATTGCTGGTAAACTTCCAATCGTATACGCGGTAATCGGTCGCAGGGACTACTGAGCCGAAGAAGAATTGATTGATATCCAACCCGCCAAAGAGGTGCGAACCGCCCCAGTTTGTGCCGGATATCCAGCGTGGGCCGCCTTCAAACTCTCTGGCCACCGTATTTATTCCCAACGGCGGGCCGAAGACCTGAATGAAAACCCCGTCCACCACAGGAAAATCTCCGTTACCGGCTTCGCCCTGGTTAACCCAACCTGTGACTTTCGTCACCCCACCGGCAGCCACATCCCAAACGATCCCGCCATCGTCGCGGAAACTGACCGTAAAGTCCTGACCTTTCAAGTCAGATGGATTAACTACGACGGCAGTTGCAACACCATCACCCGGGCCGATATGAGTAACAGTTAACGAATCCCCAGGGATGGTAGTAAGCCTACCGCCCAATGGCTGGCTTTGCGGCCTTATTGTCAATATATCCATCGGGCTTTCCAACACTTTGGGAATACCATTAGGATTGTAGCCAAATGCCGTGACGGCGAAATAATATTGTCTATTTTGGATTAGTGGTGCATTTCCGGCAAGGGCATCGGCATTGATACGCAGCCATCTTTGCACACCACTATCGTTGATATCTTCCACTACTATATTAGCGACTTGACCAAGATCAGCCAGGAATACATCATCACGAATTTCAATGACGCCGTCTAAAGCGTCGAATGATGCGATTTTCTTGATAGTGGTTTCGGCGGTAATGCTAGGAGCATCAAGTTGGTAGACATTATAACCCTGGAAGGTGTACATGGTGGGGTCACCATTCTCATCAATGTCTACTCGGTCCTCAGCTTCATAATCCTCTGCTGAATTATCCCAGGAAATGTAGATGGACTGTTCCTCGGGTGCGACTTCAACGGTCGGGTTCGGTGGTGATGGGGGTAATGCAAAATTGATGTCATACGCCAACTGGGCGACAGCGTCATTCCTTTTTACCAAGTCTACACTTTGCACACCGGTTGCGCCCTGGGCAATAATCATACCCATGACGAGTTCCTGGGCATCGCCGTCCGCCAGGGTAAAGGGACCGGCAGACATCAAGAATCGCTTATCCCGATGGTCGTCATCCAACCAGCCAGTACCCGTGCCCGGATCGCCATCATGCCAGAATTTTGTTTCCTGGTTTGTCAGCGGATTGACTACCGGATCGCCAAACAAGTCAAAGCCTTGCATAAAATTGTAGGCCTCAGGACCAGTTTCCGGGTCAGAAAGTTGCGGCGGACCGCCATTGATATATTTCGCGAAGGAGGTCATCTCCAGGTTTTTGAAATCAAACACCTGCACACCGGAAACGGTGGCAATATCACCAGGTGAAGGCACTATCGGGCCCTGGAAAAAATCAAGACCTATTGCCGGGGCATTGGCACCGTATGCACCGTCTGCATTGGTTTTGTAGTTGAATCCCAGTGAGAGCTCGATGTCACAGCCAATCAAGTCTAAAGCATCACCAACGTCAATATCGTTCCAGGAAGACACATAGGCGTTGGTAATATCCGTTCCGCTCTTGTTAACGAATTCAAACTTCACGAAAATCATGTCGCCAAAAGCGTCCGGCCGGTTAAAGCCCCAGGCCGTCATACGCTGTTCGATACCCATAATTTTGGTTTCGAAAAGGTTGGTGTGTAACGACTCGTTAAAGTCATTGTAAACCGCCCATGCCATACTGGTACCCACTAAAGCGGGGCTACCATCCGAATTTACCGGCGCGCCGTCTGCAGCCGGCCAATTGGCATAATCGGGGTTCTTTAACGGATCAGAGGCATCTGCCTGGGTTATGATGTAAACATGAAAGCCTGCATCTTGCGGATTCGCCGCAACGCCTTCGACGCCCAGATTGGGCTGGCTCACGGTGCCGGGCTGAAATTCCGTCGAGAACTCCGTCGATGCGGTAACAATTTCACCATTTTTAACGCCGGCAAGCCACATGCCACCGGTAAAGTGGATGAAGTTGCCTGAGCCGACGGGCCATTCCATGCCGGAAGAACCCGTTGGGTGATAATCTACGATATACCCATCATTTGAAATATAAGTACCGATGCGATTGGGCACCCACAAAGGCCGATCAGTAACTGTAATTTTGGCCAGGCTGCGATTCTTATCGGTACGATTCTTGGTTACTCCCGAAATGCCCGGATGGCTGGTGCTAAACACAAAAGCCGCGGACAACAGCACGAGAGTCATTTTTGCGATGATCTTTCGCATATTATTCTCCTTCTTAAAAAGTTTACCATCACGTCATCCATTCATGCAAGGCATGGCCAAGTAGAATGACAACGTGATCACTGAATATTCTTAACTTCACTGCTTACCTAATCTCAAACCGCATACCAAAACGGATTTGACGTGGAGTATCATAATTAAACGGACTGTCTATGCGCGCATTGTAGTACGACGGGAAATTCTCTCCGTGCAGGTCAATAAAACGCTGCCCTTCTCCTGTTGCCAGCCAACCGTCAGTATCGGGCTCGCCTGACTGCTCATAAACACTACGCACATTTTTACTATCTAGCATATTGATCACCCACACATAGGCATTGAGATTAATACCGGTAATGGAAAACCACTTATCCACTTTCAAATCTAACTGCGAGATAAATGGGGTGTAAGAACTATTGATCTGAGCTTGTGGGCGGTTTTGCGCCGCCGGACCCGTGCCAAATATCGCAGAACGCATATGGCCGGGTGTGTAAGGCCTGCCGCTGCCAAATGTGAACAGCATGTTCACACCCAAACGGCCGAACGGATGCCCACCCATAAACATCGGGCCTTCGCCGTCTGTGGTTCTGAAATCTAAGTTAATAGAACCGGTATGACGCTGATCAAAGCTTAGCGGTGCGACAAATGATGGATACACCGGCGGACTACCCAGCCAGTTGATCGCGAAAGCATCATTAGCAGTAGAGCCTGTGCCGCCTGCGAACTGCAGGGTATAAGAAGCAAGGGCAGAAACGTGCTGGGTACGGCGCATCTCAAATGTCGCGGACAATCCCTTAACCGTGCCATAATCTCCGTTTACAAAAGTCGCAAAGGTCGTCTGGTTTACATTAAGATTACGCGCCTGTACCAGGCCGTCTATCTCTTTGTAATAGGCGGTAATATCCAGAGCGGCATTATCACCTATTTGCTGGCGGAACCCGAACTCATATGACGTTGTCCTAACCGGTTCCAGCAGCGGGTTATCTAGGGTCACAAAATTGCCGGCCTGAAGTTGGTTGGCAAGCTCAGGATAGGCAGCATGCAATTGTGAGAGATTCGGCGACTGCGTAAATTTACCATACTGGGCATGGAACACTGTTTCATCGGTGACCGGGAAAGAAAGACCGATTCTTGGATTGATATCGCTATATGTTTTAGGATCTTGAAGCTGGGCTGGATCGATATTGCCTTCAGAGGTTAGGATAATGTTGGACGGATCAGCGAAGGTCGCCTCATCGGTATCAAAATAATCCCAGCGCACGCCGATGTTTACAATAAGATCCCTGAATTCAAGCTTGTCTTGCACATAAAATGATGCAATGACAGGATGACGGGGCGCAAAAAGTCCGTCGTCCACTTCTTCAGTCCCTAATATGTTATATCCGATAGGTTCTGCAAATGCCGAACGATAGATCTGTTCGTCGGCTGCAGTAGGATTTGAATTTCGCGCGGAACCAACACGAAGTCCACTAACCTGGTACCTGCGAATGGTGTTTTTCCGGTACTCAAAACCGCCCTTCAACTCATGAACCCTGCCGGACTGATGAGTAAAATCTGCTCTTAATCCAATATATGTGCTCTTGTTCTTGGTATATGTACCAGGAGTTGAACCTGCAGCCGAAAAATTAGCGAAGGCAGCATTTGTGCTCGGGTTATTACCCGGGGAACGCAATCCTGGATTGGCATCGATATCACCATAGTCCTCCACATTTTCAAAGAAGCGCGAGTCTCCGCTCTGGAACTCCGTTTGGTAATAACTTGCGATGGCCGTGTAAAATGTGCTCGAACCAAGCATGTGGGTAGCCTTTATGGAGTAAGAATCGGTATCTCGGACACTTCGTAAATTCAATGCTGAATTGAAGAGGGAATAAGCTTGGTTGTAACTACGCCAGGCATCCCTTGTAGAATTGCCGCCAATCTTTAATCGCAGGGGCTCAAGGTCTATCCTGACGTTGCCGTTCCAGTTCCAGCGCCCAAGCGCGTTATTCGGCAATGGCCCTCCACTCATAAGGACATTCCCGGTAACTGCATCAACGCCGACCGGATGTAAGCCACTCGAGGTGCGACGATCACGCTGAAAAAATCTTTCACCGGCAACGTAGAAATTGATCTTATCACTTCCTGGCACAGGACCGCTGAGCGCGAGATCATAGATACTATAGCCATAAGAAAATGCGCCAAGTTTCTCCTCAGTCTTCGATAGGAACTCATCGGAGATAACTTCACCGAATAAAACATATTGAGAGCCACCGGTTTTGGTCGTGACCTGGACAATACCCGAATTGGCATTTCCAAATTCCGCATTGAATCCTCCAGCTTGCGACTGTACCTCTTCGATAGAGCTATTGATTAAGTCGCCACTACGACCCATATTCCACGGATCGTTTTGAATCACGCCATCGATCATGTATAGAACTTCATCCGGACGGCCACCGCGAATATATATCGTTCCTCCAACCTTCACAACCCCACCGGTCAAGGCAACAACATTCTGGTAGCCGCGAATCGGAAGATTCTCGATCTGGTCTGATGTAACGATGTGAATCTCGTTGGTCGCGTTCTTATTAACCAATGGCCGCTCAGCGACAATCTCCAACGCCTCCACTTGGATCGAGGATTGGTTTAGTGTGAAATCCCGGCTCGTGGTAAGGTTGGGGATCACACGAATGTTGGATATCGCCTTGGCCTGGTAGCCGATAAAGTTCGCTCTAATCGTATATAAACCTGGGGGTACTGCTAGGATAACATAAACGCCGTTCAGATCAGCAGAAGCGCCCAGAGTTGTTCCTTCTATTGAGATATTTGCACCAGGAAGCGGATCACCCGTTGCCTCGTCTGATACAATGCCACGCACTTTACCGATGGTTTGTGCTAACATTAATCCCGGTAATAATAGGGCAAGAACCAGGATTCCAATTATTTTTACATATGATTTGTTCATGAATGAACCTCCCGTTTAGTTATTTTATTGTTTTTGAAACCCCTAACGGTAGCGAAACATATTTCTGCCCCACCGCCTCCTTCCTTTATTTGAGGGTTATTAGTTATGACTAGTAACAAACATTTTTGCAATACACCACCTCCTTTTGCATTAAAAGATTCGCATGTTTGTAAAGTAGACATGGATTGATAGAAAATTGTACTCATAGTTTTATTAGTGGAATACACTTTTGTAAAATATGCATGCAAACGGAAAGAAGTTTTAATGATAAATTCATCTGAGGATTGTAGTAACAATTTATATTAAATTACCTCCGAACGGTTTTTTAACAGTGCTTAATGTAGGCTTTTTTTAAAAAAATGTCAATAAAAAAATTGCAAAAACGAAACATTCAAAATTTATTGTCGTAAGGGCTTATTTTTTTTAACAAAAGAAATTAAAAACTCTATTCAAATTATTCCAATTTTTTTTCGTATAATTATCTTTTTTGGTATTGTTATCGATATAACAGGCTTTTAATTATTAGGACTAATTGTTATAAAATAACTGTAAAATTTTAAGTAGGCAAGATTTTTTGAAAAAAAATTTTAAATTTTATTAACATTTCGATACAATTTAGGACGTCAAATCCGCCTCAGAAAGAGTACGTTAACACCTCTCTAATTTCGTTTAAACCACAGCAAACCATCATCAAACGATCCAACCCCAAAGCAATCCCTGCGGCCGGCGGCATGCCAGCTTTCAAACTCTCGATAAAATCTAAATCTATCGGAACTTCACTTCGTTTCAATGCCTGCCTCTGTTTTTGCTCTTTCCTCAATCTTTCTAACTGTTCATCCGGATCATTCAATTCAGTGAACCCATTGGCAAGTTCTATACCGTCAATGTATAATTCAAACCTCTCCACAAAACCAGGATCATCCTCTTTCCTTTTTGCCAACGAAGCCATCCACAAAGGATAATCTTTAATGATTATCGGGAAATCTTTTCCCAACTCTGGTTCTACAAGATTTATAAATAATAGGAAAAACAAATCGTCTATCGGCCAGCTTTTATCACCATCAATTATTCCTTGCCTTCGTATAATTTTTAACAACTGTTCTTGATTTTTCTCTTTGATCTTTCTTAAATCTAAACCACATTTGGACATCATGAGGGTAGTTAATGATCTGATTTGCCAGTCATTAGTGAGTAAATCGTCACTACGCCACAAATGAGACCATTCAGGTTTTAAACGATTGTTGAGAAAATAAACCAACTCTTTGCAATCGTCCATCAGCATTGTATAGTCTTCATATGCCCGGTACCATTCCAGCATGGTAAACTCTGGGCTATGAATATCTGTGTTTTCATTATTGCGGAATACATGGCCCAAAAAAAATATCTTTTCAAATCCAGCCACCAGCATTTTTTTCATGGAAAATTCCGGCGAGGTATGGAGATAAAATTGCTCGGTCCCACCTCCAGACTTTTTTAATTTTGTGGTAAATGGTTCGATATGAGGTTCCATACCGGCGGCGGGTACAAGCGTCGCCACATCCATTTCAACAAAGCCCTGCTGCAAAAAGAAATCCCGGGTTGCATGCAAAAAAGCACTGCGAAACCGAAATATATCTTGCTGACGCGGATTGGTTAATTCCCGCCATCGTGAATAATTACGCTTTTCTTTATTAACTTTTGAAATTTGACCGGGAACCAATTTAGTAAAAGAACCGACTAAGAAAATATTTTTGGAATCCAAAAATCCGGAAGCCTGCACAACATCGCCCTCACTAATTTGAGTCTGAGTTTTTTTGAATTGTAATTTGATTTCACCGCTTACATCGCGCAGGATGCCCCGCATCTCCAAATTGTTTAACTCGAGTAACCGGCCGCATAAAAATAGTTCGCGTTCCTTATTATAGTTTAAGGCATCAACAATACTGCAGGTTCTCTTAACTTTTGATGGATAATAAATGAATGCGGAATTGGGATTGTGGATTGCTGAATTTATTTTTTTGTTTGCCATGATTTACTGCTTCACATTATGCTTACAATTTTATATCAGTATTCCGAAATCCGAAATCAAAAATCCTAAATGAATGCGGAATTGGGATTGTGGATTGCTGAATTTATTTTTTTGTTTGCCATGATTTACTGCTTCACATTATGCTTACAATTTTATATCAGTATTCCGAAATCCGAAAT
>CAYXGW010000091.1:17665-24508 GCA_964464595.1 uncultured Deferribacteres bacterium
TCACATTATGCTTACAATTTTATATCAGTATTCCGAAATCCGAAATCAAAAATCCCAATTTCATTTAGTGTGCTTCTAGCCAGTTTTTCCCGGTTCCCACATCGGCCTTAATCGGAACCTTCAATTCCAGGGCTGACTCCATGCAGTCAATCACCAGGTCTTTAATTTCATCGACTTCTGACTCCGGAACTTCAAAAACCAATTCATCATGCACTTGCATGATCAGCATACCCTGCAATTTTCTTTTTTTGAACTCATCATGAATTCGTATCATAGCAATTTTAATAAGATCAGCAGCAGTGCCCTGGATGGGAGTATTGATGGCTGTTCGTTCGGCAAAGCTTCGTACCTGGTGGTTTTTGGCATGAATTTCCGGCAAATAGCGTCGACGTTTCATCAAAGTGGAAACAAAGCCATTTTTTTTTGCTTCCTCGATAATCTGGTCCATGAATAATCTTACGTTAGGAAATTGTGTGAAATAGTTTTCGATAAAGTCACCCGCTTCCTCAAATGAAATACCCAGTCTATTAGATAGCCCAAATTTTCCCATTCCATACATAATTCCAAAATTAATTTCCTTCGCTTTACGCCGATGGTCCTGGGTAATTTCATCTAGTGGAATTCCAAGCACTTTAGATGCGGTGGATGAATGAATATCCAGGTTATTCTTAAATGCATCCATTAAATTTTCATCGCCGGATAAATGTGCCATAATCCGTAATTCGATTTGGGAGTAATCCGCATCTAGTATAGTGTAACCGGGTTTTGCCGGGATAAATGCTTTTCGAATCTCCCGGCCCAACTCCGTACGAATGGGTATGTTTTGTAAATTCGGATCGGCGCTGGATAATCTACCAGTTACCGCAACAGTTTGATTGTACGAAGTATGCAATCTGCCCGTATAAGGATTAATCAATTTCGGCAATGCATCCACATAGGTTGATTTCAGCTTCGCCAGCTGCCGATATTCCAAAACCATTTTAGGCATGCCGTGGGTTTTAGCCAAAGATTCCAGAACAGAAACATCCGTTGAATAACCGGTTTTGGTTTTCCTTAAAGTGGGTAATTGCATTTTTTCGAAAAGTATCATTCCAAGCTGTGAAGGGGAATTAATATTAAATTCCTGACCCGCTTCATGGTAGATATTTCCTTCCAGTTGCAGTAGATCATTCTTTAATTTGATGGACAACTGGCGAAGTAATGTCTGGTCCAATGAAACACCATTCCATTCTACCTGCTTTAAAACTGTAATTAAGGGGATTTCTACATCATGAAATAAGTCAACCATTTCCGATGCTTTAATCTTGGGTTCGAAAAGATTTCTAAGTCGCATGGTCATATCGGCATCTTCACAAGCATAAAATGTCACCTTATCCAGGGGAATTTCTCTCATTGTAATTTGTTTTTTCCCTTTGCCAATCAAAGCTTCCGTGGGTTGTTTTTTATAATTCAGATGTTCCATTGCCAGGCTGTCTATATTGTGTTGGCGTCCGGATGGATCTAGCAAATACGAAGCGACCATTGTGTCGAAATTGACCCCCTTTACTGCAACATCATAACGAGATAGAACCAGCATATCATATTTAATGTTATGACCACATTTTTTAATTTGGGGATTTTCCAAAATCGGTTTTAATGAAGGAAGAACAGTATTCAAGGGTAATCCAATAGACTCACTGACACGATCCGAGAAATCAAATTGGGGAGTTTGATCAAATTCTTTAACTGCTAGCTCCGTTTTACTTACCGGGATATAGAACGCTTCTTCCTCCTGCCAGCTAAATGAAAATCCAACCAGCTCTGCCATCATGGGATCAGCGCTTGTCGTTTCCAAATCGAACACAAAAGAATTCTGTTGTGATAAATGATTAAGAAATTTTTGAAATGCTTCCTGGTCTTCAATTGCCTTGTAATCTTGCTTAAGTTTTGTACCGGTTTTTTCAAATCTATCTACCATGACTCTAAACTCTAATTCTCTAAACAATGAGACTAGTTTCAAAGAGTCCGGTTCGCGAACTTGTAAATCGTCTAACTGATATTCAATCGGTACTTGATCGTCTAAGGTGACCAATTGATATGCCAATTTTGCACTTTCAATGTTTTCTCGAATAATATTTTGATAACGTTGGCTGGAAACCTGTTCCAAATTTGAAAACAAATTATCGACTGACCCAAATTCCTGTATCAATTTTGCCGCGGTTTTTTTACCGATACCCGGAACACCGGGAATATTATCTGATGAATCCCCCATTAAGCTGAGAATATCCCGGATTTGTGAAGGATCAACCTGCCACTTGTCTTTAACCCACGATGGATTTACAATCTCAGGTTGGTCGGAACCTCTGCCTGGTTTCCAAACAGAAATACCAGACGATACCATTTGCAGAAGATCTTTATCATTAGTGACGAGAAAGGCATGGTAACCGGCCTTCGCAGCCTGTTGTGCAACCGTTGCCATCACATCATCCGCTTCATAGCCATGTTCTTCGAGAATAGGGATATTAAATCCTTCAATCACTTTTCTGATAAAAGGTATTTGCGCGTACATGTCCTCCGGCATTCTTTCACGTGTGGCTTTGTATTCTTTATATACTTGGTGTCGAAAGGTTGGCTTGGGGGTATCGAAGGCAACAGCAATTGCAGCCGGTTTTTCCTGATCCAGAATCATCATTAACGTATTAGTAAAAGCAAAAACAGCAGATGTATTTTCACCTTTTGAGGTGGTTAAGGGTCGCCCGGAAAATGCGTAATATGAACGGTAAGCAAGGTAGTAACCGTCCAATA
Organism: uncultured Deferribacteres bacterium; assembly: GCA_964464595.1. Lineage (GTDB taxonomy): Bacteria > Zhuqueibacterota > JdFR-76 > JdFR-76 > DREG01 > JADFJB01. Next base: position 20,450 of record CAYXGW010000091.1, read on the forward strand.
AAAATAGTTTCTTTTGTGGCATAATTAAAATTTCCTATGAAGCAATTTACTAAGTAAAATAGTTTTCACAATTACAGATTTTAGCCGCGTCCGGAATTATGCATTCCTTTGCTATTCCTGTTTAGACAGGATTTACAGGATCGAAAAAGATAAATGAATCTCAATCCAGCACTTTTGCACACCCTCCCCTTCTCGAATCGCCAACGCATACACCCGAAGTGCTAAGCGCGTTTACGCCACCAAAATAAAGATCCCTTTCGGACCACACATTAGTTTGCCAATGATTCGCCAATTCTTTTGTGGCTTTTTTATCAAAACCCGGTTCCATTTGGACAAATGAGCCATCCCAATGGATTCTGGGAGTTTCTACAGCTTCGGAAATACTCATGCCAAAATCAATAAAATTGCTTAACACTTGTAGCAGTGCGGTTTTAATTCGTTTACTTCCGCCGCTTCCCAAAACCAATTTAGGTACATTACCTTCGAACAGTATTGACGGCGACATCATTGAGGAAATACGAAACCCGGCAGGGCTTGAATGAAATCCATCCGGATGCAAATCATCTTCTCCTAACATATTGTTGAGCATTATTCCAGTACCCGGAACCACATAACCCGATCCCTCTCCATTTGATATGGACATACTTGCAAAATTATTCCGGTCATCACAAACACTTATATGCGTTGTTCCGCCGGAAGCGATTCGAATTCGTTTAATACTTTCAACATATAATTCATCTGATATCCCGGTTCCATTTTTGATGCTTTTCATTTTATATCGTTCCGCTTCCTTTAAAATTGTTGATAAAAGCGCTAAATGAATTGCCGAGCCAAATGGAATCTTTTCTATCGAGTTGACCTGTAACAGTCTCAACAAAATTGAAATCAGCGATCCACCAAAGGAGGGTGGAGGGTTTGTCAACAACCTGTGATTCCGATACTGAATTTCTAACGGTTTACGTTCTATGACTTGATAAGCATTCAGGTCTTCTTTTGTGATCAATCCATTGTTTTTTGAACAATCTGTAACAATCTGATTTGCCAGATTGCCATGGTAAAACTCTCTAGCCCCTGAAGATGGCAGATATTCTAGAAAATTAGCCAGTTCCGAATTTTTGTATAGATCGCCTTCTTGAAGGAATTTACCATTGGGCTCATATAATTTTCTACCTCCCGGCATCAATGTAATAATTTCACGTAATAATTCCAAAAGATAACTTTGGCATTTATTTAATGAAACTCCATATCGAGCAAGCTCTGCAGCAGGGGTGATGACCTCTTCCAGAGTCAAGCAGCCAAGTTTTTCATGAACGTGAATAAAGCCTTTAAGCGTTCCAGGTACAGCAATGGAACCATAACCTACGTTAAAAACCTGTTGTGAGCTGGGAAATTTGACTGTGACAGGCACAAAATGCGGCTCTAAATCCAAAACCTGTTTTCCAAGTCCCGGTGTGTCAGCAAAGAAATCAAACAAGATTTCCTGCTTATCAAAAGTTCTTGCCAGCAGAAAACCACCACCGCCAAGACTTGCCAGAACGGGTTCGGCAACAGTTGCTACAAACCCAGCCGCTATGGCTGCATCAAATGCATTACCACCAGCCTCAAGCATATTACAGGCTGCCTGAGTAACAGCCGGATGACCAGTGGCGATAATTCCTTTCAATAGTCTATATCCATTTGGAAATTATTATTATTTCCTGTTGTTGTTTAACTAAATGGAACTTCTTAATAAGCATCAATTTCATTCAAATTACAAAATTCATTCCAAGTTCTAATAACCAATCACAAAAAGAAGTCCCATTAACCCATTTAATTCCTGGAAATTTGAAATATTTGTAAAAGGAATTCATCTGTTATTTGAAACGACTTTTTTGGTTCTTTATTCGTTTCTTGTTCATCCTTATTATCCACGCCTATAAATGTAACACAATATTATTTAAATTACCCGAACACGGTCTTCCTGATGAATTTTAGAAGATACAAAATATTACATTACAACCATAAATCAAACAATTTGCTGAAAAGATTATTAAGCATTTACAATTGAAACAGTTCTTTATTATTCATATTATAATATAGTTATAAGATGTAAGTTATGACTTTACAACACGATACATTACTTATACCAGAATTATATTAATAGGAGTGTTTTATGGAATCCAATCCGAAACCCCAGAAAATAAATATAGAATTAGGTGAAAAAGAAGCTGAGGGAATTTACTCAAATCTCGTTATGATCAGCCATTCCTCTGCAGAATGCGTAATGGATTTCACCCGCATGCTGCCTGGCACTCCCAAAGCCAAAGTATTTGCACGTATCATCATGACACCACAGCATGCAAAATCTTTTTTACATGCATTGCATGACAATATAAAAAAGTATGAAAAACAATTCGGCGAGATCAATCTTCACGGAAACGAAAAGAAATCGCACGGATTTCAGTCTGATTCAAATGGCAATAACAACAGGGATTTATCATCATAGGGTTGATTTTTATTAATGAAAAAGATTTTCATTTTTGTAGTATTTTTCTTTTTATTCGAAAATACGTGGGCACAATCCACCAAAAGCACTTTGGGGATTTCCATAGGACAATGGCAACCAAACCAGATCAACACTGAATCCCCTTCATCTGTATTCAGTGGCACCGCCGATTCAACTCCTTTTTATTCATTGCACCTGTCCAGGCATATTTTCGGGGATATTGACTTGCATATTTCAATTGGCTATTGGGCACATTTTTTTGACCGCGATATCGATCCTTTCACTTTGCGTATTTTGCCGATCCAAATAGGTGTGAAGCAAACCTTAATTGAAGATTCCAGTATTTCTCCATACGTTATTTATGGCGGCGGGCTGTTATTTGCAAATACGATAAAAGGAGAACAAATTCAAAAATCAGGACCTGGAAAATTAGCAAAAACCGGCTTCGAAATATTTCTATTGACAGGCATCCAGGTAGACCTTATTGATCCGATAGGCTTAAGCCTGAATTTTGGCTATGTTGTCGCAAATATGCCGGAATCCCTGGGTGTCGGGGTAAATTACTCTGGGTTGCGGGCTACAGTTGGGGTGGTTTATTCTTATTGAAAAATCAGAACTCAACTCCCCAAAACAAATGATTTGATTTGATTGTTAAGCTCATTCTAAAAAGGTGGGATACCGATTCCATCGCTCTCATAAGTACTTGCTTAAATATCATATCATTGTTTTTAGTAAAGCGACGGAATCGGTTTTTATTCGACAAACCTTTTTTATAAATTTGCAACCATTTTTCTCTTAAAGTTGTCACTATCTTTACTGCGCAAATTTTCATTGAAATTTGATCAAAAATTGAGGAAGAAGATTTATGAAACGAAAATTAATAAAAATTCTTACCCGTGGTGGTTTTGTCTTTGCTATTTTGGTGATTGTCTTTTTTGTCCTGGTTGCCTGGCCGCTTCCTACTTCTACTCCAATCCAATCTTCAGATACTTTAGCAATTACGAATGTTAGTATTATTAATCCCGATGATAACGCTCTTCTTTCCGGGCAAACTGTTCTAATTGAAAATGGACGAATCAAAAAGGTTGGTTCAAATGATTTATTCATTATTCCTCAAAACGCAGAGCGAATCGACGGCAGCGGTAAATTCTTGATTCCCGGGTTGTGGGATATGCATGCTCATATGGGTTCCGAATTGGCGCCCCAACTCACATTGCCGCTATTTATTGCAGCCGGGGTAACCAATATTCGCGATCTCGGCGGATATGCCAGCCCTGAACAAAAAAATAATTGGCATGAACAAGCTACTTCCGGGAACCTCATTGGACCAAGGATATTGGGGAAAGGGCGAGTATTCGTTTTCAGTTTAGAAACTGAAACCGAAGCAAAAAATTTAGTCGATGATTTCGTGGTTGGAAATGGGGATTTTTTCAAAGTGTACAACGGTGTCCTGCCTAATCCGTATTTTGCTCTTTTAAAGGAAGCCAACGCAAAAGGAATTCCGGTCCTGGGGCACAAACCCCGGGCAGTGAGCGCAATTGACGCTGCAAACAACGGACATAAAAGCTTCGAGC
>CAYXGW010000092.1:0-24066 GCA_964464595.1 uncultured Deferribacteres bacterium
GGAAACATTGCTTGAAAAATTTTAACAAAATCAGCTTCAGTTTTTGCTTGTACCGTAGATACCATTTGCCACAAAGTCGGGTATCTTTCGACTTCCCATAAATTAGTGACATTTACGCTGCCAGTTTTAGCAATGCGTCCGATGTCATTTCGTACCATATCCACGATCATGATATTCTCAGCTCGATCCTTCTCGGATTTATGCAACAGATTACCTTGTTTCATATCTTCTTCGTAGGTTAGTCCACGTACTGCAGTTCCTTTCATTGGACGGGATGTGATTCGATCACCATCAATTTGAAAGAAAAGCTCAGGTGATACACAGCATACAACCCAATTGTCTGTGTCGATAAATGCACCGAATCCAGGATTTTGAGCATTTAGCAAGTCAAGAAAGAGTATCCATGGATCGGATGAAAACGATGTCGTAAGACGGTGGGTATAGTTCACCTGATATGTATCTCCGCATAGTATGTACTCTTTTATTCGCTTAAAGGCATCTCGATACTCATGGGAGGTTATGGAAGGGAGCCATTGAAAATTTTGGATTGAAGATGGTTTCGTACACGTTGCTAGAAATTCTGTCGCGCGTGGTTTATCGTATAGACCAAACCAAATCAATGGGAACCCCTCATCTCTTTTTACGGTAAGAGCAGGATCAAAGGCAGGTGCTGCCTCGTAGGCAACCAATCCAGCAGCGTACAATCCTCGTTCTGCAATTGTTTTTTTAACATAACAGAACGAATCTAACACATCCTCGACTCGACTCGTCTCGATGATCTCTAGAGGATGTTCAAAATGGAGCCAACACCCTCTTGCTGCATCATGCAACACGACTTGATGATGGGAAGCCGGCTTAGAGTGCATTATTGCTCTTTTGTCCAGCCAAATTTCCCTCATAACGAAATATTATTTGGTAATAGGTAAACATCTTTAAGTTTACTAACAAGCATAAATTCTTTCTACTTTAATACTGAGATCAATAATGGATTTATTTTTATATAAAACTGAAAGGAATTGTTTTGGAGAGCCACCAACCAAAAATTTGGGGGAGGGAAAAGCAAATGACGTGAGTTCGATATTGGTTTATTCAGGGTCTACTCCGCTTACCATTCTCAAATTTAGCAACTTTAACCCTTTTGATAAGCTTAAAATAAACTCATTAAAGGACAAGATTTAACTTTTGGAGGACTTGAGAAGAGGACGTGACTTTATTAATTCCATGGTTGACCGCACCATCATTTGCACTGTGGTTAATTTTCCTGGAAATTCCGAATTCGAGACCCCATACAACCAAAATATGAGGGGGTAGTTTTTAGATAAAGGTTTCAGATTTTTTTCCAGAAAACCAGTATGGTTTTAAGGTTATAAATTTTCTTAATCTGGATTGTTGGTCTCATATCCGCCAGCTGGCGGAAGGTTCGAATCCAACCCCCCCTACAAGCATAAGTTAAATAAAAAGACTATTCAAGGCTCGTAATGTGGCGAACCGTTTTTACTTAAGGGAGGGACTAATGAGGACAAATTAGGACACGAGAATACAATATTATTTGATATAGCCCATCGACTTCAATCGATCGAGCGTTTCTTTATCAAAACTTCCACTCTTTTTTTTGTAAACTTCACCGGGATTGTAAACCAGGCTCGGTTCTTCAAAATCGTTTTGGATCCAATCCGTCAAAGCTTGCTTCAGAGAATCTGCTATTTCAAGCTCAGTTTCAATTCGATTAACTACTTCATTCGGATCCGATGGAATGTGATAAAGTTCATACGTTTCCTGATTCTCTTTTATTGTCGAAATTATCTTCCAATCCCCGCTTCTGATAGCTATAGAACTTTGTTTTCTTTCAAGGCTTATAATATGTGCTACTGAATTCCAATTTGGTTTTTTGCCATGAATCAGAGACAAAGCACTCTTGCCTTGGAATTGCACCGGCAATGGTATTTCCAGTATGTCGAGAGTCGTGGGTAGGATGTCAATACTCTCTATTACTTCTATGATTCTCTTGTTTTTGGGTAACTTGCCGGGCAAATGGAATATCACCGGAATTCTTACACTGGAATCATAAACCCCGGAATGCTGATACTCCAAGCCATGTTCATAGAGATTTTCTCCGTGGTCTGAAGTTATGATCAATAAAGAATTCTCCAAAAGATCTAGAGATTTCAGCTTGTCGATGACTCGACCTACTTGGTAATCCGAATAGGCAACTTCGGCATCATAGAGTGCCTCGTAATGCTCTTGATCTTCTTTAGATAATCTCAGTTTCTTGTGTATTATCAATTGAATTTGCTGTTTGCTGCCATCGGCAATACCGGAGTAATTGTTTTCAAAGCGCTCCAGGAATTTCTTCTGTGGTTGATAAGGTGTGTGTGGATGTAACCATTGCATCCATAGGAAAAACGGTCTGTTCTTATTCTTGTTCTTGTCTAGCCATATTAGTGCAAGTTGCGTATATATGTCATTGTAGCTAACATAATCAAGAAGTTTGATGAGATTGAACATGCGAACCCACATACCCAATGATGTATTCTCATAATCTAGCTCTGCAAAATCAATAAAAGTGTCAAAACCAAGATCGAAATTGTATTGATTTCCGACAAGTTCGTTGGTTACAAATGCACCGGTTTTATAACCATGCTTTTTTAGTATTTTCGCCAGGGTTTGTAACTTTGGATCCAAGTATTCGCCATTTGGGAATGCGCCATGACTCTGGGGATACATGGAAGTCATGATAGATGCGTGTGATGGTAAAGACTTTGACCAAGGCACATATGCGTTTTCAAAGACAACACCTTGCTCCGCAATTTTGTCAATTGAGGCTGTCGTATTCTTACCATAGCCGTAGGAACCCAACCTGTCAGCACGTAACGTATCAATAATGAGCAAAATAACATTGGGTTTCGATTCTGTCATACGGGAATCGGAACCCACATTTGGAACAAGAGCCATTATTATTATCGCAAACCAGCTAACTAACAAAAGTTGAAGTATCCCTTTTTTTGTCGGATTCAATTTTGTATGCCTGGTTGAAGAAATCCGCGTGGCTATCTCAGATATGACAACTGAAGAAATAAGAACCAGGATGCTGTAAATGATCTTGTCGGTTAATTTGGAGTGTCTCAGGATGAAGTTTATCCAGCAACCCAATGTGAAAAAAATGCCGAAAATATAATTAAGTCTCCAAAGCCAACGTTCAAAATTAAATTCCACAAGCTGCTGACTGAGTTTTCGTATGGGAAAATGAACAATTGGTACCAGGAATAAATTGGCAACAAGTTGTAAAAGCACATAGATAAGAATGCCGATACAAACCAGTGTAATTAGCTCAATAAAAATCCAATATTCAAAGGAATTATGAAGTAAAACTTTTGAAGCTGTGTATAATGCTTCAAAAACCCCAATGAAAAGACCGACAACCAAGGGTATTTTTAGTGATGATGTCAGGACATGTAATAATCCAGGGCCAGAGTTCTTTGATCGGGTCATATCGTTGCATTTCCTTTTTGATGATTTATGTCCGAATTAATTCCGGGTCCTAGTCGATTCGTTCGCTTTGAGGAACTTGTCCCTGCAGTCAGTAGAAAAAACTCCACCGAATCATTCCAGTTTTCGTATCTTTTATCGATCAATCTGGCCTGAAACTAAATACTATTTCTATGATTAATTTGGTCATCTGTTTTCGCTCCTGGTTATAATCTGATAGTCCTTGCATTCCGGAATGTCAAAATTCAGGTCAGATTTATTCTTATGCGTTGGGAATCTTGCCAATGATTGGCACATTCATCGTTATTACATTTTGGAATCATTACGAACCTAGTTAAAGTATCCTTAAATTTAAGCGTAAACTACTTTTAGCTAGTTTTTAACAATGTGAATTGGTGAGGAAAATGACATTGTTTTGCATTAATCTGGGTCGATCTGAAGACAGGCAGTAGAGCTCTTTGTTTCTTCCGTAGGGATACTATCGTTCCTAGCATGTCCCTTCGGATATTAATTCATAAATCATTATTACCTGGGTCTCTCCATAATGAGAAGCAATGGCCTCCTATCCGAAGAATCATATTTTCTCTTATCGCCATTATTGTCCAAAATCACATAAACATTGTTCTCATCAATGTAAAGTCCTTCGCCGCGGCCATATTTCATCTTTTTATATTTTAAAGCCTTGCTTGTTTCAATTTTAGCATAAGACCAGACACTTTTTTCTAATACTGTATCCCTTTCCACAACGATTTCACAAATTGTGCTGGCGCCTCTTTCCAATACAAATAATGAATTACCGGTAAAATGTAAACCGGTATAATCGACCGGACGTTTTTTAGGCCATTGTCGACTTGATTTATTATTTACAGTTACATATATCTCATCAGGTATTTTCTCAGTATTCACTTGGATAAACCCTCTTGGCTCACGCTCGGCGCATAGGATGAATTGATGGTCATCGATAAAAGTTAAGCCTTCAAAATTGGCGTTAGAATATTTGAATAAGCCTTTTTCCCGTCCAAAATATTCCAAACTTGGGGTTATCCAATCCATTTCTTGTCCATCCGGACTTACCTTTAATATGCGAAAAGTTGATTCACTGACAAGATAAAAATTCCCCTGGTAATCAACGGTAATGCCTTCAAAATCGTATTTTTTAACATTTGTAGGTTTAGGCAAACCAAGCACAATATGTGGCTCCAGGACCACTCGATCTTCTTCAAAATTAATTTTGAAAATGATATCGTGATCATCAGAAATGGTAAACAGCACATCGTTGAATTTCGCTAGACCTGAAGGTTCAACTGGCTCAATCCAATCGATCGGAAGTGCTTGCTTCAGTTTTAAATGTTTAACATTGTTTTGAGAGCAAGCTATTGATGCGAGAGCATAAAATAACCAGAAAAGCAAAAATATATATTTGATCATGTTATTAAATTCGAGATATTTGATGATTTTTCTCCTGAAGTAAAATAAATGAGGATGTTGCTTTTTATCGTTTAAGTGTTCATTAAACTATCCTTAGTATTGCAATAATACAATAAAAACTAACATTTCAAGAGGAATTAAACTGTAAAGAAAAAGATAGTAAAATCGTGTTAATTAAACTTACTTATAGAACAGTGGGTATTTCCCGGGGTCAGACTCATGCATCAATTCATAAGTGGTCTCAAAAACTTGCTCGACATTAGGTTTTGAGAAATAATCGCCATCAGATCCAAATGCAGGTCTATGCGGTCTGGCAGGAAGAGTCCGCGGCTCGGAATCAAGCCAATAATAGCCTCCTTGTTTTTCCAATACTTCCTGCATCATGTAAGCAGTACCACCTCCCGGCACATCTTCATCAAGAAAAACAATGCGACTCGTCTTTTTTAAAGATTCCAGGATCATACCCCGGGTATCAAAAGGCAAAAGAGATTGCACATCAATAATTTCTGCTTCGATACCCGTCTTTTTTAAGTGCTCGGCAGCCTCTAATGCAATCCTGCAGCAAGCGCCATAGGTAACAAGCGTAACATCTTTACCATCTCGCAAAATTTCTGGTACACCCAATGGGGTAGTAAATTCACCAATATTAACCGGTAATTTTTCTTTTAATCGATATCCGTTTAATACCTCTACTATTAAGCATGGTTCATCAGATTGTAGTAGGGTATTGTAGAATCCGGCCGCTTGTGTCATATTACGTGGAACCAGGACATGCAGTCCTCTAAACAGGTGGCAAATGGCGCCCATGGGCGAGCCAGCGTGCCAGATTCCCTCAAGCCTATGTCCTCTCGTACGGATAATGACAGGGGCCTTCTGACCGCCTTTGGTACGCCAATGCAGGGTAGCTAAATCATCGGATATAATTTGCACGGCATACAGGAGATAGTCAAGATACTGAATTTCAGCAATGGGACGTAATCCGCGTAAAGCCATGCCAATCGCTTGCCCGATAATCGTACATTCTCGAATTCCCGCATCGGAAACTCTCAGTTTTCCATATTTCTCCTGAAGACCTTTAAACCCCTGGTTAACGTCGCCAAGCTTGCCAACATCCTGCCCGAATGCAATAACCCGGGGATCCCGCTCCAGTGCGGCATCAAAACATTTATTTAAAATATCAGATCCATTAATGCTAGGAGAATTATCAGAAAAAATTGGTTTGATCTCTTCTACGTTAAGAGCAGATTCTATCGACTGGCTGTACAAATGGGAACTGTAACGATCTTCATTCAATTCTTTTTGTTTTTTCTTCCAATCGATTAAATTTTGCCTGGCTTGTGAATCTTCTTTTCTGACCAAAATTAAGGCGTCCTTTACTGCGGGCATCACGTTTCGGCGCAACGGATTAGGAATACTGATCAGGGAATTCTTGACTTTTTTCAATTCAGCCGATTGCGATGAATTTTCAGCCAAATCATCAATCATTCTTGCCACATCATCCACTTCCTGGCGAATCGGAGACAAAAAACTCTCCCAGGCTTCATCCTTGATTTTGATCACTAATTTTTTATCTTTTTCTTCGTAATCATCCATTTCTTCAGCTGTGGTTATCTCTTCACCAATCATCCATTCCCGCATCTTCCTGATGCCGTCAAACTCATCTTCCCATGCAAGCCTTTCTTTAGTTTTATAACGCTCATGACTTCCCGATGTAGAGTGGCCCTGGGGTTGGGTGATTTCAGTTACATGGATGATTGAAGGGACATGTTGCTCTCTGGCAATTTTTGCAGCTTTCTGGTAGATTTCGATTAATTCCGCATATTGCCACCCTTTCACAGTGTAGATGTCATAACCAGGATTATTACCGGGCTTTCGTTGGAAACCTTTCAAAAGCTCTGAAATATTTTCCTTGGTAATTTGTTCTTCGTTTGGAACGGAAATGCCATAGTGGTCATCCCAAATGGAAAGTACCACAGGGGTTTTTAATACACCGATCGCATTAATAGATTCCCAAAACATTCCTTCCGCACAGCTGGCATTACCAATAGTTCCAAATGCAATTTCATTTCCATTATTAGAAAATTGTTTAAACGATTGCAGTTCTTTCAATTCGCGATACAATTTAGAGGCGTAGGACAATCCTACCAGTCTCGGCATTTGTGAGCCCGTTGGAGAAATATCCGAAGAAGTATTGTATACGTCCATCATATCTTTCCAACTGCCATCATCAGAGAGGTTTCTTGTTGCAAAATGGCAGTTCATGGAACGACCGGCGGTAGCTGGTTCAGCCTCAATATCTGTATGTGCGTATAGTTGTGCAAAAAATTCATGGATTGTGTGAATACCTAATGCCATCGCAAGGGTTTGATCTCGATAATACCCGGAGCGAATATCTCCTAATCTAAAAGCTTTGGCCAGTGCGATTTGTGGGATCTCTTTGCCATCACCAAAAATGCCGAACTTAGCTTTGCCTCCCATTACTTCTCTTCGCCCCAGAATGCATGCTTGTCGATTCTTGAAAGCTAAGCGATAATCACCAATGATTTCTTCTTTTAAGAGTGTGATCGATCCCAGCTTTATGGTTTTTTCTTTGATCTCCAGCATGTAAGATTCACTCCAATTTTAATTTGTTTCAATTAAAGCTCATCGTAAGCAACCAAATTCCAATTCCAACCAATATTACTCCAATAGTTTGGACAATTCTTGAAGTCGTTGCCGCACCAATCTTTTTGATCGTGCCCAAAGTGGTAAATGGAAAGATGACTAACAACAACCCCATCGTTGCTGTTACAATACTTATACCAGTCAAACCCATAGCACGGTCAAATGAAAGTAATATGATCCCGAATCCAATGATCAACATAAAGAAAAATCCCATCGCATAATGCAACTTATTGCCATGCCGATTAACTTTATTTTTAAATGTTCTAAACGGCCTCTCATGGTCCCGATGAACTGTAAAGGTTTCCTTCTTTGGATTTGTAGAATAGTGATCACTTTTAATGATCGTAACAGTTCTCAAGTTGTCACTTATTTTATTACACCAGATACAACGACCAGTCATTTTTGATTCCTTTTTCGCTTCGACCATTATTGAGTTCATATGACTTTACTTTTATCAAAGAGGAAATTCTTGTTATATTGTTCAAACATTATAGTGTACAACAATGTTATGGTTATTATCCAATCAGTATCAATCGTTTCCTACATTAAAAAAGAAACATAGGTAGAGATCCAAATAATCAAATTGAGTTTTAATACATTCAGTTTATCGACCTAAAGCTCAGATTTTTTCAGTAACTGAGGATATCTGTTGCGAAAAGAACCTGATATTTTCTGTACTGATCCAAATTAAAAAGCCACCCGCGATTATGCAGGGTGGCTCGTAAAAATGAATTGTATTGATGTAATGAGTAGTGCTTAATCCTCCTTATATAACCAAGCGCCAACAACAGTTGCAAGGGGAACTTCGATTAAACCGATTATTGCAGGTATAATGAATAGTTTTGTTGGAAATAATCCCATGATAACAAAACCTATACTTGCCCAGAACCAGATCAAAAACCAGACGATTAAACCAGCATAAACAGCGGTTTTTGGACTAGTACCAAACCTGGGGCGAATAGCTGCATAAATCCAGACCAGTGCAATCCCTAGAACAAATGTAAGAATAAGAAACCAGGCAATCGTGGCGCCTGCAGGTGCCTACATTCCTATTTTTTCCATTGCTTCTGCCCATTGACTGCCGAGAATAAGTTCGTGGATAATGAACTCAAAAATATTTAACACCAGGCCTGCCAATAAACCTCCGACCAATACTTTAGGCATATTAATATTACCCATATCTACCTCCAATAGATTTTAAGATTTTATGGATTCGCTGAAATGTAACAAAATAATTTTGGAAATCAAAAGAGAAATTAATTCTTATTTTAAACTTGTTTAAGTGCATTGAGTATAAAATGTGAGCCAATAAATTTAAAACATGAATCAATAACGATAAAATTACCAATCACTAATTAAAAGAAGAAATCCTTAAAGTGGGTGGAATCTTGTAACATTCAAAAAGTGATAGTCCCCTCCATATATTTCACACCTTGTCCGGCAATGATCACGCGATCGCCATTGTTCTCACAGAATAATTCTCCCCCGCGCTCTGAAACCTGGTGCGCAAGTAATTTGGTTTTACCAAGCTTATCAGACCAATATGGAATCAAGGCACAATGAGCAGATCCTGTTACCGGGTCTTCGGGTATGCCGTATCTCGGAGCAAAAAATCGGGAAACAAAATCAGCTTGGTCTCCTTTGGCGGTAACGATGATTCCTCGGGAATCTACATCACTCAACAAATGCATATTGGGTTTTAGGTCCCTGATTTCCGCTTCAGTTTCATAGGTTACGAAATAATCATCATTCCTCAACACATGAAGTGGGTTCCCTTCTAAAGCTTGCAATAATTTTTGATCCGCTTCACAGGGTTCAGGTGGCTGGGCTGGAAAATCCAACTGCAGCAAATTAGCATTCCGGCTAACGATCAACTCACCGCTTTTTGTTTGAAATGAAACCTGGTCGATCCTTGTATTAATTTCATTAAAAATGACATATGCAGAAGCTAAAGTCGCATGGCCACACAAATCCACTTCTGCAATCGGAGTAAACCAGCGTAATTGATATCCTTCCGATTCAGGAACAAAAAACGCAGTTTCGGAAAGATTGTTTTCTAATGCGATAGACTGCATTATTGAATCCTCTAGCCACTCATCCAGAGGACAAACAGCGGCCGGATTGCCGAAAAAAACCTTGCTCGTAAACGCATCTATTTGGTATATTGGGATTTTCATGATAAAAATTTTAAATTTTTTTAATTCAAAATATAATGATAATAATGAATAATTCAAAAATATTGCTTTCAATTTTTGGCATACAAATTAAGAATTGTTTGCGTTTGTTATGCATTGTAACCGTAATTTTGTAAGTCTGAGTGTATGTGGGTATCCATTAACACAGTCCCTTGCCTATTTATTTGAAATTAAGAACAAAATTAAAAATGCATCATGTACAGGGTGGATATGATGGCATAGGTTATTATGTCCCAGGATTTTCCTTGAAAAACGTCATGTATTTTTACAAATTTACCGCATTTGAAATTGAAGTGTATTTCAGATCAATTGAAAATAAAACATTAGATCTTTGGTATTTACTTAAAAATTGATGAATTTGCTTAATTTGTGGATTTCACTTTCTGTGAAATAAATTGATGGCTGATTGGTATTTATATATTATCAAATGCAGCGGTGGTTCTCTGTACACAGGTGTAACCCTGGATGTGGATAGAAGGCTTAAGGAACATCAGGAACAGGGAGATAAATGCGCTAAATATCTAAAAGGGAAAGTGCCATTAACGCTGGTTTTCCAAGAGTGTGTTGGTGCGAAAGAAAAAGCGTTCAGTATCGAAAGGCTGGTAAAAAATAGTACAAAGAAAAATAAGGAAACCTTGGTAAAAGGAAATATGAATTTGGGCGATTTCATTAAAATAAAGGCATAGTATGCAAATATGGGTCGATGCTGATGCATGCCCGAAAGTGATTAAGGAAATCCTATTCAGGGCAGCAGCGAGGGTTGGTGTTTTGCTTATCTTCGTTGCTAATAAGCCGCTTCGAATTCCAAACTCACAATACATAAACACGATACTTGTTCCCGAAGGATTTGATGCTGCGGATGATCAGATCATTGAGAGTGTCCAACCCAAAGACCTGGTAATCACCGAGGATATTCCACTTGCTGCAGCGATTATTGAAAAAGGGGCTTTTGCCTTAAACCCGAGAGGAAAATTTTATGACAAAGACAACATCGGTGAGGCGCTTACGATGCGTAATTTTATGGACGAATTAAGGGGCAGTGGAATAGATACTAAGGGACCTTCTCCATTTAAGTCCAATGATCGCGAGGCTTTTGCAAATCAATTGCATCGATTCTTAACAAAGCATATACAAAAATTGTAAATTTTTTTGCCCAGTTATCGATTAATAAAAATAAAACATTTTTAGGATCATCTCACCAAGTTTAGACTTTAAGGCATCCGGAATAAATGTATTATCATAACATACTTTTATTTAACGCCGGTTTTTAGTTCATTCTGAATGTTGGTTTTGTCTAATGGTAAATATCTAAATTTATCTTTATCTAGACTTTTGTATTGAGTACGTAAACCCAATAACACATCCCGGTTAGGACTCAACTGTCCTGCAGTACGGGCATTGCCCCAAAGCGCTTCAAGTTTTCGAAACCGAGATAAAAAATAACGATCAACATGAAATAGCTCGCTATAATACATCAATTGAATCACTGTTCCGGGTACAACATCGACCGTAGTTCTGGCACTGCTTCTACGAAAAGCACGATCCGGGATAAAATCTTCTACCCCAGCTCTCAATCCATATTTACCAAAACCTGACTTCTTACCGAATAGAAAAACAGTTGGACTGTCTTTCCTGAGATTTTCATACACCCATATTTCGACTTCAGGTGTATTGTTATATCGCTGAATCTCCTGCCGCAATAGGAAATCA
The DNA here is from genome assembly GCA_964464595.1 of uncultured Deferribacteres bacterium. GTDB lineage: Bacteria > Zhuqueibacterota > JdFR-76 > JdFR-76 > DREG01 > JADFJB01. The sequence continues at coordinate 11,484 of CAYXGW010000092.1, forward strand.
TCAAACCATCGCATAATTTCAGATTGGTGTTCTCCCAATTTACCGGCAAATTTCCGGTCCGGTTCTCCATATTTCACATAAACCAATCCTCTTTCATCGGTGCCATATGCGGTTGATTTATCCATTTTGAAATTTTCTTTAATATGTGCAATTCGAAGCCAATGCTCGATTAACCTTTCATTGGTTTTTGTTGTTGGAATGGGATCTTTTGACTCCCAGAAATTTTTAATTTTTTGAACGAGTTTCGCGTTATCTTTCTTTAATAGGTTCTGCCACTCAGATAACTCCTTTTGGTCAAGTAAAGGCACTAATCTTGCGATTTCGTTTTCTAATTCTTGTTGGTGCTTTTTGGCTATTGGATGAGAAAAACCCAACAGATAAATCGCGCTGGCTTGTTCGTAATAATCATTGGCTTTTTTCTCAGTCGTTAATTCAATAAAGGAAATCCCAATTCTTAGATCAGAACCCTTTTTCTTATTGAGTGAGTCTCTTTCAGTTAACCAAATATCCAGCGCAGCTTGCCAATTGCCACTATCTCTTTGGGCAATACCTCTTTCATAATGTTCCGTGTGCGTAATAATTTGAGGATATAATGGTCCGGATTGGTTATAGAAAATACTGAAGAAAAAAAATATCCAAATTTTCGAATCTATATGAGGAATATATCTCACCATGGTAACTCAATATATGTCGGGAAGAAGAAAAAATCCATCGACAGGGTAGGTAAGTTATTCTTCACCTACCCTGGATGGACAAACAATTTTCAACTATCGTGGGTCTTTAAACCCAAAATTGGTGAATCTACTGCCCGGTAATCTCAGACAGGGGGATTTCCATTCTCGTGATATGCCTATCACCACGACCAGGTCTGTCGATCGGCAGTTGACTCAACCGGCCATATCTTCTCATATCTACCCACCTGTGGCCTTCACCAAAAAGAGAATACCTCTTTTCATGCAGAACCCGGTCGAGCCCGTTGCTGGCATCTGTCCCGGTATAGGGCGCCAAGTTTGCGGCAACACGTACGATATTCATGTCTGCTTCTGCAGCAGCAAAATTACCGAGCCCAACGTTTGCTTCGGCGCGCAGGAGAATGAGCTCTTCGTTCCTGATAATTGGGTAGGGATCTGTATTGCTGGTTGCTATAACAGCGGCTAAATCCGAGGTAAGTTCGTCGAATACATCTGCCGGAGTACGTTTAAATGTCTTCGAGGAAAATCTTGAATCTACAACTCCTAAATTATTTATTTCAGCGTCCGTTTCGAAACTTTGATGAGCGTGCAGCTTTACAAAAGCTGCTGTCACGATTTCAAAATTCGGATTAGTCTGGTCGCCGGCCGCAGTACTATAGATGTGGTTTACGCCCTTTTCAAGATCACCGCCAGGATTAAGAAAAGAAGCTTGCAAAGCGGTGAGGGCTTCGTTAAAGTTTCCACGATAAACGGCAACCCTGGCCGCAAGAGCACGATTGAACTGGCTGTACGTTGCCGGGGTATCGAAACCTGCAAAACCACTCGTAAGCTTGAATGAGAAAGAACTGCCCGCAGAACCTAAAGAAGTATTTCCTGCATTAAGGTCTGCTTCAATGAAATCGAAGGCCTGTTGTTTACTAGCAAACGCAACAGACAAATCACCGTCAAAATTTAATCTCAAAGCCCTACCCTGTGCATCCTCGTCGACATAGTTCAGAACCATCAATAGGTTATAAGCACGCATGGTGCGGGCATAGGCTACGACGCCGGCTTGTTCCGCTCCGGATAAATTGGCTGCGCGATTGATAAGCTCATTGCATAGAGCAATAACCCGGTACCTGGTTGTCCAGGGTGTCTGAGAAAGGAAACCGCCTGCATCAATTGGGCCGAAGAGCAGCTCACCGGTAAATCTTGGATCAGCCGGTTCGAAAAAATAACCTTCGCGTCCCAGGGTCATTGTGGCTTCAACGTAAAAACGCAGACCGTTTCTCATGTCCGATTCAACTCCGGTTACCAATGTTTGGATCGATGCGCTGTCAAGTGAAGGTGCGTTTGGATTACTTATATTCAGTGTTTCGCAGCTAATGAATGCCAATATAGGTATGATCATGATCAGCATGGTCAGCCTAAAGGCTCTGCTTGTATTTCCTGATTTGTTTATTTTCTTCATCTTTAGAATTCCTTTCAAGCTTAGATTAAAGGCCAAATGCTACATTAAAATAAAATTGCCGCGAAGATGGAAATGGAAGTGTGTCGACTCCTCTCGCGACTACGTTACCGAACTGGCTAACTTCAGGATCATACCCGGTATAATCCGAAATCATAATTAAATTTCGGCCGGCCACACCCACTCTCAAATAAGACAATTGACCGCCAAACAGATTGCTGACGACTGATTGTGGGAATGAATATGATAAACTCAATTCTCTTAATTTTAGATAGCCGGCAGTTTCTACATAAGGAGCAGTCACTGTTCCCAAAACTGTCAGGCGGGTAGTACCTGCAGGACCGGTTTCTGAGGTACCGTCAGGTAGCTTATACGTAACTTCTTCGTCAAAATCAGCCGAAGTTCCGCCCAGGTCCGTGAGCAATTTTCCCAGGTTAATGACGTTACCGCCCTTTTGCCAGTCCCATAAAAAGCTGAGTTCAAAATTGCCAAAATTGATATTGTTATTTAAGGATAAATTAAAATCAGGATTGGCATCGCCGAGGATATTATCAATAGTTCCGTCATCGTTGAAGACACTTTCCGATCCGACTATAGCGGTAGGTGAAAAACCTTTTTGAACACGCATTTCGCCCAAAAAGAGTGCAAATCCGCCATGAGTAAATGGGTCTACATTCAATTTAGTAATCTCAGATTCTGTGGTGAAAAAATTGAGACGAGTAGTCCAATTAAGTTTTTCTGATCGAATCGGGGTTAGCCCTAAAGAGACTTCCCAACCGGTTGTGCGCATCTCGCCGGCGTTGGTGGATATAGCGGCGAATCCACTTGAAAAAGGCACTTCGGCTTCTAAGATTAAATCTTCGATGTTTTGCTGATAGTAAGAAACTTCTAAGATCCCCTTGCCATTAAACAGGGTAGCATCGAAGCCGACTTCAATTTCTTTGGTCCGTTCAGGTTTGAGATTCGGATCGCCAGTCAGGGTAGCTGGCCGTAAGCCCGTTAGTCCACCGATATTCTCAGTAATCAGGTTCGAGAATTTGGCATTCGCTTTTGGTAGGTTACCGGTTTCGCCATAGGCAGCTCTTAGCTTGAATTCAGGCGCAATTCCGGCAAGTCCTTGCCAGAAATTATATTGCGACAATCGAATAGAAGCGGAGGCCTTTGGATAAAGGGAATATTTTTCGGTGTCACCGCTAGTACTGCTGGCGTCTCCTCTCATTGCAGCGGTCAGGTATATTCTATCATTTAAATCGATTTCTTCTTGAAGAAAAAAACCGCGCTCTCGCTGTTTAGCTATTGTTTGGAATACTTGAACACTAGCTGCTTGATCGATGCTGGACTGGGTTGGCACCAAACCATTAGCGTTGACGAGCACGTTATTCTGATGGCGGTTTTCGAATTGCAAGCCGCCTGTTGTCCTGAACATAATATTTGGCGTCGTATATGTGTGAGTCATATTAGCGTATAGATTAGAGAATAAACTTTCTGTTTCTCCATTTATCGATTCTCCAGGCAGGCCTGAATCGCGTTCAAATTGCAGCTCGTTAGGTGAAAAGATGAAATGTTCGGCGGAGAAGAAATCTACACCGCCTACGGCATTAAAATCAAGTCTATGACTTTGGCTTCTTGCGACATTCCAATCGAGTCTCAATGAATTGATTGACCGGTAAACTGTTTCATTATTTTTCAACAGAGCAATGGATTCAGCCGGGTTAGAGCCGGCAAAAGGATTAGCAGGAAAGTTGCCGTCAGCATCTGCTTCAATGTCCACAAAACTGGGAGTAAAGGCAAGAGCAAATCCCAGGGTTGTTGTGCCGGCATTTTCATTCCCGGTTATAGAACGATCCGATTCCGTGCGAGCAAATGTGGTATAAACAGCTATTTTGAGCCGATCGCTTATCTTATGGTCTAAATTTATTTTGCCGGACAGTTTTTGATAGCTGGTATTCTTAACAATTCCTTCCTCATCTTGAACGAGGCCGCTCAAATAAAATTTTGTTCTTTCTGAGCCACCACGAACACTTAAAGTGGTTTCACTAAGCAAACCAGTCTCACCGAACAGTACATCTTCCTGGTCGATAAACCTACCCCCATTTGCATTAAATAAATCAAGACCTGCTTGACCATATTGAGTTTCAGCTTTGGCGGCAGTATATTTCCGAGCCCCGATTTTATTCAAAATACTGGTAAAACCAAATTGTTGGGTTACATCTACCCTGGCCTCACCGGCAACGCCCGATTTTGTTGTGATAAGTACTACACCATTGCTTGCTTTCGAGCCATAAATAGCCGCAGCGCTGGCGCCTTTAAGGACTTCGATATTTTGAATGTCGTTGGGATTGATATCCGCAATCCGGTTGGTAGGTTGACCTTGCGGTGTCGCACTTCCGGCTCCGGTAGCATCAGTTACTAAGTCAAGACCGGATTGGATAGCGACATTGCTAAGAATCACGCCATCAATCACATAGAGAGGTTGGGTAGAACCGGTAATCGTAGAGGTGCCACGAAGATTTACATTGAGACCTCCACCCGGAGCCCCGCTGTTTTGATTGATGGAGATACCAGCCATTTTACCACTTAAGGCGCGCTCCAATGTTTGCGCCGGAGCCGGTATCAGTTCTTTTGCTGAAACCGTACCAACCGAGTTTGCCAAATTTGTTCTTTTAACTGAAGTCGCTAGACCTGTAACAACGATCTCCGATAATTTAAGAATATCCAATTCCATGGTAATAATCAAATTATTTGTGCTCTGAGAAACAGGTACTTCCCGAGTAACAAAGCCGATAAAGCTAACTACCAATGTCGCTTCATCAAAGTTAGGTATCGAGATGCTGAATTCCCCGGTACGATCTGATGCTGTGCCAAAATTGGTTCCTTTGACTGCAATATTCGCACCAGGCAGGCCTTCACCCGTTGTACCATCTGTTACAGTACCGCTTATTTCAAGCGTCTGCCCCAGCACTGCTGAAATACTAAAAAGACTAAATACAACTATTAGTATTAATATATTTATTCGTTTCATCGTTTCTCCTTTACTATGAATTAATTATGACGAAATTTTTACCACCCTGAATCTCCTCTTCCCAATTGACCAAATCAGTATACAAGGATCATTTTGTCGGCCCTCCTTTCTTTGTTAGATATTAGATTCAGATTTCAAATCTAGAATAGAATAACAATTATGCTGTATATTAACTTTACTAACCTGCCTGAATGGACTGAATTTTATGAGGAACGTGAACTGGATCGAGACTAAAAAGACGTATACGATGGTTAACCTATTAAGTTCAAAAATTTGGACAATATCGATAACATAAAAAAGAATGCATATTATTGCAAGAAAAAAGTTACAATGCTAAAAAGTTTACTACGCCTGTAGGAAAATCTTCTGGTAAGCTTTTACTATAACATATCAGTAAACTTTAGTGTTTTAACCCGCATAACTCATTTCTTTCCCCGTCCACCCCGTCCTTTCTTATGCCTGGGTTTGAATTTGAATCCACCCTTCTTTTTAACAAATTGTGGCTTCCCGCCTTCTTTAAATTCCGAAATATTTAACTTCTGGTTAGAAACCCAAATATTTTTCAATGCATGAAGAATGTTGGGCGGCATATCATCAGGCAGATCCACAGTGCTAAAATCGTCAAAAATATCGATGCGCCCGATAAACTCGCTGTCTAGCCCGGCTTCGTTGGCAATAGCCCCGACAATATTACCCGGTTTTACACCATGTCTTAGGCCGACTTCAATACGATATCGTTGCATTCCGCTTTCCGGTTTGGATGGTTTTTTGCTTCGCATTGCAGCCGTTTTTTCTTTCCTGGGCCTATCCTCATATGGCGCCCAGGTCTTTGTGGGCTTGTGGGTTAACAACAAAGGCTCGTCTCCCTGCACCATTTTGGCCAAAGCGGCGGCAATATCCAGGGCAGGCACATTGTACTCCTGGCGGTATTGATCCATTAACTGGTGATAAAAATCCAATTCCTCAGCTGCAAGGGTATCTGTAATACTTTGCTTGAAGCGGGCAATGCGTTTGTCGTTGATCACTTCTGTCGAGGGCAGCTCCATCATTTCGATCTTCTGCTTGGTGGCTTTTTCAATTGCGTATAGCATTTTTCTTTCCCGTGGAGCAACGAACAGGATCGCCTCTCCTTCTCGTCCGAAACGACCGGTACGGCCAATGCGATGGATATAAGATTCTGTATCATAAGGAATATCGTAATTGATCACATGACTGACGCGCTCAACATCCAGGCCGCGCGCAGCTACATCGGTAGCAACTAAAATATCGAGTTTGCCTCCCTTTAACCTTTCAATAGTACGTTCCCGGGTTTTTTGCGTAATGTCACCATTGAGTGGGGCAGGCTCGTATCCCCGGGCTTGCAGTTTTCCTGCCAGGTCAATCGTCGCGGTTTTGGTTCGTACAAAGATGATCATACCATCGAAAGACTCAGCCTCAAGAATCCGGGTCAATGCATCGAGTTTATGGACACCGCTAACCATCCAATATCGCTGGCGAATATTTTCCGCAGTGATGATGTGCACTTTTATAGTAACCTCTTCAGGACTTTGCAGGTATTTCTTGGCAATTTGGCGGATGGCATGGGGCAATGTGGCCGAAAACAGGGCTATCTGGCGGCCGGGCGGTGTATGTTTCAATATCCACTCCACGTCATCGATGAAACCCATACGCAGCATTTCATCCGCTTCATCCAACACTAGGCAGGTAAGTTCATTCAATACAAGGGTCTTGCGATTGATATGGTCCATCACCCGGCCAGGCGTGCCTACCACGACGTGGACACCGCGTTTTAGCCTGCGCAACTGTTCGCTGTAAGCTTGTCCGCCATAAATGGGTAAAACATGAAAGCCCTTTATGTGCTTTGCATAGCGCTGGAAAGCTTCTGCAACCTGGATGGCCAATTCCCGCGTAGGCGTCAGTACCAACACTTGTGGTTTGTGTTTTTTAAGATCGATACGCGACAATAATGGCAATGCAAATGCGGCAGTCTTGCCGGTGCCTGTTTGGGCTTGCCCCAGTATGTCTTTACCTGCTAACATGTGGGGAATTGTAAGGGATTGAATAGGGGAGGGGGTCTCATAACCGACATCATTCAATGCCCTCAGCACTGGTTTGATCAGATCTAATTCGTGAAACTCAGGTTGCGGAGAAAGTTCAGCGGACATTAAGTCCTCCTATATAAAGAAATTAGAATAAGGTACGTCTGGAAGGTCATATCAGGCGATCAGCGTGCAATCCAGGCTGAAAGTTTTACTTTGCATTGGATGTGGAGAGTTTGTGGAAATTTGGAACTATAAATTCAAATTAATTTACAAAAACATTCCAAGAATATGTACCAGGTTTTATAAGTACCGATTTTTTTGTTAATTATATGATAGGAATCCATAAAAAACACGGATTATTATGGTTATCTGGTTGGAGTGTGGATTTGGCTTACCTTGTTATCTCATTTTGAATCCATTCATGGATGACCTGCTCTTCGCTAAGCTGAATGCCTTGATGCTAAATTTGCAACAAGAATTCATTTAGATTAATGAGAAGGAATGCTACTCGATCACGAATTTCACAACATGAATGTTGTGTTTCAATCTCGATCAGTGCGGCGGTGTAAATTTCTCCACTTTATTTTGAATCGGATCTAATGATTGCAGATAAGCAAAGATAGCGCCAATATCCTCTTCGGTCATTCCGGCTTGCAAGGTCCACGGCATTACAGTTTGAAATCCTACATTTGAAACGGGCAAATGGCTTGCAGCTGAATCGGCGAAAGCTTTGAAGCGATTGACAAATATTTCCTTACTCCAACTGCCAATTCCGGTTTCCATATCCGGTGTTAGATTTGCCGAACGCAGGGTTCCTGTTTTCGGATCACTAAATTCAAAGCCGCCGGACAGTTCTTTCCCTTCGATTGGTGTTCCCTGGTGTGAAGGGGTATGGCAAAACATACATCCGCCAATGCGGGTTAGGTATTTTCCCGTAGCCAGGCTGTCGGAAGGGTCGGGAAGCGGCTGTGGATCGGGGTTTGTTGGGACAGTACGAAAGATAAGATTGAGAGGAAAATCGATAGAAGATTCAGGAACTTCATTTTCGATTGCCGGTAGCGAGCGCAAGTATGCAACCATCGAATAAATATCTTCCTCGGCCATATACCGATACTCCATAAAAGGCATCATCGGGGCAAGCGGTTGGTTATCATTATCTACACCACTTGTTATGGCGCGAGCAATCTCGCCATCGCTCCAATCTTTTAGCGCAGCCGGAGTAATATTCGGTGTGTAAAGTTGGCCGGGAATGCCTGGAAATAAATCGCCGCCCATGCCTTCAGTACCTGCAATGATAGGACTAGCATAATAATCGGAATCTTTGGAAGAGTGGCAATCTAAACACATTGTAACATGCTTTACCAGGTATTCACCTCGGGCTAGTCTTTCCGCAGTTACTTCGATGGTTATATCCTTCGCCGGGCTTACCTTGGGAAAAGCAATTTGCAGGTAAAGCAATGCACCAAGGGCTACCACTAACATTAACAGGATTAAACCGCCAAGAACGTAAAGTATTTTTTTCATTTTCTAACCTCCGTTGATTTGATCGCGTTTATTTTGATCCCGTGATGATCGAATATATATAGCGGAATTGAATAATTAACACTTTTTCAAAATCCCTTTAGATGAAATATATTAAAAAATCTTTCAATTCTGCTGTTCATTGTACGATAAAAAATTCATTTAAATAATCTATTGTAGTCTCTCTATTAAAGAAATGCTCTCTGCATGACTTGTCATTATTCCCCTTTGACGATAATTGAGAAACCGTCGAATTGATACTCACGATTTCCATCCGATTTCACAAACGTACCTTTGCCTTTCTGAATCGTAGAAAAGGCTGCCGCCATTTGGCTGAGATAATGACTATCAAGAAGCGGCTCATTGTGGCCGGGTAACAATTTATCAACCTGGTTTTGAATCGAGGCAAGGTTTTTTGCAGATTCTGCATAAGTCGAGAAATCTGAACCTTCCAGATGGGTGTACAGTGGCGCCGGGTAAAACGTATCGCCAGTGAAGAGAAGTCGATTCTCACGATCGATTAAGCAGATAGCATCAGGTGCATGTCCGGGAGTGGAAATGATTTCAAAAACTCGGCCGCCTAAATCAATTTTCTCGCCATCATCTGTTTTTTTCGTGATCTTGAATGGCTCAATTCGATATTGGTCGACAGAAAAGGAATCCGGTGTGGGTTTCCATATCCACCCTTCAGAGACAAATGTCTTTACCTCATCATGGGGGGCTCCCAAAGCGTTAGCCCGGGTATATTCGGTGGCCATTGCATAAATTTTGTCGAATTGGTGGTTACCGCCGATGTGATCATAATGGCTGTGGGAATTTAATACAATAATTTCAAGATCGGTTAATTCACCCACAACTTTTTTAATGTCGCCAATTCCCAATCCCGTATCAAAAAGTAATGCTTTTTCCGAGCCTGTGATCAGGTAGGATATCACCTCATCAAATTGCCCGGGTTCATAAATGGCATAAATTCCCGGTAGAACCAGGTAGACTTCAAACCAATCCTGACCCTGATCGATTTTCTCAAATTGACTCCATGCAGGTCGCGGCAAAGAATCCCACCAGTTATTCTTACCTTCACCCCGGTTTTGAATTTGTTGAACGGATGAATCTGTATTGTCTTTTTTATTTGAACAAGATAAAGCGGCTATTGCCATCAAAAAGAATAAACCGATTTGTAAATCCTTTTCTCTCATATTATCTACCTGTTTTCGTTTGATTGAGTATGTTTTTTTATGCGGTCTTTATAAAAATACCAATAAACAAATCCCAAATATCAAATAAATTACAATATTTAAGCTACCAAATTCCAAACTCATATTTTAATGTTTGGTCATTCGGTTTTGAGTTTTGTGATTTATTTGGTTTTTGGTGCTTGTCATTTAGGATTTTCGTTTTCATTTCCTTCCAAATGATTGAGTTAGATTCGCGATTAGACCTTGCAGGTCTTTATAAAAATACCAATAAACAAATCCAAAATATCAAATAAATTACTCTATTCAAGTTTTCAAACCTCAAACTCGGATTCTGAAACTTCTGAAAATCTAACAAAATGATATTTATAAAGATGTTTCATTTAAAAAGTTTGGTCATTCGGGTTTTGAATATTGTAATTTATTTGCGATTTGCTTTAGTTTATTTCCTGCCAAAATCAGCTATAATTTCTCCCCAGGCCTTGGTTTCCCATTTCAAGATCTTGTTCTCTATAGTATTATCGTTTAGCCACTTTTCCGCTCTTGCAATAACTTCAAATAAGTTCTCATTATTCTTGGTTCCGGCCAATTTGGTATTTGCTTTTTTTTTCTTGATCCAGCTGAGGGCGGTTTTACTGTCTGTGTAAATGGGGATGGCACTATTTAGTTTTTTTAGATATACTGCTGCATGAACGATGGCCAAAAACTCACCGATATTATTTGTTGCATCCTGGAAGGGTCCTCGTTTGAAAAGTAACTTACCGGTCCCGGTTTCAACACATTGATATTCCATTATGCCATTTGAGCTGCTCCATGCAGCGTCAACGGAAACACTATCCGGAATCGGTTTTCCAAGCAAATTTCGTTCGAAATCAGATAGCTCGCTTTCAAAAATCTTTTTGCCGATATATTTCCGGCTATCGCCTCTAAAGGCATCTTCAGCTAATTGCCTGGAGATAAAGCTTTTATACTTTGCGCCGGGAAATCCGTTAATCTGTTTTTGGCAGTCTGCCCAGGTTGCAAATATACCGGTCTTCCTGCCATTCCAAACGACATAATATTTCTTTTTTGTTTTAGCCACTGCTTAATTCTAGGTAAACGATTCCTAATTATCATTGCAATATTCAATGACATACATAATGCTTCAGTTGCTGCCTAAGTCATTTTGTCATTAATAATCATTCAGTCAATGACAACCAAATGACACTTTATAATCAGAATTTGACAATTCATTACTATTTATTCTGAAAAACACGTTATTTTGGAATCATTCCGCTAGGAACCGGCTGCCTGGCCCGAAAATAACGGGATGGTATCTGCGTTAAGCAGAACCCAGAGACTATAAATACCCATAGCGGTACCAAGAGGGAAATTGACTAAATTAAGGACAGAAATAATCAAGATGAGTATTCTCGCCCAGTTGGCTTTTTTCATCAGGAAAATGCCGCCAATGATGGCAGGTAAGGATAAAACCAGGAAGAAACCGGCAATAGCAATGGCAACTATCAAAGCAATCGACATGGCTTCATAATCGGAGGATAGTATGCCACCGCCAGCAATTGCTACAAAACAAACTAAACCGATAAGAATACCCAGCGCACCACCCACTATGTGTAAAATGCCTACGATTTGTATGTGCTTTTCCATTTTAAATGCCTCTCATAGTTTTGAAACCGTTAAAACGGTTATAAAGTATTGTTTTTTTGTCTTATTAAGCTGAACAAAAACTACTAATGATTCATGAAATGTGCCTTAATCTTTTGTCGTGTTAAAGCGCAAAAACTCATCTAACGCCAGACCGCCAGAATTGCGCCTATAATCAGGTAACCCACCAGGCTGTAGCCGGCGTAGATCAACAACAAAGTTTTATTGCGGCCCTCATAGAAATACGTTGGGGCAACGCTGGTAATCGAAAAACCCAACCAAACATGGAAGCCGTATTTAAGGCCGCCAATGAGAGTGATATCGCTCGAATGGCTCATTAACAATGCCAAAATATAAGCCATTACCACGCCGCCTATGATACTAACGGCATAGCCGGCTCCCGCACCGCCTTCGGCGCGAATTTCATCTTCGGTTTTGCCGATTGCTTTCAACCAGGTTTTACCGAACAAAACCGAAAACCACAATCCACCCAGGACAAAATAGGCTACAGCGCCTACTAGTACTGCCCATATGTTTACAGAGTCCATATGTACTTCTCCTTTTTTGCTAGTTGATATGAGAAAATATTGAAATACCCAAAGTAAGGGTTTCTTGTTAAGAGTCAAGGAAAAAGATTGGCCGAGAAATGGTAAGGGAGAAGTGACAAAGTTACCAAAGTGACAAAGTAACAAAGGCACAAAGGCACAAAGGCACAAAGGCACAAAGTAACAAAGCGTGTCATTGCGAGGAGTGAAACGACTTCTCGACTACGCTCGAAACACAGCGAAGCGATTTCTTTACCATACCTAATAAAACGGAAAAGCGAGAATAGCCCAGGAATTTAGAGGCTGTGTGAAAAAGGATAAACAATTAATTCTTATAAAAAATTCAAGGAAAGCATACAATTGTCATCCTGGAAGGATCTTGTTAAAAAACAGTACCTTACAAAAGCCAAACAAGATTCCTTCTGAATGACATTAGTTCAACCATTTATGTTTATTTATCCGATATTTGTGTTTTCA
>CAYXGW010000093.1:0-23964 GCA_964464595.1 uncultured Deferribacteres bacterium
CAATTTGCGATTGGCGCTAGTTTGCCACTGCTAAAGCGGCTTAAAGCAGGAATATTGCCAAATAATTTTGCCCGTAGCGGAACACCGTTCGCTTTATGATATTGAGCCAGGAATTCGAATTTAATTTTAGCCATATCCACTGAAGACGGACATTCGGATTTGCACCCCTTACACTCGATGCATAATTCCATTATTTCGTACATCCGTTTGCTGGTAAACTCTTCGATAGGAAGATCTCCTGACAGTGCGGCAAGCAACGCATTTGCACGACCGCGAGTGCTATGTTCCTCTTCTCTTGTTACCATGAAACTTGGACACATTGTACCGGTCGTCTGTTTTCGGCAGATAGCAGCCCCGTTACACATTTCGATGGCCCGGTGAAATCCCTGGTCGCTGCTGAAATCTATTTCTGTTTTTAGTTCTTGTACGGAATATGAAGATCCGTAACGTAAGTTCTCTGTCATGGCTGGCGAATCGATAATGTTGCCGGGATTCAGAATGTTATGAGGGTCGAAAATTTCCTTCACTTGTTTGTAAAGACCATACAGTTCTTTACCAAAAAAGTGCTCATTCAACCAACTCCTGGAGCGGCCGTCGCCATGTTCACTGGAGAGTGCACCGCCAAATTCCGTTAATAATTCCAGAGCAAATTGGCTAATTTGTGGAAGCTTTGCAACTTCACTAGCTGTTTTTGAATTAATCAGCGGCCGAATGTGAAGACACCCTGCACTTGCGTGGGCATAATAGGCAACTTTATTGCCCAGGTCATTGCAGAAATTTTCAATTTGCGTAACATAATCGGCCAAATGTTCAACTGGAACTGCGGCATCTTCAATAAATGGAATGGGCTTGAAATCCCCCTTAATACTCATCATCAAACCTAAAGCGACTTTTCTGACATTCCATACATTCTGCTGGTGCTGAGGGCTTATAACTTCCTTTATGTTCGTTACAGGAACTCCCTGACCTTTTATGTGATTTTTCAATTTCTCGATATAATCTTGCAATTCTTTGGTGCTGTTTCCATAAAACTCAGTAATGAGAATACAATTTGGTTCTCCTTCGATAAAAGTGTTTAGCAAACGTGCGTACGCAGGAGTATCACGACAGAGTGTCAGACCGATATGATCGATTAATTCCACGGCAGATGGATTCACTTCCAGTATCACTGGTACGGAAGTTAACGCCTGGTAAAGACTATCATAATGAATAATTGCCAGGGCAGTCATTTTAGGCAGTGGCACAAGATTAAGCTTTATTTCATTCATCACAGCTAGGGTACCCTCTGCCCCACAGATCAATTTGGAAAGATTAAATCGAGGGTCTTGAGGATATTTAAACGATACTCCGTTATCGATGAATCGATCTAAATTGTAACCACCACATCTGCGCCAATGTTTTGGTGTACCAGCTTGAATGATTTTTTGATTTGCACCAGAATGAGTTAGTGCCAGAATTTTTTGATAAATATTGTCCTCAAAACCCTTTCTTCGGGTTTTGAAATCGAGTTGTTCGGTTTCCATAGGACCATATTCTGCGCGGCTGCCGTCACTCAAAATGACTTTTGCACCCATAACATGATCGGCTGTCATCCCGTACAAAATCGAATGGCTGCCAGTGGAGTTATTGGAAACAATCCCACCCATCGCAGCTCGATTACTGCTGGCAGGATCCGGGCCAAATTGCAGCCCGGATGGTCGTAAATCGAAATTTAATTGATCGAGCACAACGCCTGGTTCGACACGCACCCAGCGTTCCTCTTCATTGATTTCTATTACTTTATCCAGATGGCGAGCTAAGTCAATTATTATAGCTTCATTCACTGCTTGGCCGTCAAGACTGCTGCCTCTGGTGCGCGGAAGAATGGGAACTTTGTATTTTGCAGCCAATTCGACAGCTGCCTGAAGTTCATCAACAGTCTTCGGAAAAAATACAGCATATGGCATTATTTTGTAAATACTCGCGTCGGTGCTATATAAAACGCGACTGTATTGATCTGTGCGAACATCCCCAGAAGCTACTTTCTTTAAATCATTGATGTAGTCCTGGACCGCATTCGGGTTCGTCACTAAAAGATCCTCCAAATTAGAAGTCTGAATGCAAAAGTTGATTCCTTAAAACTACTCACCTGAAAATTTCCAATTAGATACAAAATTCCGGGTTAATGGTTGGCTGATGAGAAGTGCACGTACCATTTCAACCGGGATTCGGTTTTCTTTGAGAATAGCATCATGCAGCTCCCGGCTTGTCATTTTGCCTGTTTCGACTAACTCTTGATACAAAGCACGAAACTGAAGCCCACCTAACAAACAGGCGCATTGGTAGAGTGGGCTGTAGTTACCGGCAAAAGATCTTCTCACTTCGGCTGTGGCATTGGCCGGTTCGTGGCCAACTCGATTAACAAGAAATTCAATACATTCTTCGGCGGTCATTTTTTCAAGATGGAAGCTCAGCGAAAAAATAATGCGGGCGCATCGGTGCATACGCCAGAACAGCATGCCGATGCGATTTTCCGGTGATTTTTGAAAATTGAGATCCCATAAAAGCAGTTCCCAATACAATGCCCAACCCTCACCCCAAAACGGTGTGCGGAATATCCGGCGATGTGTATTATAACGAGAAGTCATAAATCCTTGTAAGTGATGACCCGGTATTAATTCATGATGTACAGTTGCACGGGCAAAGTGAATGTTATTCCCACGCATGCTCATCAGCTTATCATCATGCTGCATGGTATTTGTTGGGAATGAAATCGAAATTGTCTCGCCACCGGTAAAAAATGGATTCACTCTTTGCCTTCTTGGCGACATCATCCGCATACGCCAGGTCTCTTTGGCAAGTGGGGGAATCGTAACAAGGTTACTATCCTCAAGGAATCGGATGGCTTCCAGTGCCAAATCTCTGATTAAATCCGGCTGTTTGCCCGGTTCCACATGAAGGGTTTTGACATGTTCAAGGGCTTTTCGCCAATCATCCCCAAATCCAAGCTCGCGAGAGGCTTTGAGCATCTCAGCATCACACCAGGCAAATTCCCGGTTGGCTATTGCGATCAATTCATCCGGTGTGTACGGGATCATTTCATTGGCAAGCTCAATCGAAAGAGCATCCTGACCGATGGGGTCACCCACGATCGTGTCATTATCCTTTTCGTTTAATCCAACCAATTTATTGCGAACAAACGCTGAATAGTTTTGCAATGTGGAATCAAGCGTATTATACGGCTCTTTCATCCACCAGGAAAATAGGGGATCGTATCCGTAATAGTACTGGTGCCAATTCTCTAGAACTTCACACAGGTCGTTTATTGTACTCACAACTCGGTTTGCAACTGTACCTTTGACCAAGGATTTTTTGTTATTCCCATTCGCTTTTAGTTTTTGTTCTAATTCCTTTTGTAAATCTACAATTTGATGATTCATATCCGTCAGAATTGTTGCTAGCTCATCGGGTTTGATGGCTTCCATTTTTCTGCGCGATTCGTGAAGATCGATGATAGTGCCGGCAAAAGGGATTAAATCCTCCATTTCAGCAAACTTCTTATTTTGCTGATCCAACAGACGAAGTTCATAAACCAATCGGTTTTTAAACAGTAAATAGTCCACACGCCCAGGTTGGCTGAGATTCTCAAAATGAATTTTCTCCAGTTTATCCCGCCAATCTGTGTAAAATCTTTTCATTCGCTCAAATCGCCGGGGTGAAATCTCTATGGTATAATAGCGATTTAGGCCAGCTCTATCGGTGGAGTAGTTTTCCAGGAAATTTCTTAATTCGCTTTCGCCGGGATCATCGAAAGGCATGGGAATGGAGCTTGACTCAACCAAATGAACCAGAGATAAAACCAGGGCAAAGGTAAGGGTAAGAAATTTAATTTTCGTTTTCATAGGTTTAATTCTCCCAAGAAGTTAACTGTGCAAGATATTTTAAATACTATTCATGGTTCATTATAGTAATGGATATTTTGACATAATCCTTGTTTTGATTGCTATTAACTCCGTTAGGAGTGAAATGTTTATAGGAAAATATAAGTCTCTGATACGGAACTCCGTAGGAGTGGAATGTTTGCATTTGATGCTATCTTGAGTAATAAAAAGATACCTTTTTCACTCCTAAAGGAGTTTTCAAGTATTCTTAGCAATATTAAGTCTATAAACATTTCATCCCGATGGGATTAGTAATTTTGGTAAATCATTTTTTGAATTTATGATGATATAATCAATCCGCTCTAAAACATCAGGTTCAGGCTAGCAAATTTTCTGTGCTTTTAGTAATAAGGATAAGGATTCATTTTTATGTGATCGCTATTTTTTAGGTTTTCTTTTTATATTCTTTTTTTGCTGCCATACATCTTTATTGTTTTTGAACATCGCTTTTGGTTTCGCTTTCCTAATAATCCGCAAAGCATTTGTTTTTGCAACGACTTCAGGGGTTGTTTTTTGCGCTTTTGCGATCAGTTCATACAACATTTTTCTGTCATTGTTTTCTGCCGCAACGATGAGTTTGATCTTCGTTTTGGTAGTATCTTTTTCACTGATGATTTCAACCAGCCCAAGATAAGTTTCACCGATTTTATTGTCTTTCTTAAGCATTTGTATTTCAGGAAAGCGTTTCTTCATACGTTCTCTAATTTCCTCTTTGGTATCAGCTTGAAGAGTATTCGAAAAAAAGATCAGGAAAGAAAACAGAACGGCTAATTGAAATATGAATTTATTTGGATTATTCATTGTTTGTTCTCCTTATTTTTCTTTTCATCAACTTTTTCGTCTTCGAAATCAAAAAAGTCCTCTAATTCTTTTTGAACTTTGATGTTGATATCAATGGTGATGTAGATCGGTTCAACTTCGTGTTTCACATTCACAGTTGGGCTACACCCGCCAAAGACTACGAGGAACCCACAAATAAGCAGGAAATATTTTCTCACAATGGTCTCCTTTCTTAAGCATGAATTATAAATCTAATTATTGAGATACCAAAAACTATTAAGTGTATAAAAAACAAATTATTACGATTAATAATTTGTCTGAATTTAATGGTTTTAATTGCCTGTTTTTGTTTGTTGAGTTAAAAAAATGACCTAAAATCATTGAAAATGTAAAAAAAGTTATCAATCCTAAGTTTTTTTGTCTTTAATAATAACAAGTACTTTTACATCATCTTTAACTTTTGCTTGACTGATGAATCCAACTGCACCAGGTGTACTTGCAACCTTTATCAGCATTTCCTCCTCGGATTTCAAAGATTCTGGCGGGGCACCTTCCCCAGAGAGCATGTTCACCATCCAGATAGACTTCATTCTATTAATACTCTTCCCAAGGAATTTGTAAAATATGTCTTTAACATTACCCTTTGGTTTTAAATCAAAAACCATAACAGGGAGGCCGTTATTCCATAATCTCGTTTCTCTTGAATAGAGCTCGAAGAGTTTTGCACTTGTGATGGTATCCAGTTGTACAGACTTATGTGCGATTACAACAACTTGTGCAGGAGCAGCTTTCATCCAGCATAAAATACAGAAAATAACCAATACCAACTTTTTCATGAATGATTTTCCGTTTTCAATATTCAAGTACAAATTAGAAGTTGACTGAAACAGCTGTCGAATAGATGTTAAAGCCACGACCTGGTGGTGCATTTGGGTTATCACTTGACCTGTTAAAATGAACGAACTGTGCTTTGAACACAATTCTATCACTAAGATGATAAGCTGCACCAAAATTCGGACTTTTGGTTTTATCAACAATTCTCTGAAATTCAATATTGGGTGGCTCACCAAATGGCCTGTTACTGTGCACTAGAGTCTGCCAGAAACTGCCATAAACGATCATGGCATCTGTTATTCTCCACCCTACGGTGCCGTAAGCAAAATCTTTGTCCAGTATGACCAAGTCTGTAGCTTCGTCGTATTGCAGGCGAATAAATTCACCCTGAAACCACAGCGGGCCAACTGCATAAGACAGGTCGATCCCAAATCTCACACGAGGAACTTCTGTAAAACCTATAAAATCGAATACCCTCATATCTTGAAACCGGTTTCGAAATCTACTGTCCTTATCGTAGGTTGAGGAAAAACCGATTTTGAGTTCTTTGGATTTAACGCCAATCCTGCCGCCTAAAAGAAAAGTATTGGTCGTATCAACCCCTGATTGTCCGAATTGGTCTTGAGTTCTAATATTCGGGCTATTTCCTACGAAGATCGCATAATCAAATTTTAATTCTCCGCCTAAAGGCAGGATACCATAAACCTCAACGAAAGCTCTTTCGGGAACAAATTCATCGACAGGAACTATCTCAAGCAATGAAGCTTCATAAATTAGGGGTCGGACAACATAGGGCAAAACGGGCGTTTGATTCTTGATCCTGTTCAAATGATTAAATGTTGGTATCAGCAGGCCTAATCTCAAGTTGAATTTCTTGTTTAATCTAAATTTTACCCAGAGTTCCTCAAGGTTCATAGCTCCCGTATTCCGACTGCTCGAATACGAGTTCAAAAACTCAAAATTCACAAATGCAGACCAATTCTTGTGGAAATCCTTTTGAAAAAACAAATTGAGTTGTTGTACAAGAAAAGTGTTTGATTCTCTATTTAGACGGGAACTTCCTTCCTGCTTAAACTGGTTCTGGAAGTAGCCAAATATTTTAACAGGCGATTCCTCCATCTGAGCAAAAGCAATAGTGGCCGCAAAGGAAAATGGCAAAAGAAATAATGCTATTTTAATTTGTTTCATTCTACTCGATCTCCTTTATGCATCATTTACTTAACTTTCAATACGACAAAAGTCACATCGTCCTCTTGGGGATAACCCCTTGCCCATGTTTCGCCTGATTCTCTCAAATGTTTGATGACAGCATCCGGTGAATTATCGCCACATTCGGTTACCAATTTAGCCATATTCGGGTAATCCAAAATCTCTCCCTCAGGATTTAGCTGTTCCGGAAGTCCGTCACTCATTAAAACTACAGCATCGCCAGGATTCAATTTGATTTCTTTTTCCTTGTATGAATACTGACCAAACGTTCCTAATGGCAAGCCTTTAATTTCAACATCCTCGGCGACTTGGGTGGCAGCACGCCAGATAATTGGAAAAGGCATGCCAGCTGCGGCCAGCCTCATTTTATCTCCTTTAATTTTGAGCAGGGTCATCGCCATAAACATATCATCAAAAATGATTCCTTTTAGTACAGACGAAAATTCTCTCAATGTGCTTGAAATATCAGAGCGATTAGCCAGCACCCCAAATAGACTTTTGACAGCAGTAACCACTATTCCAGCCCTGGTGCCATGCCCTGAGGCATCTCCAATAGCAATAGTCAGCGTACCGTCATCAACTTTAAAGTCATAGTAGTCGCCACCAACCTCGGTGGCGGTCTTCATGTACGCCGCAATTTCAAGGTTAGGAACTTCCGGGAGTTTTTTCGGTAGCATTGAAAGCTGGAGTTTTCGTGCTTCCGCTAACTCACGCGTCTTGCGTTCGTTTTCGGATTTTAACGCTTTAGTTTCAGCTTCTCTGGCCTTGGCTCGCAATTCTTCAGCTTCAGCTCGCAGTTGGGCTTCCCGTAGTTCTCTTTCACGAGCTTCACGAAGGGAGACTGTCATTTGATTAAAGGAATGGGCTAAGTTGCCTACTTCATCTTTGCTGGCAATGTTTAACTTTACATCCAGATCGCCCTTAGCGACCCGGCCAACACCCTTAACAAGATGTTTTAAAGGTACTGTTACCAATCTCACCAAAAGAATGGCTATCAAGACCGACACTAGAATTGTGACCATTAAGAGAATTCTGAAGATGTTACGGGTAGAAAGAAACGTATCTTCGGCTCGCTTGGCGGCTGCAAATGCGTCTTCTTTATTTACTTTGACGAGCTGTATCAGAATGGCACTAAAAGCGTTGAATATTTCCCTGGCTTCATCGTTCAGCAGTTCAATTGCTTGACCGGTTTCATTTTTATCTGAAAGTTCAAAGAATGTAAAACTTAAATCCTGGTATCCTTCCCACCGTTCCTCGAATTGAGAATAGAGGTTGCGCTCTGCTTCAGAATAGAGGTTGTGTTCTTCGGATTGAGTCTTAAGTTTCTCGTAGATTTCCATATTCTCATTAATTTTCTCGATAGAGCTTATCATAGTTTGAGCTTGATTTTGCTTTTCCGTTTCATCGGAAGCTAAAGCATACTGCAACTGAGTTCTTCTGAGATCAGATGTGTTGAGGTTAATATCAGAGATTGCGATGGCTCTTGGCAGCCAGTTGTTCGTTACCTCATCGATTTCGGATTTGAGATTAGCCATTTTATTGATCGAATAAATATTTGCTCCCCACATAATAATCACGATAAGGGCAAAACCAAGTGTCTGTTTTGTTCCTAATCTTAAATCTCTAAATCTCATTTATTCTGCCTAATTTAATTAATTCAACGGAATATCTCTGAAGAGTTCATTGATTTAAATCTAAAGGCCTCAGAATTCTTCGGTGTATTTCGATGCTCATATAGTTCATACCAAAAAATTAAATTCTGATTATTTCAATTTAATATTGCCAGCGCTCATATTAGAATAAATCAAACTATTTATTAATTCATCAAGATTATTGATATTTACATTCAATCCACCGATTGGTATTTGATTTTGTTCATCACCACGAGGACCATGTCCTTGCGCTTGAATGGTTGTCATCAATCCTTCAATTTCATCATTTTTGAATATGATCTCTAATTTTGTATATTCCATATCCTGTAAAGCTTCAAAAACCATGAGGCTCACGGTTTCCTCGAGATCCGCCGATTGTGGATCGATGTCTTCTGTAATACCCAAAATTGTCCTGGCGTTTTCCTCACTTATTTGAAGCACTCCTTTATTTGGATTCGCTATAAGAAAACCATCACCGAAAGTAATCCGATTATTTTCACCCCATTCCAACATGATTGGAAGCTGACCATAAATTTTACCTTGTCCTCGAACGCCGTCATATTCGATAAAATCTAAGATTTCCTGCAAATCTAGTCCCTCAATTTTCAAATCAAAACGAATAAAATTATTGGCTAAATTAACTTTTGTGTTTTGACAAAATAGTTTTCCACCCAACCAATCGAATTCAACTTGTTTTATGGTGACGGAATCCGTGTTGTTAATATCAAATAAGATGTTTCCATTGGTGGGCTTGAAGTTGCCGGATTGTATGGATCCAATGATTAAACTTTGATCGATTTCCGATGTCAAAGGAAATAAATCCGTAATTTTTACAAGTCCATTTATTCCCTGTAATTCAGTTTCAGAATGGCTATTGTAAGCAACCACATCTTTAATCGCTAAATCTATTGTCGAAAGTAAATTTCCCTTTTTAATTTTAATGTCAGCATCTACTCTGGCAACTCCATCAAATTCATATTCGGTATACTCCCGGAGAAGTTCGTTCCAAGGTGCATCAGGATTTAAGGTAAGGTCGGGAATTGTTGCCTGGAATTCAGCTGTTGGATCTTTTTTATTCCAATCGACCCAACCGGAGAAACTCAAGTTTTCATCTTCTGCAATAATCCCTGAACCTTGTAAATCCAGCCTGTTATACTTAGCGTTTAGTATTCCTGTAATTCCGGGAAATTGAATACCCTTGTATGCTACTGATTGAATGTTAAAATTTCCTTGTTTGATTTCTTGTTTTGAGAATGAATAGGGGACAGTCATCGAAATATCGCTAAATGATACTCCGGAACTTGTGTCGGAGAGTTCCATATTTTGAATGGTTACGATTGCGTTCGAAACCTGGAAAGGTTCAAAATGGAAATCAACGTTGATTTTCATGGAATCTGAAATAATCTGCAAGTTACGATTTTGGATTTCAGATGATATTGCCAGTTGATCAATTTGAAATATAGTCTCAACAGAGCCGCCGGCACGATTAAATTTTGAGAAACCTCTACCATTTATTTTACCATCAATTTTAATTGGTACTGGTACGTGCTCATTGAAGATCTTTTCAAATTTGTTGATTTCTAAGTCATCAATTGTAAATTCGATATGTCCATTTTGAGTTTGGAGATTAATATTGGCGATGGCAGTGAATGGCGATTGATTTAAATTTGAATTGATATCCACAAGAGCTTGGTTTTTTTTGGATAAATTCAAAAATGCATTTAAATTAGTTAAGAAAATTGGTAGTGGGAAACCTTCAAACGCCGGTGTTAGAATTAGCTGATCACTCACAACCTTGGTTTCAGTTTTCCAATCGGTTTTTGTTATTTCAAAATTTCCAGTCAAGTCTAGACTCCCTTCAGAGTCAAAATTTGGGAATTCAATAAATAAGTTGAGAATTTGGTAAAGTTCATTGCTTTGTAGTTTTTTAAGCTTAAAGCTCCCAATCAGCTCAGATATTTTACTATCGAAATTACCTATTAAGACCATAGGTGTATCTTGAAAGAGACCATCCAATTCGAGTAGGTAGTTGTTTTCATCAGTTTCACGAATAATTGCATTCACAGGTATCTTATATTTGTGATTTTCCAATTCAATTGTTAATACTGACTCTTCTATTCTTATTTCCTTAAATGGAATGGATGAATCTCCCACAGGTCGAAAATTAGTAAGAGGGCCTAAATCCCAATGGCCATCTTTGAATATTACATTAGCTGCAACCCCGGATATTTTTATGGAATGAATGTATTGTCTCATTAAGGATTCTGGGGAATAGTTTACTTCGATTTCACGAATAAAGAAGCGTTTTTTCTTTCCAAGAGAAAATTGCTTTAGTTTAGCCTGCCAGGGCGACAGTTTATCGATATCTACAGCGACATCCGATAAACCGACTTTTTCAAATTCTTGTGATAGCTTTTTTTCAATTAATTCCGGCAAATATAGTTCCTTAAAAACAATTACAGCCGCAACAGTACTTACAAGAATAATGATTATTGAAAAAGAAATAATTTTAAAACGTTTGTTTGCCATTAGAACATCTTGAACTAAGAAATAAAAATGGAAATATTATTGTTGATATGTTGAACACTTCAATTCGAAAACAGAAATTCAAAAACAATAGCGGAACCCAAAACCTTGATTTAGAAAAATAATTTGTAAGGTAAAAAAAGTTTGAACCTTGTAACTTATTTTGATGTATATTTAAAATTGTCTTACAAGTATCGTTTTGAGACTAACTATTTTAATCAATTTCAATTCATTATACAAAATTAATTGATTCATGTTATTTCATTTTATCATTTTATCATTTTATTAAAAGAGGAGGTAGTAAAATGAAAAGAATACTTTTCTCCATATTGGTTCTATCCCTTACCACAGCGGTGGTTTTTGCAAATTCACCAACTGTGGTTAATTTCACTAAAGGTAAACCTGCAATCGAATCTATCGGAGCTTTAGCGTTTGGACCCAATGGGATTTTGTTCATCGGCGATTCTCAAAGCGCTTCGATATTTGCAATTGAACTTGGCGACCCGGCGACTAATGGAGCGAATGAAGCTTTGAATGTGCCGGATATCGATGAGAAGATTGCGGCATTGCTTGGCACGACTACAAAAGATATCAGAATTCATGATTTGGCCGTAAACCCGGTTTCACACAATGCTTATCTGTCCGTGACCAGGGGCAGAGGAAATAGTGCTGTGCATGTTTTATTGCGAGTAAAATCAGATGGCAGCATCGAGGAAGTATCGCTTGAAAATGTTACATATTCGAAGGGATCTATCCCAAATCCAGTTAGCAAAGAAGCAAAAAGTCGCCGAGGTGCAAGCTTACGTTCTCAGGCAATAACCGATCTTGCATATGCTGACGGAAAAGTATATATCGCCGGACTTTCTAACGAGGAATTTTCTTCATCTCTCAGGGTATTAGCGTTTCCCTTTACAGATAAGTCGCTTTCATCCAGCTTGGAAATTTATCATGGAGCACATGGTCGATATGAAACCAATTCACCCATTAGAACATTTTTACCTTACACAGTGAATAACGAACCCCATATGTTAGCAGCTTATACATGTACACCTTTGGTAACATTTCCGATGTCCGAGATCAAAGATGGTAAGCACGTTAAAGGCAAAACTGTAGCGGAATTAGGGAGCGGTAACAGGCCATTGGATATGATCGCCTATGAGAATAATGACAAAAAGTATTTACTCATTGCGAACAGCAACCGCACGCTTATGAAGATCGATCCTGAAGATATTGAAAAGCAAAAGATGGGAATTACAGACCGAGTAGAAGGACAAAATGCAACCGAAGGTGTAAAATATATTGCAATTTCGCAAGTTGGTATTCAACAAGTTGATAATCTGGATAGCGAAAATGTTCTTGTCCTGCAAAGAATGAGTAATGGCTCTTTAAACTTAAGAACAATTGCGAATAGAAGATTATAGTATTATTTAGATACTAAGCTGTTTGGCGTTTATAGGCATTTGTAAAATATAAAATAGTCAGATTTGACATTTCGATTCGTTTTGAGATGGGAGTCGAAGAGTGGATTCCTTGTTGTATATTTTGTCTTGAGTGACGCCTAAAGTTTCTTAGATATGATAGTTTATGGAATGGGGTTTGATTGAAGATAAAATGGAGAATGTATGAAAAGGACACTTTTTGCAGTAACAATTTATCTACTTACTATTTCGATAGGTTTCGCTGATAGCCCATCTGTGACAAAGGGATTTATCGATGGCACACCAGCGATTAAATCAATAAGTACGATAAGTTTTGGTCCCGAGGGAATCTTATTTGTTGGTGATTCAAGAGGCGGTGCTGTGTTTGCCATAGATGTCAATGATAAAACGCCAATTCGTTCGGATCAAGCAATAAATATAGACGACATTGAAGGAAAGATAGCTAAAATGCTGGGAACGACCGAGGATCAAATATTGATTCATGATCTTGCCGTAAATCCAATTTCTCAAAATGTTTATCTTTCAGTGTCACGTGGAAATAGAAATGCCATTGCTGTCTGGAAACTGGCAAATGATGTGACAGATGCAGCCGTTTTATTGCGTGTTTCACCAAAGGGTTCAATAGAAGAGGTCACTCTAGCAAATATTAAATACTCAAAAATTAACTTGCCGAATCCTATTAGCGATTCTAAAGGAGAAACGTACCGGGGCAGCAGTCTTCGTGTTGATGCAATCACCGATCTGGCATATTCTGACGGTAAGCTTTTTGTCGCCGGATTATCAAATGAAGAATTTGCTTCCACTTTACGGATCATTCCTTTTCCCTTCGATGAAAAAGTTTCGTCCACCAGTGTAGAAGTTTACCATGCAGCGCATGGTCGCTATGAAACCAATGCCCCCATTCGAACTTTGCTACCGTACACTTTAAATGATTCGGACCAATTACTTGCTGCTTATACATGCACACCTTTAGTTTCTATGCCAGTATCTGAAATGAAAAACGGCAAACATATAAGAGCTAAAACTTTATCCGAAATGGGTTCAGGAAATATCCCGTTGGATATGATTTCTTATGAAAATGCGGGAAAAAAGTACATCCTTATATCGAATACAACCCGCAGTTTAGTCCGCATAGATCCTGTAGACATTCAGAATCAAAGTGTGGGATTAACCGAGAGAGTGAGCGGAGGCAATATCGCCGGCGTAAAAATAACACCCCGTCCTGGAATTGGGATTCAGCAAATGGATAACCTGAATGACAAGTATATTATTGCCCTGCAGAGAATGCCAAACGGTAAACTGAATCTAAATTCTTTAGAAAAAAGATGGCTTTAAAGCACTAATCCTGTGGATATGGAGGTTAAGGTACTCTTCGACAATGTATCTCAGGACACAATTCCCGAATGGCAAATGGTTAGTTTTTTAAATTTCCTTTAGAATGAATTGATATTCCATTTTCATAAAAATAAATATTATTTAACTCTTATAATTTTTTGGTGTGTAGCCAATTGCCAGTTGGTTGCACAACCCAAAATTTTGTTTAATACTCACACTGAAAATAGTTATTATGGATCAGTGGAAGTTGGGGAGTTCGATTTACCTCTTGATCGATTACAAGATACAAATCTTTCTAGCAGTCAATGGCAGGAGTTTTTTCCTGTATTTACAGGTATAGAAATTCCAAATGATCCCAAACATCCACCTATAATAGGTAGTTATTCTATAGATGGCAAAATCATCCGGTTTCAGCCTCGTTTTCCATTTGTGGCGGGATTATCCTATACCGCAAGTTTTGATCCTTCTCGTTTCTATTCCCTGGTTGGACTAGAACATAAACTACGGCAATCTACACCCATTTTAACTGTAACCCATTCATTTCCCCGAAAAGAATCTATTGCGACGGTATTTGTTGAAAACGTATACCCAAGTACAAATAGTATTCCGGAAAACCTGTTGAAATTTTATATTCAATTTTCCGCGCCAATGAGTCGGGGGAATGTAACTCAATTTGTGTATTTATTTGATGAATCAGGACAAAAAGTTAAACAGCCATTTTTAGAACTCGAACTGGGACTATGGGATTCGGAAAGTAAACGCTTAACAGTCTTTTTCGATCCTGGAAGAATTAAGAGGGGGTTGCGCCCGCATGAAGAAATGGGTCTGGCGCTTAAACCAGGTGAATCATACCGTTTGAAAATCGATCGAGAGCTGCAGGATGCAGATGGAAATCTGTTAATCAAAAGTTATATAAAACAGTTTTCAGTTATCGAAGCAGATCGTAAATCACCCAACCCTGAAAATTGGAAAATTGTAACACCAGGGGCGAAGTCTTTAGAACCCATTATCGTGAGTTTCCCTGAACCTTTAGATCATGCTTTAATGAGTAGACTTTTGTCAATTCGAAATGGAAGTAATGGATTAGTGGATGGCATAATTCAAATATCGAAACAGGAAACTCAATGGTTATTCACGCCGGATAATTTGTGGATCGCTGGAAACTATACCATCCAGGTTTTTACAGCCCTTGAAGATCTTGCTGGTAACAACCTCAAGAGTGTCTTCGATGTTGATATGAGAAGAGAAGGAGATCAATTAACGGACCGGGAAATCATCACGATACCTTTCAGGGTGAGATAGAAAAATAGGCAATTAATTTAGTATAGCGGCGCTCGTTGCTCCCTGGCTGCATTCAATGCTAGAGGACCGAATATCTTTGTCTATTCTACTGTTGAAAGGATCATTATCTCCGTATTTAGTTGTACATTCAGCCAATCCGGAATCTTTGGAATTTCGTTTGTTTTACTATTTGGGGATTGTTGATCGTCTGCATTTTTTCGAATCCTTACTCAGTTTGAGTTGACTCTGCTGACGCTATCCGGTTTTGTCCACTTTTTAGGGATACTTTCCCAGGGCGAAACAGGGGAGCCAAGATTGTAGAAAGTTTACCTTTTGTATCAGTACCAGACTTTAATCCAGCGATGAAAAGAATCGGTATAAAAAGAAAAAGTAATACCGATACAACTATAAATGAGCTTGCGACGAGCAGAAATTTTGTCCCATTTATTAGGGATTGTTTCATCCACACCATAACCGATCCTCCTATTTTTGTTGTGAAATTGTGTTATAAGGGTTTTCCATTTTTATTGTGAGTTAGTCAGATTGATTTCTTTTTCGAAAAGTTTTTTTGTGAATTCAATGGAGTCATAAATCCTAAAAATTGATGATTGACGTTGATTACCCCTTTCATAAGTGGGGAACGTCGGGTAAATCTGTCATGTCCTGGATGCCCATAATTTCTCGAACTTCAAGAAACTTGATCCTATATTCCACGTACTGTAAACTAAAAGTTAATAATTTGGCCCCTATAGTTTCTTCTAGTTCCTTGCCAACTAGACCATCAAGTACCATCACCCCATCTACCTTTTATTTGCTCTAGATATAATACCATTTTTTGTTCAATCAAATCATAGACACCATGAAACTGATGATTAGTCGACTAATTTATCAAATAGCTTTAAGAAAACTTTAATACCGTTACTGATTTTGCAAAAAAGCACTTATTTAACCCGCTGAATATAGTCCATGTTCGCTGGGATATAAATAATCGCGGTTATTACAATGGCGGCGCCGGTTTGCAATTAAGCGGTCGGGCTATGGCAAAACTTGGCGTCTTATTCCTGCAAAGGGGCTTCTCCGGAAATGATATAATTATCCTCCCGCTTTGGGTGACTGTTTCTACGAATCCACAGCAACAACTGGGCTCTACTTATGGCGCCCTAAAGAATATTGATTATGGCTATCTCTGGTGGCAGGATAATAGCCTGCCCTACAAGGCATTTTTGGCATGGGGTTATGGCGGACAGTTTATCTATTGTGTACCCGATCTCAATTTAGTTGTGGTTACCTCCGCACAGTGAAGAGGCATCTCAGGTCGAGTCGATCAACAAACGCAATCCATTTTGGACCTGATTGTGAATCATGTTGTGCCGACGGTTCTATAGAAATTTGTTTTAAGTGGCTTGACCCATTCACAAATTAGAATTTGGATTCTGTCGCTTAATAAAACTCTTATCAATATTTACTTTGTTACTTTGTTACTTTGTTACTTTGTTTTCCTCTGTGCCTCTGTGCCTCTGTGGTTAGTAAATAATTCAACTCTAATAATAAAAAACCGCTTTTTCAACCTTCCGGTTTTGATTAAGTATTGAAACCGATGTAAACCGTTTCGCCTCTCCGGATGCCGGCTCAAATGAAACTGTAGATTCCAAATCTTCCGGGAAAAACTCGTGATCGTTGATCGGGTACATTTTAAATTTGCCGATGCCGGTTGTCAAAACCAGGTGGTCTTCAACAACATCAACAGTTAATTCACCTAAAAATCGATGGCGATATTTCCCGATATATTTATTCAAAACCGCTTTATTCACCTTTACGAGTTTCGGCATTAATCTTTTTTGTGGTTCATATTCCACAAGATGTGGTTTTGCTTTTGGTTCGGATATTTTTGCCTGGAGAAGCTGTTCCAACAGACCAATTATATTTCCATGCCTTATGTTATTGTTATCATATGTATTGACCATATGGACAAATACAAGCTTTGCTTGCGGTAGGACACAAATCCGTTGTCCACCGGAACCGCTGGCAAAATACATGGGTTGGCCATTAGCACCATCGGAGACCCACCAAAGATATCCATAACTGCCGCGATCACTGAACCTGCCGAGTTCCTTTGTGAATGTCTGGGTACTTTTCTTAACCCAATTTTCGGGTATAATCTGCTTCTCTTTCCAACGGCCGTTATTGAGATAGAGAAAACCAATACGGGCCATATCCCGACCTGACATTCTGAATAGATATGCCGGGTGCCGCGATTTTTTGGGTTCATTGCGATAAAAGGTGTGCTCCATGCTGAAATCTTCCAGTTGCAGGGGATTGGCTAAATGTTCAGAAAATGCTTTAAAAACGCCCTGACCGGTTTCTTGTTTAAAGATCGTAGCAAGCGTGTTGAAATCCCAATTCTGGTAGAACCAAAATGTACCGGCAGGATGGCTGCCTCTTGCCGGTAATGTTTTTTCCATGCTTCTGGTTGAATAAGCCGACGGATGGTAAACCCCGGATCTGGCTGTAAGCAAATCGATGACCTTGGCTTGTTTTTCTTCTCCAGTCAACCCTTGAATATCATCGATGTTTAAATCTGCCAGGGTTTTGTTTAAATCTATTTTTCCCTTGTCGACATAAATTCCGTACAAAGCGCTCAAATAACTTTTACGGATCGATGCGTTTCGAAACCTGCGTGTGGTTTCACCCCACGACAGCAAAACTTTGCCATCGTGAATGAGAAGGGCGGCGGCGCCATCGCTTTCTTCGAATAGATTCTTCGCAATATCCAGCTTTTCAGATGAATAGCCGGCCTCTTCAGGTGAATGGTACTGCATCCACTTCGTGCCGGGATAATCTGTATGTTGTCCCATTATATTTGTCACGTTGAAAAACAAAATCAATGAAATAGCCACATAAGAAATCTTCGTTTTCATCTTCATATC
Organism: uncultured Deferribacteres bacterium; assembly: GCA_964464595.1. Lineage (GTDB taxonomy): Bacteria > Zhuqueibacterota > JdFR-76 > JdFR-76 > DREG01 > JADFJB01. Next base: position 17,904 of record CAYXGW010000093.1, read on the forward strand.
TCCTTTTTTTGATTAACCTGATCTATTATTGAACCTTGTCATTGTCATCCAGTCGCACAGGCTGTTTCAGAATATATCCAAAGAAAATAAAATTGTCATCCTGAGCATAGCGAAGGATCTCTGAAATGTCATAAACCCAACAAATTCAAGAGATTCTTCACTTCGATCAGAATGACACTTCGCCAGATTAGTGTATTCTGAAACAGCCTGTGCGATGGGATGACAATAAGGAATTCTAAGCTTAAAACCATAATTCATGAATTATCCAAGTTAATAAAATAGACTCAACTGCCCTGTTTTCTAACTGAGCGGTCAAACAAACTTACAGCCCCGATAAAAATGGTAAATACAATCAGCAATGAAAAACCAACAATGAAAACAGGAACTTGACTTGCATTGTTTGGCTCATTGGCAATTCTTGCAAAATTATCTATAAAATCAGTTATCCAGATACCTATTACAGGCCATTGCCAAATGGTTATCATCAAAAACATCAATCCAAAGAAGATTTGCAGGATCGTCTGCAAAAGCTGTAACGGACGTAAGGCTTTTTTGTAGGATTGCTGTTCTTCGAGAAACTGGGCTTTTAGCCAGGTTAACTGATAAGAAGGGTTGGGCTGAGATTGGTCCAACGATTCACTGGATAATTCTTTCATGCAATTATAGATCTGAACGTGCTCTTGACAAACGGCACAGGAACCCAGATGAGATCGGGTATCATCTTTCCAATGACCAGATTTTAAGGCCTCGAGCACAGCGCTTTCATGGCTGCATCCTAAAGATTTCATAAAGTTACCTCCAATTCCAACTCTTGCTTTTTTAACATTTTAGCTAATTTGCCCCGGGCCCTGAACAACAATACCCGGACACTATTCTCTTTGATGTTCAGAATTTCACCAATAGAACGATGATCATAGCCATCCACATAAGCGAGCCACAACAAGGAACGTTCCTTGCTGTTCAGCTTTTCGAAAACCTGCATCATATCTGAACTTAAGCCAATACTATCCTCGATGGTGAAGGACTCGTTCTTTACACTGCTCATTCGCCATTTTTCGATAATCTTTTTTCGTTTCCAGCGGTCTATGTTGATGCGTGTAGCAATTGTGTAAATAGTTGTTTTCATTTCAGCCTGGTCCTTGCTTTCTAACGGCCGTTGCAGAATTCTCAAATAACTTTCCTGCACAATATCCTCCGCTTCACTTGGATTTTTACAGATCCTGCAGATATAACTCCGCAGAGGTCTGTAAGTCCGGTTATAGAATTCTTTGAAAGTAGATTCATTCATGGATTTAGTTCTGGGAGTTTAGCTCTTTTCACCCATGCTTGCTCCTTCCAGAAGCCCCCATTTTTTTGACAAATAATAGGAAATAGAAGAAGCAATGATAAATCCAATCCCGATAGATGAGGCGCCGATTGCCGGAAAGATCAAATCCTGATCCATCAATACCATTAACACGAAACTGCCCATGCCGGAACAAGTGATGATGATGCCGGCGCTAATCGAAACCAGTAGCGGGATTTTAACCATGGATTGCGATGTTGTAAGCGTATCCAGCGCTCTTAAGCCTTGCTCGCTTTTCAGGAAATCGATTAACTCCTGGGGCGTATCAAACTTATCGATGATTTTGTTGAAGCGCTGGGTCTTGGCCTCGATGGCTATTTCGTGTTTGCGGTTATTGATTTTATACAACCAGCTTGCCAGGAAAAAGAAAGCGATTGTGACAAACCCTAACGTCGAAATTAAAGTTGGCAGAAACATTTTGAAATTCTCCTTTGTTTACCTGCTTGAATATTTCAATTTAGTAGCTACTTTTGTTAAGTAAAACGATGAACCCAGGAGAATGTTAACAAGAAGTTTTGAGGCTGTTTATCAACAACACAATGGGAACGTTTCAACCTCCCAGAAATTCCTCCCTAGCAAGCATGGAAAATTCCTCCCAAACAAACATGGGAAATTCCTCCCCTTGCTAAGGGGAGGTTAGGAGGGGTCGTTAGGATTAATCTTGTCAATCAACTTAAACTTAATTCTGTTAGCAATTTTAATTGTTGAAATATCAGTTACATTTGTGCTTATTTATGATTACATGAGAACTACACTTGATTTAAATAATAAATTGTTAGTAGAAGCTTCCAGGTTTACCTAAATACGAAAAACACGTGGCATAGAAAATAGGATCGGTAGAGATGTTCGCTGTCCTGTTTATCGTTTAAAATAATACTAGCCCCTAACCGGTTTGAGATCAATCACCTATACCGGAAGAGAAAATAATAAAAATGTATTTAAATTTTTGTTTTATGATATTAATAACCATTATAAATGAGTTGGATGAACGACTTGACTTGAAATCTATAAATGGAATGAGCGACTTTTGCATACCTATGTTATATGAACTACAACAGAACAAGTATGACAACAGCAATTCATAAGATAAAAATATTCTATGGTTACCAATTTATTAGCGAAAGCATAAGAGGTAATATCTTAGAAGAGTTGATTTTTTCTTCTTGCAGTGAAGCTGAAGAGAAAATAACCCAAATAAAGGGTAAAGATTTTGTTAAATTAATTCCTATAAGGTATGAGTTGGAAAACTCATATACAATCTATGATAGTTTATTTAAAAAGATAGATAATTCAGACATATGCATATTTGAAATATCTGATAAAAATCCAAACGTATTTTTAGAAATGGGGTATGCTAAGGGCAAGAATAAATATGTAATACCTCTAATAAATCATGAATTATTAAAAGAAGTGCCTTCTGATATAGCAGGATTAGTTACTGTTTCTTATGATAAGCTAGATCCAAAAAATAGTAAAGATGAACTAATAATACGAATTCAAAATGGTGTTGAGTATATAACCAGTAATCGAAAACAAGCCAAGTTTTTTTGGGATAGCGCTATTGAGAATTCTGTAAATGTACATATTGGCAGGGATAAATCGGGGCGTCAAATTAATATGTCCGATTTAATTACATTCAATGTATTAAAAATGAATTTTGAAATTCCAAATAATTTAATCTTAATGTTATCAGATGAAGTTACTGGTCAGGATTTTGCAGAAAATACTATCTCATTATGTGGACCCAAACATAATAAGTATTTCGACTATTTAATAAGTGACTACAAGGAATTTAAAAGATTTTCGTTTTTGCAAGTGAAAGACGTTAAACAAGATACTACAAAACATAATGATCTTACCGCAGACGATTACTTAATATATGATAATACAAATAACGTATCATACCTTTCTGATTTGAACCAATATTACTCGAATGAAAGCAGAACAGGTATTACTTATGCTCTAATTTATAAAGTTAAGAATAGTGGAATAGCTAAGAGTAATTGCTTCATATTTGCAGGTATAAATTTCGAAGGTACCATTTCTTCAATTGAAGCTATTTTTGATAAAGAGCTTATTAGTGAATTAGGTCGATCCATTAATTTTCAGAATTGTAGTTTGGAAATATTATTAAAATTTGAAATACTAAATGGTAAAAAAAGAGGTGTTGAATTAGTTCAAATAAATAAGCTTATAAAATAATTAACATTAACTAACAACAAATATATGTAAGCTGGGCGAAGGTATTAATTTCAAAGAGGGAAAATAAAAAAAATGTTGGACAACATAGGCGAATTATCAAAACCCGCAACAGTTTTAGTAGAGAGGATTTCCGACGCTTTCGAAGGAGCCTTCAAACCATTTCAGATTAAACGTATTGCCGAAGCAGAAACAGAGGCGGCAATAATCAAAGCAAGGGGTGAAATTGAAATATCAGAACTTCATCGTAGAGCGCTTACTCGATTTGTGGGTGAAGAAACTAAAAAACAAATCAATATAGAATCCATAACAAATTTGGCCCTACCAGAATTAAAAGAAGATGCAAGACCTGAAGACATGGAAGAGGATTGGATATTTAATTTTTTAGACAAATGCAGATTAACTTCCGACGAAGACATGCAAATGCTTTGGGCAAAAATACTTTCGGGCGAAGCAAATAATCCAGGCTCTTTTTCTAAAAGGACCATACACTTTATGCAGACCCTTGATAAGAGTGATGCAATTTTATTTAAAAATTTGTGCAGACATAATTGGAATGGAGAAAACCTAGAGCCAACGCCTTTTATAAATAGTTATACCCTAGTAACTAGACAAGACATACAACCCTCGCTTATCTTCAAAAAACCAACGCTTGATCATCTCAAAGAAATAGGTTTGTTGAACTTAATAGATAATCATTTAAGTTTAAAAGAAGCCTCTGGTAATTATAAATTATTCTACTTCGGTCTACCAGTACGCATTAGAATTAATAGTAATTTTCCAGCTTTGTATGGATTGAGTTTAATAAAATTTACACAAATTGGGCGAGAACTTGCTCTAATTTGTGGGGCTGATCCAGATATTGATGTAATGGATTTAAAAATTAAAGAATGGATTGAAAACAATTCTTATTGGATTGTATATAACGAATTAACTGATAAAAAATATTATAAAGAAAATAGGTAAACATAAGAATGGGAGAAACAACAATGTTGGATTCAATTGTTAAATATTTCGACCTAGCCGCATACCCGGGGCTCTTGATTTTTATTTACTTTATCATTAAATCCGTTAAAACCAAGATTAGCACCCTTGATGCAACAGTCAAAGAGCAGGAAAGGACGATGAAGGTAATTAAAGAACGCTCTGATGAATTTGAAAAGCTGGTAAAATTACAAGCAACAGTGTTTGAAAATACGCAAAAAATGCGGGAAGAATTAGATAATAGCAAAGAGACGAAAATCGGGGAATTAAAGGAAGCAATCGATAAAAAGGATAAGGCGTTAGCTGAACAAAAACAAAAGGAGCTTGACTTAATTAAAGAAAAGTCTGATGCATTAGCTAATATTGATAAACTCAGAGAACAAGTTTCTTCTCTTAATAATAAAATTGAAGAAAATGCTGAGGTTGTTTTTCCCATTGAGCAGTTAGGCGGGGTAGATAGGAGCATATTTAGTATGGCTAAATCAGTAAGAAATGTAAATCCACAAATTTTAGCTTCTATTAAAGAAGCAGCAGCAGCCCTAGAAAATGCAAGGTTTCTTGATATCAATAGCTTGCAAAAACCAAAAAAATAACCTAACTGTGTTTTCAAAAAACCGCAAAATTAGAAGAACCAATTCAAGTCTAATATGGTGTTATTGAAGGACTTGAACTCTGATTAAACAATCATAAACTGAGCTTAACAAATGCAAAACATCAGAATAGATTTTGCCAGTGATACATTAACCAAACCAACAGCAGCCATGCGGGAATTCATGTGCAAAGCGGAGGTGGGGGACGAACAGCGCAAAGAAGATCCCAGTGTCAATCGCTTGGTGAAAATGGTGAGTGAGTTGTTGGGAAAGGAAGACGCCATTTTTCTGCCTTCCGGCACCATGTGCAATGAAATTGCCTTTCGGGTTCATTGTCAACCCGGCGATGAAATTATTATGGATAAAACCAGCCATGTATGCCTTTTTGAGACCGGTGGTCCTGCCGCCCTTTGCGGCGCGCAGATTTACCCTATAGACGGCAACCGGGGCATATTTACGCCGGAGCAGGTGAAAAAAGCGGTTCGCCCCAAAACTAACCATGCGCCCCGTTCAAGGGTTGTCTCTATCGAACAAACCTCTAACGTCGGCGGCGGCGCAGTATGGCCGCTTAACACCATCAATGAAGTGTATGCCGTTGCAGACCAACATGGCCTGGCCAAACATATGGACGGCGCGAGACTGCTAAATGCGGTCGTGGCCAGCGGCGTTTCGGCTGACTCGTTTGCAAAAAACAGTGATTCGGTTTGGATCGATTTTAGCAAGGGATTGGGAGCGCCGGTCGGGGCAGCATTGGCAGGATCGAAAGAATTTATATCGGAAGCATGGCGCTGGAAGCATCAGTTCGGCGGCGCTATGCGCCAGGCGGGTATCATCGCCGCGGCGGGTATTTATGCATTACAGCATCATGTGGATCGCCTGGCGGATGATAATGCCAATGCGCAAATATTGGCCCGGGGACTGGCAGAAATAGACGGCATTAAAG
>CAYXGW010000094.1:0-2885 GCA_964464595.1 uncultured Deferribacteres bacterium
AGCCAGGACAGGCACAAATGAGTTTTGACAAGAAATATGTCAGGGATTATCTCGAATCCATTGGCTGGGAAAAGCAGCCGCCGGTGCCGGAATTACCTGCCGAGGTGGTAAAGAATACCAGTGCAAAATATACCGAAGCACTGCGTTTGTTGAGCGGGGAAACCCTTTAATGGAACAATCCAAATGGCACGGATATGGAAAAGTCATTCGCAGAGTAGCGGCGATTGTTGTTTTAGTTCTGGGAGTTCTCGGTTTATTTTTGCCCATTTTACCAGGTGTTGTATTTTTACTTCTAGCCGCAGCCCTGTTTGGGCGTGACTCAGTCATCGGTCGTTGGCTCCATGACCGTATTCATTGGTTCGTTGAAAAAGCCAAAAAATTAAGCAAAAAGGAGTAACCTAATGGGTTTTAAATGTGGAATTATCGGCTTGCCAAATGTTGGTAAATCTACATTATTTAATGCCTTAACCAATCAGCAGGTCGCTGCTTCAAATTATCCTTTTTGTACCGTCGATCCAAACCACGGCATCGTTCCGCTGGAAGATCCGCGCCTGGAAGTCATCCAAAAAATTGTTGGTTCAGCCAAAGCAGTGCCGACGACCCTGGACTTCATCGATATCGCCGGACTGGTAAAAGGCGCCAGCAAAGGGGAGGGACTCGGCAATCAATTTCTCAGCAATATCCAGCAGGTGGATGCCCTGGCGCATGTGGTCCGTTGTTTCGAAGAGGAAGATGTCGCTCATATAGAATCCGAATTACACCCGGTACGGGATGTAGAGATCGTCAACCTGGAATTGATTTTGAAGGATATTGAAATCCTGACCAAGAGAAAGCAAACTCTTAGCCGCACATCCAGAGCCGGCGATAAAGTCGCCGTAAAAGAAAAAGAGAGCCTTGAAGCCATTCTGGATGAAATCAATGCTGAAAAGATGATCAATGAGTTAAAATTGGATGAGTATACCTCCGGCTTGCTCAAATCTCTTGGCGTGCTATCCAACAAACCCATTCTCTATATTGCCAATGTCGATGAAGACCATCTTACCAACAGCCCGTTTGTGAAAGCATTATTCGAATTTGCCCGGGGGAAAAACGCTGGTGTCTTACAAATCAGCTGCAAGGCCCAGGCTGAAATATCCCAGTTAGACCCCGAAAGCCAGGAATTATTTTTGCAGGAGCTTGGCCTGGATGAAACCGGTCTGCAAAAACTGGTGCGGGCGGGATATGAGCTGTTGCATCTCATCACTTTTTTTACCGCCAACGAAAACGAAACCCATGCCTGGACGGTTCCAGCCGGGACCAATGTGCAGCAAGCCGCCGGCAAAATTCACAGCGATTTCGAGGAAGGTTTTATCCGCGCCGAAGTGATGAAAATTGCAGAACTTGAAGAACATGGCTCCGAGCATGCGTTGCGGGAACACGGCTTAATTGCGGTACACGGAAGGGATTATATTGTAGAAGATGGCGATGTGGTTTTTTATAAGGTGAGGGGTTAGAGGTGGTGTGACTAGTCTGATTTCTAGTTTTGTTGATGTATATAAAGATATATCGAATTACCACTTTGATTAATAATAGCAATTCCTGTCATTCAGAAGGCTGCGTCCTGAGCCTGTCGAAGGGAATCCATTTAAATTTATTGAACTTGGTAAAATTATGCCAAAAGATAACTTTTACGTTTATATAACAACCAATCCGAGAAAAACTGTACTTTATACCGGTGTCACAAATAATTTGAAAGTTCGTATTCGACAGCATTACGATAACAGGGCAAATAAGAAAACCTTTGCAGGGAAGTATTTTTGTTACAAGCTTATTTATTATGAGCATCACTTTGACATTAATCAGGCTATTGCAAGAGAAAAAGAGATTAAAGATCTGAGCAGGGAAAAGAAAGAAGAACTCATTAAATCAAAGAATCCTAAATGGGATTTTTTTGTTATATAGCAAAGATTTCTTTGAATGGAAACTAGATTTCCTTCGACAAGCTCAGGGCACAGCCTCCTGAATGACATTTTTAGACGGCTCCGAGCATGCTTGCGAGAACACGACTTAATTGCGGTGTACGGAAGGGATTATATTGTAAAATATGGCGATGTGGTTTTTTATAAGGTGAGGGGTTAGAATTTAGAAGTTTCAAGTCCTGTCATTCATGAGGAATCTATTTAAATTTTTTGCACATGGTAAACTTTATGCGAAAAGATAATTTTACGTCTATATAACAACCAATCCGAGAAAAAGATTTTCTTGAATAGAAACTAGATTTCCTTCGACAAGCTCAGGGCACAGCCTCCTGAATGACATTTTTAGACGGCTCCGAGCATGCTTGCGAGAACACGACTTAATTGCGGTGTACGGAAGGGATTATATTGTAAAATATGGCGATGTGGTTTTTTATAAGGTGAGGGGTTAGATTATTTTAGTGGGAGGATAACATCAATAACTATTCACTGTAAAATAGCAAGTTCTGTCATTCAGGAGGAATCTATTTAGATTTTTTCACATTGTAACAATATGCGAAAAGATAATTTTTACCTTTATATAACAACCAATCCGAATAACAACCAATCCGAGAAAAAGATTTTTCTTGAATGGAAACTGGATTTCCTTCGACAAGCTCAGGGCACAGCCTCCTGAATGACATTTTGGGAACTAGAAGATAATTTTCGTGCCGAAGTGATGAAGATTGCAGATCTTGAAGAACACGGCCCCGAGCATGCTTTGAGGGAACATGGCTTAATCGCTGAGATTTTTGCACAATGTAACAATATGCTAATGCAAAAAGATAATTTTTACATTTTATACAATTAATCCGAGAGAAAGATTTTCTTGAATGGAAACTAGATTTCCTTCGACAAGCTCAGGGCACAGCCTCCTGAATGACATTTTTA
>CAYXGW010000094.1:2985-23944 GCA_964464595.1 uncultured Deferribacteres bacterium
TTTCACATTGTAACAATATGCGAAAAGATAATTTTTACCTTTATATAACAACCAATCCGAGAAAAAGATTTTCTTGAATAGAAACTAGATTCCCTTCGACAGGCTCAGGGCACAGCCTCCTGAATGACATTTTTGAGGTCTAGCGAATAAGTGGCTAACCACAATTTCTTATAATTGTAACGCCTTCTCACGCCATCCGCGCACGCTCATCACGTCGAAGCGTTTGCCCTCGAAAACGATTTGCTTTACCTTTTTCTTGCCGTTATCAGTTTCGCGCTTCAACCAGTCTCGGACTTCCATCCAGCGGATCTCGCCCTGGGAATTGCGGATTACAAGCATCACGGGGAACGCTTGCTCCATCCAATATTTTGCGTGGCGCTCTTTTTTGATGGCGAAGATTTCCGCGCCATCGCTCTTTCGCGTGCACAGGTAGGAATCGCCTGACTTCAGTTGCAGATACACCTTTCGGCCGGTTGCCTTGCCGTCATCGTTCTTGAATTCGATTTCCATGTCGATGCCGTGGTCGGAGACGCTGAATTCCCGGCTGATTTGTCCGGCTAGCGCCACCGCCGAAATGATTTCGCCAACGAGCATACGTTCCTTACTTTCGGTGTCGAGGGTTATTCTTGAATGCTCCTCCAGTTCGTGAACCCTCTTTTGGACGTCGGGATGCGCGAAGCACGCTTCCAGTTCGTCCCAGAGCTTCACACGCTTTTCACATTTCACACAGATGATGCTGGCTTTTTTGCCTTTCTCTTCCAGCCGTTCCATCGCTACTTCGCGATTTGCCTGGGTTTCACAAGGCTTGCCTTTGTATTGGTGCTGGCACACGTAGTGCCGCAGCCGCACGACATCATTCGCCTTCTTCAACAGGTGCTCGTGGACGTACTTGCTGAAGATCATCATCTCCTCGACCGGGATTTCGGGATCGAAGTAGACCTCGAGTTCTCCGGCGCCGTCTGCGCGGCGCGTCAGTTTTACGCCGAGACGCCGCTTTGTCATCGTCTTAAAATCTGCCGCGTAGCGCCAGAGTTGGTCACGGTCGAAGGGCTGGGTGTGGTGCAGTCGCACGACCAGCGTGGCGTAAATATCGTCGAGGAAACCGTTGAACTGGTAGCTCACAATCACCGACGGGTAATTCACCAGGTCCGGGCGTTCCCGCCGCGCGTAGCTGGGAAAGATGAGCATCGTCGGGCCCTTGCCCTCCGGGTCCTCGTCTCGAAGGCAAAGGCCATGCTCGACCAGGATTCGATGCATGGCCAACAGGATTATCCTCTCCTCGCCGGGGTCCAATCGCGGGTTTGCTTCGGGAAAAGCGAGGTCCCCGCCCAGCACTCTTTCCTCGGCAATGCAGCCAATCTCGCGCTCATCTTCCCGCAGGCTGCGGATGACGGCCTGGGCGTGGGAATTGATCAGCTCGGGCTGGAGCAGGATCCAGGAGCCAAAACCCAACTCCCAAACTACGCCGGGGCCAGCCAATAGCGAGATCACCGTTTTCAATTCGTCGTCCGAAAACCGCTCGCCTTCGAGACGCAAGGTGAGCGCCTCGCGCAGTTCGTTGAAGCGCATCAGCGCCCGGTCTTCGTCCTTCAGCCGGACGATTTCTTCCTTGAGCCACTTGAACAGCGCCGGCGAGGTACGCTCGGCGATCTGGTCCCAGTCTATCAGTTCAACAATGGCCTGCTTCAGTTCCTTGCAACCGATGTTCTCCTTGGCGCTGGTTTCGAGGTAGCGTGCAAAGCCGCGTTCCCTGGCGAATTCTTCGACTTTTACTTTGCTGACGGAACGAAGGCCGCCGGCGTCGATGCGTCCGGCGACGAGCAATTTCCGGAAGTTCTGTGTCGCGGCGCGGGCCAAGTCGCGATCCCATGTGCCGAGAGTATCGAAAAGGTCCTCTTTCTGCGGATCGAAGACCAGGGCGGCAAGATGAGTCTGATCCATGTAGAGCTGGTGGATCAGGCGCTGGTCGGCCTGCCCTCCAAAATCCCAGAGCCAGATCTCCCGCTCCACGCCGTCCTTTGTTTCGAGTGGAAGTTTCCACTGCGTGGCCCAGGCACCGACCGTAGAGTCGGTTTTCTCAAAAGTGTCCGAGGCCAGGCGATTGGCGAGACCGGTTTTCCCCGCAGCGCTGGCGCCGACGAGCAGGACTTTGGCGTTGGTGTATTGAACTTGGTCTGGTGCGGGTAAGGTTGTCGTGAGAGAATCTGTTGGGCGCGCCTCAGTGGCAAACTCCGATAGGTCCCACATACGGATACCTCCTCTTTTGTCACCGGAGAAGGCACGGCGTCCATCGGCGCTCCATGCGACGGTCACAACAGAGGTAGTGTGGCCTTTAAGTACACTAATACAACGCCCTGACTCCAAGTCCCACAGCCGAACGGTGTAATCTGTCGACCCGGAAACGGCGCGCTGCTGATCCTTGCTCCACGCAACGGTTTCGACTCCGCTTGTATGACCTTCGAGCACACGCAGGCACCGTCCTGTTTCCACGTCCCAGAGCCGCAGTGTATTGTCATCAGCACCGGATAGTGCATGTTGCTGATCCGTGCTCCATGCAACGTGGTTTACGTAATTGGTGTGCCCTTCGAGGACTCGGAGACAGTGTCCGGACTCCACATCCCACAGTCGTACCGTTGCGTCATTACCACCTGCGGACAACGCGTGAAGTTTGTCTGCGCCCAACGCGACACTTCTGACAATTCTCGAGTGACCTTCAAGTACGTGAAGACAGAGCCCTGTTTCCGCATCCCACAGCCGTATTGTTCCGTCGTTAGCCGCAGAGAGCACGCGTTGCTGATCTGCGCTCCATGTAACGCATAAGACGGCACCGGAGTGTCCTTTAAACACGCGGACACAACGCCCCGTTTCCAAGTCCCATAATCGCACAGTTTTGTCGGTACCACCGCTGAGAGCTCGGCGCTCCTCTGTGATCAATGCGACTCCCCAGACACCATCGCCGCCGGCATTGTGCCCTTCAAAGGTCCGCACGCAGTGTTCTGACTCCAAGTCCCAAGAACGCAGAATATTGTCTCTGCCCCCGGTAAGGGCGGTCATACCATCCGGGCTGAACGCGTAGTCTAGAATCTCCCCCTGATGGGCAAGTTGAATTGAATTTTCCGCGATCTGTGCACCCCCGGCCTTTGCTTCCGCCGTCACCTTAGGCTCCTTCGCAGTCGGCTGGCAAGCTTCAAGGAGCTTCGCATAATCCTGTTTGCGGTTCTGCGGTCGCCAGTTGATGTAGAGGAATTGCGCCAGGGAACCTTTAATAGGGGCCTCGTCGAGTCGCAGGGGAATGAAGCGGCGCTCTTTGTTCAGCGGGTCGCGATAGCGGAACGTCTGGCTCTCCAGAGTAGTCCAGTCGGAGCCGAACGCATTGTCCGACATGCACAGCACGAGCACGCGGGAACGCTCCAGACCTTCCTCAATCTTAGCCGGAATGCTGTCGCCGGCTTTGAGCTCCCATTCAGCGAACCACACCCGAAGTCCGTCCGACTTCAATCGATTGGCGACTTTGCGAACGACTTTCTTGTCCTTCGAGCTGTAGCTCAGGAAAACGTCGTATGTAAAATTTTCAGTCATGGTTCACCCTCGTATTTGGATTACTCTGTGAGTAATCGCAAGTTAACTTTTCAATTTGTAAAAATCAATAAAAATGAAAATAGGATTCTAGATAAATTTGTATGTGTCATCATAATTCAATTAATCAAGCTCCATCTTATACCAGTCACTTCCCTTTTGTCTATCAGGCTTAAAGCCAATCTTTTTTACAAACCGGATGTGTTCAGGCACGTTTGTCTTAACCTGTAACTCTCGAAAGCCGTGTTTCAAAAAATGCTCCTCCTTATTTTCATAAATGTAAAATGCATTTTTCAGATCGCGGTAATCAGGAATAACATATTCCACAATTATTTCAAGAACACCCTTGCCTCTTGGCTGGCCGATAAATATTCCAACCGGCAACATATTCCTTGAAACAACAAACACCAACGGATCTTTAAGTTTATTATAGTCTACACCAGGAAAAAAATACCTGATATCCTCATCATGATATTCCAGAAAGCGTTGGATAAATGCCGACGCTTGAAAGGACTTAACTTGAAATATTTCAAAATAATCTTTCTTGTAATACATCTGAAATAAGTAAACAATGTCAATAATCGTGATAGTTCCATTTAACACCAGTACCGGATATGCGTCAATCAAGTATCCGTAGGTTGCAAAAGTAGATGCCCCGAAAAGATTGATCCAACGCAGTTTCACCATTGATTTCATCATTAGCGAAATTGCAATTAACACGGTCGCCAGGTAACCAATAATTTCAAGCAAGCTCATAGTAAAATTGCCAAATTTTCTTACTCATACAAAAGAATAGTACCAAAAGCCACAACAATTATTGAGGCAAAAACCACAGCGATGTAACATAAGATTAAAACCAGGAGTTTTGAAATCGTCAGCTCGATGGACTGGCGGTACACCCGTTTCAGGCTAAAGAATAAATAAACCGGCAGAGCGAATACCAACAACAGAGCGATCGGTTTATTGCTGATCATGGTTAACAATTTCATGACAAACAGGATCAAAAATGCAAACGAATGAAAATGCAGTCCAAAAACCAAATGATGGACATAAAATGGCTCGGTTCGCCAATACATCAATTTCACAAATAGAGCGAAAACAGGCACCATGAGGAACATCAGTTGCGGTAATCGACGAACCAGAATTGCATTGACAAATTCGGGGTTCTCGTTCGCTTTTTTTAAATTTGTAAAGAATTTATTCCTAATAGATTTAGAAGTCGAGCTAACCCGTTCTGAATCCTCTTTCAACTGCACATCGCTTGTATCCGGTGCAACCGGGTCTGTACCGGTTTCTGTATTTGGCTGGACTGCGGCATCCGTATCTTGAGCCTTTGGCATCTTGGTAACTTTAAAAAGTTTCACATCCGAAAGGGCCAATGTGAAAAAGAATATCACACTGATGAAAAGATAGAGTCTAAATGGAGAGACATAGCGAACACGCTGGCCGGCATTAAACCTGACGGTCAACAATCCCGGTTTGGTCAATAACGGCACAAACGTACGGAAAAACTTCGCATCGAAAGTAAATACGTTGCCCAGGAAATCGGACATCAATTGCTTGAAGGGAACATTCAGGTGGGTTCGTTTTTGGCCGCAATTCCCACAGTAATCCTTTGTTAAAATTTCCCCGCAATTCAAGCAGTGATTTTCTTCAGAAAGTTCTTTTGTCATAAAGCATAATTAGTAATCTATCGATGTTGTTTATTTAATTTAACATGTTGTGCGTATTATTTTAAAATATCAAAAAACAGATTATCTACAAGGATTTTGACAATTTGAATTTGTTATTGCAATAGCGCCAACGTGTTAATCCTAAAATAAAGGTACGATATTAGCATCGCGATTCAGAGGCTGTATGAAAACACAAGTATTGGATTAAAAAACACAAATGGTTGAACTAATGTCATTCAGTAAGAATCTTGTTTTGGCTCATGTAAGGTGTTGTTTTTTAACAAAATCCTTCCAGGATGACAATTGTATGGTTTTCTTGAGTTTTCTATTAAAAATTAATTGTTAATCCTTTTTCACACAACCTCTTCATCGCGGGGATTTTGAATGTCTTAAAATCTCATAGTCACAGTCGGGACGAATGATGAAAAAAGATTCAAAACTATTTGAATGTGACCAGGGAAATGTCAGGACTTAATCATATGTTATCATTCGCCTTACAGAACTTGTGATTTTTATATTGGTATCAATTCCCACGTTGGTGGGTTTTATAAACATTCATCCCTGGCAGAATTTAATAAATATAAACTGTTGGATTATCGGCATATCTTTTACTCATTAAAGTCAAATCCAATATATATTTTGTCAGTTTTTATTAAGACGGATTTCTAATGTACACAACGGGTTAATTTACATAATTCCTCATCTAATTAACACCCCTTTCTCTGATTCCAATAAATAGTTTTAGGATAACAGTAAACCTCATTTTCCGTATTTTTGGTTATCATGATAATAGATACTTTGACATAATTCTTTGTATTGGTTGCAATCCAACTCCGTTAGGAGTGAAATGTTTATAGGGATGATATAAGTCTCTGATTCGAAACTCCGGAGGAGTGGAATGTTTGCATTTAGTGTCATCATGCTTAATAAAAGATCCCATATTTCACTCCTAAAGGAGTTTTCATATATTCTTTGAAATTTATAGCCTACAAACATTTCATCCCTATGGGATTGGTAATTCTTTTTTTGAATTATGATGATATAATCAAACCAATTTAATACATCAAGTTCAGATTAGTGAAAAAGACTCTTAGTAATTTAAAAAATAAGTATTCACTGTTATGATGATGCGTGTTTTATTTGGAATTGATATTTAATTTCATTGTTATATTTTTTAAAATCACGAATATTTTAAAACAAGATCATGGATTATCGGCGAGTTTAATGTTCAATATGATTTTCAATAACTGGGAGGATAAATATGACAATTGCTAAAAAATTCTTTTGCGGGTATTTCACAAAAACATTTCTATTGATAGTCCTTCATTTTATCGCCAATACAACTTATGCTTTCCAGAGGAATACTCCGGATGCTCAGGCCCTGGTCAATAGTTTAGATATAGAACGATTTAAGTTAGACATAAAAACTCTGTCTGATTTTGGCGATCGATCTTTATTTGGAGCGGGTTCGACTAGTTTTACCGAAGCCCAGAACTGGGTTCAAGAACAACTTGAAACTGTGGGTTATACGGCTCAGCGACTAGAGTTTACCTATCGATCAAATCAAATAAATTACCCTCGAGATAATATTTATTTCACTAAGGTCGGTTCATTATTGCCGGACCGAATGTACATCATTTCAGCACATCTGGATGGCAGGGGAGGCGGCGGCGCCGAAGACGACGATGGGTCTGGCAGTACCTTGGTTCTAAATGCCGCCCGTGCATTTGCACCCCAAAATATAGAAACTGATATCTCGGTTCGATTTATCTTTTGGAGCAATGAAGAGACAGGTCTGAATGGCAGTAACGCTTATGTTGATCAACGTGCAGCTCTTCAAGGCCTGGAAGATCCTGTCGGTTCAAATTTGTATCCTGAACCATCCTGGCTTGGTATCATTCAGCATGATATGATTTTATATGACCACGGAATACCTCCCCAAGCAGAGCAAATTGCAATGGCTGATATCGACATTGAATACCTAATTTCAACTTCACAAGCGGATCATTCTCTGCAATTGGCGAATGTATTGTTTGCAGGAAATCAAAGTTATTCCACAGACTATCCTGCAGAAATTGGTAATGATATGTGTTGCACGGATTCAATGCCTTTCAGAAACTTCACTGCTTCGGTAAGTGTTCGTGAAAACCGACGTCGCGCTGAAATTGGCAGTCAATCTAATCCGCAATATCACCAGCCAACGGATCTCTATGAAACTTATTCGGAGGCAGATTTCAGGCTTGGGTTTAACGCACTCCAGATGACGGTAGGAACTGTGGCTGAATTGGTTGGAGCGAAAAATATTTCCACGGCTGTTTCTCCGGAAATCTTAAGCAGTCTTTATTCCTTTAAATTAGAACAAAATTACCCCAACCCTTTTAATCCGCAAACAATTATTAAATACAGTCTTAAGGAAACTGCAACTGTTCGCATTACAATCTACAACACATTGGGACAAAAAATGGTAACGCTGGTGAATGAAGAAAAACCGGCGGGAAATTTTCAAGTTAAATGGGATGGAGCAGATGATTCCGGAAATTTTGTAAGTGCAGGTATCTACTTCTATAAAATTAGTGCCGATAAAAAATTCTCTATGATGAATAAAATGCTTTTATTGAAGTAAACCAGCTTACTCCAATCTTCAAACAAATGGCCATGATTTATTAAATTAGAATGGTTTTGAATTAGCCACTCAGGGCAAATGGTTTTTTGCGGCCAGTTGAACAGTCAGACCGTCCGGATCATTGAAATAGATTCGATTACCTTGCCGGCGAACAGAATCGAGCTCTTCAGCCCTCAGCTTTTGTTCTGCTTTGTTGACGTCATAATCCTCAACAGCATAGCAGTAGTGATCCAATCCTGCCTCCCGACCTCGGAACAGCGCCACGAAATTATTACCACAATTGAGGAAACAACTATTTGAGCTTTGCCGAGCTACTTTCAGGCCTAAGTGTTTGGTATAGAAATCTCGGGAACGGGTAATATTTGTAACTCGTAAAGCGATGTGGTTGATCTCAACAGCTTCAAAAGTACTGCCGATGTTTTCTTGTTCAGCTTTGTTGGACTCACTCGCCCATAATTGACCAACCCCGCTAACGAGACCAATCATCATACCCAATTTGGCAACCAATTGACGTCGTGTCATTTGTCCTGATTCATAGTCGTCTACCAGATTTTCAATTTCATTATTCATGTTGAATCCTCGCATTTCATTCAAAGCATTTAGTACGTTGAATTTTCAAAACATGTCCTGTTTTGAAAAATTATTAAAAGGTATGAATTCTATTCAGAAAAGTCAAAAAGTTTGAAGCAATACCGGAAATACTTCCACTAGCTTCTGTTAAATGAACACCAAAATCAGCAGACCAAAATCACTTCTTCTTGCGGACACTGAAGAGTTCGAATTAAGCAAAATCTCATTAGGAAGCCATTTGGATTCAAGATGAATGTACTTTTCAAAGCGATTAACTTTTACTTTAAATTCTATTGGATAGGATTTTGAGGTAGTGGTGGAGGAAAGGCTTTTCCAATACTTATTCGAGATATTGTGCTAGATTTTAAGATATTAAGAACCTGCAGATAGTACTCTGTTGGAACATTCTCCTCTTCGATTAAACCCATTTTAATAATTATATTGGGTGATTTTATCTTTGTCTTTCTTATAGCATCCTTCAATAAAGATTTTACTACAGGTTTTTCATCAAAAATAATTAATCCTTGATTGTTGATCAGCAGCTCAAAGACATTTTCTTCATCTATTTCAATTGCAACAGCCGGAATGATAGTAAACTCATCAATCAGATTTGGTCTGTGATCTCTTAGATACTCTATAAAAGTAATCGATTCAAATTTATCTTTAGATATAGAATTACTACTACCATCTTTAGAGCGACTACAATAATTCAAGAACAACGATACAAAAAAGCACAGAATTAAAATACTTTTTCTGAACATTAAAATTATCATATTAAAGTCCCTCAGCTTTTGCAGTTCTAAAACAGTTGGTGATTTTCGAATTATAAAAATCAATAATAAAAATAATCCCCGGGGTTTTTAAAACCCCGGGGAGTTAAACGGATCACTCATTCACCTAATTTCTCTTCCTGTTGGCGGTCCAACTCTAACTTTCCTCTTGCCAAATTCATATTCTTTAGGCGGCTCCACGCCATGCAGATGGCGCACAAAATAATCCCATCGTTTACGCATCCAATAGATCCTGGCGCTGCCGAAGCCGTGCCCGCCATGTGGAAACATGAGAAGATCGAAATCTTTGTTTGCCTTGACCAAGGCATCTACCACGAGCATTGTATTCGATGACGGTACGTTGCTGTCCATCATTCCATGGGCGATGAGAAGTTTTCCCTTGAGGTTTTTAGCCAAAAGATGATTGGCCTGGTTGTCGTAATTGGTTGTGCCATCGGGATTGGTTTCCAGGAGTCCCTGCCACTTTTCGCCCCAATCGTCCTCATAATTTCGATTGTCATGATTGCCGGCGCCGGAGACGGCTACTTTGTAGAAATCCGGGTAACGGAGAATAGCGTCAGTAGATGCGAACCCGCCTCCTGAGTGGCCCCAAATTCCTACTTTGTTAAGATCCATCCATGGGCTGCGATCTGCAAGTTCTTTGATTGCAGCGATCTGATCCGGGATTCCGTTGTCTCCCATATTGCCGTAATAAGCGTCGTGGAACGATTTGGATCGCCCCGGGGTACCCATCGCATCGACCTCGACGACAATGAACCCGAGCTCCGCAGCAGCTTGCTTATCGCTGCGAGAGGCACGGAAAGTGCGGCTGCCTACACTGCCGGATTGAGGACCCGGATAGAGGTAGTTTAAAATCGGGTATGATTTTGACGGATCGAAATGGGTCGGTTTGTACATCAGACCGTAGATGTCTGTCTTAGCGTCACGAGCTTTAACCTTAATGGGTATCGGCGGCTGCCAGCCGCTGGCTAAAAGCTGCGAGATGTCTGCTTTCTCCAACTCGATAACGACCCGACCGTCTATATCGCGAAGCACGGTAACCGGCGGAACGGTGGGAGTCGAATAGCTGTCGATAAAATATTTATATGACGGTGAAAGCGTCACCGAATGATTGGCGTTTTCGGGCGTTAGTAGTTTGAGGCCTTTGCCATTCTTGTTGATCTTATAAAAGTATTGAAAATACGGATCTTCAAATTCGCGCCCTCCGGCAGTAAAATAAAGCGTTCGTTTTTGCTTATCTATTCGCCGTAGTTGCTGCACTGCCCACTCGCCTTTTGTGATCCGGCGCTTTAACTTACCGGTCTTTAGATCATAAAGATACAAGTGACCCCAGTTATCGCGTTCGGAAAACCAAATGACCTCATTCGATTCAAACAGCACATGCCAGTTGCGCATGCGCGCACCCGATTCGAAATAAGTATCAACTACTTCTTCCATTACATCGCGAACAGAACCTGTTTCCGGATCAGCAATACGGAGCTTTGCTTCTTTATGATCGCGGGAACTCGAGACAAAGGCGAGTTGGGAAGAATCATCACTCCATTCAACGTCCAGGAACGCACCACCCCGTCCCGCAATATGGTCGGTAGTGGTACTGCGATGGGGATCCGGCGGCATCTGCAGACGGATGACTCGCTTTTTCTCCACATCTAAGACGACCCGGCTGATGCGAAAAATCAAGCTGTCTTCCGGCAGTGGATATTTCCAGGCCTCAAGATCCGGGTGCCCCACCTTCGTAGACACCAGGTACATCTCACCCACACCTCGAGCGTCATGCTGGAATGTAGCAATCTTTTTTGAATCAGGCGACCAAAGCAGCACGGGACTGTCACGCTTTACCCATCCTGCGTTGTTGGTGGCATAACCGAAATCTTCAATGCCATCCGTAGTTAATTGGGTTTCTTTTTTTGTAGTAACATTACGGACCCAAAGATTAAAATCCCGGATGAAGGCCGCTTGTTTTTCATCCGGAGAAGTGATACTGTTACGATCCGGGCGTTGACGTTCCTTCTTTTCGGTATTGCAAACATAATTAAGAATATCGCAAGTAAACTTCTGAACTCGAATGTCGAACATGATCGATCCGCCATCTTTGGTAAACTCGAAACGCGTAAACGGCAAAGTCAACGCATCATAGGTTGTATCAACAACAGCAGAGATGGCCTGGGCCAATCGGGTATGGTCGAAAGCAGGTTCACGGGATTTAGTTGCAGGATCGACAAGCACAAATTCCGCGCCATCCGGAATGGTGTTCCGATACCAGAAACGATCCTCACTCAGCCACGTTGGTCGC
Organism: uncultured Deferribacteres bacterium; assembly: GCA_964464595.1. Lineage (GTDB taxonomy): Bacteria > Zhuqueibacterota > JdFR-76 > JdFR-76 > DREG01 > JADFJB01. The sequence goes on from CAYXGW010000094.1 coordinate 14,512, forward strand.
ACATTGGCTCCAAACACGATCGGGGTTGTGTTTTGTCGTAAGAAATCTTCCGCACGGCCGTAATCCTCGGCTGTAATTGTTAGCTGTTGTGCCCAGGTTGGCAGGGCGGCCATACTTACCAGGCACAGAACTATCGATATTGTTAACAATGTTTTGAACTGTTTGTATTTGTATCTCATAATTACTCCTTGCAATAATATTGAAAATTCTTAAATAAATAGGATTTTTGTTACTGAAATATAAGAAGTATTCTCCCCAAAATAAAGCTAAAAGAAAATTTAAGCCAATAGGATAATAATGAATAAACTGATAATCAAAACATAATTGGTTTTATTATCCGATAATTTTTAAAACCCCAAATATTTGATCTAAAAATATATATTTAGCAAGAATTTAGAATTCCTTAAAATTCAATATCCCCAATGATCTCAACCCGCAAAAGTCTTTGTGTAGAATAGCTTCATTTCTTGTTTAACATTATGCTTCACCTCGTACCTAAATGACGAAATAGCGATAATTTGTTTGCTGGTATAACATAACTATGAACGAGTCGCTCATCCAAATCATTAATAATACTTATTAATATCATAAAAATAAAATATTTAAACACATTGCTTTTATTTAAAATGGTGCTTATATTTTTGTTATAACCTTATTAAAATAAGGGGTAAAGTTATGAAAATATTTAGCGCGGGAAGCAGGGTAAAAATTATAAAGGTAACAGCAGATTGTGAACGTAGTTTCTATAACAAGTCCGGCGTTATTGTGCGTGTTGCCGGTTACCCCATTGAGGAGGATGAAACGATTGTAAAATTAGAGGATGGGCGATTATTGCTTGTTAGGGAATTGCAGTTGAAGGAAGAAAGTAGATAAAAAAACAGAGTCTCAGAGGACACAGAGGGGTGAAATTGTATTTGATTAAACCTGAACAGGGTAGTTATGTTAAATGCATTGCCCAGGATTGGTGGGTGATCCCGCATTATATTCAATTCGTTCTTAATTTTCCATCACCCCTTCTCAACTTTAGAATTACCTTGTGCGTTGTGGCTAAAATGTTAAATTGACTGCAACAACGTTTAAATCTCACTAAAATCAGGAATCCCCAAATGAAAGCTAAGCTCTTTTTTTTCGCTCTTTCTTTAACATTCTCGAAACTTCTTTTCGCCCAATCTTCGTTGGACGAGTTGCCTGCAAGTGATGGCCAAGGCCCATATGATAGACTCGTCATTCGTGGGGCAACCATGATTGAAGGCTCAGGTGCACCCGCCATTGGCCCTGTCGATATTGTTGTCGAGAATGATAAGATTGTGCAGATTCGGGTGGTTGGCTATCCCGGCCTGCCAATAAATGAGAAACGCAGACCGGATGCCGGAGATCGGGATATTGATGCTCATGGCATGTATGTCCTGCCTGGATTTATTGATATGCATGGTCATCCACATACGAGCGCTTCGGGCCAGGGTGTTCCCCTTGAGTATGTCCTAAAATTGTGGCTCGCACATGGCATCACCACTTCACGTGTTGTGGGTGCAAAAGGCGTGGATTGGATAATCGATTTGCAGAAGCGCAGCAATAACAACAAAGTTACAGCGCCGCGGATTGTTGCCTACCCGGTTTTCGGGCAGGATTTTGAGCGGTCGATTTTAACAGCCAAAGACGCTCGAGAGTGGGTACAATGGGTTAAAAATAGGGGTGCAAATGGAATTAAGTTTTTTGGCGCGCCACCGGAAATTATGAGGGCCGCTCTGGATGAAGCCGGCAAGCAGGGCCTCGGAACAACCGAGCACCATGCTCAGCTTAATGTTACCCGGATGAATGTTCTAACCACCGCCGCCCTGGGTTTAACTTCAATGGAACACTGGTACGGATTACCGGAAGCGCTTTTTGAGGACAAAATAATCCAGGATTATCCCCTTGATTATAATTATTTAAATGAGCAGCATCGTTTTGGCGAAGCGGGTCGATTATGGAAACAGGCTGCCAAACCATTTACCGATCATTGGAATGCTGTGATGGATTCTCTTCTGAAACTTAATTTCACCATCGATCCTACCTTCATCGCGTACCTGGCAAGCCGCGATCTTATGCGGCAAAGTCGGAACGAATGGCACGCAATTTACACGATGCCGTCACTTTGGAATTACTATCGTCCCAGTCGGGCTGCTCACGGATCCTATTGGTTTTATTGGACAACATCCGATGAAATTGCCTGGAAAGAAAATTTCCGACTTTGGATGACATTTATTAACGAGTACAAAAATCGCGGCGGAAAAGTCACGTTGGGGAGTGATTCCGGCTACATTTATAACCTCTACGGTTTCGGCTATATCCAGGAAATGGAGCTGATGCAGGAAGCAGGATTCCATCCCCTGGAGGTGATTCGTTCCGCTACCATTCTAGCCGCTGAAACGATGAAACTTGATCATGAAATCGGAACCATACAGGTCGGCAAAAAGGCGGATTTCGTCATTGTATCGGAAAATCCTCTTCAAAATTTGAAGGTGCTTTATGGTACCGGAGCTATTCGTTTAAACGATGAGACCGGGGAAGTTGAGAAAGTGGGTGGCGTGAAATGGACCATTAAAAATGGCATCGTTTTCGATGCTAAAAAGCTGCTATCAGATGTTCGCTCAACGGTCGAATCTGCAAAAGAAGAAGCGGGAATACCAGCAGGTCCAATGCCAATGTTCATCGAAACGAAACCACAAGTTTTTAATAAATAAAATGATTAATGGTTGATCGGAAACTTTTTGTTTACGCTGAATAAAATTCCTTACTAATGTCTAACCTTCCGATTTCCATACAACCTGTTTTCTCGGGTATATTTAAGGTCTATATTAGGGTATTTCATGAATTTTGAGGAACTCATCTCCCAATTTGGACTCTATCTTGCAACATTCATTGTCTGTTTAGTCAGTGGAATTGTTCCTTTCGTGAACGCCGAGGCCTACCTTATTTTAGTATCAGCGCTTTCAGACAAATCCGACGCTTTACCTATTATTCTGATAGCCACTTCTGGCCAGATGATTGCCAAGTCGATAATGTATCTCGCAGGAGCGGGTTTTTTGAAGCTACCGACTGGAAAATATGAACAGAAAATAAACAAAGTCAAAGAGAAATTTACCAAGTGGGAAAACAAAACTGCCGCACTCATATTTGTTAGCGGTTCTTTGGGGTTTCCACCGTTTTACATTGTCAGTATTTTATGTGGAGTCTTAAAAATAAACTTTATGAAATTCTTTTTGTTTGGTTTTCTAGGAAGACTCTTAAGATTTACAATCACAGTTCTTTTCCCTCAATTGATTAAAGGATTTATGTAGTGAAAATTACAATGCTCGTTGGTTCCGATGAGTTCTGGACTAGCTTAAACCAAGATATTCAATCAGCAAATGATACTATATTTATACAAACACTAACACTCGAAGGAGACAGTGTGGGGAAAAAATTGTCCAACTCCTTAATATCCTCAAAGGCAACTGATAAAAGAATCGTCGTTGATTCCTATATCAAAATGATCTTGAGTGATAAATTTCTATACTCACCCAAAAACCTCTTTGATTCTGAATTACGTCATGAAGTTAAAGAAACCAAACAAATGATCAGGGATAACATAGACGCCGGAATACAAATGAAATTCACAAACCCGGTTGGTATTTTCTTTTCGAAAATTCTGGCTCGCAATCACAAAAAACTTATGGTAATTGACGATAAAATAACTTACGTAGGTGGAATCAATTTTAGCGAACATAATTTCTATTGGCATGATATGATGATTAGAATAGAAGACCCTGAAATAGCGAAGTTTATGAAGAAGGATTTTCTATTGACCTGGGAGGGACAGAACCAGGGGATATCTAAGGTCTTTAAAAATATAGAATTCTATATCTTTGACGGTCATTCAAATGAGACTTTATTTGATCCGATATTGAAATTAATTGGGAATGCAAAAAAATCAGTGTACGTGATTAGCCCCTATCTAACATTTCCGTTTTGCAATCGATTGAAAGAGATAAACCAAAAAGGGGTTGATGTTACAATAATAACACCGGATCTGAACAACAAACAATTCATGAAGAAATATCTGCTTTGGGAAATGGCAGAGTCAAGCATTGAGTTAAGACTTTACCAGGGAAAAATGATGCACTTAAAAGCTCTGCTTATTGATAACGACTTCCTAATCGTTGGCTCATCCAATTTTGACCTTCTAAGCTATCGTTCACACCAGGAGATTGCGGCGGTAATTACCGATCCGGAAATCATTTCGGATTTTAAAGAAAGGATACTTTCTGTAGATTTAAAAAATTCAATCAAGGTTGAAGAATCTGTAAGCAGAATAAAGGGATATCTTTATTATTTGGGATTAAAATCTGTTGAAAAGTTAATTACAACATCTTAAGTAAATTCCGGTTAAAAAAATATAGAATTAATTAGTCTGTGTAAGTCTGTGGCTATATTTCAACCAGAGCAAACTGCTCTTCGGTAGGTTCAGCTCAACAGTACCAGGGCTCTTCTAAATAAGGGATGGTGGCGGTTGGTTGAATCTCAGGCAGGTTCGGTCTGGGTGAATTTCGCTTTTGATGCACCAAATCCCAAATCCCGATAAAAATTTCCCATCTTGAATCATTCCGCTTGTTCGCTGACGTGACAAGACGAAATATTTCCTCTTGAATTTCATCTACCTTAAGATCTCCATGTAGCCATTCGTACATCAGTTTTTCTTCGTTAAATGGCAGGATGCATTTTTTAATTTCCTCAAGCTCCAACAATTTCGAGCCTTGAGGAAGCAGCAATCGAATAGCCAATTGAATCGGACTTACATTAGCTACGAGGTTTAAATCATAGAGCATTTGCAATAATTCTTGATAACCCACCAGGGTCGTCCATGGCGTAAACGGCATGAAAGTCGGGTTTAGCACCAAATCCAACTCATTAAACCGGTTAACAATTCTTAAGAAGTCAGCCCTGGTATGTCCTTTGTCTAAAAAAGTCAATATCTGATCATCGATGGTTTCCACCGCGCTGGTAACAAAAGCGCAACCGGTTTCTTTGAGCGTTGGTAAAAATTGGTTGTGTTTGAGCAGATGCTCAATTTTGATGGTTGCATCGTAAGTTACATCGGGAAATTCGGCGTGCAAGGCTTCAATGATCGGGATTGCATGTCCCACGCCATTAAAAAAATCAGGATCGCCAAAGGTGATATGTTGGGCTCCGGTAAGGATTTGCTGGCGAATATCGTTTAGCACCACATCATGATCGACGATGCGAAAACGGCCATTGTAAACCGGCACGATCGGACAATGGCGGCATTTGTGTTTGCAGCCGCGACTCGCCTCCACATATCCGACTATTTTCCCGGAGGTGTTTTCATAACCAAGACGTGCATACCGGGATAGCGCCGGTAATCCTTTGCGATAGGGAATGACAAAATTTTGTTTTTCCAGTGAAACAACCGGTTCCGGTTGAATTCCGATAGAACCATTATTGCCATTTTCACGCAATCTAATGCACAATGAAAGCAAGCCGGTTTCAAATTCTCCACCCAAAATGGTTTGGACGCCCAGCTTTCGTAAGTGAGGTTCGTTCATCGGTGCGTATAGCCCGTAAAAACAAAAATGCGTATTTTTTTTGATTTCTTTGATGTGTTTGAACTGTTCAATAGCCAGGCGTGTGGCAGTATGCATGGGCACATAAAACGCGATGAGGTTCGCCTTTTGGATTACTTCCGGCTGAACCGATTCTACTGCTAAATCCAGACAATTAACATTAAACCCGGCATTCCTTAACCAGGCAGCCGGTGAAGCCAGGCCAAACGGCTGATGGCCAAGCTCGTAGGTAGAAATGAGTAGAATATTCAAGTGTTAATGTCTATTTGTCAGATGGTTGAAAATACGGATTTGTTCCGGAAGCGTGATCGGTAACATCCAGTATTTCGGTAATTTCCGGCACGTTTTGTTTGATCAACACTTCTACACCTTGTTTTAAAGTTACATCCACCATGCCACAGCCTTTACATCCCCCACCCAATTCGATGTAGGCCGTACTGTCTTTCACATCGATAAGTGTGACAACCCCGCCATGAGCAGCTACGGCAGGGTTAATTTGATCATCGATTAGTTTTTGTATTTTTTGTGGGACATCTCCGGATAATTCCGGCGGTTTAATTTTAGGATTTTCAATTTTGAATTCACCGCCAAATTCGTTATCAACCAAATCCATAGTTGCACCATCCAGGAAGTGTTGGCTACCAGGATCGATGTACACGTTAAAGTCGTCAAAATAGATGATGGTATCATTTTCTTTGCCATCTTCATCTTTCTCGAAATCAATTTTGTATTCAGGGTTAAACGGGGATTTGGCGTCTGCCGTTATCCGGATTCCATAAATAGTGGTGACCGCAGATTTCATGAGTTCAAGGACTTTGTTTTGTGCTGCTTCGCTTACTGTTAACATGTTTCCTCCGCTAAAAGCTTTAAAGGACATTCATTCAAAATGATTGTTTTAATATATAATTTTTCTCACCATTTTCTATATTATTTTGAAGGGTTCCAAATTAGTAGGTACTTATCGGAATGACTTTCCCAAACAATAATCCACAATTTTGATTGAATTAAATTGTTGTGTATCCTACCCTAATATTTGTTATCTAATCATTATAAAAAATCACCACATTATGAAATCAACCTATTTAAAAATCTTGTTTGTTTTTATTTATTTATTGATTGGATTCAATACGTTCATTTTTGGTACAGCAAATGATAGAAAGTTAGAATGGGATCAGATCGACTTAAAACTCTCCGAAACGATTGATTGGATATACAAGGAAGATTATGGTTCTGCAGATTCCGTATCACAAATTATCATTGACCGTTACCCGGATTCACCATCCGGTTATTTCATTCGGGCGGTCATCTCAATGAAAAAGGGCTTCTATTTAAAAAACTACGATGATTATAATGACACCACAAAAATGTGGCTGAAAAAAGCAATATCCAGATCAAGAAAACAGATTAAAGCCTATCCCCGTGATGCCAGGGCATATTTCTTCGCCGGCGGCGCTTACGGTTATGAAGGGGCAATGTATGCCCGGGAGAAAAAATGGATCAAAACAGGAATAGCTGCTCTACGGGGTATCCGGTATCTTGAAAAAGCATTGGTTTTGGATTCCACTATGTATGACATTTATTTTGGTTCGGGATTATATCATGTGGTTGCCGGGAACCAAACGGGAATCGTTCGCTTTATCCAGGGTCTTCTTCCGATCCCAGCCGGCGATGCAAAGCTAGGTTACGAGCATCTGAATATTGCAGTCGAAAAAGGGAAATTCACACAATTAGTTGCCATTGAAACCATCGCCTTTGCTCATATTCATTACGGCAAACAATACCTCAAAGCCATTGATATTTTGAATTCTCTACTGGAAAAATATCCCACCAGCCTGGAGTTCTACGTGATGCTGACCAATTCCAGGTTTTACTATGCATTAAACCATAATCAAAGTGAATGGCAACATTTGAAAAGCAATCTTGATACGGTTCGTGCATTTATTAAGAAGAAGGAGTTGGATTTTTATCCATGGTGGCTGAACAAATTAAATTTTATGGAGGGTTACTTTTATTTCACAGAAAAGAATTATAGCCGGGCAATTCTTATGCTTGAAGATTATTGCGAAAAATATCCCAAGAAGAATGGCAGTTATTTAACCGCTTTGGCCTACTTAACCCTTGGCAAGATTTATGACTTGCAGAACAAACGTGTGGCGGCGATTTCGGCTTATAAAAAAGTACGGAAATTTGAAAATATGGGTAACGAAAAAAAGTTGGCAAAAATGTTTCTCGAAACTCCCTACCAGGGCGAAACTTATCGAACGCGATTTATCGGCGCTTTTACCGACCTTCCCGATCGGCCGTAGAACCCCTCGATACGCAATCATGAAAAAACATATGATTGCTACTCGGGATGCTCATTACAACCTTCAAGTCTAATCTAAGAAGAACATCCTCTGTAGCCGACTTTTTTTCGGTAAATCTTGTTCATCCTGTAAATCCTGTCTAAAATATTTCTTTGCGGTCTAATCCCAAAAGAAGAAAATTTTAAAAAGAATTCTATTGCGTTTTAATTATCCCCTTGTTAACATTAGTCAATTCGGAAATGTTCAGAACTAACTTGATCCATAATTCCAACACAAACAATTGTTGAAGGAGGTATCATGTCAAAAAGAATTCATCGACGAAATTTTGTGAAGAAGCTTTTCGGTGCCGGAGCAGCTATCCCATTTTTGGGTGCTGGTGCGCCTTATATCACTAAAAACCTGATGCGTAGCAAGGGCAAGAAACCCATTATTATAACCGGTCGCGGCAATGGCGGCGAGTGGGGCAAAAAGGTGCTAAACGGCGCCTGGTCAGCGTTTGAGAAATCCGGCAATTTGATGGACGGCATTATCGGCGGCGCTAATGTCGTTGAGTTGGATCCCACCGACGCCTCTGTGGGCTACGGCGGGATTCCCAATGAGGAAGGCGTCGTGCAGTTGGATTCAACCGTTATGCACGGTCCTACCAGGAACGCAGGCGCAGTCGCCGGCCTGGAAAATATTAAAACCCCCAGTAATATTGCCCGCCTGGTTATGGAACGCACCGATCATGTCATGCTGGTTGGCGAAGGTGCGCTTCGGTTTGCAATGGCGCATGGCTACAAAAAAGAAGAAATGCTGACCGAACGAGCGCGTTTAATCTGGCTGCGCTGGAAAGAAAACCTCAGTGAAAAGGATGATTGGTTCCCACCGGAGGATGGCGAGTATAATATCCCCGGTCGCTCTACCGGTACGATTAATGTGCTCGGCCTCGATGAAGACAGCAATTTGTATGGCTGTACGACTACATCCGGGCTTTCATTTAAAATACCGGGCAGAGCCGGCGATTCTCCAATTGTTGGCGCAGGTTTGTATGTGGATAACGATATCGGCGCTTGCGGGGCAACCGGGCGCGGCGAAGCGGTGATCAAAGTATGCGGCAGCTTCCTGGTTGTGGAAAACATGCGGCACGGGATGTCTCCGATAGAAGCGGTGGAAAATTGCTGTCAACGGATCATCGATCACAACAACGGCAACCCGGATTTCAGCGACAATTTTGTTGCCATCAACAAAGACGGTGAATATTACCGCGGCGGTATTCGTGGGCGTGGACAAGGACCGGAGTATGCTGCAATGACCAAGGATGGGCTGGAGATACATCGAGGGAAGTATGTGATGTAGAAGGATGGAATGAGTAGCAGAATTTTCCGATAAATCCTTGTTTTGTCATTCTGAGTGAAGCGAAGAATCTCTTATTATTAGAAATCTTGCATTAAATTAGCATCAAGAGATTCTTCACTTCTCCCGCCAAACAGGCTGTCGCAGAATAGAATTGGAAAAAAGACATAGGAACAAGATAAATGATGA
>CAYXGW010000095.1:0-23908 GCA_964464595.1 uncultured Deferribacteres bacterium
CAAATATTGCGGGAATAAGGTTTCGTTGCGCTCCCTGCCTCTTTTTGTGGCCGAGATGATGATTCTGTTTACACCACTCAAAGATTTCACAAACGGGCCACTGCAACTGGCCGTATTCATAAAAATGATTTTTTTGGCATTAATTGTCTTGACCAGATCCGCATAATCAGTGTCTTTTAAATCCCGTCGCGGGATATTGAGCACTGCATTTTTTCCATTAAAACTACCGTGCCCAAAAAGGATAATGTATAAATCATCATTCGGAGAAATTGTAGAAGAAAGAGCCGTGAATTGAGCTTTGATATTTTCAGCATTGGAAATGTCATCAATGAAATCTTCATCATCTGCTCGAGAGGCTGCCAATACAATTATATTTGATTCCGAAAATTGGAACCGATCCACCAGGGTTTTCCTGGTATCGAATAGATAGGTATGAAATTTCTCTTCATATTCTTTGTTACCACCGATTCCTGCAATGAGCAAGGCATAACGTTGCTGGTTAAACTGAGCATTAACAGGTTGAATTGTTGATACCAAAGAAATGCAAGTAAAAACAAGTATTAGCACTAACTTAGCAGGTAATTGAGTTTTTGTTGGAGGTTTCATAAGCAATATTTTAGCCACGGATTAACACGGATTTACCACGGAATAAAAATCACTGACACTGGGTTTCAGGAAAAACCATCCCTGTGCATAGGTCAAAATAGATTCTTCCTGAATGACATGTTTCGGCTTTTGAAATTTCATTTTGCAATTCTTATTTTATCTTGTTAATCCTGTCTTAATTTTTCTTTTTTCTCTGTTTTTTTTTAGGGTAATCCTTTATATCTCCTATAAATCCATTCCGCAGAAAGCAGGATTATTATCAATAAAAACAATAGTGGCATGTCCCAAATATATTCGGAACGTATGATTGATGTGCTGGATTTCCTGGATTTCAGATTCACAGGAATATTTTCAACTTCTGCAGGCTCATAATAATATCCGTTCGCCAGGTCAGCCATATTCTTCAAAAATCCTTTTTTTAGCGTAGCGTTATAGAACTCTTTTTTCGATGGCCGGCTGATGATACTCTGATATTGCTTGCCAATTCTCTTGCCATTTAATTTCGATTCTACTTCGATTGAATATATACCCGGGGTCTTCGGGACAAAATTAAAGGTATACTCACCTTCTTCATTCAGCTCGGGCAAAAATTGCATTCGGCTAAGATTTTTATTTGGATCCGTTACTATGCCGGTCACTTCTACTTCCGGTAACGGATCAAAGTTTTCGTCAAATAAACTTACGCGAATCGGAATTTCGACGTTTGGTTCTGCGCGATCATTGGCAATGGATAAACTTACATGATTCGGTGCACCGTCTCCAAGCCAGCGAATAAATTGCCTCCAGAATCGCTCATGGTAAGTATTGTTTGCTTCCAATAACATTTGCCATCTCCAGGTGCTGGCCGTAGCAAGCACTGCTGTCCTGCCTCTGCCATAGCGTTGCACTACAAATAATGGCTCTGAATTCCCAAACCGATCCTTGGGCTTTTCTGCAAGTATTGTAGCGGCTGGTTTTTTCGCACCTAAATAATTGATGCTGAACAACCTTGGCATGGTGTTCCAAACCCGTCTATTTATTATCGGATCGGGCACAAGCTTTAGAATTGGATTTTCCAATCCTTCCTGAGTTGGAACAAATTGAAAACCACGCTCCTCCTTCGGAATATTCGGATCATTAAAATTGGGATTTAATACTGTTTTTCGTTGCGGATCAATCTCTACCGGTAAGATATCCGCAATGGGTGTATTCCAATAATCACCTTCGGCAAAAGAATTTTTTCCTCCCAGCATCAAGAATCCGCCGCCGCGTTTCCGGACAAATTTTTCAATCATTTCAAGCTGTTCGATAGAGAAAGAGCTTGCATCAATATCGCCGAAAATGATCGCTTTATATTGATATAATTCTTCTTCATTTCTCGGGAATCCACCCTTAAGTTCTTCCGCATTTTTAATGCCCTGACGATAATTCTTTCCGGGTCCCGTTTTGGACACTGAAGTAAAATCTACAATTTGATCTTCCTCCAGCGCTCTCTTTATAAATTTAAATTCTGTTCGAAGATGGCCTTCAAAATACAGAACCCTAATGGTATCTTTTTTTGAATCAATTAGCGTATTCAATGAATTATTCTCGGTATTCACCTCATTTGGCATCGGAGAAATTTGCACCGTATATTCAACCGACTCTTCCTTCTCCGGGTCGAAAAAGAATGAGAAGTGATCGATTTTGCCATTCCCTTTTAGGTTCACCTGCTTTGTGAATACCAGTTTTTCACCGCTGTAAATGTTGAATACCGCTGGTTCACTTTCTTCGATCCAACTCCTGGCTTTTACTTCGATTTCTGCGCCTGAGCCCGGTTGGATGCCTTTATTTGTTTTCACCTCCAGCAGCTCCCGATCCTGCTCCAATTGTTCTTTTCCCAAACCTACAATGTGAAGAGGTGTGTTTGAAGATTTTAGCTCTTCCGCAATACGCCTGGGATTCTCTGTGCTGTTATCGCCGCCATCGGTAAACAGAACGATACCGGCCAAAGGCAATCCTTTAAAATCGGACAAAACCCGCTGAAACGAGGCGGTTAAATTGGTTTCAATTCCTTGTGGTGTTAAATTTGATATACTATCTATTCGTGTTGCGCTGCTGCTGAAAGCATAATATCTGATTTTGAAATCTCGCTCCAATTCCGACAGTATTTCGTTATCTTCGTGATAAAGAATTTTCCTGACATCCTCATAACGACTATCGCCAAAATAACCATCCGGTATTTCCATGCTGGCAGAATGATCCACCATGACGGCAATAAAATTCTCATTTGGAATAACATCCGGGCTTAGCAAAGAAGGTTCAAAAAACGGCAGAAACACCAAACACAATGCAGCGATTCTAATACCCAATGAAATCGCTTTAAATTTATTTGAGGAATAGATTTTTGACAGATAATAGAAAGTAATAAGACTAAGGATCAAAAATGTCAATAGTCCCCAGAACAAGAATGGCGAGTTCACCGTTTGAAAAATGATACTGCCCTCTTCAAGTTGAATGGGCTTGAATCTTAGAAATATTTCGATCCAGGTTTCCGGCATATTATATTGCTATTTTTTTTAAAATGCCTTACCACAGAGGCACGGAGGCACAGAGAATAAAATGTCAAAAGCCATAAAACATTGTTCCTTTTTCTTTGTCACTTTGTAACTTTATCACTTGTTACTTTGATCCTCCATGTTTCTGTGCCTCTGTGGTGAAATAGTCAAAATCACTTTGAAATCGACTCAAAATACTTATCCACCATTTTTTTGTATTCCGGCGGAACTTCTTCTTTTCGCAAGCTGTACAGTTTTTTCTCTAGTTCAATACGATCCAGTCGATTTAACAAATAAGTCTCCAATTGTGACAACGGGTCATAAACTTTGTTTTTAAAATACTCTTTTGCCTTTCCTCCGAGTAACGTGCCAACATTACCCTGTGAAAACATTCTGCGCGTATTATTCAGTTGCTGGCGAAAATCATTTTCATTTTGGTATTCCCGTTCCATTCGCTCCAACGTTTCCCGGGCATGTTCAAAAAGGTTCCTCATACGTGCAGTTTCGTTGCGGCCAGTGCGTACTCTACTCCCTCCTTGCGGCTGATCACTTTCTTGAGCTTCTTTCCGGTTATTGTTTCCAGGTTGTGGCTGCCCTTTAACCTGCTCCTGGGATTGTCTTTGATTTTGTGCCATCGCTTCCTGAAAACGTCGCATCAAATCCCTTGTATCTTCAAGTGATCGATTCAACCTTTGTTCTTCGGTTACAGGCAATCCACCTTCCAATTGTTTGACCTGATCTTCAACAATGCTGATTCCTGCTTTAATTTCCTCTTCAAGCATATTTGCATAGGTTAACCAACCTCTTTCAAGCAGTTCTTTTGAGCCACGCATATTTTTTTCAATATCTTCACGCTGTATAGTATTTTGGATATTTCTTAAACTGGTGGCAATCTTCGGATTTTCTTGCCGGGATGATTCTTCTATTGCACGAGCCTGGTCTTCCAGATTATTCAGTTTACCGATTATTTCCTCTCTTTTCTGAGCCAGGTCTTTTAACCGGTTCATATTATCAATATTACCCTCATTTTCCTGATTTTTTTTATACTCTTCGCTGATATCATTCGATAATTGACGTTCTTGCTCATCAAGCTCCCTGAAATTATCTGTAAATTCATCCAGCATCTCCCGCACATCATCTGACAGCGACAGCCTCAACTCATTCTGAAGCCTGTTCAGCTCATTAATAGCCTGGCTCTGTCGCGCCATTGCTTGTTGAAAATTATTATTTTTCAAATCCTGTTCAGCATTGCGTAAATTCTTCGTGATTTCATCAATACGATTTTGCATTTGCTGGGAAATTTTGTCATTATTCCTGGCCTGTTCCCGAAACTGGCTGGCAAGGTTTTCGGCATCATTACGTAATTGTTCCTGGTCCCTTTTCAGACGGTCCAACTCTCTTCTGCTCTTCTGTTCTTGAACATTCTCCCGGCTTTGCTGCGCCAACAATTGCTGCTTCTTGGCCAGTTCTCTAAGCTTTCGCAAAGTGTCATCAAGCTGTTGATTCTGTTGCTGCTGGTTTTGTTGCTGGATTTCATATTTATCCTTCGAAATATCAAGTTCCAGATCCATTAACTCTGTCATTCGATCTTCACTATTACCACCACCCCCACCTCCTGCCATTTGTCCCCTCTGGATGAGTTTCTCTTTATTTTTAGCATCCGCACGCAATAAAAATGTGAGTGCCTTGCGCTCTGGTGTTAAAGCCTTCTTCAAATCTTTTTCAGACAGTACTTTCACTGCTTGGTCCATGTGTTCAACGGATTTGCGCAATAAATCGGCAATCTCTTTGCTCTCATCATCGACTGCCATTTCTACGGAGAATGCTGTCGTGTTAATCCGCTCATTGATATTATCTTTTAGATTTGATTGGGATTGTCTAATTGCATCCGCAGATTCATCAAACTCGTTTCGTTGTATCTTATTTTTTTTGCGTAACAGATTCCAGGTCGCACTAATGATGGTTTGTTGATTGATCACCATTTGACTTCCCTGTTGGCCGCCACCTCCACCACCGCGATTATTGAGCTGGGTAAATTTTGAATCAAAGGGAATTACTTCGATAAAATACATATCAGATTGATTGGCTTCCGTTTCAATAAAATTATCTTCCGCTTCTACGTAATAAGAAATAACGTCTCCAGGCTCAAGGAAATAATCTTCCAAATAAAAAATATGATCCCCTGTTATTTCTGTTTCTCGCGACTTATTTGCCTTAAATAACAGGACAGACTCCTCCTCATCGCCATTCACTGAAAACCAAATTTTCGCAATGTTCACGCCAAAATCATCGGAAATGGAAACATCGATTAGCACTTCCTCAACAGCATTAACACGAACATCCTTTTGTGGATCGTTTATCGAAATAATCGGCAATGCATCTTCAACAGCAGTGATTTGATATTCAATCGGGAATTTATTATTCTTCTCCTGTCCATCTGTCAACGCGATATGATATACTCCGGATTCACGGAGCAACATTTTACCCTGGAAGATACCGTTCACCTGGGAAGTCAGTTTAATAGTCTCAACGTCATTCAGCACCAACTCCCCTATAATTGGCGCACCTGAAGTTTGGATCGTTAATGTTACTTGCGATCCTTGTAATCCGCGGATGATTCCGGTATTTACCTCGACCCGATCCGGCAAACCTGTGTAAGCGGGATAATCGTACTTTAAGTCGATTTGGGTGACTTTTGGAAACTCATAGATGTCGATATTGAATTCTGAGGAGCGGATTTCCTGGTGCTCCACATAATACACTGCAGATTCCTGAATACTGATCAATCTAAAAATAGACTTCTTTCCGTCAATGCTTTTATCCATTTTTTCTTTTGCCCAAACATCATCAGCCATTTTGTAATGTAAGAATAGTTCCTCATCCGTTGCGGTTTTAAGTTCAGCAATAATATCAACAGACTCTCCCTTTTCAATTTGAATATTGCCGGGTGTAATGTTGATAATTTCCTGTCCAAAGTGGGTTTTCGGATTTAGAGAGAATTCGATGTTGGATGAAATACGACGTATTTCTTCCATATAAGAAAAAGTTGTTAATAAAAAGAGAAAAAATAAGCCATAAGCGACATAGGCAAGTTTTCTTTCTTTCTTTCGATCAATAATTGTGGTGAACTGAATCCCTCTAATTTTGTTTGTTGCATCATCAATAAGCCTGTCAATAATCAAGCTTTGTTCTTTTCCTTCTGCAATATTGCCTTTAAGTTCTACAGCGCTGTTTATTCGATCCTCCATATCCGGAAATCTTTCTTCAATAAGCAACGCAATCTTGCGATCTTCAATAGTGGAAAATGCAGGTCGAATAATAAACCATCCTATTTCACTAACCAGCAATACTACAGCAATAGTCATAATCAAAGTTTGAATAAAAGATGACATCTCGAAAAAGGCCAAACCGAAAAAATAAAAACAAGCAAAACCGACAAAAGTTAACAGAGTTATGGAAATCCCATGCTGCAGTTCTCTGAGTTTCAATCGTTTTTTTATTTCTTTAATTAACTGGTCAATTTTCTTGGGTGAAGTTCGCATAACAAGACCTTCTACTGATTATGATTAAAGTTATGTGCACTGATGAATTAAGGTTCAAAATTCTAAATAATTTTATTGATTTGCTAAATGACACATCGGTTTTATAACCTGTTATTCTAAGCAATTCTATCCATAACAAATTTAGGTTACAATATAGGAGTTCCCCTCCTTTGCAAGGAGGGGCTAGGGGAGGTCTAAAAAACTTTCTTATTTTACTTTTTACTATTTTCATCCAACTCTCGACAAACCAATCGTATTTTTTCCAATACACCTTCTGAATTATTGTAAACATCCCAGTTGGTAAAACGTAAAAATCTAACACCAAAAGATTCTATATATTCCTGCCTTTGTCTATCGTAAGTTCTAACTTCATCATTTTCATCATGCGTTCTTCCATCAATTTCTAAAGCTAGTTTAACTGCAGGACAATAGAAATCTACAACATATGGTCCAACACTATACTGCCGACGAAATTTGTATCCGCCAATTTGCCGGCCCTTAAATCGATGCCATAACTTTATTTCTGCAGGGGACAAGTTCTTACGGAGTGATCTCCGTTTCTCTATTTCTGACGATCTATTAAATATTTTTGTCACTATACAACCCCTCCTAACCTCCCCTTATTAAGGGGAGGAATATTGTAGTTCATCTCTTTAATGGTTGAAAATTTTAACAATTCATGTTTTGAGTATTCGTATCTAAAAAATCTCATAATATTTCATAATACAATAGTTGAATATTATCCTAAACATCAAGCCCGCCGATTCGCTAAAAAAGTTTCAAGCAAAAACAGAATAACAATAAAAAACAGAATGTACCGCCACAACTTTTGGGTTTTCTCATCCTGGTTCATATTCGTTAAATCTGCTGTTTGAATTTGCTGTTCCGCTGTCCTGGGTCCTGTAACGGCAGCGTAAACTTCTTCGGGATCTCGTACCGATAAATCCGATTCAATGGCATTAACGTTGATTGAAAAGTAAATTTTTTGACTATTTAGAACAGCATGATAATTTCCTGGAATTTCCGAATCGCGAAAATATCCTAACCCGGATTGATCAATTTCAACTTTGAATATTTTGTCTCCAGGTGCACTAATTTCCCACACGTCACCGCTATTTCCTTCCAGGGGAACAGCATCGGCAACAAAGAATGAATTTCGCTTTGAGGATGATAACGTGGCATATTTTACCAATTGATAAACAAACGGTAAATATATCTCATTAACCGGGAAATCACTCCACTCTGTGTTAAATGTCGAAGTAAACACGATTATTTTTCCATCACCTAAAATTCGCTCGATCAAAAACGGGTCACCGGTATCATAACTTCCGATAACCATTGCATTGGAATCAGGAGTGATTTTAAAATATTTTTGAAACTTAGGATTAAAAATATCCCCGGTTTGGGATTGCGCAAAAACCGAAAAAACAGGATGTTTGAAATCAACTTCGCCTATAATTGCACTTGCAGATTGAATTTTTCGAACACTGACTTTTTCTGTTATGACGCCAACACCCAAGTCCTTTAGATTGTTTGAAAACCTGCTTTGGTTAACAATATCTCCAAAAGAGACTATCAATGTACCTCCTCTTTGCACATACTTTTCTAGAGTGCTCAGCTGTGTTTTTGAGAGCGATCTTACATTTGAAATAAAAAGAACCTGGATATCTACTAACTGTCTTGTATTTAATTTGCTTGTCCTCCCTTTCGAAAATCGGTATAATGATTGATCACCCATATTTAAACATTTCTCCAGATAAAAAGCATTGCTACTAGAATATTGCAGAGAATTGTCAATACATAAGATAGAAGGCCTTTCGTCTACCTCAAATCCAAAATAATAAACATTGTCAATCGGTAGCTTATCTTCATTTAAAGTTAAGTTTCCCAGGTACAACCCTTTTCTCAAGTTTTCCTGCTGAAAGTAAACCTGGCTTGAAATTCCAGCTCCGGTCTTTTTAGCATCAACCTGTTTACCATTGACGATTAATGTAACTTTGTTTGAGGTTTCTTCTTCCGGTCTTACAATCTGCAGTCCATACCGGGTGGCAATTTTCTCCCCGCTTCGTTTTTTGTTCAGAGTAAATTTTTCTATATATGCATTTACAGGATATTCTCCAATGATTTGGATCGGGATAAAATGGATTGCGGGATCGATATTCCAATTATTGAATTGATTGCTTAATCCGTTTTTCTGTAAATCCGAAATCAAAATAATTTGTTTATCTTTATGTTTAGCATCCTTAAGAATATCCTCCGCCAGCCTAACCGGCTTGTAGAAATCCGTAGTTCGATTACTCGGCTTGAGTGAATTCTTTACTATATTTTTATGCATCGACAGATCCGTGGACAACTCTGATAATTGCCGGGGTTCATCAGAAAAAACCACAATTGAAAATTCGTCTGCTTCATTCGCTTCATTCAACCTGGCTTCTATTTCTTGTTTTGCTAGTTCGGATAGATTGGCATATTGCATGCTGTATGAATTATCAATAAGGAAGACAACAGATTTATTTTGAATTTGCGAAATGAACGGGATAGCCTCTTTCGGGATAAAGGGTCGAGCAAAAACAAGAGCCAGAATGCCAAGGATAGCGCATCGGATAATCAATAATAATAAATCCTGCAACCTCCTTCTTCGAATGACTTCTTTGGGAGTTGCTTTAAAAAACAACAGGGAGCTAAACTTTACTTTTCGAGCTCGTTTATTCCTTATCAAATGATAAAGTATGGGAAGCAATGCGGTTGCAGCTGCAAAAAGAAAAATAGGATTAATAAATGACAAGGTCACTCACTTATTTATTGAACTTCTTTTTGACAAGTATTTAAAAAGGGCATGATCCAACGGTTGATCGGTGGTCAAAACCGTATAATCAATATTTAGTAAACCACAATTCACAGTTAATGATGATTTAAATTCATCCAAATTATGTTTGTAAGTTTCTTTTGCCTGATCTGCTGCCAGCACCATTTTTTCGCCGGTTTCCATATCCTCTAATTCGAGAATACCATCATATTCAAATGTCATTTCGAGCGGATCCAGAATATGAAAAAGGATGACATTATTACCGTTAAAGCGAAAATGCTTTAACCCTTCAATGATATGATCAAGACTATCGAGGAGATCAGAGATGATTATTACGATCCCTCGTTTTTTCAAATTATCAGCTAATTCATGAAATGGTTTACTCATGTTCGTACTGGAATCGGGCTGGACGTTATTTAAAATATTCAAAATAGTGTGAAGGTGCCCCTTACCGCTTTTGGCTGGAATGTTCTCTTTGATTTTGTGGTCAAAAAGACATAAGCCGGCGCTATCTCTCTGGCGAATCACAAAATAAGCAAGGGATGCTGCAAGATAAATACTATATTGCAATTTTGAAATTTGTGTTGAGGAATAATCCATAGAATTACTGGTATCTAACAAAATGCTGCAATTCGTATTGGTTTCATCCTCGAATTGTTTTATGAACAATCTGTCAGAACGCATAAACAACTTCCAGTCGATCCTCATAGGATCGTCACCAGGAGAATAAGGTCTGTATTCGAGAAATTCTACGCTAAAGCCTTTATATGGACTTTTATGTAAGCCACCAACGAATCCTTCGACCACTCCACGAGCGAGCAGATCCAAATTCGATATTCTTGACAAAATATTAGGATCTATTAATCGTGCTGGGCTGCTTTTCTGGTTAACTTCGTTCATATTTATTTTACACTATATTTTTATGAGTTCAACATAATAATTTTTAGTGGAAATATGCAAAATTACCAGCCTTCGACGAGTTTATCCTGAGCTTGCCGAAGGGCTCAGGCAGCTGAAATTAAGCCATGGTGAGCGGAGTCGCACCATGAATTCACTTATGTCGAACTCACGTTGTTCAATCATTCGTATTCTATTTAATCCAATCCTGATATGGGTTCATTGACATCTTCAAGAAGCATTTCGATGATTTTATCCGAATCAATATTTTCTGATTCAGCATAGAAATTTGTTATGATCCTGTGACGCATAACCGGTTTTGACAGCGCTTTAATGTCTTCGATGGCAACATTATATCGCCCATGAAATACGGCCCGAACTTTACCGCCAAGCAGTAAATATTGAACGGCTCGTAATCCTGCGCCCCAACTTACCCATTTTTTTACAAATTCCGGTACTTCGCTTTCGGATGGCCTGGAATTACGCACAAGCTTAACGGCGTATTGAGCGACATTATTAGGAACAAATATCTTTTTAATAATATGTTGAAAATCCAACACATCTTTACCGGTTAATATGGTTTTGAGTTGTTCCTGATCCTTAGAAGTCGTCTGCAAAGCCACGTTCAATTCATGATCTTCCGAAAGATAGTCAATAATAATATTAAACATAAAGCGATCCAGCTGGGCTTCTGGAAGCGGATATGTTCCTTCCAACTCAATGGGATTTTGAGTTGCCATTACAAAGAATGGCCTTCCCAGTTCAAAGAGTTCACCGCCTGCGGTTACCTGGTATTCCTGCATGGCTTCCAAAAGTGCAGCCTGGGTTTTAGGCGGTGTTCGGTTGATTTCATCAGCCAGAATGATATTTGCAAATATTGGACCTTTAACAAATTTGATAGACCGTTTACCTGTCGAAGTATCTTCTTCGAGAACATCAATACCGGTAATATCTGCAGGCATTAAATCCGGTGTAAATTGAATTCGTTTATAGGTTAAATCCAATATTTCACCAAAGGATTTTACTAACAAGGTTTTTGCCAATCCCGGCACCCCGGTGATCAGGCAGTGTCCACCGGCAAACAAAGAGATCAAGACAAGTTCTATCACCTCATCCTGTCCAATGATTACCTGGCGCAATTGATCCAGTATTTTGCTCTTACCTTCTTGTAATTTTTCAAAAGCTTCCTGAGTTATTGTTTCAGATACCTGGATTTCCTGAACCCTTTCCATATTTTCCAAATCATATCCCTTTCTTTATATAGATATAACTTTAAATACTTTATCCATTTTAGATCACTTTATGCACATCCTAATGTGTCAATGCGTAGATAATAAAATTGATTCCCATTTGAAAGCTAACAGTTGAAGCTTCTGCCAGGACCCGCCGACCAAAAGGATGCTCCCAACCGTCTCCAATGTCCTGGTTATAACAAATTAAGCACATCAACCTGCCGTTATCGTCAAAGATGCCGTAATATTCGTCGTCATATCTACTTAATCCCCATTTGGCAGAGGCAGCTTCAATTCGGATCGATATCGTAAAAAATGGACCAAACAGCGTGGTCCGGTTGTAACAGTACAGGCTCTTTATTCGGGAATACTTGTTTAATATTTAAATAAAAATTATTCCAATCCCTGCCTGCAAAATCATCAAATAGGATAAATCCGCCACGATTTAAATATTTGCGAAGATTCTTGGCTTCCTCAGCATCCAAGGCCCAGTGTCCGGGTTCACACAAATAAAGGATCGGGTATTCAAAAATTCTTTCATCTGTTAAGGTAAGAATGAGCGGTTGGTCATTGACCCGTAAACCGGTTGTTCTTTCAATAGCTTCTTGTAAATTATATTCAGCAGTTGGGTAATCATGACTCCAGAATCCACCGCGTCCACCACGCCCCCTTCCAAACCCACGACCACTCCATTCACTGGGTGTATCGGTATATCTTATTCGTATAAATCTAAAGCCATGATCATACTGAGCAACTGCCTGTTCCGGAAGTAGGAAATAAAAAAGAGGTACTAAAATGATCAGGATGAATTTCTTCATCTTATTACTGTATGCTCTCATTTAAGTTTTCCACACATTTAAGAAGCAATTTCTGCGCATAGCGATAACCAGGCGCTAATTCCAGTGATTTTAAGACTTGTCTTTTTGCTTCAAGTTTATTGCCTAAATTATAATAACTCAATGCAAATTGATAATATGCATTCGATCGGTCAAGTGGATCCAATGCCAATATGGCCTGGCGTTCTTGCGCCTCGATTGAAAAGTTTTGTGATTCTTTGAACAAATCGGCCAAACGGATGTGAGTATTTAGATGATATGGTTCTACCTGCATCGAGCGGAGATAGTAAGATTTAGCGCTTTCCTTCTTTCCTAGGTATTCGTAAATGTTGCCCAGTTCCCTAGCTTCCTTCGCGCCAAATTCTGACACTTCTAAATATTTCTCTAGAATGGTTTGCAACTTTGAACTATCACTTTCTTCACGATAAATATCCGCCAATCCCAGGTACGGATTGCCGGATTGTGTGTAATATGGATAAATCTCAAGAGCTTTTAAGAATTGTTTTTCAGCCAGTTGATAATTTTTTTCTTTTACAAGTTCATTAGCTTTTACGAGAATTTCAAAAAAAGGATTTTTTGATTCCATAAATAAATTTTCAAAATGCGACTTTTCTTTTTCAACAGAACTAATGACAGGCGGTATGTTTGTAAATACAGGTCCAAATAATTTTCTTTCGGCTTCAATATCCTGCCAGAGTAATTTTTCCACCTCATCTATATTCAAATTAAGTACAGTTTGAAAACTTTTCTCAAGGTCGTAGCCACTTCCAAATCCCTTTAAAATCTCAACAATCGCTTTGAACCCATATCTTTTTGTTAAATATTGGATGAATTTTCCGGATTGATAATAGGTCAGCATGATCTGTTCAGGATATTTTGGCCGTGTAAATCCTTCGTTAATATCCCTCAACGGTAGCAGTAAACCCTGATCCCTTGCCGAGTAAAATTCCATATCCATTTTTCTGTGCCAATATCTACGAGCCCGCATTTCCTCATAAACCGACAATCCTTCAGTGAACCATCTTGGCACTCTATTATTCGATAAACCCAGCGCCATCACATGCGCTAATTCGTGCCAGAGAGTCCTGGCCCAATTATATTTACTATTTTTTTGTGCCCTGGGTGTATCCAATGCCAACACATCTCCGAAACAAACACCCAACAAACTAATACCGGGTAACCCGCTAATCCGCACGGCAAAATCATCGTGGTCGTTGTAGGCTTCAATGCGGATTTTCTTCTCTGCCCGGTATGGATATCTTTTCGCCAATGAATCGAAACATTCTTCAGCAAAGACAAGAATCGGTTGGCCGAGGATATCGCTTTCGGATTTATGAATCATCAGGCTGAAATGTTCGCTTTCAAAGTTCTCAAAATTGGCATATTCGTCCAGGAGTTCCAGAGTATTCCGTGCAAATACATTAAAAGGATCTCCTTTAAATCCTGTCTCAAGATAATTGCGAGCATTATCAATTTCTCCAATCCTTAGTAGATTCGCTCCGATTAAAGCGTAAGCTTGCCAATTTCTTTGATCTTTCGAAATTGCTTTGAAGCAAAATTCCACAACATCTTTATAGCGAAACCGGCGCACACAATTTTCTGCCAATATTGTATAGAAATTACTGCAATACCGGTTTATTTCCAAGATCTGGTTTTCAATTTTCGCATAGCCTGCCTTATCACCTTGCAAATGAAATATTGTAGCTAAATATGCCAATGATGGTTCATAAACCGGGTTTATTTTAAGAGCTTCAGCCAGCGTTTTTTCTGCTTGATCATAATCACCATCCAGAATTTGTAATTCCGCCAACAGGTTCAGCGCATCAATATGATTCGGATTTTCTTTTAGCGCTTTATTGGCCAATTCCCCTTGCATGGTTAAACCCTGGGAGGATCGCGCAAATCCAACATACAAATCAGCATTGTGAGGATTTAATGAAATAGCTTCTTCATAAGTTCTCTTGGCATCCGCAGTATTATACTTTGATGCAAACAGATCAGCCCACCAGGCTAAATTTTGTATATATTTGGGATCAACCTGGTGTGCCAATTTATAAACCTGGTTCGCTTCATGAAAATCTTCAAGCTTTGCGAAGGCTCTACCGGCAATTGCAATTGATTGAGCATCATTCAATCGACCCCGGCGATGTTCCAAAGCAATCGCTCGATAATATCCGTATGCCTGATTTTTTCTTCCAGTCATTTCCAATAGATTTGCGATTTCCAACAAATTAGGCAAGTATCCGTCATCAATTTTTTGCGCGCTGATGAAAACCTGTTCCGCTTCACTTAACTTTCCGATGGTGACTAAAAAGCGTCCTTTTATGTAAAGAAGGGATGGATCTTCCGGAGAATTTTTTAATAATTCTTCAATACGAATTAGACCATTCTCATATTCACCGAGGTTAAGATACGTTTCAAAATAGATTTTTATATTAGTACTATGGTTTTCATCAGTAGTTGCTAATAGGGGCTCAAAAAGATTGCGGGCCTCTAAATACAATCCGCTTTGAAAGGCTTGATTGGCAATAGTAAACTGATTATCGGATTGCCGGGCAAACGCTACGTTACAGACATTTAGACAAACAAAAGTTGTGAATAAAAATTGTGTAATTGGTTTGATCATAAAGCTAGTGTGTTAAAGCATACATGATAAAATTAATGGCCATTTGAAAACTAACCGTTGAAGCTTCAGCTAATATGCGCCTTCCAAATGGATGCTCCCAACCATCCCCAATATCCTGGTTATAGCAAATCACGATCATCAAACGTCCGTCGTTGTCAAAGATACCAAAATAGGCATCATCATATCTGCTAAAATCCCATTTGGTTGATGCAGCCTCAACAGGATCAATGTCATAATAAATTGACCAAATCGGATGATCATTGGGCAATAGTATAGGTTCTTTATCTGGGAACACCTGCTTGATATTGTTATACATGTTATACCATTGCCAACCAAAACCGCCAAAGTCGTGGAAATCATCGATGATTAAGAAACCGCCGCGCTGAAAATACTTTCGCATATTGTCAACTTCTTCTTCACTGGTTTGCCAATATCCGGGTTCGGTAAGGTAAAGCACCGGGTACTCAAAAATCTCTTCATCCAGAAATGTAAACACCAAAGGATCGCCCATTAGAGTTAGCTCGGTGGTACGCTCGATGGCTTCATGCAAGTTATAATCTGAAATTGGCCAATCTGTGCTCCATGCTCCCCGGCCATATCGTCCCCATCCGCGTCCTCTTCCGCCACCTCCCCTGTATTCATTGTCATCATATTTGACCCGGACAAATCTAAAACCCAGGTCATCTTGAGTAAGAACTATTTTGGGAAAAGTGGGAATCGTAGATAATGAAAGAATAAGGATTAATAAATATTTCATTGCATATCTAAATTTTAAGCTATGAATTTCTACTTTTGTATGCCAAACCTTATTTGGCTAATCAAAATAATTTCACAGTAAATAATAGGTTACAATATTTTAAGTTGCAAAGATCATAAATTTAATTTTTGAAACACTTACTCAAAAGTAACCGATCCATTATTTCTGTACTAAAAATCTTTTTATTTTGATGGAAAAGATCAATGAATTTGCTTCTCATATGAAGGTTGTTGAATAACTGGTTGTAGTGATGTCAATTGCCGGGCCCGCAATTACCTCCAATACGTTCTTCAAGATATGCTTCCAAAAAAGCTCGCTCAGCTTCTCGCGCGGGCGCTTCCCCGTTTTTGCAGTCGTCTGCTAAATGAGCCGCCTCATGAACGATTAGTCCGGCAATATCTAAATTACTGCGTTTAATCATAGCACCGGGTATATTTCTTTCCAAAGTAGCAATCCGGATCTTACAAGGGGAAGAAAATGCTTGACCTATAACTATTAAGCTGTCTGTTGAAGGAAAGGAGGATATATTTACAAACTCGATTTCGCTCACATTACTAACAACAAAATCAAGCCAACCGCAACAACTTAGTATATTCTTTTATAGCTCATCGTTAATTTCGACACCACCGCATATTTTTTGTGATTCTATTTGCTTCATATCACAAGAATATAATATGGATGAAAATAATAATAAAAAAATGAACCAAACTATCCCGGAATCAGATACTCTACGCACCAGATTGTTCTCCAAAGAATTTATTTAGTAACTAAAAACTATTATAAAATATAATTTGTTCCGTTTTGAAAATGTGTTAATATATTTTTAAGGACGCAGCTTCAAGGTTTTATAGACCTAAATACTTATTGAAAAATTATTTCAAAATAGGACCAATTATTGTGGAATTAAAGATCAGAACCGGCACCATAAATGATTGTGAGCAGGCTTTGTTTGTAATTCACACTTCATTTGCGAAATATAAAGGCCAACTAAACCCGGAGTCCGGAATCGTTTGCAGAAACTATCGCTAGTCTCCAGACAAAACTAAAAGAGTATTCCTTTGTAGTAGCAGAAGTTAAAGAAAAAATCATCGGCTGTCTGTTATTTACAAAACGAAAACGGGATGTCTATTTCTATCGACTTGCGGTTTTGCCGGAATATCAAGGAAAAGGAATTGCAAAAAAGTTGATTGGTACTGTTGAAGATGCAGCCATTTTAGAAGGATGCGACAGAGTGACTTTGGATGTGCGAATTGTTTTAAAAGAAAATATCAAGTTTTTTCGTTCCCTGGGGTATTCGATAACAAAAACCGAATCCCATGAAGGATTTACTGAGTCTACCTATTATGAGATGGCAAAAAATATCCATTGATTCTTTCGAAATATTTTTATGATTACTTCTATAAATTTATCAGAATACTCATTCGACGAAGTGAAGCAAAGAGAAATCTTGTCTCCAAACAAGTCATTTTGGATATGGATTAAAAAGATTTCTCGTCGTAAACTCCTCGAAATGACAAGTGATTTTTTAGAAGTTTTTTATGATAAATTGGTTGGATTTTTTGAGGTACAAATTCGGTAAAATGACAAACAAGTTTTATTTCTAAATTCGTTATGACTGGCCAGTCATCGTCATTTTGATACTCTTTAGCAATTCATCCGCTTTGCTTCCTTCTTCATCGGATGCTAATTGTTTGTATTTGTCCAAAGCGATTGCAGCTGCAGAAAAATGTTCATTCATGGCATGAACCAATCCAAGATTGAAATAGAGATTCGGAAACCCGGGTTCGATCTCCGCTGCTAGTTCATAATGAAGACAGGCCATTCTTAGATCGCTTGAATCAAAATATAAATTCGCCAGGTTATAATGAGATTCCAAATGACGGGGATCATGCTTCAAAGAATGCGTGAAGCAATCAAATGCTTTGAATGTATCTCCACTTTTCGATTCTAATATTCCCAGGTTACAATATGCATCGGCCACACAATCACTGCTGGAAATAGCCTTCTCGTACGCCTTTTTTGCTTTATCTTCATCTCTCTCATCCAAAAGCAAGGCTTCATCAAAAGGGCTCAGAGACAAAGGTAATGCAATAATCTGTGCATCCGCTTTAACAAATAAGTTCAATTGACCCGGTTTTCTCTTCGGGCCAGGCTTCTTTGATTTTTTTACACGCTGAAAACCAAACTTGGATGGCGTTTTTGTGGGAAATTGAAGAATTTTACCCATCAGTACCCCACGCATTTTTGTAATGTTCAATATTTAATTCAAGTAAAAGATAATACATGATTGAGGTTTCATTTAAATCTGATGCGAATAACTCGTACGCCCTTCGACTCCGTTCAGGGCGCTTCAATTTCAGGGTTACAGTTAAACAGCACCCTGAGAGAAGTCGAAGGGTGCTAATGTTTATAAATTTATGCTGTTTTGCGCTTGCGACTTTTGGTTGATTTCTCTTCGACTTTGGCAACTTCTGCTTTCTTGGCTTTGCCTGTAGCTTTCACCATCGGTTTCTTTTGTTCTTTGGCTTGTTCGATGCTCTGTTTCAGCGCTGTCATAATATCTACCACCGGTTGTTCTTCTTCTTCAACAGTTATGATTTCCTGGCCGTCAATCTTTGCTTGGATCATTTCCCGGAGTGAATCATTGTAATTATCTTTAAGCAAGATATCAGCAAAGGATTTTGTCATTGAATCAACGAGAGTTTGAGCCAATTTAAGTTGAGTTTTATCCACTTCAACTTCATCCAATTGCGGCACATCATTAATATTTCGAATTTCACTTGGGTAGCGTAATTTATAAAGTAATATGCCTTTTTCATGAGGTGCAATCAGAACAATATCTTCACGTTCACGAAGCACAACTTTACCTATTCCGAGTTTATTGCTATCCTTGAGTGTATCGGTTAACAACGCATAAGCTTTTGCAGCAACTTCTCCATCCGGACCGACAAAATATGGAGCATCGAATAAAGTCGGGTGAACTTCCGATGCATCAACAAATCCCTCAATGTCAATCACCTTTGTACTTTTCAATTTCAAATTATCAAAATCACCCGGTTCGACAATAACATATTGGTCAGGTTCGTACTCGTAACCTTTGACAATATCCTCGGGTTTCGCAACCTGTTCGCATTTTTTACATTTTTTTTCATATTTGATTCGACCATTACAATCTTTGTGAAGTTGATTGAAACGCACGGTTTGCTGTGACTCGATGGCATTGTAAATCCGAACCGGAATGGTTACCAGCGAAAACCGGATATGGCCTTTCCACATTGCTCTCATGGGTTACCTCGTTTTATTATTTGAAAATAATTTATTTATTAGCTTGGATAATTCATGAATTATAGTTTTAAGCTTAAAGTTTCGTAATTGAATGTCATTCAGGAAGAATCTATTTCCAAAAAAAGGAAGTAGTAAAATCGTAAGTATAAATTAGTTACAAAATAGATCCCGACGGGATGACAGTGATAAGGTCATTGAATAGATCAGGTTACAAAATAAGATTCGATAATTCCTTAAATTTTCAATAGTTAGATCAGGGAATGTAGTGATATAATTCTTGAAATTCAAATTATTTAACTCACTCCCTGATACTTTGATCATGTTAATGTATTTACTATAGTTTAACTATTTGATTTGTAAGGATTTATCTTGATTTATTGTAAGATAAATATATAAGTTATTTCAGGATCATCATAAAGATGAGTACTTATTTATGAAATTCTAAAATCTTTTTCACTAGACTGAACATGATGTTTTAAAACTAGTATGATTCTATCATCATAATTTCAAAAAGGAAATACAAATCCCATCAGGATGAAATGTTTCTAGCCTAAAAATTTCTAAAAATACACAAAAACTCCTTTAGGAGTGAAATATGGAAATCTTTGGTTAAGGATGATTACCTATAATCCGTTGGTCGCAGGTTCGAATCCTGCCGGGCATACTAGCTATAACTCTTTAAATTATAATAATTACAGGGGAACACATGTTTTGCTTTAAATATTATATTAGTAAGAAAAATTACCAAACCTACAATTTTACAAAAGAAGATTGATTTTTTTCTTGTTAGGAAGTCTCTTCGAACGAGGAATTCCCTATCTAACTTAAATTCTTTTCTAGAGTCTTTTAATTTTCAGTAATAGTAAACATTAGCTTGATTTTTTATTAACTTTTTAAAACTTGTTTGATAGATTGAATACAATTGTATTTTGTATGATAATATGCCTTAAGACATTCCTTCGCAACCCACTTGTTGGAAGCTAGTTACGATATTAGAACAATACAAGAATTGCTGGACCAAAAGAATGTAAAAACAACATTGATTCATACTCATGTTTTGAGTTTATACAAGTCGCGTAATGTCCCACTGCAATCTTAAATTGGCTTCTTATACGACTAAATGTGTTGTCTATAGGGATTATATGATACTCGTATAATCCTAAATGTTAGGTGTTGTAAAGCTTTTAGGAATCTTATGTTGCCAAATAAAAATCGAATCAATAACACGCTACTGTTATTGGTAACAACAGTTTTTTGTTTGTTGATAGCAGAAATTGGAATAAGATTTATTTATAAAGACAGTTTAGATGTAAAGAAAGATGAAAGAAACCTGATTTATAGGTATGACAGTATTCTTGGCTGGTTTCCTATTGAGAACAGCAAAAAATCGCATAAAGGTAGTCGTTTCATTGATGTTGAGCATAATAGTCGTGGCTTTAGAGATGATGAACACCTAGTAAGTACTAGTCCACGTATTGTGTTTTTAGGTGATTCATTCGTGTGGGGGTATGACGTAGACAAGTCAGAAAGGTTTACAGAAAAACTCAATACAGCACTTCCTCATTGGTCTATTTATAACCTTGGTGTCAGTGGATATGGTACAGACCAAGAGTATTTGCTCCTTCAACAGCATTATAATTTTTATAAACCGAATATTGTTTTCCTTATATTTTGCATTGACAATGATGAGGGTGATAACACACGAAATAAAAGGCACGGGGGATACTATAAACCGTATTTTTTGATTAATGGAAAAGACCTGGAATTGAGAGGAACTCCAGTTCCTAAATCAGAAAATTATTTTTTTGTTAACCATGATGTTTTGGCGCAATCAATTTTGGCTAGACTGATTGTGAAAGCATATTTTAGATTTACGAATCCACCATATTTAGAAGTAGAAAACCCCACATATGAAATCATCAGCAATATTTATGAGTTTTCTAAAAATAAAGGTTTTCGATTTATTGTGGGGTTACAAGAGGAAACTCCTGAACTAGAATTATTTCTTACGGATAAAAAAATTCCTTATGTAAGCCTTTCTAATCCGTATAAATATCCCTCTCATGGAAGACATTGGACACCGGTGGGGCACACTTTCGTAGCTGAGAGAATTTATGAATTCTTAAAGAAAAATAATTATCTTATAATGGAAACTACACCTAACAAGTCAAATTAACTCGGACCGCATAAAGCGGCGTTCGCTATCGCTCACTTTGCTTTATGCTGCCGGTTATTTGCAACGTTATTTGAAATATCAATTACTCTTGCCGATTCATAATATAATTAATTTATTTAATTGTCATGGAAGAAACTTGGTGGTTAGTTGCAGGCAATATTAATCTGACATTACTAAACATTACCATATTACAACTAAAACAACCATAAATAGATATAAATAAATAGAAGAGAATATAAGTTTATCACTTTAAGAAGCTGTAATTTTTAGAATTTTGAGCTTGAAAATTATTACATCTAATCCTAATATTCCACTCCTCCGGAGTTCCGAATCAGAGACTTAAATCTTACCTATAAACATTTCACTCGTAACAGAGTTGGATTGCGATTAATACAAGAATACTATCCAAGTATCCATTATTATGATGAACCTTATTTCATTAAATCCGGCCGCAGGCGAACAAAAACCGGTTCTCTCAGGGTTCCATTACTCGTTTTGGATGCATATTGTATTTCACAAACCAAGCTCGGCTCCAGCCAGGTGGATTCTGCATCATCCAATGGTTTTTCCTTGACCTGCCTTTCTGTTACTTTCAACTTTTTGAGTTCGGAATAAATACTCTTTAATAATCGGGTATCAAATCCGGAACCCACTTTTCCCAGGTAGTCGAATCCGGTGCCATTTTTCGTGCCAATGTGAAGGGCGCCAAAATAGGGCTCCCGATCACCTTTTCCTTTGGTATAACCCAGTATTACACAATCGATGGTTTGCCGCACCTTTATCTTTATCCAGGTTGAGCTGCGTTTTCCAGGCAGGTATTTGCTTTCACGATCCTTTGCCATGATCCCTTCGAGACCCATAGCTTGGGTGGCTTTAAATAATTCCATACCTTCATCCATTGCTTCACTCACCCTGTACGGGCTATCCCGTTTAATTGAATCCACCAACCATTCACGACGCAACATCAGGGGTTCATTCACCAAAGACCTGCCGTCAAGATAAAGGCAATCGAAAACATAGCAAACCACGGGATTTTTTGCCCGCGCTCTTTCGATTGCGCCCTCGCTGTTGTGATGCAGCCTGTTCACCGTTTTCTTAAAGTCCGGTTTACCCGCTTCGTCAAGACAAACAATTTCACCATCAAACAAACCTGCATTAACGCGAAAGGATTGTTCCAATGCCAGCAATTCAGGAAATTGACTGGTAATATCCCGCTGGTTCCTGCTCTGGATTCTTATTTCACCTTCATCGATAGAAATCATCGCCCGAATCCCATCCCATTTGACTTCATAAATATAATCATCCGATTGCGGAGGTTTACTTTGGCTGGAGGAAAGCATAAAATCTATTTGATCATTGAGCCAGTCTATTTGGGGATTATCCACCCGCTCAAAAAGCCATTCGTTACCCCGTGTTTGATAAATCCTGTACTCACCGTTAACTGCTTTGCTGTGCAAACGAAAATAAAATCCATCTTTTTTTTGTTTGGTGATTTCATATTTTCCCTGGGCAAAAATCCACATCATACCGCCGCCATACTGGCCCTTTGGGATTTCTCCTTCGAAATTCAAATATTTCAAAGGATGATCTTCGACAGAAATGGCCATCCGTTTTATTCCCGGCCTTGGAGGAAGCCCGCGGGGAACTGCCCACGATCTTAAAGTCCCTTCATGCTCTAAACGTAAATCATAATGAAGTCTGGATGCATGGTGTCTATGGACAACAAATGCATTGCCGTCTCCGCCGATCTCTTCGGCTTTGGGTTCCGATGTCTTCTCGAATTTTCGCTTTTTTTCGTAGCTTTTCAATGTTCCGGGAGTTTTATAACTTTTGGAAGGCTTTAACTGTTTCTCCTTTTTAGGCAGTTTACGCTCCGTGTGAAGATTGGTCGCATACGCACCGATGCCTTCCCAGGCGTCCCCTTCGCTGATAATTCTATCGGGGACCGTATGAATATTGAATTCCTTTAAATCAGTGACATTGGCCAAATCTTCCCAACTTAGCGGCATGGAGACCGGCGCCATTGGCAATCCTCTAATACTATAGGGAGAAACAATTGTTTGTGATGCGCGATTTCTATAGATATCAACCAGAACTTTGCCTTTGCGGGCTTCTTTTTTGATATGCAATGTTGTAATTTCTTTATACTTATCCACAAAAGGTTTTGCCACTGCAGAAGCGGCTTCGAAAATCTGGTTAAATGTCCATTTGGTTTCTATGGGAATTACGATATGTATTCCTTTTCGCCCGGTGGTTTTTGCGAAAGGATGGTAGCCGAAGTTTTCAATGTGCTCCTTTAGATTGAGCGCTATTTCGACAACACCTGCAAACGGATAACCATCAGGAGGATCCAGATCGAAAACAATATAATCCGGGTTATCAAAGTGTGGACTTCGTGAATGCATTTGATGCATTTCCAGGCAGGCAAGATTTGCCAGCCACACCAATGAAGCTTCCTCCGTCGCCAGGATATAGTTTTTCTTTTCTTTACCCAGAGTTACGTATTCGATCCAATCCGGCGACCAATCCGGTCGATTTTTCTGGAAGAACTGTTCGCCATAAATTCCATTGGGGTATCGAATAAGAGATAAAGCCCGGCCCTTTACATGGCTCAATATCGTCGGACCCG